>MWCO01000047.1 GCA_002070115.1 Deltaproteobacteria bacterium ADurb.Bin207
GCCGTCTTCAACCTTCGCATGCTGGCCCTGGTCGGACGGTGGGACGAATTCTGGAACCAACCTGCCCTTGCTGACTGCCTCGTAACTGCGTTCCAAGCCTCTTCCCATTGAGGTGCTGTCTGACCGGGTAACGGATCATACCCACCCCAACCATAGCCCACGAGCGTGGCAGCGGCACCCGCAGCGAGCTGCCCCGGGGCAGGCATCTTCGCATATCGCATCGGACGAACCAGGGAGGCCCACCATCCCTTCTCCGAGGTTGGCTTCATTACCTGATGGCAAGGTCACGAGATTGCTGGCGAGCTGTGGAGCCGAACTCGGACATCGGCTCGAACTCCGGATGAAAGATGAAAGACGAACTCCGATGATATGAAGAGCGTGGCGCCTGCACTGCCGGAGATCTGGGAGGTCAAGTACACGTCGGCACTTGGAGCGGTCACATTGGGCCGCCAAAGGCAATGCCCCGCCGTGATCGCTGCACCACAAGACAACAGGGTGGCTGTGCAGAGAGACATGCCGTCATCGAACTGCCCGCGCACCTGGCCGACGAAAGGAAAATAAGCTCGCATAATAACGTGAAAGCATGGGTTTGCAACGACGACCACTCTGCCGTTTCCTTCGTTTTACGGTAGCGTAGGGGGGTGACGATGCGTTAGGCCAAGTGGATGGCGTTGGTCTTGTCCGAGGCGAGGTAAAACTTGCGGGTTCTCTCCACGACCGAGCGGTGCTCTTGGTAGATGCTGGCGTAACCGAAAAGGTCGTCGACGCGGTCATCGTAGCCAAAGCCCTGGCGCAGATACGCGAGTTTGGGTTCGAGGGCGGGATCATCGGAGAAGTGGAATTCGCAGACTTTGCGCATGCGGGTGCGCATCGCGGTGGCGGATTGGACGAGATCCGCGGGGAGTTTGGCGCTCGAAACGGTGGCTGCGATTTGGTCCAGACGGTGACGGATGAACCGCTGGGCGCGCGGCAGGTGTCAGGTCATCGAGATGCGCGATATTCCATTCAGCGCATAGGACGAGTTTTTCGAATCGCGGCCGTCAGGTAGGAGCATTGGCCACCTCGGCCATGCCAAGCGCGACGAGGCTCGATTCGCGGATGCGAACGGTGGGGTTGATGAGGTTGGTTTGTGGAATGTCGAGCAGACGGGGCTGAGTTGCGACCTCGGAAATGGAGTCCCAACACCCCAAAATCGACTCCGCAACCTCGGAAATGGAGTCCCAACACCCCAAAATCGACTCCGCAACCTCGGAAATGGAGTCCCAACCCCCCAAAATCGACTCCGCGACCTCGGAAACGGGACCCCGATACGCCAAAATCGACTCCGCGACCTTGGAAATGGAGTTCCGACACCCCATAATCGGCTCGTCGCACGCCTGGTTCTCGATTGCGTCGGTGGCCCCGTTGTCGCAGGTCTCGTTCGAAAGGCAATCCGCGCTGCAGCCGTCACCCAGCGCGGTGTTGCTGTCGTCACATTGCTCCCCCTGATCGACCGCTCCATCGCCGGACACGGCCTCGTGCTCGCCCGAAGCACCGGTCCCGCCGGTGCTGCCGGTGTCGGTTCCCCCGGTAGCGCCGGTGCTGGGGGAGGTCGTCTCCTCGGGGCCTGACAGATCCTCTCCTTTTTTCCTGAATTGGAAAGGGGTTCAAGCTGAGGATTCTTGGGTGTTGATTTTGGCTCGGTCCTTGACCCCCCCTTTGGAGCACTCCCAACAGTTGCCCTGGGCTATATAACATCGGACTGGGGAAGTTATCGCACCTTCCCGCGGGATTCCGATTGCGCATCGCGCGATCGCTTCCATCCCTGACCGAGGGGGAATGACCAGATCACCCCTTTTCGTCCTTGCGACCTGATCCAACAAGAATCGCTTCCCCCATCTGCTGCATCGTCTGGAATCGCTCCGCGGGCTCGGGGGACATGGCCCGCATGATCACCTCGTCGAGCCATGCGGGAACGTCGGGCCGCAATGCTCTCGGCGACGGCACAGGGGGCTGTCCTGTTTGCCCCCTTTCCAAGATGCGCGACAACAGATCCATCTGCGAACTCGAGTCCAAGCCCAGTTCGTGCGGGTTTTCCCCCACGAGCCACGTCCAGAGACTCACCCCAAGCGAGTACACGTCCGACCTCGCATCTCCGAAGCCTCGCAGCCGTTCCGGGCTGAAGTACGGGAGCCGCCTGCTGCGGACTACTCCGGAGCGGCTGGGCGACAGGCTCCTACTGCCCTCCACGAACGGCTCTTCGCGTCCGATCAGCTTCACGTGCCCGTCGAGCGACAACATCACGTGGTGCGGGACAACGTCCACAAACGGTGTCACACTGTGCAGCGACTCCACCGCGTCGCAAAGGCATGTCGCCACGTACACCACGCGCTCCACGGGCAGCCGCCTCCCCAGCGAGAGCGTTCGCAGGGATATGCCGTACACGGGTTCCTGCAAGGTGTACGGCAGGTCATCCTCGCCGAACTCGTAAATCGACGGGATGTTGGGGTGCCGGTGGAAGAGCACCGGCTCCCCGCGCTCGCCAACGTCGGCCATCCAGTACGTGTACATAAAGTCCCCGATCTGGTACTGGCGTCGCAGCATCACCCGCTCGTTCTCACACGTCGCCACGAGCGTGAGCCCCCAGCCCATGCCCATGCTTCCCAGCACACGGTACTTGATCTTCTCGGTGGCAATCATTGCGAAGATTCTCCGACAAAACGGTTAGAACGGCTCGTAGCGCCCTCGGACCTCGACCTTTTCCTCCACGCTCAGTCGGCATGGGTCGGCCATCGCCGAGGTCAGCAGCCGCAATCTCCGAAGCGATGCGAGCGCCTCGCAGCTCACGAGCCTGCGAACCCCTTCTTCTGTGTAGGTGTCGGCGTACAGTTGCATGTCCCGTACACGACCGAGGCGTTGGGAGTGGGCGAGCGCATCGAGCCCAGCGTCCGTGAAGCTGCCGGTGAGGTGAACGCGCGTCAGCGACGCCGCCCCTTTGTGGGACGCGAGGACCTGCAACGTTTCGTCCGTCGCCCCCCCACGCAGGTCGAGGAAGGTCAACGACGCCGCGGAGAGCGCCGCTGAAAGGACCTCGCCGGTGACCGTCCCGAGGCACAGTTCGCGCAAGCGCGTCGCACGGGGAAGGAAGTCGGACACCAGGCCCTGCACGGAGTCGGCGAAGAGCAAGTCCGCTTCCAGCTTTTCGAGCGTGCCTTGGAAGGGTCGAAGGGCAGGAATGGCGTCGGCCCCAAGGCGGCGGGGTAGCGCAAGGGAAACGAGACGCGGGAACGTGGCCGCCAACCACGCCATTCCCCCCGCTCCTAGGGTCCCATGTCCCCCCAAGTTCAAGACCGATAGCCCATGCTCCGTCGCGGGGCTGTCCTCCACCCGATCGTCGATCGAGCACCCGACCAGGTTCAGCTCCTGCAACGCGGCCCAACGGTGCAACGCGGGTAGGGCGCGGAGGGGATTGCCCTCCAGATGGAGCCCATGAATCCGGCGAGCCGTGGGGGACTCCGCCATCTCGCCAAGCTTGACGTCGTCTATGTCGCACTCGGACAGCCGGAGAGAACGCAAAGCGGTCGCCTGATCGAGCAGCGCGCGCAGGTCGGTCCCCGGTGCGATCACGCCCCGCATGGCGAGGTCTTCGAGGCGCGGCGGGACGATCTCCGCAAACCGCGTCACGAGCTTGCGTTCGAGCTTGGTGGACGGGGTCCCCGAAATGGAGAGCGTGGTCACATGGCGGAAGGTCGGCATTGGGAAGACCATTTCGAGGTCTCGGATCTTCAGGCCATACAGATGCAGCTCGGCGATGGGCAATTTCGCGAGCTGGGCCCCGAGACCGTCGACATCCTTGGGCAGCTTGTTGAGGAACACCCCGTTGGGAAAGCCGCCGACCATGTCGCCGGGGCGAAAGAGGTCGTGCGGAGTGTTCCATTGCGCGAGCCATGCCGCGAGGTGCTGCTCCTCGAGGGAAAGACGCTGCTTCACCAGCGCGGGTCGCGCAGGGTCGTCGAGATCGAGACGTTCGAGCTGGCAGACAACGTCGATGTATCGACCGTGGGGATCGCCCTTCGCGGTGAGTTCCGCGGCGAGGAGAGCGAGCAAGTCGCGGTCGCGCGGACGCTGGCACAACGCTTCCAGCGTGGTTGCGGGACCTTGCTCCGGCGCCGCCGAAGCTGCCACCGTCGCGGGAGACGTGGCTTCTTTCGGTGCCCGCGTCTTTTTCGGTTTGGCCTCGGCTTTCGGGGGTGCGACGGCTGCGATTGGGGTTGCCTTTGCGACGAACGCGCGCCCGCTCCAGTCGACCGCCTTCTTCGCCAGGGTGAAAGACTTGGTATAGACCTCCGCCATCGCGATCAGGGCTGGCTCGATGTCCTGGGGATGCGCGATGGGCTCGGAGACCAGTAACGTGTGATGGTCGGGCCGAAGGAGCACGAGTTCGCCGGCATGGCCGATCCCGAAAAGCAGGAACGGGGCGAGCGGCTTGAACCGAGGGTCTTCCGCCATCCCGAGACGCAGAACCGCACGGCTGCCGTCGCGGTCGAAGACGTACCAGGCGCCTTGGGTGCGCATGACCCAGCCGTCGAGTTGCGGGTGACCGAGACAGCGTGTGTGTGGGTAGCGGCGGGGCAACGTCGGGTCGTCGCCCCTCCAAAGGGCAAGCCCACCGACCTGCGCGCCAGCCTCGTCGAGCACGCAGTAGGACACCGTTCCGCTGGCACCCGACTTGGTGGGCCACGAGAGCAAGGGCAACAAGATGCGGTCGTCGCCCAGGGTCGACAGCTCGCCGACGTAGCCCCGGGAGCCCCTGTCGAACGGGGCGAGGGACGGCTGTCCGCTCTTGTCTTGGTAGGCGCGGACGACCGACACCAGGGGCGGAAGGCCGGCCGCAAGGGTAGAGGGCGACGCGGACGCGATGCATAGTTCATTCTCCCCACGCAGGGCCACGAGCCGACCGGAGGAGAACGACGTCAGCCGGCTGCACCCGGACGCGCCGCTCTTCGGGTCGTACGAAGCGACGGGGCGTTCCCAGGTCGCATCGAGCACGAAAACGCGGTCGCACGTGGTGCAGAACACGAGTTCGCCGCCTGGACCGATGGCGGGATCAAAGCTCTCCAGGAACCCCGTGGTCATCTCCTGGGTGAGGTCGGTCAACGCCAGGAGGCGTTCGATGGCGAAGGACCGATCGAATACGGTGACCACCGTGGTTCGATCGCTCGGTGCGTCGTCCCGGCGGTAGTAGAGGAGAGTGACGGCGATTGTGCGTCCGTCAGGTAGGCGTCGCCATGCGAGGTGTTCCTGAAAGAACATGTCGCTGGTGGTGATGATGCCGTGCGATTGGACCCAGGAGCTGGGGACGGGGAGGGGGCAGAGCAGGGGCATGGGTTTTGAGTGGAACTGCAAACCGGTCGCAAGTCAAGGAGTATGCGCTCCGCCAACCGCGTTCTTCCCACCACGAGGCGCCATGGCAGAACCAGCCAGCGCATCAGTTCCCCAATCCCTTATCCACGAAGCGGTTCTACCGCTGCCCTGCCACCCATTCGATTCGCCCCCTCGCTCCCTCGCCCCTACTCCCCCCGGAACACCCGGCTTCGCCTTGGAAACGCTCCCCGCGCCGCTGCGCTTTGGCCGACTCCGCGACCTTGGAAACCGAGTTTCAGAACTCCATTTTCGACTCCGCGACCTTGGAAACCGAGTTTCAGAACTCCATTTTCGACTCCGCGACCTTGGAAACCGAGTTTCAAAACACCATTTTCGACTCCGCGACCTTGGAAACCGAGTTTCAAAACGCCAATGGGGGCGCCCAGGAGCCCACCATGGGAGCCGACACACCGACTCCAAAGACCGCGACCCGCTTTATCGTGAAAGCGAACCTGTTTTCGATAGCTGCGAACCCCAGACTCGGGTATATCTTACCTCCAAGGTGCCAAACATGCTGAACATGAAGCATTGGTGGTTGGTATTGGTTCTGCTAATCGTTGGGGGCTGGGCGGATGCGGCCAGGGATCCACGGCATCTTCGTCGAATGGGGAGATGATACCATCGACGCCGGGGACAAGCCTACAGACGCCGGAAACGACACCGACAAGCCTACGGATGCCGATACCGAACCCACGCCATGCGACAACGGCACCTTTGACCACGACAGCAACCCCGAGACACCTTGCGTGCCCTGGACTGTGTGCCCGCTAGGATCCCACGTAGCCGCATCGGGCACCGCCACGACCGACCGCGAATGCGCGACCTGCGAACCCGGTACCTTCTCCACCCTAGACAATCAAGACACCTGCTCCCCATGGACCCTATGCGAACCAGGCACCCACGTGAGCGTCCCTGGCACCACCACGACCGATGCCACGTGTGAAGCTTGCGAATCCGGCTCCTATTGTGAAGGTGGCAACGCACCCGTGCTCGACTGCGCCGTATTGGAGGGCTTCGACCACGATACCGACCCCGCAACGCCGTGCATGCCCTGGACCACCTGCCAAAACAACGAGTATGTGTCCGTTGAGCCAACACCGCACGAAGATCGTCGCTGCACTCCTTGCCCAGGTCAATCCACCACCTTGGCCCCAATGCCCCCTTGTGTACACCCCACATTCCGCGCTTTACCACCACCACGGCGGGAGGTTCCCACACCTGCGGTTTGGACCCAAACGGCAGGGCTCATTGCTGGGGCGACAACGTTTGGGGCCAAATCACGCCACCTGACACAGACTTCGTCGTTATCGCTGCAGGCGGCTTCCGCACCTGTGGTTTGGATGAAAAGGGCAAGGTTCATTGTTGGGGCAAGGACGAGAACGGTCTAAGCACACCGCCTGACACGGTTTTCACCACCATCGCGGCGGGCGGCTCTTTCGCTTCTAGCTGGCGCCACGGCGTCACTGGGATTGGAAGCGCCTATGGGGGAGGTTGTAGCGCCTCACGTTTTCTGCTAGGCGTCAAGGATGCGTTTCGTCGTTGCTGATGGAGTCGGGGGCGTCGGCTTGCTTGCTTTGATGCTGGCCATGGTTGGCTGTGGCACCGGGTCCGCTGGGCAGTCGAGCGGCGGCGAAGCCGCGGGAGGAGCGGGCGGCAGCAGCACCGCAGATGGTGGGAGCAGCGGCAGCACCGCAGATGGTGGGGGCGGAGACAGCGGAGTCGGTGGAGACAGCGGGCCGCTGGGTCCCGGAGGCGATGGCCCCTGCGGCTGGACGCCAGGCGAGCGCCCCACAGCCGAGATCCCGCGCATCCCTGCGACTTAAAAGAACAAATCGACGGCCCGGTGATCATCTGGAAAGAGACCGACAACGTGATTCTCAACAATCGGATCCGCATGTCGATGGGAACGGTCAACGGGCGATGGGGGATCCTCAGCTACGTCAGTAGCAAGGATTACGGCCCCAGCCGCAACAACCCCGTGGGCAACGTGATTGTCGGCAATGTCCTTTACGATGCCGGCATTCACATGGCCCACAATCTTCGCTATTTCGTGGCGAATAACACCATTCATGAGGGCCAACTCCTGGGGTATCGACTGGGGTGTACGCGTTTGGAGTCCAACCGAATCGTCAAGACGAAGGGAGAGAACTACAAGCTGCGTGATGTCGCCGGGGTTGCCACGGTCAACTTCCTCAATACGAGCGAAGACGCCGACCCTGCAAAGGACGTCGAACGCTTCTTCCCGATGGCGGATGACGCCCCGTACCGCAACTCTTCCCCGGTGTACTGGTGATGAAAAAGCTCACGTTGGTTTCTCTGTTTGCGGGGCTTGGCCTCGCGGTCGTTGGCGTTGTTTTCCTGCTGCGCTCCGAGCCGGTCATTCCCATCGAACCCGAGCCTCGGATGGGGGCCGACGGCTGCCCGGCCGGCGAACTCACGGGTGGCCTTGGCCCGGAAATGGTGCGCTTGCCCGAGGGGTTTTGCATCGACAAAACCGAGGTAACGCGTGCTCAGTACAAGGCTGCACTCGACCGTAACCCCTCGGGGCTCGAGCCGTCGAGCAGTTGCAAGGACAACTCGAGCTTCACCCCCAGTTGTGAGTGGCCCCCAAGCGGCAAACAAGGCAATTTCCCGGTTGTTTGCGTCGATTGGTGCGATGCCGAAGCCTTTTGCCGAGCGGCCGGCAAGCGCTTGTGTGGCAAGCGCGGCGATGGGAAAGCCTACCCCTTCGAGAGTTACGACGACCCTGCCGTCAGCGAGTGGTTTGCCGCCTGCAGTTCCAACGGACGGTACGCCTACACCTACGGCGATGAGTTCGATACGGACCGTTGCCGCGACGCCGACGCCGACGACCACACCCAATGGGGGCTTGCCGAGGTGGGCAGCTTCCCGGATTGTCACTCGCCGGAGGCGGCCTACGCAGACGTGCTCGACCTCAGCGGTCATGTCGCCGAGTGGGACAATAGCTGCAAGGGCGACGGTCCAGAAGCTCCTTGTCGCATCCGCGGAGGCAGCTTCCAGCATCATTCTCGGGGTCAGCGCTGTGATATGGGGCGGGAACTCGAATGGCCTCGGAATCGTCGGGTCGAGGCCGTTGGTTTCCGCTGTTGTGCCGACTGAGGCGTGGAGTTCATCTGCCCGCTCATCGGAGCTTTTCGAGCACGCCAAGCACGAACAAGCCCCAGCCGAGCGTGACGAGCAGGGGCAGAACGATGGGCCAGCGTCTGGCGGATGAGGCGTCGATTTGCCCGTCGGGGCCGACGCCCACCCCGCTAGGAAGCCCGTCGAGGGGATAGGCACAGCTCGGCTTGGCGGGATCGTAAAGCAGGGGCTCCTCGGATTCGTCCTCGAGTTCGGCCGTGTCGATCGTCTTGTGCGTGATGCGGTGGGTCTGCGCCTCGGCGGACGCCACGCGATAACCGAACAGGTCCGTTTCTCGTGGCACGGTGAACTCGAAGGTGAGCGCGTAGACCGGGCGCTTGTTGGGGTCTTCGCACCACGTACTCGACGCGAACGCTTTCGCCCGGCTCGACCTCTGGCCCCCAAATAGGCAAAGAAGCACCGCACTATCGATGGGCGAGCGGTGGTTGGCGACAATCATCCGTGCGGCGGCTCCCTTTCGTGGCGCAAGGGCTGGCGAGATAACGCGCCATGGTCCGATTTGCCAGAAGTAGTGGTAGCGCCCGTATCATTTTTAGGAATAGAAAGAAAACTCAGGACGAACCATGACTTGAAGAAGAGCGACCCGAAGGAGATCTCGTTCATTGGAGTAGGTCAGTATTCCCAAGCGCAGGTGGGTCAGTTCTGGTTAGTCACTGGTGCATGGACGCTCACGAAGAGACGTACCTAAAGCTCGCGAAGTGAGCGACAAGCCCCGACGTAGCCACTCGGAGGGTCACTTGCCGTGGCCTTTCCACGCCTCGCCTGGCAGTCTCGCCACGAGTTGTTCCAAAACGACCTGCAAAACCCGTCAAAATCCCACGCCAACCCAGACAAGCGAGTTGGCATTCCAAGCAGCCTCGCGTCGCCACTCGACAATCGCCTGTTCAGGGGTCATATCTCACTATCCACGTCCGTGTTGACGGCAAGCTGCCAGCGCGAATCTCTGGGCGCGCCTTGGCTACCTTTCCAAGGAGCGAGCGGTACCACGAAAACCTTGCTCGTTGCCAACACTGGTCGAAGCGTGCAACCCGACGAATCTCAACGCATAAAATACACAAAACCCCCGAGGCTTGCGCCGCGAGGGTCTTCTCCTCACCGATTGGCTCCGTTTGGTCAGCTTTTTTCGGACTTTTTTGTCTGGTCAAGGGGAGAGGTTCGTAGAGATCGCGATGTTCCTGGGGATCGTTTTCATTGCGAATTCAATAGGTTACGAGCATAAACTGGAACAGATTCGCAGAATCGCACTGTTCCGCGACGAATGCGGAGGCCAAACGCGGCTGCTTCTTGGGACTCACGGCGTGCGCTCCCCAGTCCGCTTCACTCGGCGGCCCAGCTCGGAATGTCTTGCGGATGTCGCCGTCGATGTAGACTGGCTTGCGTGTGCGCGGGTTTTCTTGGATGTGGAACGCGAGCACCACCTTGCCGTCCTGCTCGAAGCGGTGCTCCGAAACGTCGACATCGTGGTTCACCTTCCGCCCGGCGTGCATGACCGAGAGGAAGTCGTTCTGCACCTTGTCGGGCTGGTCCACGCCGCAGACTTCGAAATGCTCGCCGTCCTGCGTGATGCCGAGGATGATCCACCCTCCTCGCGTATTGGCGAACGCGGAGGCCGTTTCGAAGACGGACTTCGGCAGCGTGGTTTTGGCGGCTTTGCACTCGGCGTCGCTCCACTCGCCGGAGCGTAGGAGTTCGTGGTCATGGGATGCTCCATGCCGCAGAGTGGGCGCGCAGTCGCAGCTTGAACAGCGCAGGCAGACGGTGAGGTATCTGTATCCTCTGGTATTTATAGCACGTGCTGGGGCGAACCCACCATGCCCAGATCGATATCCTTCGTGGTGCGTGCTCGGTCGAGGCGAAACTCGAGGGCCAGACCGCCCTTCAGCGTGACCGCGTTTCCGAGCACCGCGACGATTCGAGCGAGGAAGCGATCGAAGACCAGGAGCTGACGTTTGCGCGCGAACTCGGCGCCTGTCTTGGCGGACGACCGCAGGCGCTGCTCGAGCGCCTGCTTGAAAGCCTCCGGCGACGCGTACGTGCGCGGAGTCATTGTGCGAGGCCTCCAAACGGCTCGAGGGCGGTCTCGACATCGACGAGTTCGCTGCGCGTGACCAGACCGCGCCGAAGCGCTTGCTGAGCGGCCTGCCGCAGCAACTCCGGGGACAGGCCACTCTTGGCGCAATCGCTGAGCGTACGGCTAGCGTTCGTCGCAGGCGCGGGGCCGAACCACGATCGTTCGTCGGATGCGACGTCTGCGTAGTGGAGCACGATACCGGCCGGAACGCGAAACCGACGCCGCCGCCAGGCCTCGGGCAGCGTGAGATGCACCTGAGCCGGAAGCACGTCGGACAGACCGTGGAGCCAAAGGGCGGTCTGGTGTGAGACCACGCCCGTCTGGTCGGACCAAAGCCAAGCAGTGACCAGCTCTTCATAATCCTCGACCGGAAAGTGTACGAGCCGGTACATCCCGCGCTGAGGTCTCACGATACGGCCGGCGTGGATGTGCTTGCGGAGCAGATGGGTGGAGTAGCCCGCCTCAGCGGCCTGTTTCGTGGTGACATACCCCGACTGGCCGGCGGCGGTCTCGTACAGCCGGTCCCAGTTTGGCCGTTTGACTTCAGGCGACATCATGCACAAAACGTAACCTACAGTTCCGTTTTGTGCAAGCTTTTCTTGGGACTGGTCTCACGGTTGGGAACTCTGGGTTCCCTTTCGTGCAGTCCCGTCCCCCTCACACCTCCAGGCGGCTTCAGGCGCCTTTGCCCCCCGAGGAGGTGACCCATGACCGACGGGGTCCGTGGTGTCCGTCTCCGACGAGGAATCACTTTCGCGGTAAAGCCGCAACTCCTCGTCGGCTTTGGCGATGGCAACAGCAGGAACGTTGTAGAGGGCGTGGTCCACTGGTAACATGACCGCTATGCCGGTCACCGAAGTTGGCGTGGTTGATCTTGGTTGGCGCTGGAGGGACACGAAGATTGGCAGACTGTATGCGTTGATACCGCTGCCCGTTGACGCGGATGTATGCCTCGCCGAGGCTGGACTTCACGATTTTGCCGATAGTGACGATGAGTGGCACGACGACATCGATGAGGTCATCTCGCTCACCCTAAAAGCGGCGATAGGAACCTCCGACGCTCATGTGGTGGCTCCACTGCGAAGAAAGGAAACCCCGATATCCCGCTTGGTCCGTTTTCTTCGTTTTCGGCGTGCGCCAACCACACCGGCTGAGCGACTCAATCCCGACTCTTTGGGCGCAGCAAACGCTCTCCGATACGCAGTTCGCGACGACCAGTACCTGCAGTTCGCGTCTGTGGAAGCGGATCATGCGTGCATCCAAGCATCGGAGGGTTATCCGATCCTATGGGTGTGGGTGGTGGGTGCCTCGATATGGCACGCGGTGGAAGAATCGCTTGGCTCCCGTTGGCCGATCAAGGTGCTAACCATCGACATGTCGCGCCTTGGTCCTCCCACTCGCCATAGCAAGGACGCTGTGGTAGTCGACGCGGTGGAGAATCGGGTGATGTGGACGGATGGCAGGGGCAACGTGCTTGCCCTTGGCGGAGAATTCCTCTTCCCTCACCCGGGCGACCTGGATTGCCATGATCCGCGCAAGGTTTTTGTGCCCTCCGCAGGCGAATGGTCTCGTCGCGCGCCTCCCTGGGCCATCGATGCCTACACCACAATCATGGACGACCTGAAGAAGTACGGCTTGAACGTGAGCTGTTGTGATGACACGCGCACCGTTGTCATGCAGTTGAACTCCGAGATTGGATAACGGGAAAGTCCTGGTTTCCATGTACGAGGTCCGTTTGGTCGGCTTTTTGCGGACATTTCTGTTTGAGCAAAGGGAGAGGTTCGTAGAGATTGCGGTGTTCCATAGGTTGTTTTTATTGTAAATTCAATAGGTTACGAGCGCAAACTGGAACAGATCCGCAGAATCGCATCATCCCGCGACGAATGCGGAGGTCAAGCGCGGCTTGGCCATCCTGCAGTCCACCACGGGCTCCTTCTTGGGATTCACGGCGTGTGCTGCCCGGCCCGCTTCACTCGGCGGCCCAACTCCGTGAGCCGGTAGCGCTGCAGGCGGCTGCGCGGGTTGACGGGGCGGGTCATCTCGATGACGCCGGCCTCGAGCGCCGGGTCGAGGCAGGCCGCACGGAAATGGGCTCGGCTCGAGACCCCAATAGCTGCCTGGAGTTCTTGCCGCGTCCTTTCTCCATCGAGCAGCGCAACCAGCTTTGCGATTTGGCCTGTGACTTGGCCTGTGACTTGGCCTGTGACTTGGCCTGTGACTTCCCCGGTGACTTCCCCGGTCAGGGGGCTGATGACGTCGCGGGGCTGGGGAAGGAACATCCGAAGGCCCGTGCCCGCTTGCTCGCACATGCCGATGCGCCGAATCGCCATCGCGATGGCGGGGTTGCGGACGTCCTTTTCGCCCGGATCAAGGAGGTGTTTTTCGTCGGCGAAGCTGTCCCCCGGGTTCCAGAACTTGATGCCGTCCGTGAAAAACTCGATGACGGCCTTGCGGGAGTGATCCCCGTAGTCCTGGTGGATCAGCAGGTTCATCGACGCCTCGCGGAAGACGCGAAAACCCGCAGGTGCGTCGCGACGCTCCAGTGTGGCCGGATCGATGTCTCGGAAGGTTTTCGGCATGAAAAAGAGGTACTTTGCGAGCAGTTGCTGCCAGGTTTCGATGATGTTCACCTCGCTCACGAGGCGATCGATCCAGCGGGTTTCGACGAAGTCCTCCGTGCTGGAGTAGCCGAGGAACCGCACATCGAGCACTGGCTTGGGGAACAGGTCCGTACGCCGCGCAGCGAACCGAAGAGGGCTACGGCTCCGCGCGTTGGGAGAAACTTTTCGCCCTCCTTCACGAGATAGCCCCACTCGTAGAGAAAGTCGTGAAGGGCTCGCCGTCCCAGCGATCCGTCGAGGCATCACGCAGCAAGCGCTCGATTTCGTGTTGTTGCGCGCGGTAGTCGCCGCCACCCTTGCGCATGAATGTCTTGCGGATGTCGCCGTCGATGTAGACAGGCTTGCGTGTGCGCGGGTTTTCTTGGATGTGGAACCCGAGCATCACCTTGCCGTCCTGCTCGAAGCGGTGCTCCGAAACGTCGACATCGTGGTTCACCTTCCGCCCGGCGTGCATGACCGAGAGGAAGTCGTTCTGCACTTTGTCGGGCTGGTCCACGCTGCTGACTTCGAAATGCTCGCCGTCCTGCGTGATGCCGATGATGATCCAGCCCCCGCGCGTATTGGCGAACGCGGAGGCCGTTTCGAAGACGGACTTCGGCAGCGTGTTTTTGGCGGCTTTGAACTCGGCGTCGCTTCACTCGCCGGAGCCGTAGGAGTTGCGGCACCAGCGGAAGCTCGGATTGGGGATTTTGAACGGGAGCATCAGCGGGCTTGGACACTCTGGGATGCGTTCACGACGATCCAGTTGTGCTCGCGATTTCCAACTCGGCAGTGATGCTTGAAGGTGTTGCCCCCTGGATTGTCCGGGTGCTTGAGTATTAGATGGCCTGCCGTCTGATGGGATATGGACATGGAGGCAAATCTGTTGTTTTTACGAAGGGTTGCAAGTTGATGGCGCAGGACTCCCGCGAGACGGTGCTCTGTCATCCAACACTCCTTTGCGGTTTGGTCCGGTCAGGATGGCGCAGAGGGCGGGATTGTCCATGACGCGGTCTAGGAAGCGGCTACCGCGCAAGGCCCCAAGCCAAGTTCCCGCGGCGCAAGTACTTCTGGAACTCTTGGGCGACGTGCCGTGGAAGCGGTCGCAGGTATGCTTCGCTTGCCATCGCAACGAATGTCTCGAGTCACGTTTGCACCACCTGACGAGTACGGAGTTCTCGGGCTGGTGACGCACGTATGGCATGCGAAGGCGGGGTTGTACGGGGGCCCCATTGGAAAAAGGACGAGCGATGGCCCGAAGTCATGGCGAAGGGTGTGCTATCTTGAGAGAGGTAACAACTTGAAATATATTATAAATATCACTAACTGGCGATGTGCCGCCCGAATGTGGCGATCGCCACGGGTTGGCTGAGGAGGCGCAAGCAACCTTGGAGAGCCGCCATAGGGATGGGGAGTACGGCGGATGCAACCTGCCACGGGAGGGCTATTCACGGCACGGGGCCAAGAGGCGTACCGTCGGGCACTTTCTTGACCATGACGCGGGCGAGGTCGCACCCACCGTGGGTCTTGCCGTCAAACAAATGCACCATCGCGACATGCTGCCTTGCCTGCTCCCGCTCGTGGCGAACGCGCTTGGACTGCCCGCTTTCATGGGTTGCCGTCATGCTGCCTGTCACACGCTAGGTCTCGAAAGGATTCCCGTCTTTCGACCGCATGAGAGATTATTAAGACAATTTGGGAAATCGGAGGGGAGCGTTCAGAAAGGCTTGCAACTCGTCTTGGTGCCCTGGTATCATTGCTGCGCATGGGCGACCCTTTCGGCTGGTGTGGTGCTACCCTCGACGCCAAGTATCGCATCGACGCTGTCATCGGCGAAGGTGGTTTCGGCCTTGTCTACAAAGCTTATCACCTCGGTCTGCGTGAGACCGTGGCGGTCAAGTGCCTCAAAATGCCGACCTCGCTCTCGCCGGCGGATCGCGAGAAGTTCAAAGAAAGCTTTCTCGATGAAGGGCGGTTGTTGCATCGGTTATCCCGTGCCAACGCTGGAATCGCGCAAGCCCTCGATGTCGGAACCGCCGAATCGCCCAACGGCACCTGGACTCCCTATCTCGTGCTCGAGTGGCTTGAAGGCCGCGGGCTCGACGACGAGCTTTCCCAGCGTCTTGCCGCGGGACGGGGGGGGTTCGAGCTGCGCGAAGCTTTTGAGCTGCTCAATCCCGCCGCCCTCGCTCTCGCCGAAGCGCACAACCAGGGCATTTCCCACCGCGATATCAAGCCGGCCAATCTGTTCCTGGCCCGCGTCGGCGGCACCACCATGCTCAAGGTTCTCGACTTCGGCATCGCGAAGGTGCTGACGGGCACGAGCATCACCCACGCTTTGCAGGCCACGGGCGACTCGATCAAGGCCTTCACACCGCAGTATGGCACCCCGGAGCAGTTCGATTCCCGCTATGGCGGCACCGGCCCGTGGACCGATGTCTTCGCCCTTGCGCTGGTGTTCGTGGAACTGCTGACGGGGCGTCCTGCTCTCCAAGGCGAGAACACGATCCAACTCATGGTGCAGTCGGCGAATCCGCAGGAGCGGCCTACTCCGAGATTGCGCGGAGTAACCGTATCCCAGGCTGTCGAAGAGGTGGTGGGCAAGGCTCTCGAGGTCGAACCACGGAACCGATTCCTCTCTGCTGGCGCCTTCTGGGCTGCCCTGAAGACTGCCGTGTACGCTACTGCCGCCGAAACACCCGTCGACTCGTCCCAACTCACCGTCCCTTGGAATTCCGGCACGCCCGATGCCCCCTCCGGGATGTTCACACCCGAGAGTGCTGCAGCTTTATCCGCTCCCTACGGAAGCACGACCTCACCTCAGATCGCACCCAAGATCCCCCCTGCGCCCTCGATCCAACGGAAAAGCAAGCGTTCTCTTGTTGCCCTTGGCCTCGTGGCGGGGCTCCTTGCCGTCGGTGGCGTTGTCGCGGGGCTCTTGCTCCTGCCTACGCGCCGCTCCCCAGCATCGGCCTCGGCAGCATCTTTCGCGCCTCCAACGCTCGAATCGACTCCCGCTATCGCCGCTTCGCCCGTGCGCATTGCCGCCGGCGCGTTCATCATGGGCAGTGCCGAGGGTAACCCCTCCGAGCGTCCCGCGCACGAAGTGACTCTCACGCGCCCGTTCGTGATCGACGCCGTCGAGGTCACCGTCGAAGCGTATATGAAGTGCGTGCGTGAGCATAAATGTACGCCCCCTGGGGTTCACGGCCCCGGGATCGACGAGACCGCGGTGCTGCAGCTCGGACAGAAGTGCAACTTCCTCGACCCGTCGAAAGCCAACCACCCGGTGAACTGCGTGGATCGCATGCAGGCCGCGCAGTACTGCAAGTCCGTGGGAAAGCGACTCCCCACCGAAGCGGAATGGGAGTATGCGGCGCGCGGTCCCGACGGCAGGGCATATCCGTGGGGAGCCACACCGCCGACGTGTGCGCTTGGTGCATTTGGCGCTGGAGCGGAAGGCTCGTGTTCGACATCGGGGACTGCACCGGTGGGGAGCCATGCGGAGGGCAAGAGCCCCTTTGGCGTGCTCGACCTCGCGGGCAATGTGCGGGAATGGGTTGCCGATGCGTGGGACGAACGCGCCTATGGTAAACCTGCGAAATCAGACCCGTTTGTGGTCAATAGCGCTGCCAAAGGCATCGTCCGCGGCGGTTCCTGGGATTCGCCACCGGAGGACCTTCGCGCATCGCGGCGCGTACCCCTTGCCCCAGGAACCGGAGATATTTGGACGGGATTCCGCTGCGCCGGAAGCCCTTGATGCAAAGCTTCCCATGTCGCGAGAGAAGGAGTTGCCATGAAAGCGAGTCTCATCTGTTGGATCACGGTTTCATGCGTTGCCGCTGCTAGCGTAGGGTGCCAAAAGCGCGAGGAGCCCGTCGACGACTCCCTCCCGCGGGTTGCCCAATCCGCTTCGGCTTCCAGCGCAGCATCTTCCGCCCCAGCGGCCCCATTGCCTCCCGTCGCGGATCGTGAGCTATCCGCGGGCAAGATCGCTGGTGAGAGCATCTGGCTGCCCGCGTTCAAGCTCGTTCGTCTACCGGGGGATGCAGGTTTGACTTGGCTCGAGGCCCACGCGCTCTGCTCTTCCGAGGGGCGAGAGGTGTGTACCGAGGCGCAGTGGAGGCGAGCTTGTGGTGAGGATGAGGCCATTGGCAAAAGTGAGTCGTGGACGATGACCTTCGACGGAAAGCACGGCTTTGTGGTGCGCGGCGGCAACTCCTGCGCAACGCGTACTGTGTCTCCGGGCTTCGAGAAGAGCCCCGCGCGCGGTGCTCTGTGCTGCGAGCCCGCCATCGCCATCAAAACCTCCAACTCCCATCCTGCCTTCCTCAAAGCGGTCTCCGCCAAGCTCGCCAAACTCGAGAAAGCCATCAACGACCGCAGCGCTTCGTCGTTTTCGGATTTATGCGACGACGAACTCGAGTTTTACGGCAAATCCAGCCTATCCCGAAACCGGGTTGAAAGCCTCGTCGCGGGCTCGTTCCGTCAGTGGCCAGACCAGTGGGTCGTCCACGATGTATGCAACGTTTCCCTCCAACTCAGGGGAGGTCCCGATGACGATACCTGGACCGCCGAGTGCAGCAAGCTCGCCTACCGGGCGGGTGAAGTGGCCGGCACGATCACGAAATACGTGTTTGGCAGTCGCGAAACCAAGCTACAGTCGGTCACCGAGCCTCGCCTGCCGCGCAACTGGTCGCCGCCGTAGTGCTAAGGTTTCTGTGGAAGTCCAACGCATCGAATGGCGCGCGGAGCACTTCGTGAATCCTTTCCCCAACGCGTGATTGTTCGACGCCATCTCGAAGCAGCACCTCATCGATGGGCTTTCCTTGACGGTCTGATCTGGGTCTTTTTTGGCCGCGAATGCCAACCCGGCCCCTCTTATCGCAGTCTCTTTCCCGCGGTTTGCGCGTCCTCCTGCGGTACCAATTCGACGGCAAGCTCCGAGCCTCTCGGCATGGCAAGCCGCGCGCCGTCGTCGGTGGCGAGCCTGATCAGCACTGCTTCTGCTTCGTCAGGCTCGATCCCCAAAGCTTGTTCCAAATTTTCCAGGTTTATGCGACCTTGGCGTTCGAGCAATTGCCGCGCATGCTCGAGGTTCGCTTCGTCGATCTCTCCGAGCATGCGTGGGGTCACCCGGCGTGCCATCATGAACGCGACGGTGCCCCCCACGGCTCCGGTGGCAAGCACCACCAAGCTGGCGATGCGGAGCCCCGAGCTGAGACCGTCGAGGGTGGTCTCCAAAGCGAGTGCAATCAGCCGAAACCATGGGGGAATCCCCACGCGCGCAAGAAAGCTGAGCAGGTACAATGCGAGCGCTGTCACGGAGGAGACGACGACGGTCACCGTCGCAAGCCAACGCAGACGGGATCGGCGGACCTGGTGCGAACGGGCTTTCTTCAGACGTCGTTTGACGGTGCCGCGCAGCGCGGGCTGCCCGGGGTCGAGGCGTATTCTGGGCGCACCACATACGCCGCATCGCCCCCCGATTTCTTCATCATCGTTCACCAAAGCCAGCGCACCACAGCTTGGACAACGCAGTGCCTCGTTGGCTTCCTTGCTTTTAGGGTCTATTGCCTTCAATTCAGTCAATTATCATCTCCCTTGAGCTCGGCGGCGACCGGCCACCGCGGTAGCCACGACGCATGAGATGGGGCACTTGCTCGCGTCGGAACGAGGGAGAAGTAACGATTGATTAGCCCGAATCTGTTGTTCTTCATGGCACGTGCCCTCGCCTATTGCGCATCTCGCGCGCAGCGGATCCCTGTGGACAGGTCGCCGGTGGTCGGGTTGATTGCCACGCGACGCCATGCGGAAGCGTCCCCAAGAGGGGAATCCCATCCTCCGCCTCGAACGATCCCTTTCATGCCCGGCCGCCAAGCAACTACCGGATTGGCAGTGTCACCGCGTCGGTATGCGTTTTCGTCAAACCCGTCGGAAACCCATTCGCGTACATTTCCTGACATATCGAGCGCACCGAAGGGCGAGGCGTTAGCAGGGTAGCTGCCCACCGTCCCGGTGCCTGTGGTACCATCGCGGCAAACGCCTGCGCCCGCGCGTTCGATCACGAGGACAGCACAACTCGGCCTCTCGTTGCCCCAGGGGAACCGGTTGCCTGCCACGCCGCGAGCCGCGTATTCCCATTCGGCCTCCGTGGGAAGACGTTTCCCGACGAACCGGCAATAGGCCTCGGCCTGAAGGCGATCGACGCAATTGATCGGGTGATTCACGCGGGCGGGATCAAAGGCATTGCACAGCGCCCCTCGGACGCTGATGTCCGAGCGGGCAAGATCCGGCCCGTGCATCCCTGCGGGCGTGCATGCTCCTGACCGGACACATGTCGCATATTGTGCGACTGTTACTTCGAGCCGATCCAGCATGAACGGTCGCGTCAGCGTGACGGTGTGTTCGGGACGCTCACTAGCGCTGGCAGTCTTGCTCCCCATCGTGAAGGCTCCAGCGGGCACGTGAACCATTTCGTCGCCAGGGGGGCGTGAAGCGCCTTCCGTGGGGGATGTACCAGGCGCTGTAGGATTTCCCTGGGTGGGTTGTCGAATTGATTCGCTCGATGCGTCCGAGGAAGGGCGGTCGTATGCCCACCAGGCGGTTCCCGCGAGTCCCAGGAGGGCCAGCATCCCGATGGGGAGTCCGAGCATAAGTGCCAGGGGAGGACCTTTGGCACGTTCGGATTTTGGCGCGGGAGGGACGGGACCGACCTGGGGCGACGTCGTCGAGGCCGCGTCAGGTGCGGGAAGTACAACCACGGGGGGCTTGAGGTCTTGGGCGCTGCGAAGGGCCTCCGGCAGAGGAGCGGGGGCAAGCTCGGTGCCCGAGGTCGGGGCGCGGAGCAAGCGCCTGGTGTCCAATGAGCCATGCACCGCCGAAAAGAGTTCGTCTCGCAGTTCGCCGGCTTTCACGTAACGTTCCCGTGGGTTGACCGCCAACGCCTTTTCCAGCACACGGTCCACCGCTTCCGGCACACGGGCGCCCCGGCGCCGCGCTGTGGGGCGCGCTTGCGGATTGGCCGCCGCGACAAAAAGCTGAATCGTATCCATACCCTCGAGGGCAGGTCGTCCCGTGAGCAATTCGACGAAAATCAGCGCAAGGGCAAAAACATCGGTCCAGGGGCCGGTTGCGCCGCGGGAAGGGTCGAACTGCTCCGGTGCGCCGTACTGCGGCGTAAACGCCTTGATGGAAGTACCGGTTTCTTCAAAGGCTCGTGTCAGCGTGACCGTATGGGCGAGAACTTTCGCAATGCCGAAATCGAGCACCTTCAACATCGTGCGGCCGCCCACGCGGGCAAGAAAAAGGTTTGCTGGTTTAATATCTCTGTGAGCCACGCCTTCATCGTGGGCGACTGCGAGGGCATCCAACGCGGGCGAGATGAGATCGAGGGCTTCTCGGATCGGGAGCGCAGCCTCACCGCGGGCGCGCCGGGCCTCGAGTTCGTCCTGGAGTGAGTTGCCCTCGAGCCATTCGAGGACCAGAAACGGAGTCCAGACGCCCAATGGGCTGACCGCAGTTCCCATGTCCATGGCTTGCGCGATGCCCGCGTGCGCCCGCGATAGCCGGTGGAGGAGTCGTCCCTCGTCAAGGAACGACTGCTCAAACGCGGCACGCTCCTTTTCCGCCAGGGAGCCAGGCATTTTCAAGCATTTGATCGCCACGGGTTCCCCGAGGCCCCGGTGCATCGCCCGATACACCACGCCGAATCCGCCCTCACCGACCACTCGCTCAACGTGATATTTGCCGTTGAGGTCATGCCCTGCCCAACCGAAAGGGTCCGGGGACGCCGTCATTGCCAGATTATCTCCGGGTAATCGCCGCCGGCACGCCAGTCGTAGCCCACGACGAGGGTCTGCCCTCTTAGCTCGAAGATAGCGGTTCCTCGCCCCCCGCGACGCATGGCCACCACGATGTCAACGACTCGTCCCTCCTTGCTCCACGAGAAGTAGCCCGAACCCTCACCGCCCATTCCCTCCGTGCGGGTGATGGCGATGGGGTACAAGCCGTTGTCGTCATCTTTCGAACAGTTGAGCTTGAGCCATTCTCGAACGATTTTCCGTATGCATCCGTCAGGTTGCATGTCGACTTTGGGCGCAGCGCTCCATTCCGCTACGGTCGGAGGCTTGGAGCGTTCCGCGGGAATGGGCGCAGCGAAGTCCGCCGCGGTGCCAGAAGTCGATTCCACGGTGGCGAGCTTTTTCAAATATCGGTTGCGCGCGTACCCTACCTTTCCGCGATCGGAGCCGTCAACCACTTGCACGTATTCCCACGAGCCTTCCGAACGGATGAGGCGAACGCGGGTTCCGTCCGGCAGTCTCGCGAGAAGACCCGCGCGGTAGTCTGGGGCGCTGCGCAGGGCAAGCCAGGGAGATTCGAGATCGGAGGCCGTGTTGTGAACGACATGGGTTGCCGACGAAAGTGCCACGGGAGGGGGGGTAGGGGGCTGGGTCGGGAGTGATTCCGACGGCACGCGCACGGGCGCGGCAGGGGCGTCTGAGGGTGAGTTGACGTACGAAGAGGAAGTGGCCGATGTGGTCGGTTTGTCCTTATTCTGCGCGATATAGATTCCTACGAAGAGGATGCCAACGGACAGCAGCACCGTGGACAAGGCGTACAATACCACGACGGCCCATTGGGCGGGCGTCCGTGGGCCGGCTGGCACCTTGAGCGGCGGCGATTGGTCGTCGCCGGTGGCGGACCAACCGAATTTCGCCAAGTTTACGACTGCCCAAGGCACGTAGAGATAGAAGGTAAGCGCGATGAGGGCGTGGTTCAAGATCCATTGGATGAGCAAGGATAGGTATCCTGCATCGAATCGCAGCCGATACCACCCGCCAGGAACCTGCGGATCTTCGACACGTATTTGGCTTGTCCAGTAGGCGCGCCACCATGCGTACGCGACAGGGACCGCTAGTCCAAACGTCAGGAAAACCAACAGGAAAAGGCCGCCAACGACCAATCCATCCATGAAGAGGCTCCCGTCCATGGTGACTCGGCGGCCGTCTGCGGTACTGGCGCGGCTCCAGCGAAACCGATGGGCGTTGGCTACGGCCCAGGGCGTCGCAAGCCCGCACGTCACCAGTACCAGGAGCGCCGTGAGGATTTGATGGCCGAATTCATCGCCCCACGACATCTCGTAGCGCAGGGGACGACCGTCGAGGGTGGTGTTGGTGACCCAGAATCTCGAAAGCCTCCATTGCGGGATTGCGAGAAGCGATGCAATTCCCACCGTGAGTGCGGACAAGACGAAGTTGCTTACCTCGATCCACAAAAGCTCGAGTCCGGAACCCACGAAGGCGAACCTGCCCGACTCCGGTCGAGGAGCAGGCGGCGCCTCGTTCGCGATAGCTTCAGAGTTGGGGAAGGCGTTTTCGACGTCCGCGTGCATGATGCATGCGCTCCGTGGCAGGGGTGTGGCGCTTGCTAGTGCACTTCCCGGGCCAGCAAAGCCCGCTCGAGATCGGGGAACGATAGGCAGCGGCGATGTCGTCACAGTGTCCGGTGTGCGGCTGGCGGATGTCCGGCTCGGACAGTGGAGCCTTCCTCTTGGCCTGGGGCCTGCCCCTTTGTCAGCACCGGGACACGTGTCGGTTGCCGGGCACGGAGATTGCTCTGCAGCCAAAAATGATCATCGACAAGGCGAAACCAGTGATCGCGATCGTCGGATGGACGGCGTTTGCTGCAAGCGTCGCGGGCTGTTCCAAGGACGCGGCCGAGTCTAGTACTACTAGCGCAACCGAGCGTGAGCCCGCAGTTCAAGTCGCGCAGGTTGCGTCTACAGCCGTACCAGTCCCCCCACCTGATACGGCCGACCCGATTCCCGATTTCCCGACTGCCAAGATCGCCGCTCCACCGTCACGGTACGGTACACCCCAGCGTGGCATCATTCGAGATCGCTCGAGTTTTCAGGGGGAGGAGGTCGCAAGGCTGGACAACGGCACCACGGTCCGAATCCTCGAACGGAAACCGGGAGGATGGTTGAAAATACGGTGGGACTCTGACGGTGGAGCCGCCGAGGGATGGGTCCACACCGACGTGGTCAAGGAGTAGCCGCGCTTGTCAATCACCGTCCCTCCATGCCTAGCTGACCCGACAACAACCACATTCATAGCCCGTCCAGTTCAATCAGCCACCGGTATAGCCGCAGCAAATAGGTCCGAAAACAACCGCTCCTGCCGACGCACCTTGACCCGAAAAGATTAGTCAATCCAAGGACTTACGTGTCCACAGTTCCCGAGCACCCCGGTGCTGGGCAATACGCCCAAGGTCTCAATCGCACGCGAGGTCCAACACCGAAACGCTAGCACGCCAACTGCGTTGGCCTGGGAACGTGCGATTCCGACGGTACGAGTTGCGGCGCGGCATGGTCTGTTGGCAAGGGAGTTGTCCCTCTTGCCTGGATAATCAAGGATGCGAGCCCTTCAACTTCTGCCACGAGGAAGTGATTTAGTGTTCTGGTGGACAACAATACTGCCAAGACAGGGGCCTCCCGAAGGTTGACCGTATGGCTTGCGGGGCGGAGCAGGTTTGCTTCGAAGGTCACAGACGCCGGACATCATTACGTTTCTGCTAGTCCCGCTTGGAATCGCTGGATTGACTTTGCGTGGGTCGACGGTCGATCGGTTGAGGCTGACCTTGGCGGGCGGTAAGCGCTGTCCGACCCGGACAGCGTCCGTACGGTTGTCAGACACTTTTTACGTGCGCTCCTACCGGCAATGCTCGGTGATGAGGACGGCACAAAGATTGCTGAACCGGAGGTCCGCATGTCAGTCTGCATTTCCAAAATATGGGTATTCGGTTTCGTTGGAGCTATCGCCCTTTCCGCCTGCCGAAAGTCCGAAGAAACCGTCCAACCCGAACCGGCTGCCTCCCTGTCGGCCGCCGTCATAAACTCAGCACCCCCCCCACCAAAAATCTCCAGGAATATCAACGCCTCCTGCATCGTTGGTGCCCGAGCCTCCTCCGCACATCCCCGCCACCCCGCCATCCACGCCTTCGATGAAAAACCTAGCACCGCGTGGAACGAAGACGCTGACGGCGACGGTACGGGCGAGTGGGTTGAGGTCCTGCTCAAACCGGGAACCGTCGTGCATTATGTCGAGGCCAGCGGCGGCTGGTCCGCCATGTCGAATCCAGGCAACGTCGACCTGTGGGAACACAATAATTCGTTCCGAATCATGAAAGTCTCATGGGATAGCGGCCAAAAAGAAATCTCCTTTCTGCGCGGATCCGACCGCGGAACGAAAAAACGCGTCGATATCGACACGGAAACCAAAGCCATCCGATTCAGCGCCGTCGAGGTCGACCGCGGGCGCTTCAACGACCTTTGCCTGGATGACGTCCTGATCTACGGAGACTGTCCGGCTGGTGAAACCCCCGTCGCCACCGTCGAGCTGGCCGCCGGAACAAAATGCCCCCCCACCCGTGACCAGGCTTGCGATTCGGATCTCTTCGTCCAACTCGCGACACCGCTGCCAACCACCCCCTTGTCCTACGATTATCCCCTCACGCAGAAACTCCTCCGTGGCAACCCGGAGTTTCGCGGAACCCGCGTCGTCGAGACGACCAGAAACGGTCGCAGGGTTATGGGAGCCATCGTTCGCAACCGGTGCGTGGCAGACGAATTGATCCGCGTCGCGGACGAGGCGATGAAGAGCAACCCTCAAGCGTCGTGCGAGCCCATCCGGGTGGACCGCACGGTTTTCGTGGTGGATTGATGGAAAACAACCGAAAGAGTTCCGTACGAGTTGCGAACGCCATCACACTGGTGCTCCTCGTGCTTCTCCCCGCCTGCAAAGGAGAGGAGCGTTCGGTGGAGGCCACTCCCGAGGCGACGTCCGCGGCGCCAGCGGTGGGCTGCCTTCCAGGTGAATCACGCCTCTGCTACTGCGCAAACGGCGGTGCAGGCAGCCAGGTCTGCAACCAAGATGGCCGGTCGCTCGGCCCCTGTACTTGCGACAGCAAACCACCGGAAGTCAAACGGGAACCAGCGCCGGTTCCTGTTCCCGTTCCCCCGCGTCCTCCCTCCGCCTCGACGCGCCCAGGACCTTGGGCCTTGCTCATCGGCACCGACACCACGTTCAAATCCGCTACGTACGAAGCCAAAATGGCAATGCGAGACCTACGGCGGCCCGTCGCCATCTACCGCATGGGCGGCAACTACAGGACCGTCGTGGGCGCCTACGCGACGGAGCAGGATGCGCTTGACGACAAGCCGTCCGTAATCGATTCGATGCTTTGGCGAAAGTCGCGGCGCGCGGCGGTCCCACGCCACCTGACCCGATGGTGTGGCGAAGCTCCACCTCTCGCTCCGCTCCCCGAAGACCCAGGATTCGAGCTTCTCTACTTTGATTGCGAACAGTAGGTGGACGAACGTCATTGACTCCGGGCTGCGACTCTGGTTTCTTTTAAGCGCTTCGACATGCATTCGGGGTTGCCATACCAGCAAGTAACCGCAGCCACGCTCGGCTGTGTCCTCACCCTTGCCGCGTCCTGTCATATCGTCGCCGCCTTGGAAGATCATGAACCCATGCCTTCCCCCACCGACGCCGAAGCTGCCGACGCCCCCGCCGAACCCAAAGACGCCGAAGCGTTTTCATCCCCCGAAACCGTGTGCAATCACGCGGATGACGACGGGGACGGCCTCGTGGACGACGGGCTGGCGTGGCAGGTTGCAGGCTGGCAGACCCTCCTGAAACAAGCGGAACTATCTGAAATCACTAGCGTTTCTCTTCCCGCGGGGCGCGCCGCCTTCGCAACGCGGACGGCTCCTGCCCATGGCACCTCCAGCCTGCTTCTCGGCGTTGTCGATGAGACAGGCAGCCTCTGCGGCGAAATCGTCCCGGCAGTCGAAAACGTCGGCATCGAGGGCTGGGGCCTCGCTTTCGACACCGCACACCAACAACTCATCCTCGCATTTGTCGAATCCTCCCACCGCGAACTGCACCTCGCCCGCTTTCACCTGGATGAACCAACGCCACGCCTGATTTCCACCGAAGCAGTGGCGTTGGAGTATCCTGTCTCGGAACTCCTCGACGTGGGATGGACAGAATTTGGCCCCGTCGTTTTGGTGAAAGGCACCGATCACTACGCGCGAGCCGAGTGGACCGACCACCTGAACGACCCGAAAGACTGGAACCATAAACTGATCTCGATCAAACCCGATGTCGCCAAGCTCTCTGTCGGAACAGCCGTGGCGTGGGTGGCGAGCGGAACCTTGGATGCCGGCCAACAGGGGGTGATGGGTGGGGTGCTCGCGCTCGATGGCAGGCGTGAACTCCGCCCCGGGCATCAACTCGTGAAAGCAGGCGGTGGGGTCTGGCCGAAAATCTTCGCCCCCGGAATTCCCCTCCTCTGGCAACAAAACCGCGTTTGGCTCACCACAACCGATGAAGTCAAGGCTTCGAAAATATGGAATATCCGTATTTCTTTCTTTGACTCGACCGCGCCCGCAAGCACGTTGGCTTCCCCCGGAACGATGGTAGACAGCCTTTCAACCGATCCCATGCACGCCCATTCCTTGGTGTGGGCCTTGGGCAGCGTCTTGTCTACCACCGCCGCCAAGGACCAAGTGCGGATCCACCGCCTGGGCCCTCACTTCGAACTGCTTTCTCCCAAGGATCAGCCGATCGTCGTGGACGATGCCTTGGCCCATGCGATCGTCGGCGGTACTCGGCTTCCCCTTCTGTTTCGTATTCACCAAAGCACCGGGGAGCTGGACGTCTCCCCTGTAGGATGCCCATGAAGCACTTCGGTGGCGCCCTCTGTTTCGCCTTGGCTCTCCCATCGTTCGGCTGCGGCGAGGACATGAACACGTCGGACACGGAATCCTCCGATGGCGGAAACGCGTTGCCACCCATCGAAACGTGCAACTTCGTCGACGACGATGGCGATGGGCTGGTCGATGAGGGATTCCCTTGGGTTGTCGAGGATCCCGTGCTCCTTCACCGGGTCAGCAGATTCTCCACCCTCGGACAAGTGGTTCCCGCGGCGGATAATACATGGATCTTGGTGGGAACCGATGCCATTAGCGCGCCAGGAGACCGTCTCTTCGCGCTTTCGATCGACGAAAAAGCGCAGGTAATTCATGGACCTACACATGTCGCGATTCCCCATTGCAGCCAGGGGGCGGCCGTGTTGGCGCCGTTGGACTCCAACTTTCTCGCACTAACGGGGTCTCGGACGTGGGAAGGACAGTCACCGTGCCCGGAAGACGGCTGTCCACTGCTGGGCGTGATCTTTGATCCCGAACTCCACGTCGTCACAAAGGCTTCCTTGACGATACCGAACAGTCCCTATCCGCTAGTTAGCGGGTTGGAATGCGTGTTTTCCGCCTGTTTCGCCATCGTGCGCGACGGGATGACTGTGTCGCTCCTTCGATTGGCGCCTTCTCCTCTGGCCCTTGAGGCGCAACGGGAGGTGGGGCAGGATGCCGTGTTGCTGTCCGTATCTGCGGATGATGAACAACTGCTGGATATCGTCGACGTGGAAAATGCTCGCGTGCGTTGGAGAAGGCTGCGAGGCCAAGATCTGACCGAAGAAGGTCCACCGATGGAACTTCTGGCAGCCAACCGGATTCATGGTGCCAAAGCTCTCGAGGACGGAGGGTTCATCCTCGCGTATGCGGACTCCGCGGAGATGCCTCACGTGGCGCGATTCGAAGCCGACTTACAACGTAGGTTCGACAGGAGCGATGTTGTGCCACCGCTCGACATGGTGGGCAGGGGAAACGGTATCCTATACATGGCAATACCCACGGATAATCTGGTACTTGCAGTAGAGCTGACGCGTCTGGACGAATCGTTTTTCCCCGTGCGCGCGCCGAATAACCCTTTGCGTGTGAACACCTATCCCTCGAAGGTATCGCTCATGATCGGTGAAAACTCGGCGTTGATGTTCAGTTCGAACTACGACGGGCAAGCGATCGAGGCCCATCGTCTTTCCTGTGGCAAGCAATCCCCATGAGAATCAGTTCCTTCTTGCCAATTGGGTTCGGGCTCGCGGCAGCGTTTTCCCTCGGAAGTTGTCATGAAATCGCGGGTTTGGAGGAACATGTCCTGCTGCCCTCCAGCGATGGGCGAGAGCCGGACGAGGATGACGTCTGGCAGGTTCCCGCCGAGCAATGCAACTTCCGCGATGACGATTTCAATGGGCTGACGGACGAAGGATTTTCGTGGGCATTGAG
The DNA here is from genome assembly GCA_002070115.1 of Deltaproteobacteria bacterium ADurb.Bin207. Classification (GTDB taxonomy): domain Bacteria; phylum Myxococcota_A; class Polyangia; order Polyangiales; family Polyangiaceae; genus MWCO01. Next base: position 28,427 of record MWCO01000047.1, read on the forward strand.
CGATTGGAGCCCGATAGCTTCCGGTTACGATTGGCAAGAACTACGAGCCGTCAGGATGCCGGATGGAGCCGTTGGCTTCGGGGTGTCGAGGCAAAATGGCCCTTCCAGCACCGATCTATGGGTGGGGCTCCTCGATGCAGATGGCTCGGTGATCTCAGCTCCGCGCGAAGTCGCCGTGGAGCAGGTGCTCCATGGTTGGGACGTCGCAGTCAATCCCGTCCTGGCGGAGCTTGCGATCGCCTACGTGCGACAGCCTCCCACGGAAGAGAACTGCGAAAAAGGTTGTATTTTCGAGATGTTGCGCTTCGATCGCGCGCTTTCCCCCAAAACGGAAGCACCCGAAAAAACCAACTTTCCGCGCCATCGAGTGCGGCGATTGTTCGACCTGGACTGGAACACAGCGGGGTACGTATCGCTTACGTTGGACAAGGACGGATACGCATGGGTGGAGTGGATAGACCACCTGCATTTCGTCTTTCCCAACGGCGGTTACGGCAAAATACCGGGAATGCGCCCGGATTTGGCCCGTATGAGCGTGGGGCCAGCGACGGCGTGGACAGCGATGGGCCTTACCGACGCTGACCGTTACGAAGTTTGGTCTGGAGTGTTCTCCCCTGGAGGATACCAAAGAATCGTCGAGGGGCATCCGATGGCCTCTTCGTCATCGGCTCTCGCCCTTGGCAAAGGAAATTCGGTGGCTTGGGGACCCAACGGTGCGATGGTGCTCATGGCCGAAGGTGGAGGTGATTCTGCCGGGACACTGCTGCTTGGCGCGGTTGCTACGGGTGAGACCCGCGTTGCGGGCCAGGCCTCGAACCCTGTTGCACACTCGTTGACCGCGGTGGGTTCAAGTCTGATTGCTTCCTCCTCGGCGGGTGCATCGACGACGTTGTTGTGGCGATGGGAAGACCCTCCGGGCGACGGTTCCAGCACGCCTTTCGCCACGTTGGAGGGAACTTTGGACCACGTTGTGGTGGCGGGGGGATATCCGCCCTTGGTCCTTCGGGTGACGGCGGATGGGAAGAATCTGCAAGTTGCGCGAGTACATTGTGTCGAGCCGTGAATTCGAAGAGCGCCGGGGCAGGGGAGGGGACGATGGCAAGGGCAGACGCGGCTCCGAGGGGCATGGGGCGTATTGATGTAACTCATGGTATTTATTCAGTTTCAGGATTGACGAGCGCAGGCGCTGGGATGGAAACTGGGTCCGGCGAAACAAGATATTCGAACAAGCAAGAAGGAAGCCTCTCGCACCTAGGGCGAATCATCATTCGCCCGTGAATCGTCGGTGAATGGCGAGAAATGCCTTGAAGGCATAGAGGCAAAGGGGTTACGAAGAAAATGCTCAGGGGCAACCATGAGAGGACGGATTGGCCTTTTACGCCCAACGACTCCTGATTCAGGGTATGGCAACGGAAATACCGCCGTGGCGGGTGTGAATGTCATCGAGATATTTGTCGAGTTTGCCTGGATTTCCAGCGAGTGTCCCACTTTTCATGACCGTCAAGGTAGCCAGCCATCGCTTATGAAAAGGAGCCAGGCGTATCCACAGCGGAGAAGCATGACGACCGCGTTTCTCATTGTCTCCCTGGGCGGGTTTCAGATAAGGCAACCCAAAGGCGGCGTTTTTGTGGCGCCGAAGCTTAAACATCACCTCTGCTCGCGCATCGGATTCACTTTTGGCATCGAACTCCATCAGCATGATACCAGCGGATTTTTTCGTCAGCATGGGGAAAGTACCTCCCGCAGCTTGGTGGGGCAGGGGACATACCGACGCCAATGCCATGTTTTTCGCGTCCCGCAGCACCGTTTCCAGGGCCTTGGCATAATCTTTCACGGAGCTGGCTTGTTGGAACGCCGAAATATCGATGCCAATCGGGCCTTTCAAGCTTTTTATCCTCAAACTACCCGCGCCCCGTCGCGAACGCTGCCCGATACCTCCGAGAAGCAGTCCCACCAAAAGGGTTGCCCCCGCCGCTTTTAGGTTTTCATCCCGCGTGGTTGGCAGCGCTGGCATCAACTGCAAGAATAACTCCTGCTCCGGCACCACGGCGGAACTTGGGGAACTGTTCTGGTGAGGAAGCAAGTTGCAAGTACCGCGGTTTGAGGCGTTTCCCTCCACAACCAAAGCCACACTTTTCCCATGATCCGCCGACCCAAACACACGACCCTCCTCACAACGAAGGCAGGTACACGTTGCCGTTGCCCCACCACAGGGCGCGGAAAGACGGTCGCCCACGAGAGCACGGAAAAAGTACCGCGCAAGGGCCTCGAAAGGCGGTGCTCGCACCTCGGCATCCCCTTTGGGATTCGAACCATGGGAGAATAGCGCGGTCGAGGTTATCAACTCGAACGTGATGGCGCGAGGGTGATTCATGCCTTGCCTCCCTCCTTCAACGCCTCGAGAATCGCTTTCTTCTTCTGTTCCTGCTTTTTACTCTGTTTCCCTTCCCACTTGCCCAACGCTTTGAATGCTTCTCGGAGCCCCTCGGCCAACGCGAGTTTTTCTGCACCTCGGGCCGCCTCGAATTGCGGATAGATGGCCATCACAACGTCTTTATCCCCTGCTTTCGTGGCTTCCCTCAGTTCTTCCAGAATCCGCTCCTCAGGGGAAAGCTGAGCAAGACGTTGCTCCTTCGCCTCTTTGACCTTTCGTTCCGCTTCTTCCTGCTGCTTTTGCTGTCTTTCTTTTTCTTGCTGCCGGGCTCGATCTATCCAATGCTTTTGCTCTGATTCATCAATGGCCCATCTGCCATAGCCAGCCGTCGTTTTTGCACCGAAACCCACCCACCCACACGCTGCTAACATAGCGGAATCAATGAGTTTTATCCATCGTCCCCCGAGAGCCGGAGGGTGGGAATGCGTGGGACGATACCGCATGATGACCCGCATCTTCGTGCCCTTCGGCATCGCCATGAACGGGATCGGGGTGGGATCCTGGTCGTCCGTGGGAGCCTTGGGCTTCTTTTTGTCCTGGAAATAACCGGAGAAATGAGGCGTCATCACGTCGACCCTCATGGTGTTGTTCGGAGGAAGCAAAACCGCATCCCAACATTCCAGCGCTCCCTTGTTGTGCAGCTTGCCCAACGCGGACGGGCGCTTGTGCAATTCCAACAGAGTCTTTTTGCGATTCTTTTTCCAATCTTCCCCAAGAGCCTCGAAAAGAGGGTCCAGTTCAACAAGCCGGTTCTGCTGGCTCCAGCGCTCGACGGCCTCTTCAAACTTTTTTTGCCATGTCTCGCGAGCCAGCTTGGCTTCTGGCGTTTCGCCCTTCGGAGCAGCACGCCAGAACGCGCTCTGCCCATCGATACCAAATAACCACCAAATATCGCCGAGTTCCCAAGGTTCTGCGCCAATCGTCGTAAACAACGCCAACTCCTCCGCTGCCCGACGCAATACTCCCTTGATGCTGCTGCCCGGCAGATAAGGCAGACCGTAGGGATCGAGAAAGGCGAAGCCGTTTTCAATTGGATGATCCAGCCCCATGCCCGTGACGAACGATGACGTTGCTTTGAGATGGCAAACGAAATCCGATGGATGCGCATGCATGAGCTGCCGGTCGCGAAGCTCCTTCACCAACATCAGGCTCAATCGGGGGTAGTTCGAATAACGTTCCAGCGCCGCACGATCCTTTTTTGCCTCGAACTTCCCTTGAGCGTTGAAGTTCCACCCATCGAAATAAAGCCGAAAACGATGCCCGGGTGGAGCATCGCCAAATTCTTTCCCCACATAGTCCGGTGCCCCAAGAACCATCGTCAGCCCCCTTTCTTCAGAGCCGCGGCAAAGTGGCGAATCCACTTGAGTACGGTCAAAGCTTCTTCCGTTGCTCGCATATATTGCTCGGAACTCGCGTTTTGGAGGAAGCTCATCACGATTCGGAAATCCTCGCCTTTGCCCATGGCAACGTTTTGGTCAGCTCCCTTGCCGTTGCCTGCTGGTAGTTCCTTTCCCATTCTATGGCCGAGCCACGTGGTAATATCCGCTCGAATGGGCTTTCCTTTGGCTTGATAGAACGCCAGGGTCTGCATCAACCCATTCGACATGATCATCGAAGGCGCCGCCTTTGCGATGCTCACATATTCGTCGCCGGGATTGCCACCGTTTTGCTGTTGCACTCGCCCCCACGCAAACGCGGAAGCTTCTTGATCCAAGCTCCGACTCATTGCCCACCTCCCACGAAACGCAAAACCACCTGTCCTCGACCCGTGGTGGCATCGCCTCCCACCTGAATCAAGCGCCCATCAAAGCCTTCCCGGCCTTTATCACCCCGGATAATGGCCGCCATGATCTCTTCAGCCGAAAGGAAAGACGTGGAATCGTCACCTTCTTTCTTCTTTCTTCGCTCCCGACTCGCCATCCCAAGACTCAAAAGCAAGCTCTCCGAAGGTAAATTCTCCGTGTAGAAAAGCCCGCCGTCATCCGCTGTCCCCGATTCATCCGAAATCCGCACATGAGCCTCCACCACCGTCGCATTGCGCACGAAATAATTGAAACGATCATCGTGGAGCACCACCAGATGCTTTTTCACTTTATCGGCAAAATAAGACGGTTCCGCGGGCATGGCGCTCTGCCCAAGCCACGCTGCCATCCCCTTTGTCGAGTTTTTTGTATTGTTCTTGAATTGGAATGATTCCAGGATCAATTTGTCGCCGACAAGCAGATCCTTCCCTTCGTCCACAACGACACAATCGTCTTGTCCAAGCTCGGGAATCTTCCACCCTTGCGCGTCTACTACCCCCGCGGTCAAAAGGGTCCGCTGCAGCCTGGCAAGGGCCGTGGGACAGGTGGCATACACAAAGGTCTGTTTCAGGCTTCGGACAGGAAAAAGCACGATTTGCGCATCCGAAAAAGATATCGCCCCGGCATGCTCCGGCACCTTCGCATCAGGCCCGAATAGCTTGTGTACCCAGGCGCTTTGCTCCCATCGCGTCTGGGCATCGTGTCTCAACGCCCCTTTGAGCCCGGAACCAGCCATCATCGGATGCTCCGTATGACGCTCTCGCTGGATCGGATTGTCAATCACCCCAAGCTGCGTTCCCGCGCCCATATGCACCGGGCTCACGCAATACAAAAACATCGCTGCTTTTTTCTCGAACATGGTTGTCTCCCATCAGGACGCAGCGCGCGCCCAGTTTCCCAAAAGGACGTTGTTGAACCCTTCACTCTGACGCCGTCGATCCTCGACAGACATGGTTTCCGAAGGCCACCAACCTTGCTCCAACACGTTCCGGCTCCACGCCCGACGATCTTCCTCGCTCCCCTCGACCTGCTGGAACCAATAGACAGACCCGATTGGCACGACACGACGAGCAGTCTTTGGCTTTCCCTCCACCAGATCCCAACCGCTCACCACCTCATGACGCTTCACCGCCGCGGCGAGCAACTCGGCCACGAAGCCCCCTGCCCGCAACAGGTAACGCTCCCCTTGCTTTTCCACATCAGGGGGAAGCCAGCCTTCCGTGAAAATCCCAGGTGTTGCAAGGATGACGCGAAACGATTCCCCCACCGGATCCACGCCGGTAACGAAATTTGTCATTGTTTTTTCAATAGTTACGGCATGTCCATCCCCTCCCAGGCGCAACAGCCCCTCCGTGGGCAATACCGAGTCTGCCCCTGCCACCCCCACGACAATCTTCGTTCCCGGAGTAAGAGAAATCGCATCCGTGGTGTAGAGCATCCCCTCCTGGGCGATTCGTTTTTCATGATCCAGCGCAATTCCGAGCCGGGGATCGAGGGTCCAGAACCGCGACGCAGGCTTCGGACAAAGATCCGAAACGGCCCCTGCTTTCAGGTATTTCGCTAGATCCTCGAAAGAAAGCCATAGCCCCCCCACGGGTTTTTCCCTTTGCCGCTGACGCAAAATCGGAACGAAAGGCAGGGGAAAACTACCTCTCATCGCGGATCCCTTCACCGGCATCGGCTCGAGAAACGATACCTCGACGGCCTCGGCCCCCTGCACACCCACCAAATCCGCCGGAGCACTGAGCCACACCTTGCCCTCGGCTTCGAATCCAACCAGAGTAATGCGGAAAGAGCCTGGATTCGAATAATCGCCGAGCACCTTTCGCGCCTCTTCGTCGGAAAAAATGCCGCTTTCAACAGCCTGAAACGAGATTTTTCGGTCCACCAGGATGCGTGAACGAAGCGCTCCGGCAAAGATCGACGGCCAGGGCGGCATCGAACAAGCGCCGTGTCCATCGGAAAAAAGCCGGTTTCCCCGCAGCATGAGCACATCCACGGGTTCAAGGGAAAGAAACGTCGTCATCACGGATTCCCTGCCTTCCTCTGGCCGCCACGCTGTTCGCGAGCCAAAAACTCCGCCGCCACCATCAAGTCCTGAATGAATCCAATCACTCCCTTCGCGGAACGTATTTTCCCCTTGTCATGGTAATCGAGAGCAAGGCGAACCAGATCTCCGGCCAGATCCGCAAGCGCGTTCTTCACGGAAGTATCCTCTCGCCACGAAGCTTCCCCCTGACGCCGAAATACCCTTTGAATCGAAGCTGTTAGCATGCTTTCGTAGGAATTTCGATCTCCCGTCGGGGTTGGCGGCAAACCATCGAGCCAGTCCTGGACATGGTAGGCAGCTCGACGGGAGAGCCAGTCGCGGATGGCATCGCTGGTTCGAAGGAGCAGGGCCATGGGGGTGGTGTGGATATTGACTGCAATGCCCTCTTTTTCCTCGATATCCCAGCCATAAACAGCCTCTGTGATGCCCCCGGACCTTTTCATCAAGGAAAGACAGAACGCGTCCCTTCCCCAAGACTTGGCCGCATGTTCGGCTTTGCGTGCTTCGCTCAACACCATTCCAAGGGGGGTCGTATGGTGCGCCACGACCGCACCGGCGGAAAGGGTGGCCTTGACCCCCATCGTTTGGAATAATTGTCGTTTCTTTTCAAGTACATAGCCACGTCGTAGGAGAAATCTCTCCCCGAGGGCGCCCCCCACCTTTCCGATGGACTGGGTCTTGATCTCATCACCCAATCCAATACCCGCGTAGGCGCAACGTAAGCTCAGAAGGACAGGCAGCAAATCTTGCACCGCCACCATCGCAAGAAGGTCGTCGCCACCGGCATAAATGAGTTTTCCAAGGAAGGAATCCTCCACCACCGCGCGAGCGATGTGCAGAGAAAAGCCGTTGAGAGCACGGGATATCGCGCTATGATAGGAGGGGCTGGGACTTCGCCGCGAAGACAGGATCGTGTCCAGGGCAGGTTGTTTTTTGATCCGCTCCTGCACACCGCTACGAATTTTCGAATGAAAACACTGTTGCAGACTCGGCACCCCCTCCGCCTCCCCGGCCAGCCACGCTCCCATGCGATCCCCATCCAATAGTATCAAGCCGTAATAGGTCTCCGGGACGTGACCCGAGGCCTGTTTGAAAAGAGAACGAAGCTTTTCCACCTTCCCATCGTCATCACCACGAGCATCATCCAGGGCGGCTGGAAAACGGTGAAAGAGCTTGACCAGATCGTCGGAGACGGAGGCATGAGCCAACTGACGCGGCAAGGCAGTGTGCCTGTATTCCTCGAGATGGCCTGCTAACTCTTTGAGTTTATTATTATTTTTAATGAAACCCCGAGCCATCTCACGAAACGTCGAGGCAAGAGCCATCGTATGTGTCGAGACCACGTAGCGTTGGATCTGACCGCTTATCACCGTTGACTTCAGCGGAATATCCACGGTTTCGGGTGTTTTTTCGAGGATCGTTTTGAGTTCTTCGGAAAAGAGCGTCGGCCAGAGACGCTTCGTGCAGCACAAGGCGCATAAACGCTCTCCTGGCTTGGCCCAAGCCCGGGGATTTTGGGCGACGATCGGCCACGGCGAACCTGGTTGGTTGTCCTGGGTGTGGTAGGCCAGCAGCTTGCGATCGGTGGTCAGCCATTCCCTTTCTCCACAAAGGCTGCAGCGGTAGCCTTCCTGGTTGAGCGCGGAAAAGGTCTGGGACGTTTTGGCCGCGGCGTGGGTGCGCTCCGTGAGGTCGTACAAAGCCGGGTAAAGAGTGCCGGGCCCAGGGGGGAAAAAGACCGTGCCCTCCAGCGTTGTATCTTTCGACAGAGCCCGAAACAGGGAAGAACCGAGGAATCCGGGGGGAGTATCGTCGGCGGGAAAAAACGGCTCCATGGCTTTTTGTAAGTCCGAGGAGCTTTTCGCCAGGGAAGCGGGAATCACCGCCCAATGAACTTCGGGAAACCCATGGAGTTGATCGGCAATTTGGGAAAGACCATCCCCCTCGTCGAGTTCCGCCAGTGTCGCTACGCAACGCCATGCCTCACAAGCCAACGACTTAGCCTTGTCTCGAACTCGTGTTCGTACTTCTCGTGCAAGATCTTCCGCAATGGATTCGGGCACCAAGGCCAAGAATCGGTTGGGAAGCGCCGCGATGAATAGGGGGTTGGCATCGGAAGCGAACCTCATCCAATCGGGGAAAATGCCCTTCGATCGCGAAAAATCCAACCCCTGCTCCACCAGCCAAAGATCCACGATGGGAACACCATGCAAATTGGGAAATAGAATGGCGTCCGGACCGCACCATTCCGCCACGACACGCATCGCCTCCCAGGAAAGCCTCGAAAGCAAATGAGACCCCGCCCATAAATCCGACGTCGACCGAGCCTGGGCAATGAACCCCTGGACCGGCCCGAGGCTTAGCAATAACAGCGATGCTTGCCCATCGCAGGTAGCCCCCGCGTATGCCGAACAAAGCCGCAAATGCTCCCAGATCGAGTGGTCCGGGGTGCGGGTATCGGCGGGAAGCATGGACCACAGCGCGCCGATTCCCCGCGCGGGGCTTTCCGAACCAAAACGCCACAACGCCAACATGGTTCTGCGGTAATCGATGGCCCCGTTCTCGTTGTGGATAAGGTCAGACAAGTGGTCGAAAGACACGGCTTTGATGTGTTCCTTGTCGATGTCCTCGAAATCCTGCAACGAGACACTATCACCGGAAAGGGGATGAATGAGTTGTGGCTCGCTCACGAAATCCACCTGGCTCCAGGAAGCGTAGCGACCATCGTGCGCCGAGCGAGGAAATTGCGGCCGATCCGCCGCCGCCGCCCAGTGGTCCGCTTCCTTGACCAGCTTTTTCAAGCTTTCATCAAGGCCCTGGGGGAAAAGCTCTTCCCGCAACTTCTTCGAAGTTCCACCCTCATGCCCCTGGGGATCCCGCAGCAGCACGAGCGCTTTCTCCGCCGGATCATGCACCCACGCGGCAACCTTGGCCTGCCAAAATCGCGCGTCTCGCTCCCGTTGATTCATCTTTTTTCTCCTAACCAATCGCCCGAAGCCGGTACCGGCCAAACCCCATCGATGTCCCTTTGCCCATCTGCACCCATTCACCGAGCGCAAGCCACGGCCACAACCCCTCCAACTCCCCTTCGAGCACCAGCGTCCCCGTCAATCCAGGCAAGTTCATGCTGGCTTTTTGCCGCCCTGACCAGCGCCGTACATGAATCACACGACCATCGCAATGCTTCAGGCGAACAGAGTCCTCCGAAAACCCCGCGGGTCGAGTCAGTCGATACGTTTCCGATAAGAGAGTGACTCGATGCATCAGCCCCTGCACGAAATCCCCCGCCTCGAACCTCGACCGGATTTTCCCCTGGCTTTTGAGCCGCAAGGGAGTCCAAAGCTCGATTTCCGCCTTTTTCCCCGCAGCACAGAACGTGACGTCCAACGGCTGCGCGTCCACCACCTCCAGCGCCCGACGCTCTTTCCCCACCCCCCTCGCAAGCCCAGAACGCAGCGCCGTCAGCCACAAAGACGCATGCACCCTGGCTCCACCCATAAACACAGCCCGCACATCGATCGTGGCGCCTTTGCTCAGACGAATGGGGGCATCGTCGAGCGTTCGAGCTTCCGGAGCCATCACCAACGGCGGTGGTGCCACATCCGTCACACCAGGGGACTGACCCTTGCCCGCGGGCTCGACAAGTCGTGAATACACACAGTCTTCTTGCTCCGGACATCCACCGCAGGACGTGCGCTCCCTACGAACGCAACTCATCTCCCGAAGAGCCATGCCCGTCACGCTGCGCAAGGCCACCGTGGGAAGACAGGGCAGCTCCAGGTTTTCGAGCGCTCGAATGCGAATTCGCCACGCGTGAAGTTCAAAGCCCGTCATCGCATCCTTTCTCCATCCTTCAGACCACCGCCGTCCCCTGAAAGTCAGTCGCGCCCAACACGGAAGATAGGCTACTGCAATTCGCTCACCCGGCGCAACCGACTTTTTTGCAAATGACGTGAAAATACCACTATTTCTGACAGAATGGGCCCTTTCATGGACGTTGGGTCAAACGTATTCCCGCCACCTCACGAAAGCGAAGACCGACGAGCGGGTGACGCTCCCATCGGGGGCAACGACCTCGGAGGCCTGGCGTTTCGTGGTTGCCGTAAAGCAACGAATATTTTGCCTGCAAAGCGCTTGTATCAACGCATAGGTCAACGTGAATTCTCCCGCCACGAAAGCCCCCCGCACACCTTGCTTCATGGCACGACCGACGATATCCTCCGCTAATTTCGCAATATCATCCGGACCCGCTTCCGGCGGCACCAGGGGCATTCCCCCAGCCAATTCCACGGGGGTTCCCAATCCAAGCTCCAAAGCCCCTTGCCGCTGGGCTTCACTCCAGGTGTCGATGGGATGGTTCGATAAGTTGATGAAGCAGGGTTGAAGGGCAGAAGCGCCTGGTCCGATATCTTGTAACTCATTGTAATTGCTAGATATTTCATTGGACAGACAGTGCAACAACCTGTCCGCGGCCGTGATCGCACGTTCCAGATCCTTCGAGATAGTCTCTGCCATGGACTTGGTGAAACGCTGCCTGCCATGTTCCTCTCCCATCCAACAATGGTCGAGTCGGTTACGGTTGTTTTGTGTGATTTGCGACGCGTCACGGAAATTCTCGAGGATGCTTGGGTGGGATTGGAGCCACGCCTTCACTTGCGTCCCTATCTCCTTTTCTTTGATGTCGCTTTTGGCTCCTATGGCGTAGGCGCATATCCCTCCGGCTTTCTCACGGAAATCCACGTCCGAGGGCTTGAAGCCGTCGATCTCTTCGATTCCAGCATTTTTCAAGATCCGTACTGCGCACGAGATCACTAGTTCTCGCAAAAACGAGAACGCTTCGACGATTCTGTTGTGCTCGCTCAGCCAGCGCACGATTTGCAGTTGATGCCGAAGGTAGGAATCCGGATAGTCCTGCCATGCTCCCCCGTTGCCCCGCAGCGGCTCGACGCTATCGCGCACCTGGTCGAGGACGTAGGTGAGGGGAGCGAGCCGCGGCTCTTTTTCGATGTGTTCTTTGGCTTCCTCCGCATGCTCGATCACCTCGTTGGCCCGGGCGCCGATGCTGTCATGACGCATGATCATCAGCGCATCCGAGAGCATTTTCAGGTCTTGAGGCAATCCGGTCAGAGCCCGAGGCGCCTCCCTTTTCAGGGCTCGTTGCAGCGCGGCTGTATGCGGCTGGCTCTGTTGCACGAGCCCAGATGCCCGTCCCGTCCTTTTCCATTCGGCAACGGCTTCCGCCCACGCGGGCAAGACGAACATGGGCGTGAGATCGAAAATGGGGGCAATATTCTCTTGAAAAAACGCCTCATCGTTGTCTTTATGCCTTTGCTTTACGTCGTGGAACGACCCTAGCACCTCGAACGCGCCGTAATATACCTGTACGTCGATCCCCAAAACGTGGCGAAAGTAGCTCATGGCCAGCAGCCCCGTGGATGGAAGCGAACGGAAACCATGGGTAAGGTCGAATACCACCCGGTCGTCTCGCTGGAAAGCGGTGCCGATGGTTTTGAAGATCTCCCAGAGTTCCTCTTCCGAATTTCCTGTAGGAATATCAAGGGCTTGGACAAGAAGCTCCAGGGACTGGAGCTGGTCTCGGATGGCTGTGCTGTGCTTGTCCTTCGCCTCTTTCGTCATCGCAAGGATGGCCAGATCCACAGGCCGGTTTTCCGCTTTCAGGCTCCGGACAAGCGCGCATTGGACGAAGGTTTCTCGCGTGGATGTGGGCGCTCCGCGCAGTGAGTAGCGCACGGGAACATAATCATTCGTGCCAAGAAAACTGAACAATACGTCTCTTCCCATGATGAACCCGCCTTTCTCACGCCAGAATGCTAACACGGCTTGTGGGCAGCGTGGAAGGGCCTCCGGAGTTGTGTAACCCCTTTGCCTATTTCGCTACGGTTTTCAGTTTTTTGATAACGGTGAGGGCGGATTTCGCGACGGCCGACGCCAGTTCTTTGGTGGGTATAGCGGCGAAAAGTTTCAGAGCTTCCGTCAAGCCAACGGCAAATGCTTTTTTTACCAATTCAGGGTGCATGTCATACCTCCTTTGGGTTCAAGAACCCGATTTCTATTGCATCAATTTTTTGGTAGCGGTTACCGCTTTGACTCCTGCCACGGCACCTCCGGCGCTTCCCAAGCCAAGCCCGATGAGATAGCCGATGCCAGCGCCCGGGGGACCGCCGATCAACGCGCCAATCGCGGTGCCGCACGCCGCGGAGCTGCATCCCACCGTCACCATCCCAAGGGGGATCCCGATGGTAATTTCAGCGCTTGGAACCAGTTCCAACGCTTTGCTGGTGAATGTCGCGGCTAGGGTTGTGGTTTTTTTTCATGCTCATACTTGGACAGACGCCGACGGGGGGGGTTCTGACAGCCCTTGGCACTTTTTATTTTTTCCGCGAAGGGGAAAGATGCGTGCCCCGAGGTTTCAAAAGGCATCTTTTCGATTATTGATGAAATCACTTGTGAAATTCGTATGATCCCACGGCGATGGACGCCACCTTCTACGTGGACGAAACCGGTCAATTTGCGGCATCCCGTCTGGGACCCACGGGGGTGCGCCTGGTCGGCGGCATCTTGCTGCAGGGTCGTCGTCATGAGCACGAAAAGACGTATGCCCCCGCCGTCCGACGGCTTTTATCCTGGTTTCCCGACCTCACGCACGCAGTGGACATGGCGAACGCCGTGAAATTCGCGTTTGCTCTTCGAAAAGCTGATGCTTCCCGCGTTCCCCAGGAATTGCTCCCTGTTTACGCGAAGTTACAAAATGTTCCCCGGCAAATACTTCCCGAACTGCGTTCCCACGCTCCAGGTGTTTTTGATGCGCTGGTCCATGGAAAAAATGAATGCTTCCGAAAACTGCATCGAGTCATTGGAAGAGCCCTTGGGGCGAACCAGAGCGCCTTGATTCTCAGCGCCGAACACAATCTCGGTCTGGAGACATCGCGATTCGATGCCATGTTCGCCGCGGCCATCGATGCGGCCTTGTTTCATTGTGCCGCATCATGGCCCGGGGAAACGAGGCTACACGTCATTTATGAAGAGGGGGGAGGCGGCCACAATCCCGCTTCTTTGCCAGAAGGCAAGAAGGTCAAGAATCGTTGGGGAGAAGCGGTTCTGGTGGGAAAACCTTGCGCCCACTCCAAAACGGATGCCGTTACCGGACTATTTTTCTCGGATGTTGTCCTGCATGCCCTTGGCCCCCAAAAACGTCAAAACGTACCGTGTTCAAAGGGGGAACGCCAGGCCTGGTCCCTGACGCGCCTACGACAGAAAATAGAACGAGAGTTTTGCGGTGTTCCGTCTCATCTGCGGGTCGTAGACGGCCTTCATAGCACAGATGTCCTCGATCATCTCCAATCCGGATCGTCCTCCCATACCGCTTTGAGAGATACGCTGAACCGATATGAACATAGCCTGCCCGACGGCATGCTTCCCGCCGCTATTGAAACATCCTTTGCTTTTCTCGATGCATCAAAGGACCTTGCCCCATGAGTCGTCCATCGGATATTGGCGAACAGCTTTTTGCCTTGATTCAGCAGCGATCCAAGGCCCGAGGCCTTCTGCCGGAAGGGGCTGAGGATGAACCGGCCCCCTTTGTCGATTTGGATGAGCAGTTTCGACGGGAATTCACCAATATCGTTCGACGCTCCTTGGGGGGAGCGAGTGACGAAACACTCGAAGACCGGGCCCACAACGTCTTTCTGGCGCTTTGGGAGGCCAAGTCATACGCCAAGGGACCCGGACAGGCCGTTGAATTCGTCCGGACGGTGGCAAGAAATCGAGCCATCGATGAATATCGTCGTCCAAAGCGAATGACCGATGATCCACCCAACGGCCCCCCGCTAGTCGGCGACGAACAGCCCGATTCTCCGCTGGCCTTGCGCGATATGCGTCGGGTTGTCCAGCGCGCGTTGGCTATGCTCGTCGAATTGCAGCATCCCCAGCGGGTGCATCGAGCGAACGAGTATCTTTCTCACCAATTATCCCTCGATACGCCCTCGGATGACCCAGGGCCATCGTTTTCGCCCCTCGAGCGTAAAAGGGAAATCAATCGCGTGCAGAAAGCGCGAAGCCAAGGACGAGCTTACCTCCTTGAACTGCTTATGGACCACTCGGAAAAATTCGAAGACGAAGAACTCGCGTTGCTTCGGCGTATCGTAGGCCCAGCGAAAAAGGGGGATGTGCTGTCAGAAGAAGACCGCGGGGAACGTCTGGAGATGGAGGAATCACCATGACAACATTGTGGCCGAATCTTCCTTCCTGGGTGAATGAAGCGTGGAAAAAGGCATTGATCGAGGATCGACGCGACCTGACGGCTTGCCTTGCCGTTGGTAAATTGATTCGACAAAAAGAATCGACTCCGCTCCAACGGCTTGCTCGACAAGCCATCACGACGTGGTTGGAGGACGCATCGACCTGTGATGAACTTCTTCACGCGTTGCCCGGATATGCGGACGAAGCAGTGGAGGCGGCGGAGCGCACGGTTCAGCTTCTGGAATCTGGCGAGACGCAGATGGCAGGGGGCATGGCAACCCTAGCCTTGCTTCGCGACGATCTCGCTTGTTTTGATGCCTGTCTGGCAACTTGTTATTTCCATGGCCCGGTCAAACAAGCGGAGCGTTTACGGGAGTTGGACTGGCTTGTGGGAGGATATCAGCAAGCGGTGGACCGACTTGTTGAGCCATATTGCCACGAGATGAGGAGGATCTGGGTCGAGTCGGGACAGTCCGCGCCGCCCGAATTGCTGGCGATGCTTTCGTCGGGGGCCAATCCCTGGTGGATCGACATTGTCGATCCGTTATGGAAAAATCTAAAATCCACAGGAATAACCGAGACTTCCCTGGATTTGGCCGCGGCGAACCTCGAGGAAGGTTCCGAATGGACCTGGCATTTCGAGCGGTCCATGACAGCCACGATGGTTCGCAGGCATGACGAATCCCTGCGCATGACCCTTCAAGGCAACGCGCTTCAAACGGTTTGTTCGGTCTGCCTGGTATGGGTAGAAAACGGAGAACGAAAGAGCGTGCCTTTCGAGGCCCTTCGCTCCAATTCCCATCAGGCCATCGTGCCGTCGAGCATCTTTGACAGTCCGGTGGCGTATCTTCTTTTGGACGGTCGCATTGTGGTGAGAGATTGAGCGATGCTGAGTGAAAAAGGGCAGTTGCTTCGCACTTTGGCGGAACACGGAAATCGAAAGGTGGCGGAACGTCTGTGGCATGAGTGGTTCAAGAAGGCATCCGATACCGAGGTTTCTATTTTGCAGAAAGCACAAAAGGAGTTGGATTTGGCTCGTCCTCCGCATCGAGGAGGGGTTTTCCTTCCCCTTGCCGACAAGAAAGGGATTTCGGGCGGTCTTTTGGTGAGGGTTGAGTTTTCCGACTCTCCCCTCGGGCAGGAAGCTCTCGATTTAACATCACAAAATGCCATCGCCGAGGCGCTCGACGCGGCGTGGAAGTCCGTGAGAGCCAAAGGTCCCAGACCCGACGTTTATTTTCAATTCCCTTTCGCCTCCATCGCTTCCGTTCGTGGAACATCCCTCTGGTTGCCCGGATTTTTGGCGGCTGTCGCCAAGTGGGGAGATGCCGTGGTGGATACCAATATCCTTGCCACGGGCAGTATGGACGACGATATCGACTTGCTCCAAGCCAAGATGAGACTTTTGGAAGATCGCGGCGCGGAGATTGGCGTGGATACCCTATGGGTGGCGACTCGTCGGGCTCCCATGACCGTGCCTCCAAAGGCGCAAGTGCTCGGGGATACGGACGAGGCCTTGGACCGTATTTTCTCTTTTCGCCCCTGGCATCACAGCGCCGATGTCGTTCAATGCCATGTCCATTGTGCCACACGTAGGTTTGACCCTCCTGCGCGATTCAAAGAGCCTGTTACCCTGGGATTCAAGGCATATTTGGAGCCTGACGACCTTGTGGAGGTGAGAGAAAAGGTTTTTGACGCGCTTCGGGGACCGGCGGCGGAATTGAGCATCGCGGGGCCTGTTGCTCTTGGTGCCTGGCTGGGTAGCGCGTTGCGAAATCACAAAACCACCGTTCGGGTCGTTCATAACGACCAGGTCTGGTGTGACAACCGCAAACGCCATCGTATTTCTCCTCGGGATGGCAAGCCGCGCGCCCTGCTCGTGCGCTGTGCTGACGACGATGGCGAAAACGAACATCACTATCCGATTCGGGGCGTGGGGGAGGTACATTGGACGACGATTCGGGCCCCTGGGGTTCTCACGCCTGTCGATCTTCCGAACGTGGTCGAGCAGGTGATCCTCGTGATAGGGCAGGGGGAAGGCCCTGTGTACGTGGCTGTTCAGGGGCCGATACCGCTTGCGTTTGCCATGGGTGCGGCTCTTCAACCTCTGGGCGAACATTTTTCGTTCTGTCAGTTGCAGAAAACAGAATATATTCAGTGGTTTACGGGTCAGCAGGCAAGGATCTGAGGAATGCTTCGCGCATCGAGCAGGGTGAGGATCAGCCCGATCGCGTACGCCGCTTCTGGCCTATCTCCTTGTTTTTATTGATTATTTCCTTGGTTTGGGAAGATTTTATTAATCAATACGGGCCATGCAGGCGCGTATCGAAGGGATGATGGATCGTTGTCGGATGCTTGGAACGAAGCTGGGATGCGTTCAAGAATTCCCTGCTTCATGCAGAAAACCCACATATCTTGCAGGGGAAGCATCGCCTTAACCCCTTTTCTCTTTTGGCGCTTTGGCGGTTGGGTAATACTGCCTATCAGCCGTCCGAGCCCACGAAACATGCTATTAGGGGCAGGCCCGCCGCCAGGCACCCAACTCCGGCTTCTTGATCAAGGTAGAAAACTTGAGCGGTGCTGTCAGGGGACATACTTTCGTGGCAAGAGCGTCATCGCCATATTCCACATGAAACACGGCTTTGTTGGCGCTGATGAAAGGAGCCAATACCTGGCACTCATCCCAGAGAATACATTCTTCGTTGAGCGCCCAGTCGAAGTCAGCCACAAGCGCCGAAACCTGCTCGAGATCGTTCTTCAACCCGATCGACAAACCCAACCCGTGTGCCTCGAGCGCAAGAAACCGATTGAATTCGAGCTGTTCGGAAGAATGAATGGAAAACCCCGTGCTGTGGCGATAACCATCGACATTGTCGGGTTCGACGCCATCGCATCCTTTTTGGACAGCTTGCTCCAGCCTTTTTTTCATGATCTCCCGGACTTGGTCGGCTCGAATATCAAGCCATTTCTCATCCGCTCCGCCGTCAACCGGCTTTCCAATGGCAGAAGGCGGAAAACTGCTCGCATCCTCCCTCCATTTCTCCCAGGTACCCGCGGAAAAATTACAAATCACAATGCGCCCCAGCTTCCGCAGGGTTTCAATGGTGCTTCCGGGCGTATCGAATAGATCGATATCGTACATCACTGCATCGACGGTTGTGTCGATGGTTCCTGAAAGCTGGTATTGCCAAGACGTTCCTGGGGTGGGCTGCCACACGGGAGAGCCGCCCGTTCCACTGGACCCTCCAGCACCGCCCGTCGCACCCGTTCCGCCGGAACCTCCAGTACCACCCGCGCCGCCCGTTCCACCGGAACCTCCAGCACCGCCCGCGCCGCCCGTGCCTCCAGAACCTCCCGTCGCACCCGTGCCGCCGGAACCTCCAGCACCGCCCGCGCCGCCCGTGCCTCCAGAACCTCCCGTCGCACCCGTTCCACCGGAGCCTCCAGCACCACCCATGCTCCCAGAGCCCGCCACCCCGCCTTCTCCGCCCTGATGTCCTCCCGAGTCCCCTGGCCCCGCTTCTTCGCCATTCCCTCCCGTGGCATTGCCACTGCCTGCCGCGGCCGCTTGTCCTTCGTCCGAACCCGAAGAAAAATCTGTCAACGATTCACCAAGCCGACATGATGCGGCAGGTGCAAGACTCAGGGCAAATAACAGAACCTGCAAGCGACGGTATGGCATCGTCTTCCCCTTCGTCTGACACAATACGGACAAGCATCAACAAACTGAATTGACGCCTCGATGTTCGAATATTCTATCGGATTTCATGCAACGGTTCAATATGACAAGAAAAATTTTTTCTAGAAGCCGCGATGACGGCAGAAAGAGCAACTCATTGGCTGCAAGCACGCGAAACGAGTTCTTCCCGTAGGCGCCATGACCTTCAAGTCCTACGAGACCTCGTGGTACGGTGGTGGCGGGATGGCAGCGACGATTGTGCCAATACGGAATCAAGCCTGGTGCCTGTCACGCGTGGTGGCGTCTTCTCCCAGGAGTCCCATGCGTTGCGGGCCGCTCGACGCGCTTATCCTTTTGCTATCGGAACACCTCGTCTGTACGAAACCGGCTTCCGCTGCGCCAGAGACCCGTAACACACCGCGCTACGGTCCAAAGGTTCGGGAGGCGATATTAGTGTAACATATTGAATTTATTGTAATTTATTTGTTCTTCGGAACGCTCCGCGCATCATGATCGAACCCGATGACAACTCGCACCTGCCGCTCTCGGTGGTGCCCACTGCTTCTCATGATGTTCAGCCCTGGGAAACGATAGCTGGTTTTCACGAGCGACGCTCGATGATGACCGGATGGTCCTGGCTCGAACGTAGGTTTCGCGCCCCTTCAATTCGTTGAGTGGCAGTCCAGCGCGATAATTATTTGAAATATCAGTGAATC
>MWCO01000048.1 GCA_002070115.1 Deltaproteobacteria bacterium ADurb.Bin207
AGCTGGTTCTTGAGTTCCCGTGGGTTCTTACGCCCCGGTCCTAATGTGGAACGAAGAAAGGATCTGTAGTACTAGAATTCTAGAGCACTACAGTCTCACCCGCGGGGAGGTACCGATAGACCCCATGATGACTCCCGTGATCACCACGGGATCGCTCCGCATTCTTCGCAACGATCGTTCAGCTCATCGTAAGTAAGCGCTCCGCCAACCGCGTCCTTCCCACCACGAGACCCCATACCTACGATGCCCCCATAGCAATGCCAGCCAGCACATCAGCCTCCAAATCTCCTATTCACCAAACGATTCTACCGCTGCCCTGCCACCCATTCGATTCGTCCCCTCGCCACCAAACCCACTCGTCAACGACGAAAATGCAAGACCCGAGCCCGTCACCCGCGCCAAATCAATATCCTTGAGTTGCCCCGCTTCCATAAGACAACACCGCGTCTGCACCCAACGGTTCGGCGCAAGCTCCAGCGCCAGGTGCGCAGGATACTCCCCAATCACGGTAAGAATCTCCTGCAAGGAAAATTCGGGTTCCAACCCATGCAGCTCAGCGCTCGCCAAAAGCGACGACAGATGGGCTGTGCTTCACGCATGCTTTTCGCTACCGTGAAAAAACCAGTTCATACGTCCCTTGACGATCCGACGAAGCAGCCTCTCACCATCGTTAGTATGAAAGGAGCATTCGCGGAGTCTTTGGCTCTATGCGAGGTGGACGAGGCGCAGGAGCCCAGCCGCGCCTGTCGGCCAGAAAGCAAAGACGATGTAGGAGATGATGGCTGTCAAGCCTGACAGCGTACGATAAGCCCCTCCGATGAATGCGATGGACCAGAGCGCATACCCCACGTACACGGCGAAAAAGCCGAGGATGTGAAGAACGATGGTCAGCCAGGTGCTCGCAGCACTGGTTGCAGCGGCCGTCGCATTCACCACATGGGCTGTCGTGAACAACGCGCAGGCCACGGCGGCAAGGATGTTGAGAGGAAACTGCACACCCTCCGCATCGTAGCGTCCTCCCGAGACTGCCGC
Source organism: Deltaproteobacteria bacterium ADurb.Bin207 (assembly GCA_002070115.1). Taxonomy (GTDB): domain Bacteria; phylum Myxococcota_A; class Polyangia; order Polyangiales; family Polyangiaceae; genus MWCO01. The sequence continues at coordinate 1,033 of MWCO01000048.1, forward strand.
GATTCCCCGGGCTACCCCGTAAAGCGAATAGACGAGCACGAACGCGCTGACGATCAACGCCAAAGCTCCTTTGGCAAGACTCCAAAGCACGCCAAACTGCCCTGCAAGCCACAAAAACGGAGCATAGATCAGCGCAAGAACGACACATAAACCGACGCCGATGAGCAAATTCAACCCAATGTTGTCATCGTCGCTGCGTGCGCTGGTTCCCATGAGCCTCAGCTACGCTAAAGCTCGGCAAGGCGTCAAGGACAACCTTCCGCTCGTACGTCGATCTGTCCTTTCAACGTGCCATAGGGCTTGTGAATATGCGGTCGTTCGAGAACCGCCTTGGGTGCCGGACGAACCAGGGTCGTGAAGCCATGGTAAAGCGTGGGCCAGGTTCGGTGGTTCAGGGCTTCGGCCGGTTGGGCACTCCCCTGAACTGCTGGTGCGCCAGGGTGAGCGTGCCATCGACGACAGCTCGATATGTATAACTAGTTGAAATATATTATAAATATCCGTAAGTGGGATACGTCAAGCGACCTTGGCGAGCACCACCCACGGGTTTGGTTCCGTCTCGCACTCGTCAGACCCAGGCCGCAGGACCTTTCGGCACATGAGCGGCAACCGCCTTCCTCTGCCGGAGTCTCACGCTCTGCGCTCTCATGCTTGGGCTTGAACCGACGAGACTGCCACGGCAACCCCTTCTGGCCGGTATGACGTTGGGTACTTGGGATGGGTCTCTGCCACCTGGATCTCCAAGGGGTTCGACAACGGCGGTTCTGGTAACAGTACCGTAGGAATGACACAGGCGATGGATGCTTGGGATGGTTGCCAACGGTGGATACAAGGCGATGGGGAGACTACGCCGCTGACGCCTCGATGGTCTTTTGTAGCGATCTCTGTGGGTTGAGCGAAGGCAGATGCAGCGAAGTCACCTATATATCGTACCGACAACCTTCTTGGCGGGGTGGTCATGGGGACCAAGCCCGGCGCAGTAGGCGTCGGAGACCACGGTAGCGGCGTATTGGCGCATCCCTATGTCGTTCTCTTCGCCGCTCGTGGTGGCACGGCAGTAGGGGAAATGAGCATAGGCATGTTGTCACGCCGCACCGAGATAGGCGAGGCTGCGCCTTCTGGTGGCAGCGTTGCTGGCCATTTGGCCTATGGCTTTTTGAAGTTGCCCGCGGCATTTGGAGCCGTCGGAGTTTGATTGCGGCGTACCCTGTACGCGGGTACAATGATCACGCGGACCGTCCGCAAAGGAGAACCATGCGTATCAACCTTGGAACCGCGACAATCGCTTGTCTAGCTCTTGCCTTGGCGGGAGCATGTAGCGGAAAAACGGATGTGAGCTTCGACCCTGGGAAAGACGGGGGAGTTGACGCGGGCGGCGCTTCTGGATCGGGTGGGAACACCGGTGGAGCAAGCGGCGTCGGCGGTTCTGCGACAGGCGGCTCGGGTGCCGCGTCGGGAGCCGGTGGTTTTGGCGGTTCCACGACAGGTGGATCGGGCGGTATCGGTACCGGTGGTACCGCCTCCGGGGGCACAGGCGGTTCCGGAGGGTCCGGAGGCACAGGCGGTTCCGGAGGGTCCGGAGGCACAGGCGGTTCCGGAGGCTCCCCGTCCCCCAACGCCGGCACTGAGTTCTGGGCCGTCGACCTCCCCAACGAACGCTACCAGAAAGGCCCCGTGGCCGACCCTTGGGCTCTGCTCGTCACCAACGTTGGCACTTCCAATACGACCATCACTATCGAGCAAAACAACGCCGAGTTCGGCTCTCCTCCCTCGCTCGCCATCACCACAACCGCGCAGTTGGCCCCGGGCGAAGTCCGCCAGTTCGACATGCCCACCCGCGAGGTCACCGGCTGGACTCCCTCGACCCCGGATCCCCCAGGCCCCCCCATGACACACCTCTCTTCGGCTGCCTTCCGCATCCGATCCTCACAACCTATTGTCATCGTCCAGATCAACAACACCTCCGGCTTCTCCACCGACGCCTCCCTGCTCATCCCCCGCGATGCCTTCGGTACCTCCTATCGCGTCATCGGTTGGCCCGCGGCAAACCCAGTCTCTGTCTACCCCATGGAAAGCGTCCCCGACCACAGCAGCATCACCGTTGTGGCCGTCGAGCAGGACACGCAAGTCACTCTTACCGTCGCAGGCGCGGTGCTCGGCGACGGCAATACGATCGACGACACGCCAGCCAACGGCACGGTGACCGTCCACCTTGGCGCCTTCGATGTGCTCAATCTCGCTTCCAACGGCGCTCCTGGTGACCTTTCCGGATCCCTCGTATCCGCCACCAAACCCGTGGCTGTCTTCTCAAGTAGCGAGCGCGCGTTGGTACCTGCTGCGACGACCGTAGGATTCCCCTACCCACCCGGTACCACTCAGACCGACATCTGCTGCACAGACCACGTCGAGGAACAGCTTTTCCCCGTCTCCGCCCTCGGCAAGCGCTTCGTCCTGCCGCACAGCCCATGGCGATCGACCGGAGGTTTCAAGGAAGCGGACTTCATCCGATTCGTCGGCGGCATGAGCCCCGCGCTGGTCACCACGAACCTTCCCGCTCCGCACGCGTCGTTTACTCTCCAACCGGGTATGGTCCACGATGCCTTCACCACCGGCGAGACGCATATCGAAGCCACCACCCCCATCCTCGTCGCCCAAGTACTTGCCAGCGCCCTGGCGGTGACGCCTAGCATTGGCGACCCTTCCCTCACGGTTGTCCCACCGATCGATCATCATCGCGAGCGCTACCCCTTCCTCGTTCCGCAAGGGTGGACTTTAACCCATGTGAGCCTCGCCGCACCGGTGGGAACGGCTTTGCAACTCGATGGCGTGGCACTGGCCGGCTGCGAAACCGCCCCGATTGGCTCAGTGGGAAGCGTCTTATTCGAGGCCCATCGATGCCCCGTTACAGCGGGAGCGCACACACTCAACGGCTCCGCGCCGTTCGGGTTGTTCGTGTACGGCTACAGCGCGACTGGCTCTTTCGCTTACGCTGCTGCGGGGATGTAAGAGTCGCAGCAGCGGGCCGCTTTTGTTCTATTCTCTTCGCATGCTGGGCCCCCATCCCTGCCCCTCCCCCCACAGTGTGGTCCCCCCATCCCTGCCCTTCCCCCCACAGTGTGGCCCCCCATCCCTGGCCCTTCCCCCCACACTGTGGCCCCCCATCCCTGGCCCTTCCCCCCACACTGTGGGTGGAAGGGTGCAGAGGTTGTTAGATGGGTTTTAATTGGTTTTAGTAATGATATTAATTGGCTTAATAATATCTAATTCGTATTCCTGCTTTCCCCCTTGACATGGTCTTTGACAGCAACCGTGAGGTGAATCCCATGGGGCCCACGGCTTATTAAAAATACTTGTAAATACAGCTAGTTATATCAAATGCGTCCACCCTCGAAGGTTATCAAGCCTACTCCAGAAGCTCGGTGAGGTATTCATCCTGCGCACGGCGCGTCATTTCCACGTCAGCCAGGACCCGTTGCTGCTCAGTGGGGATGGTAGTGCGCAGATAGTCGGGTGCGTCCTGCGTGGCAAGGACGCAGTAAACCGGAATGCCACCGGCGCATCGCCATCTTTCTATCCGTTGAGCCTATTCTCCCGCCTTCCGGACAGTTGCTTTGCTGTTTGGTGATGCGCCTTCTCGGAATGTCTATTTCTGAAGCGAATGGACAGACAAATCAATAGGGGGTGCCCCTGAACGTTTCTCGTGCGCCATGACGGTGACTGCGCCCAAACGATGGCAGGTACTTGTTTCCAGTCGTCGTAGGGCGGTGGAAAAGCCTGGGGAACAATGAGGGGATGGCTCACCCCGGCCACGACCCGGGAATGACCCTATCGGGATAGTGGATGATCGAGTTAGTTTGCGGCTACTTCTCGCTGCATATATTTGTCCGTGGCTCGCAATTCTTTACGTTTTTGCAAGCTTTTTCCCGTGATCAAGTGAGCCACGAAATGAAGCGTATCCACGACGGACGCGATTTTGTCGGCCACCACGAGCACCCATCCCTCCCGGGACTTGGGCGCCGGCCCCAGCGGATACATGTGCGGAACGATGGCCTCGCATACGTCCTTGCTCTCGCCGAGTCGACTGGCCACAGAAGCGGCGATCGCACCGTGATTCGACCAGGTTCCAAGCCGAGAGTGAAGGTCGTGAAGAAGTCCAGCGCGCGCACACGTGCGACGATTGGCGCGTACGGCGACCGCAATCATCCACGCATAATGCGCGGATCGAAGGAGATGATCACTTTTGCATACGTTGTGGTGAATCTCCCAACGCGTCTCGAGAAAAGTAGGGTGATGAAGCAAATCTTGTACTTCAGCGTACATCGCGTGGGACAACCCGCGTAGCCGCCGACTGAGTTCGTCGTTCTTGCTCCCCATGGATTCCCCAAATGACATGGTCGCGCCACTCTGCACGGCCTATGCCGTCACGCGGAATTCGAAAAAACAATGACTTGAACGACCTTTCTTGCAACTTTGCAACGCGATCATCGCGAACCGTGCAATGGCAACCTCGCTCGTTCCTTTTCATACCTCGCGGTGACTCTGCCAAAATGCCACCACTTGCTCGAAGGCCATCGCCCTTTTGGCAGGCGGAAGACTGCTGATCAACGACTTGCCATACCCGCGTTGCGAAATACGTCGGTCCATGAGCGCCACGATGCCCCGATCTCGTTGCGTGCGGATGAGCCGTCCAAACCCCTGTTTGAGCGTGATGGCTGCCGCGGGAACCTGATAGTCCATAAATGGTTTCCCGCCGTTTTGCTCGAGTTCGGCGCAGCGGGCCATCACGATGGGATCGCTCGGCACCGCAAACGGAATCTTGTCGATGATAACCAGACGAAGTGCGTGGCCCGCGATGTCCACGCCTTCCCAAAAGCTCATCGTCGCGACCAACACAGCGTTTCCAAGCGCCTTGAACCGGTCCAATAAGTTGATTTTGGGTGCCTGTCCCTGCATCAACAAAGGATGAGACAGACTCTGCGACAGCTTGTCGTAAATGACCGACATGGCGCGATTCGACGTACACAGCACTAGCGCGCCCCCATCCGTCAGACGAATGAGTTCGGCGCAGCGTTCGGCCACGTGCTGCGAAAAGTTTGGCTCGTTGGGATCACACAAGTCCGTGGGAGTGTAGAGCAACGCGTGGGACGAAAAGTCGAACGGGGAGGGGACGATCTGTTCTCGAATGGTGATGAAGTCGCTTTCGAGTCCGATGCGTGAGCGAAAAAACGAAAAACCCGACGAGGTGCTCAGCGTCGCGCTCGTCAGCACGCAAGCATGAACGCGTTCGAATACGGTTTCCCGAAGGAAGGGGCCCACATCGACCGGCGTTGCGCCTACGGCCGCCGACCGCTGCCGCGTTTCCAGCCAGGTAACCGATCCGCTTTGCCCATCGATGATTCGTGCAAGATCCCTACGTATCTCGTGGGCACGAGTGCCAATAGCCAGCACGTCATCATGGGAAGAAGGTTTGCTGGCGAAAGCTTCAAGAGCTTCCAGCGAAGCATCGAATCGGTGATAGCGGTCTTGCGTTTCACCGCACCAGATATCTCGCCCCATCGTTTGTTTCGCGTTGTCTTGACGAGCGCCGACACTGGCCACGACGGATTCGAAAAAGGCTCGTCCCGCGGTGCGCGCGGACTCCGGCAGCGTAGCCCCTTTTTTGCGTTTTCCGCCTAGCAAGGTGTCCGATAGCCCGGCGGTTCGAAAAGCTTTTTCCGCATCTCGCACAAGGCCTTCGAGGCGTGTGGTGGATACGCGAATCCCGAAAAAATCGCTGGCAATATCCTCAATCTGATGCGCTTCGTCGAATACGATCGCTTCATACGCCGGAAGAGCACCACCGTGATCGTCGGAATGCCGTCGCACGGCCAGGTCTGCAAAAACCAGGTGATGATTGGCGATGACGATGCGAGCGGCTTCGGCCCGTTTTCGCATCCGTGTCACAAAACACTCCCGAAAATACGGGCACTTGGAGCCCTGTCGCGTTTCCGCCGAAGAGCATACTTCCAGCCAGGTCCTGTCGCCCTCCGGCAACCATTCCAGCTCGGCCACATCGCCCGTTTCCGTTTGCCGCACCCACGATTCGATACGAGCCAGCGAACCACGATGCCGACGGTCCAGGGCGTGGGGGCTTTCGCGAAAGGCTTCGAAACGGCGTCGGCATAAGTAGTTGGACAGTCCTTTGGCGACGGCCAGATGGGGACGGAGCCCGAGGTATTGTTCGAGGGCAGGGATATCTTGCGAAATGATTTGGTCTTGCAGGGCCTTGGTGGCCGTGGACACAACGATTTTTTGTCCGCTGCATATTGCGGGAACGAGGTAAGCGAGGGTTTTGCCCGTGCCCGTGCCGGCCTCGCAAATCAGCACCTGGCCTTGTTCCAAGGCTTGTTCGACGGCTTCTGCCATTTGCAGTTGGCCGATTCGATGCTCGTAGCCAGGCATCGACTGAGCGAGGGGTCCGTGGGGGCCGAGCCGGTCGAAAACGGTCGCCATGGTGGGATTCATGCTCGCGGGCGACGAGATTGTCGAACAAAAAGACCGCAATCATCCCTCTTTGCCTTGCTTCGCTGCCACGAGTGAAGCAGCCTTTGCAGACAGCTAGCGAGCGAGGTTCGCATGGGACGTTCGAGAATGTTCGACGACGAGAATCCGACGGGGGATAATTCATCACCGCGCAAGACGATCGTGGGGGGCAGGCCTCCGGAGAGTCAGACTGACCTTCCGCCGATACCCAGTGGAATCCAGCGTTTGTTGCGTTATGCCGCGCAAGATGATGGTTTTCGCTCTTCGTTTCTCGCGCAAAGGGCGGAGGCCGCCGCCGCGGCGGGGATCGAGTTGACGGCATCGGAAAGGGCGATTTTGGCGGCTGTTCCCGTTACGCAGCTCGAGGCCATGCTGGCTCAAGTGAAAACCCAATATCCCAAACGTCGGGAGTTTTTGAGGCAAACCACGGCGTCCGCAGCCGTTCTGCTCGGAGGCGTGGCGTTTGCCCAGGGGACCAAAGGTTGCGACAAGCCTGCGCCTGCAACTCGGGAATCCCCGCGTCCAACCCATAATGAGATGTTGACCGAAGGCGGGGCGGCGCCGAGCATGCCTTTGGAAGAGCCGGATCCATCGGACTCGCAGTCACAGCCACAGCCAGAGCCGACAGCCCCGCAACCACCTGTGCGGCCTCAGCAAAATGACACGGCGGTCGGTGGTGGAATACGTCCGGACCGCCCCAATCAACCATTGTCCCCGACGCGCGGCATTCAACCGGACCTGCCCCCCGAGCGCCCCGATGCCGCCGTGCCCCGATCCAAACCGTGACCAGTCGCCGGATAAGACTCTTGTATCTATGTGATATTACAATAGATTGTGTAAATCCGAAGACGGAAATGCGCAGCCCTTGGCTTGCGTCAACCACACGGCCGGGGCAGCCTTTGCGGGCAGTTGTCGAGCGAGGTTCTCATGGGACGTTCGAAGATGGTCGATGATGAGACTCGTACGGGGGGTGGGGTGGCTCCTGACATGCCTTCGAGCGCGCCTGCTGCATCCGAGCCGCAGCCGCCACCATCAACCTCGCAACCGTCAGAGCGGCGAGAGCAAAATCCTGTCGAATCGGAAAGCGTACGTCCGAATCATTCCCAGCAACCAACGTCTCTGGCTCGCGCCATTCGCCCTGACCTTGCCTCGGAACGCCCCGATGCCGCACGGCCTGGTTCCACACCGAAACCTTCCTCTACGAAATAGGCTTTCCCGTGCCCGATATCACCATCCTCAATCTCAACATGCTTTTCGTCCGATACTTCGATCGTATCGAACGCGAGCGTCATCTCCCCCTCGGTACGCTATACGTCACCGCCGCGCTCGAGGCTGCTGGCTTTGAGGTACAACACCTCGACTACCAGATGCACGATGCGCAGGACCCATTTTCCAGCAAGGAAATCCTTGCTTTCGTAGGGGAGCCCGCGCCGGTGGTTGGCTTTTCCTGCATGGCCAACCTGTTGCCTTTCACCCTGCTCGCGATGAAAGAATTCAAACAGGCCTGGCCCGACCGAACCCTCATTCTCGCCGGCGTCGGTCCCAAATCCGTCGAGCAAGCCATCCTCGAGCGTTTCCCCTGGGTCGATCTTATCGTGCGAGGAGAAGCGGAACGCAGCGCGCCGCTGCTTGTTGCCGCACTCAAAGAAAAAAAAGACCTTTCGACCGTTCCCGGCATCAGCTACCGGCACGAAGGAAGGATCGTTCACAACGAAAAACCCGAGCGCATCACCGACCTCGATTCGCTGCATCCTCCCGCCTATCACCACGTCAATTTGCGCAAATATACCGGCTTCGGGATGATCACCTCCCGAGGATGCCCCTATCCCTGCACCTTCTGCTCGGTCGCTCCCATCTGGGACCTGCGCTCCAGCTTCCGATCCCCTGAGTCGATCGTCGAGGAAATCAAACGACTTCACGAAGAAGGAGGCGCCGATCTCATTCTATTCCAAGACGAGTTTTTCGTGTCGGGAAGAGAACGCGTCCTACGTTTTTGCAACGCCCTGGCTCGTTCGGGCCTTGATATCAAGTGGAAAGCTTTCGGCCGCGTCAACCTGACCGACGAAGACATGATGCACGCGATGGAGCAAACCGGCTGCGTGGAAATCCGCTTCGGCATCGAGTCCGGCTCCGATCGCATCCTAGAACTGACGCGCAAAGGCTTTACGACCAAGCAGGCCGTGGAAGTCGTCAGCCAGGCTTGCACGATTTTCCGAAGGGTCGATGCTTTTTACGTTTGGGGCTATCCCTTTGAAACCATGGATGATTTTTATCAGTCGGTCTTCCAGATGGTCTCTTTTCGCATGCTGGGAGCCCGCATCCTGCCTTCGCTTTTATGCCTGTTGCCGCAAACGGAAATCTATCGTCGGCACGTGGACCCTGCGAAGCTAGAATTCGCGCCGGATCTATTGCCCGAATACATGGTGACGGGCCATGAGGTGAGCCGGCATGCGCATATCGAGATTCGTTCCGAGCATGGCGCGGTTTTCGACTTCATCCGTTCTCATCCCGACATCTTCCCTGGATTTTTCCACCTGGAATTGGAACGCAACATTCGTCCAAAGCTGCGGATACTGCAGGAATTCGGCTTCTATCCCGCATCAGCGGAGGAGCTGGCGGAGATGGAATCGTGCGGCGCTCACTCTCCCAAACTCAATGAGGGGCAACGACAACTCGCCACTCGTGCCACCTGACGCGCCTGGTGATCGAAGGGCTGACATCCGCGGCAGAAGCGGCTAGGAGCGGGACATGCCTATCTCCTACAAGGATGCGGGAGTCGATATCGACGCCGGGGATCGATTGGTGGAACGCATCAAGCCGATGGCGCAATCGGTTCGCGTACCCGAAGTGCTGGATGGCATCGGCGGTTTCGCCGGGCTTTGTTCCATCCCCGCTGGCTACAAAAACCCGGTTTTGGTCAGCGGCACCGATGGCGTGGGAACCAAACTCGAGGTCGCAATTCGGCTTGGCATCCACGACACCATCGGCATCGATCTCGTGGCGATGTGCGTTAACGATATCGCCACGGTGGGAGCGCGTCCCCTTTTCTTTCTGGACTACTTCGCTTGCGGGCAGTTGGATGTCGATGTGGGGGAAGCCGTGATCCGCGGCATCGTGGAAGGCTGTCGCCAAGCGGGCTGCGCGCTGCTCGGAGGAGAAACCGCGGAAATGCCCGGGATGTATGCTCCGGGCGTCTACGACCTGGCCGGATTCGCCGTCGGAGTCGTGGAGCGCGACAACATCATGGATGGTCGAAGCATGCAGGCGGGCGATGCCGTGATCGGTGTGGCGTCATCGGGCATTCATTCCAATGGGTTATCGCTCGCCCGGCGCCTCGTAGAACGTGCCCTGGATGGTGATTATCATAGAAAAATCAATGAGTTAGATGCTTCCCTCGGAAGCGTGTTGCTGACGCCGACCAGGATTTACGCAAAGAGCATCCTCGCGTTGGCGAGCGCATTGGGATCGTCGTTGCGCGGGGTCTGTCATGTGACGGGAGGGGGGATTGTGGGCAATCTTCCGCGGATTATCCCGGAAGGGTTGGGAGCGCAACTCGATGCGGGCGCGTATGAGCGTCCTGCGCTTTTCCGTTGGCTTGCCGAGGTGGGGCCGGTGAATGAGTCGGAGATGTATCGAACGTTCAACATGGGGGTGGGGTTATGCGTGGTGGTGTCGTCGGATAGGGAAAAAGAGGCGCTTGGCGTGCTTCGGGGCGAGGGAGAGACAGCGTTTTCTTTTGGTCGAATCGTTCCAAGGCATGGGGCGGAGTCGGCCCGGGTTTGTATTCGGTGAGTCATGGAACCTCTTCGTCTCGGCGTGCTCGTTTCTGGTTCCGGTTCGAATCTTCAAGCGATCCTCGATGCGATCCGCAAAAAACGCCTCGATGCCACCGTCTGTTTGGTGGTGTCCAACCAGCCGAAAGCGCTGGCGATCGAGCGAGCGCGACGAGCGGGCGTGGCGACCGCGATTGTGAATCACAAGGATTATGATTCGCGAGAAGCTTTTGATCGCGCGCTGGTGACGAAGATGCGCGAGGCGAAGGTGCAGTGGGTGGTCCTGGCGGGATTCATGCGACTTTTGACGCCGACCTTTCTCGAAGCGTTTCCGCATCGGGTGCTCAACATTCATCCCGCGTTGTTGCCGTCGTTTCCGGGGATCAATGCACAACAGCAGGCGCTCGATTATGGGGTTCGGGTGTCGGGATGCACCGTCCACCTGGTGGATTCCGGGACGGATACGGGACCCATCCTTGCGCAATCGGTCGTCGATGTGCGTGCTGACGACACGGTCGATACGCTTTCGGCCCGAATCCTGGCTCGGGAGCACGTTCTTTTTCCGAAAGTCTTGCAGTGGATTGCGCAAGGGCGAGTCCATATCATGGCATCGAACGGTTCGTCGGGACGTGTTTTGGTGCAACTCGATGGGGTTCGCGCGAGCGTTGGCGTAGCGGGGGCACGGTGAGCGAAAAGCATTACGATGTGATCATCATCGGGCGCTCTTTGGGCGCGATGGCGTTGGCGGCGCTGCTGGCGCGACGCGACTTCAGCGTCATGGTGATTGGACAAGGCGCGAGACCCGCGGATTATGTATTTCGCGACCGGGTGTTGCGCCGACGTTGCTTCATGCCGTTGGCTGCCACATCTCCCGCGTTCAAGCGGATACTGTCCGAATTGGCGCAATCGCAAGTGTTTCGGCGGCGTCTCGTGGCTTTGGATCCGATGCTTTCGGTGATGCTGCCGGACCGTCGTTTCGAGTTGCCGCCCGATCTCGAATGGCTTCAGCGAGAGATCGATCGGGAGTTTCCGGAGGTGCGACGGGTCATCGATGATTTGTACCATGATTTGACACGGATCAACGGGGAGGCGGATACCGCGTTCGAAAAGGATGTTTGCTGGCCTCCGGAGACGTTTTGGGAGAGGCGTGAAACCAACGCCGCGGCTTCTTCGTTGCCGTTCGTGCGAGAAGACGCTCATGCGCTACTTGGCGGATTCCCGGCCAATCATCCCTATGTGGATATCGTGGTCCAATCCGCGCAGATCGCTTCGAATCTCATGGCGGGTAGCCGTCCCTTGCCCTCGTTTGCCGTCGGAAGATTGCACGGCGCCTGGTCTCGCGGTCCTTTTGGGCTCGCCGCGGGGGAAGACGATATGATTTCGTTTTTCCAGCAACGGGTGACCGCGTTGGGAGGGCAGGTGCTGCTTTCCGATCGTGTGGTGAGCATCAATCCCAATGGCAAGGACAGTCACGCGTTGGTTCTCGATGGGGGAACGGCGGTGTTGGGGGCAACGTTCGTGGTAACCGATGGCACGGGCGAAAGTCTTGCGCATCTGGCGCAAGGAAAGGGAATCCTGCGAAAAGCTCAGCGAGATTGGCCGATGGTTTCCGAGCGTACGGGCCGATTCACCGTATCGCTTCTGGTGCGACGGGAAGGCTTGCCCGATGCCTTAGGTGCTGAATCGCTCGTATTTCCCCGGATGCCGGGGGCTCCGCCGGACCCTCAATTGCCGGTCGTTCATCTGCAGCGTTGCGACAGGATGGCCGAGCAGCCGATGCCCGACGACGATGGGACGGTATTGCTCGTGGCGGAGGTCCTGCTTCCGATGCCGGGCGTTCTTGCAGTGAGCGAAACGCGTGCGGTCATCGTATCCATTCTTGAAAACCATCTTCCCTTTTTGACGCCCCACTTGCTCATCGTGGATTCCACGCACGATGGTCTGCCGGTTTGGGTCTATGACAATGGCAAGCGGACGACCGTAGATCGAATCGAAGCGCGGGGGACCGCGCGGGTAGCAGAACCCATGTCACCCGTTCTTTCCGTGGAGCCCCTTGGTTACCTGGGGCTTGCGGGCGAGCCCCTGCGTGGTCCGCTTGCGCGAAGCTTTCTGACGGGCCCTTCCGTGCTTCCCCCCCTGGGTCAGGAGGGGGAATTGTTGGCGGCCTGGGGTGTTGCCAAAATCATTACGGGCTCGGACAATCGTCGTGTGCGCATGCGCCGTGACATGTGGAGCCGCATCGAATTCGGATGAGCATGAAACCCATTTTCCCCCTGCATTCCCTGTCATGAGTCAACTGGCTCTGCAATTTCGTCTAGCCGGCATTCCCGTGCGCGTGGAGCCTGGATTTTGGTTGATCGCCCTTCTGCTCGGCATGTCCGGCAGCGCGAAAACCATTGTGCTTTGGATGGCCGTGGTGTTCCTCAGCGTTCTCATTCATGAATTGGGGCATGCCTTGATGGCGCGGGCTTTTGGCGCATCGCCCGAGGTGACCTTGTACATGATGGGAGGGCTAACACGCAGTGTGTATCCTTCCGGCCATATCCACTCACGTTTTCGTTCCGCGCTGGTAACCCTTGCGGGGCCGTTCGCGGGCTTTGTCCTGGCCGGCCTCACGTTCGTCTTGTTGCTCCTGGTTCAACCCCGAGAAGGGACGCCGGCGCTTACGGTGGGCCTGATGTTGCTGTGGATCAACCTGGGGTGGGGAATGGTCAACCTGCTTCCGGTGCTCCCGCTCGACGGCGGCAATTTGCTTCGTGAGGTATTATCCGGTCCAGGTCCGGAAGTGGGATGGGTTCGAGCCCTTTGGGTGTCGGTCATCGTGGGGCCGCTGGTGGCGCTGGCCAGTTGGAAAGCCGACATGACGTGGGCGGCGGTTCTTTTTGCGTTTTTTAGCTATTCTGCCGGAAAGCAATTGGTGCAACTATCCGGAATTCGTAAGGATTTCGGTCGGGGATTGGATGCGCGCCTGGAGCAAGCGCAGCAGGCTCTCGTCGAAGGGCAATTCGAAAAAGCGCTTTCGCTGGCTTCCGAGGTGGCCGAGCAGGCGCGAACGAAAGAGTTACGGGAGCACGCGATTCACCTGGCGGTCATGGCGCAGTTGGAGTTGGGGGAGGCTCAACAAGCGCTTGATAGGCTCGAACGCTTGTCGCCGGACCGGGCCGATCCGTTCTTGTACGGGTTGTGCCTTCTGTCTGTGGATCGTCCGCAAGAGGCGGTTGCCTCGTTGCAACGAGCGGTTGAAACCAAGGCGCATCCGAAAGCGAAGCATGTTTTGGTGGAAGCCTTGCAACGAGCGGGAGAGCAGGCGGCTGCCGATGAGTTGCGTAAACAATTGGAAATATGAATGTTCTAACTATATGAAATTATTATAAAATAATCAATAATGTCGGATGTTGCCAGGACCGAAGAGGGATTCTCGCGACCCAACGCCTCACGTGCGGGAATGTCGCGGACGTAGGCGCGTATAGGGAGCCTGGATTGGTCAGCGCGCCATGGGGCATTCATTGGCCTGTAGGGGCGGGTTTCAAACCCGCCCGAACGGTAGCCGGATGTAGCCAGGACCGTAGAGGGATTCTCGCGACCCAACGCTTATTGAACGGCCATAGGGGGAGGCGCGTGGATTAGCGTCTGGCGTCGCGACGCGCCTGGGCGCGTTTGCCTTGTGCTTTGATGTGGCCGCGTACGGCTTTGCTTTGTGTTCGTTGCTGGACTTTGGTTGCCTTTTTGACGGCTTTGCCTTGGCCTTTGGGGGTGATGGTTCGTTTTTTGGTGGTTTTCGGGGCGGCAAGTTTCTTGGCGGTTATTGGGGAAGCCGCTTTCTTTTTCGGTTTTTCAAGCGATTTTATGGTGGAGGCTTTGGAGGCCGTGGCCTTGACGGCTTTTTTCGTGGTTCGTTTTTTGGTGGTTTTTTTCGCGGCAACGGACTTTTTTGCCGCCTTTTTGGGAGCGGCCTTTTTCACTGTCTTTTTGGCGGAGGCGGCTTTCTTTGGTTTATTTTTTCGCGCTTCGAGCAGAGCGCTTCTTGCCTCGAGGCGTTCCAGCAATTCGCCGAAAATCTCGGCTTTGCGTTGGGCATGGGGATCGGAATCGCTACTTGCGGCGGCCCGAGCCTTTCGCCGCTGGGGACGTGACAACTGCTCGTATTTTTCTTGTGCCGTCCGCACCCGGTCGATCTTTTTCTTCAATGCAGCCGGGGAATAGCTTGGGATGGATGTGGGACGAACCGACTTGAACAGTTGAATTTCGCGTTTCGTACACAACTGCCGTACTTCGCTTAGCTTGGTAGCCACCAGGGAACTCCTTTCGAGAGGCGAATTCCTTATCGCTAGGCTCTTGGGTCTTGCAAAGGCACATGAAACACGATCTTTGCGTTTCGAACAAGCAATAATCCGCGAAAAGAAGCTAAATTGACGAAATCATCGTGGGAAGAGGCAAGGAGTTGCCTTGAATTTTTGGGGGGTGACACGGGGCTCGGGGATGGATTCAGCCCATTTTTTTGATTCTTTCGCCTGCTTTTTGAATGGATTCACAAGGTAGGTTGCCAAAAGACAGACGGATGGTCCCTTTGCCGTGGGGGCCAAAGGCGGAGCCCGGCACGGCAATCACGCCGGCTTCTGCCAGCAATCGGTGACAAAAGGCGATATCATCCTGCTGGTCTTCGAGGGTGGCGAGCAAAAACGTGGCTCCCCGGGGCATTCGCGGTCGCAGGCTGCTCACGGCTCGAAGTACCGAAACAAGCGTATCCTTGCGTTTCGTCAGTTCCTGTCTGGCGAAAGAGACGTAGGAATCCAGGCATTCCAAGGCTCCTAACGCCGCATGCTGCGACGCCACGCTTGCGCATACCACCAGCGAGTCCTGGACTTTATATGCTTCCTCGATGGCCGGTTCCGGTCCATAAAGATACCCGATCCGCCATCCTGCCAGCCCCAGCGTTTTGGAAAAGGAGCCGAGCACCATCACCTTGCCCGTGGGGTCCACTGCTGCGGGACTCGTGGTGGAGTATGGGGAAAACGTAAATAAATCATAGGTTTCGTCGGATAGGAGCCAGATGTCGCGGGACCGGCAAAGGTCGCAGAGCCTCTCGACGAACGATGGGCAAGCCACGGCACCGGTTGGATTGGCCGGGGAAACGAGCACGATGGCGCGGGTGTGGGGGGTCAAGGCGGAAACGACCGCCTCCAGGTCGAAATCGTAGCTGTTTTCGCGAAGGCGAAGGGCGACGGGGACCTGTCGGCAGCTTGCCATCGCGATGGCGTAATTGTGGTCGAAGTATCCCGGTTCGAAGGTGATGATTTCATCGCCGGGATTGGTGACGGTAAATAGCGCGTTGGCGAAGGCCTGGCTTGCGCCGCAGGTGACCATGACCCGTTCGGCGCAGGCGGCGGAGACAGCTTTGCGATGGATGAGCAGGTGGGCGATGGCCTGTCGAAGCTCCGGCAGGCCCGGGTCGGGGCTATAGGATTGGGGACCTGGGATTTCGAGATAGTCGCGAACGCGTTGTTTTGCGTTTTCGGCGGGTGCGAGGCCGAGAATGGCCTGGCCGAGGTCGATGAGATCCTTGCCCTGGGTGCGGTAATGCGCGGCCTGACGCGTGATTTCGGCGATGGGAGGGCGGATCCAGGGGGCGGTTCTTCCAGGCCAGGTTCGATTCATGGCTGTGGAGCATAGACTCGTTTCGGGGGATACGGAACCGGCGAGCGGATGCAATTTTATCCTATGATTTCGCTGGTTTCCAGATGTCGTGGCCGGATAGGACTGGTTTGGGGACGGCTCCCCCGAGCTTGTCCAGGCGTTCGAGGGCGGCTTTGACGACCAGGGGCCATGCGATGGTGGCGTCGGCCATGACCTCGGCAAAGCGGCCGCCGCGTTCGTGGGGAACGAACTTTCCCCAGCTCACGCCTTCGGAGTAGGTGCAGCCGGAAAGTCCGCCCCAATGCGCCGGTTCGGGGCAGATCCGGACGCCGTATTGATAGCGGACGATGCCGCCTTGGCCGTCTTGACCCAGGTGTCGTTCGAGCAGTTCGAGGTATGGGCCGACTTGTTGTGCCCAATTGCGGGGAACGCCGCCTCCGATGGTGAAAATACCCATTCGAGGGACGACTGCAACCGCGGAGCTGAAGTATTCGAGGTCGAGGAAGGGGTCGAAAGAGAGGCGAGGTTTGCCGAGCAAAGCCTGCCGACGATTGAAAATTCCGAGAGATAGACCGATTTCGGAGTCGGAAAACGCGGGGACAAACACGGGGACGGCTTTTTCGACGGCGGATTTGAGCACGCCCCGGACGGTGGGATGATGCTGGACCAGGTATTTCCCGAGTTGTGCGTTCAACCTGCGGGAAGACAAGGTGATGGACGGGTCCCACTGCTCGAACACTTCGCCGAGGATATGTTCGACATGCTCCAGGTTCGATTCGGGCTCGAGCGTATCGTATACGCGGTTATATCCCTTTTCGTATAGTTCCGCATCGTTCATGCCCTCTCGGTACTTATAATGCGCGAGTCCGGTGGCTTCCACGAATCCGTGGGCCATGAGAGCACCTGTGGATACGATGGCTTGCACCAGTCCCTTGTCGATCATCTCGCAGATGACCAGGCCCATTTTCGCCACGGTCATGGCACCGGATAAGGTTAGTACCACGGCGCATTCGGGGTCCCGCGCCATCCGAACGAGCACATCGACCGCTTCGCCGAGTTGTCGGCCGCCAAAAGCGGTGCGCGACATGGCTCGCGCAAGATCGTCGAAACTGCCGATCGAACCGAGATCCAAAGGGATCACGGGTTCGAGGCCATCGTCTTTTTCGGCGTGAGACAGCTTTCGCTGCAGGCCGGGCAAGCTCTCCTTCGGGTCGTGCATGGCGTCTCCTGGATTGAATCGCGCGAAGCTATCGCGGTTTTTCAAGCTGTCAACGGCAATTCACCCAATTGGCCAACGCACACGCGCGGCAGAAATCGGGCCTCACGACATATTTCCACCTGGTGGTTGCCTCTTTTGCCAAAAGGCGCGAATATCATGGACTTATCATGCGCAAAATCCTCCTTTTCTTGGTGTCTTCCGGGCTCATGGCGTGTGGGAATTCAGAGGACGGCGGGTCGGGTAAGACGGGAAGCGATGCTGGTGGGCTGTTCGACACATCCCCTGGGGTGGAGGCGTCGGATACGGCCACCTTGCCCGATGTCACCGAAGTCGATGGCGCAGCCGGGGTATCCGCGATTTGTGAGGCCTATATTGCTTGTACGGCGAAAACCACACCTGCGGGTCTGGGGACGGTCATCGCCACGTATGGCGAGAAGGGAACGTGCTGGGCGACGGGCCAGGCGGAGATGTGCGAATCGGCGTGCAAGGTAGGGGTCGTGACGGTCCATAAGGCATTTCCGGGTGTGGAAGAGTGCAATCTATGTTCGGAATCGGCGGATTGTCCCCCAAGCATTCGGGCTTGCGATTCCCAAGCCGGGCGTTGCGTGACGTGCCTATCCGATTCCGATTGCCCGTCCTCCGACGCGCCCGCATGCGATATTTCCACCCATACTTGTGTGGCTTGCTTGCAGGATCATCATTGCGACGGGATGACACCGGTGTGCAACGCGGCTGCTCGTCGGTGCGTACGCTGTCTGACCGACGATCATTGTCCGGCGGATGCTCATCGTTGTGATACGTCGACGAATCAATGTTTGGAGTGCATTGAGGACAAAGATTGCGCGGGGTCTTCGAAGGGGGCGATATGTTTACCGATGGTTCGACGATGCGGATGTGGACTGCTGGGCAAAGGCTGTGCGCCTTCGCAACTCTGTGAAGAAAGCGTTTGTTGCACGCCTGATTGCGGTACGGCGGTTTGTGGACCTTCGCACACGTATGGCTGTGGCAGTGACAACCCGTATGCCTGCGGCGTATGTCCGAATAAGGGAACATGCAATCAGGGGGCTTGTAGCGATTTGGGGGTTGAATGTGATCCGAAGGCGAGCGCTTGTTACGCGGGGGAGCGATGCTCTTTCAGCGTGAAAACGAAGGATTATCGTTGTCTTCGCGATGCCGAGGGCAAGGACTGCAACAATATTTATGCATGTCATGTGTTGGCCGGCGACGAAGGTGCCTACGTGTGTACCAACAGCCGTTGCCGTCCGCATTGCTTGACCGCTTCCGATTGTACGAGCGGCCATTGTGAGGAGTGGGGCGTGCCCATTTCGCCATCGAGCCCTGGGGTTTGCACGTTACCGTGAGTGTTTTTGGGCGGACCATTTGATTCTGGCGAAGGGCAACCGCGGTGGGGGTTCGGGTCGCAAGGGATGGTTCTGTACGGGTTTTGTTGGGCATCGAAGCCATCGTTCGCGATTCGGGGAGTCTCGGAAAGGGGGGCGGTTGCTTTGGTGGATGGCGGTCGTTTCGGATTTTGGGGGGATTCTGGGTGTCGTAAGGGTGTAGGGGGCGGGATTGACGATGCGGAAACTTTCATCGAATAGGTGGATTGAGCACTTGCTCTTCTCACTGGGATCGAATATTTCTCGCCATTGTGGAGCTGGACAGTACACATAGGATGTGGGTGTATGCCGGATATCAGTGGTTTTGGCTCCTACCTGTACGCCTAATGTGATGGAACGAGGATTGCTTAGGGACCGGCAGCAATCGCTGCTGCGAGATAGGTGATGAAAGGGTAATTCCAATGATGAGCCGATGGACGCGGAATTCCGGATGGTCTGGCGGCGGATGGGGACGCACGGTGCTTTTGGCTCCTGTCGCCCTCGTTCTGGCTTTGGGTATGTTCGCGTGCGAGTCCTCGTCGGATGAGGATAAGTCGTCTGGTGGACAGACCGACCCCACGGAGGGTCCGGGTGGGAAGGCGGATAATCCGAATGAGGCTGCTTTTGGTGGGTTGATGATGCAGGACATGCCTGAGCAGCCGGGGCGTTTCGATGTGTCGCGCACGCCTGCGGGCGACTGGTTTTTCCGTTTGTTGGGGCCTGGGGGCGATGCATTTCTCACGAGCGGGGCGTATCCACAGAAGACGGCGAGTCTGAACGCGCAGCTCAGTGTGGAAGAAAACGGTGTATTTCTCGAGCGTTACAAGGTGGCGCCGATTGGGCCCGACGAATGTAGTTTTGAACTTCGTGCGGCCAACAATCTGGTCATTGCGTTTGGGCCGGTGTTCCGGGATTGCGCGGAAGCCGATACGCGCATTCAGGCAACCAGAGATCTGGTCGCTGGTGTTCTTCAACACAAGGCTTCGGTTTCCAAAGGAGCGCATTTTGAGCTGTGGAAGGAGTCATCGGATGCCAAGTGGCGTTTTGAACTCCGTGCGCAAGACGATCGCGTCCTTCTCGCGTCTCAGACGTATACCTCTCGCTCCAATGCGGTCACCGGCATCGAGTCGGTTCGTGCGAATGGGAAGCTGCCGGAGCGTTATCGCATCGTAGCGCAGCAAGACGGCACGGTGAGCATCAGTTTGAAGGCTGGCAATGGTCAGGAGATAGCTCAGAGCGGACCTTATCCGGCCCAGGACCAAGCCCAGGCCGTGATTGACGAATCGGTAGCATTGCTCGTCAGCGAGCGTGTTGGGAACCCTTGGTGATGTCGACAGGAGAAAAGGAAAGAACCATGGCTACGCGAACTTCTCTACGCCGTCTCACCTCTTCGGTCTCGCTCGTTGCTTTGGCGAGCTTCGTGGGCTGCACGCAAGGGCAGCCTGTTGAACCTGAAATTCTTGGTCAATCCCAGGAAGCCATCGTGGATGTGGCGCACACTCCCGTGGAGCGGCAGTCCATTGGCAATTGTTGGCTTTACGCCGCGGCCACGTGGGTGGAGTCGATGAACCTTTCCTATCTCGAGGCGCAGCCTGCCACGGGTGGGGAGCATACGTGCGAGCATTTGTTCTGTGAAGAGGGCGAGAAGCTGACCAATGGTTGCATGCCCACGGAATCGGATCATGCGGCTTGCTTGGCGAAAATATGTGAAGAAGACTCCTACTGCTGTGAAACGGCGTGGGATAGCATTTGTGTGAAGCACGTGACCGAGGAGCGCAAGTGTGCCGCTTCGTTGTGCAATGCTCCACCGATGGGGCCTGCTCCTGACCTCGAACCGCTCGATATTTCCCAATCCTATTGGACGTACTGGCATTGGTTCGATCAAATCGGCGGATATATGTCGGATAACGAAGTATCCACGGGTGGCAGCACGTGGACGTCGAATGCCATCATGCGCGACCGCGGTTTGATGAAGGGCAAGGATTTCGTGTACGCGGACACGCAAAACGAGATGAGTTCGCGCCAGTCCGCGGCCCTCAGTCGTGTCAATGCCGCTCTGAAAAACGGTGAACTCTCCACCTCGGAGGCGCGTCGAAACGGAGCCCTCGTACGGGAAGTTCTCGATAAAGCTTGGGAATTGACCGACGACGTTCGCGCGCAGCTCGACCAGGTCTTTGGCAAGGATGGCTCTCAGAACCTTCGTTCGGGGGCAAGCACTGCCGGAACCAATATCATTGACGCCAATTCGCTGCCTGTCCGGTACGCCAAGCGTGTCAACGGCAAGATCGAATACAAGGATACCAACCTTACGGAAGCCATTCGCGAGTGGCAAAACGTTCGTTATCCGAGCAGCAGCTCGGGCCAACGCGAGGCGCTCATCCGAATGCAGCGAGCGTTGCATGCGCGACAGCCCGTGGGAATCACCTGGAATGTCGACTTCAACGCGCTCGAAAACCGTCATAATGAGCGTCGAGGCTCCTTCAACATGCAAACGCTCAAGGATATGGGGCGCCCGGGAAGCCAGGGAGGCCACATGACGGTGTTGGAAGACTATGAAGCCGAAACGGAAGAGTATGGCGTGCTTGCCGCGGGAGTGACGCTGGACCCGAACAATCCTCAGGACGCCGCGAAACTCGAGGCTGCTCTGCTTCCGAGCACCAAGATCAAGCTTCTTCGTACGAAGAATTCTTGGGGTGGAGCCCGACCGGACCGCGCCTTTGCCCCAGGATTCCCCGGCTATCACGACCTGTGGATGGACTACCTCAACGGCCCGTTCAAGTGGTGCCCCGACGAAAAGAACCCTACCAACGAAAACTGCCGGGGTGAAACGCAAGGATTGCGTGAGTTCTTGATGCCTCCGGGGTTCTGATTCCTCCCTCCCATACCCACTCCTTTGCCCACTCCCCCTCGGGCGCTTGTCCCGTTCGCCTGCCGACGCCTGCTGCGGTTGCGACGATACCCTTTCCGCCGTGGCTGGCCCAGTGGCCCAGACTCCTGCGCGAGAGCTTCCTGCCCAGATTGGGGGATCTGTAGTTAACTAATTGAATTTGTTATATATTTACCGACTGTCTGAGGGGTGCCGAAGCGCTGCCTTTGGAGATGGTGGGCGTTTTTCGTTGGGCAGGCGGTTTTTGATCCAAAGCAGGCTAGCACCCCCGCGACGCAAGGATTTTGCTATCATGATAGGTCATGAAAACCGTCGCTTGGCTATTGCCGCTCCTGATCGTGGGTATGGCTGCTTGTTCTTCCGATGACAGCGAATCGTCCCCTGCTGCTGGCCCGAGCAAGGGAGGCACGGGAGGCTCGAATACGGGAGGCACGGGTGGTGGAGGCACGGGAGGCTCGAATGAGGGAGGCACGGGTGGGGGAGGAACGGGAGGCGCGAATGAGGGAGGCACGGGCGGGGGAGGTACGGGAGGTGCGAATGAGGGAGGCACGGGTGGTGGAGGTACGGGAGGCACGGGGGGAGAGCCGCCGGACCCTTCGGTAGCCTTACAAGACCGTCTCGTAACGACGACTGTGGCCACGCCGGAGGGCGTAAAGGCTGGTGTCAGCAATTGGCGAATATGGGGAAAGAGTTCGCTGCATATTGCCCCTGTTTTCACCATTCCTCTTGCGAATTGCCAGACTCTCGTGGGGTATACGACCGCCGCGGGTTCCTCGCTGACGCCGAGGGTGGTGCGTCTGGATGCTGACGACAAACCTGTCGAAAAATATACGCTGAGTGCGGGCAAGGAGTTGCGAGGTTTGGCGGCGGAGCCGGACGGGCATTTTGGAGCATTGCTCTGGGATGACAAGACCGACAGTATTTTCGTGGTTCGTTATGATTTTTCCGGCAACGAGCTGTGGTCCACGAAGCTGACGAATTCGGATAACAAGCCGACGGATTTCGGCATTGGGGACAGTCGTCTCGAGTATGGCGATGGTAAGTACGGGGCTTATTACCATGTTCATTCGGATTCGGGTCATGAGGGGGACACGTTGAAGTGGGTGACGACGGCTGGTGTGGAGACGACGGGATGGAAGTGGGGGTGTTCGCATAGCATGAGCAATTTATTGCGATTCAACGCGTCGCTCAGCAAGTTCATGCCCGCGTGTGTGACGGATTGTTTTCCTGGGACGAGTGGTGATTTCAGCACCAATTCCATTGGGGGCATTTATTTGAATCACACGAGCGGTCCGGTGTTGAACGTGGATGCTGGATGCAACGGTAGTGTTGCGGGGGAATTGGGGGGAGCTGCCGAGGGCACGGCTGGGTGGAAGCTGGTGTTCAACGCGCACCAGGCGCCTGCCAAGAAGGGTCAGCAGAGTTATTCGCCCGCGACGATGAATCAGGACATTGGATTTGCCTCCATCAAAGGCAATTTCTCTTCCGATCCGGTGGTTTGGTTGACGGATACGTCCAGCATCAACGAAGCGGATGCCACGATAGCTCGTTGGCAACCGAAAGGAGAAACGAAGGAGCAATATGTGGTTGGCTGGGCGGAGCCCGGTTCCTCCTACGTCTACAAATTGGCAAGGGTCGATGCTTCCGGAGCATTTTTGGAAGGGCCGACGGATATCACCTCGTTGGCGCGGTGGGGGCGCCGCGACGATCCGATGCGGGTTCACATAGGTGGTGATGTCGTGTGGGCCTGGTTCGAATCCCCGGGAAGTACGCAATTGCATTTGGCCCGGCTGGTTTCGGGCAATACCCCCACCTGCGCTTCGTTTTGAACCGTCTTTGTCAGTAAGAAACGATGACTACAAAACGCCGTCGAGGACTTCGAGCACCATATCGACACGTCCGAAGGGGACGGCGATTTGGATACCTTGGGTATGCGGGCGAACGTGGCGAACCATTTGTTGAGCGACGGCTGTCCCTACGGCGAGAGCTTCTTCTTTTGATTTGGCCGCGCGCATTTTTTCCATGACGTCATCGGGCACGGAGGCGCCTGGGACTTCATGATTGAGGAATTCGGCATTTCGCAACGAAACGAGGGGCCAGATCCCGGAAAGCACGGGTACGCGGATGGGTTCGATACGGCGCAAAAACGTTTCGAAGATGCGCAGGTCGAACACGGGTTGGGTGATGATGAATTCGGCACCCGCTTCGATTTTATATTCGAGTCGTCGCAGTTCTTCCTCGAGGTTGATGGCACCAGGGTTGGCGCCGACGCCGACGAGAAAGCCGGTGGGTTCGCCGATGGGGTTGCGGGCGATATCCAGGCCGTGATTGAGTCGCCACAGCAGGTTGGTCAAGCCGATGGCGTCGACATCGTAGACAGCGGTGGCATCGGGGTAATTGCCGAGTTTGGGGGGGTCGCCGGTGACGGCGAGGATATTGCGAATACCGAGGGCCCAAGCTCCCAACAGGTCGCTTTGCATACCGATGACGTTTCGGTCGCGACAGGTGTAGTGAAGGAGCACTTCGATATTGACATTGCGTTGAATGAGGATGGCGAGGGCCAGGGCGGACATGCGCGAGCTTGCTCGGGGACCATCGGGGATATTGATCGCATCAACGCCATGGTGGGCGAGTTGTCGTGCTTGTTTGAGCACGCGTTCGGCGTCGACACCTTTGGGTGATACGAGTTCGCAGAGGGTGACGTACTTGTGATCGGCGAGGCGGCATGACAAGCGTGATTTGTCTTGGGGGGAATAGGGAGTGATTTCGGGAGGTGCCTGGGCTTGGAGTTCACGAACTTGGATCTGGTGTCGAGGGGCTGGTTCGAGCGCGGCGATGGCGCGTCGCATGGCTTTGATGTGTTCAGGCGTCGTTCCACAGCATCCGCCGATGATTCGTGCGCCGGTTTGCACGAAGCGTTTCGAAAACTCGGCAAAGTATTCGGGTGATCCAAGGTAGATGGTTCTTCCTTCGACGCGTCGCGGTTCTCCCGCGTTGGGCATCAAAGAAATGGGGCGAGAGGTAAGGGCCACGGCCGTTTCGAGGGCATCGAGCATTTCCTTGGGACCGACCGCGCAATTGAAACCAACCATATCGGGATAGAACCCATTGATCCGCGCCACGGCGTCGGAAATGGGAGTGCCCACGGCGAGGGTTTCGCCATTGCGAATCACGACTTGCGCGATCACGGGCAGATCGCATTCATCGCGAACGGCAAGGATGGCCTGTTCGAGTTCGGATAGGTACAAAAAAGTTTCGAGGATGATGAGGTCCACGCCTCCTTCTCGAAGAGCGCGAACCCGTTTTGCGAAATCGGCGCGTGCTTCGTCGAAGCCGACACGTCCAATCGGTTCGATGGGCACGCCGAGAGGACCGATGGCTCCGGCGACGTAGACGTCGTCACCAGCCGCTTCTCTTGCGATTTGGGCTCCCCGCAAATTGATCTCGTGCAATTTCTGAGCGAGTCCAAAGGGCTCGAGTTTATAGCTGCTGGCACCAAACGTATTGGTTTCGATGGCGTCGGCTCCCGCGCGTAAGTATTCATCGTGGACTTGGCGAACCAAGTGCGGTGCCGTGATGTTGAGTTCGTCAAAGCAGGTGTTGATATAGATGCCCTTCGTGTAGAGCATCGTTCCCATTCCACCGTCGAACAATACGGTGCCTTCTTCGAGGCGCTCCCGAAATGGTTTTCGCATGGTCTATCCTCTGTCGTTGATGGGAGTGCATAGTGTAGGAGGTGGGCCGCGGTCATGGGAAAGCGATGCGAGGTGGGGGGGCGAGGCGGTCTTTCGAGGCTGGATAATTCTTCGAAACCCCGATCGGAGAGACGAAATCGTACCTGTTCGTTTGAATCGTGCAACGCACGAAGGGCGGGGACGGTCGGTTTTTGCGACATTCAGAGGATTACAACGCGAAGCGTCAAGACAACTCTCGCATCGGACGTGTGCGGGAATGTCCGACCCGTGTTATGCCCCTGCCCCCAACGCGGTGACTGCAAGTGGTTGCCGCATGGCTTCTGCGATTGGAACGAGGAATCTCGATGGCTCTCGAGCGTGAAGAACTACACCTGCTTTTGGACACCCTCCGGTCCTTTTGTGATCGCAACCTACCGTTGGCGCGTCGACTCGAACTCGATGCGAATCATACGTATCCCGCCGACGTCATCGAAGGATTGTTTGGCGAGGTGGGACTGCATTTGCTGTTCTTGCCGACATCCTGTGGAGGCATGGATGGTGGAGCGTTCGACATCTATCGCGTCAGTGAGTTGATGGCGCAGTACGACCTGGGTGTGGCCACTGCCGTTCTGGCCACATTTTTAGGAACGGATCCGATCGTCGTGGGTGCGACGGAGGAACAAAAAGCGCATTGGATGACCCGCATTGCGGAAGAAGCTCTGGTGGTGGCTTATGCGGTCACGGAGCCGTCGGTGGGAAGCGACCTGGGCGCGATGAAGGCCACGGCTACCCGCGTGATGGATGGTGATCGACTCAAAGGCTATGTGCTCAATGGGGAGAAACAATTCATCACCAACGGAGGTGTTGCGGCGATCACGACGGTGCTGGCCATGGCACCGGATGGACCATCATTTTTCATTGTGGAACGAGGGACGCCTGGATTCGAGCCCTCCAAGCCGGAGCAAAAACACGGCATTTGTGCGTCGAACACCACGGCAATTGCGATGCAAGACGTATTCGTTCCGGTCGAACGGCTCGTGGGGGGTGTGGAGGGACAGGGGTTGGCACAAGCGCAGAAGGTGTTTGGATATACGCGATTGATGGTAGCGGCGTTTGGTCTTGGTGCAGGCTATGCGGCGCTGGCACGGACGATTCAATATGCGCAGGAGCGTGTGCAAGGCGGTGGATTGCTTGCGACCAAGCAAGCGTACACGCACAAGCTCATCGTGCCTCATGTGGTGCATTTGGAGGCGGCTCGCGCGTATATCGATCATGTGGCGCGTCGTATCGATGGAGGAGAACAAGATGTGGCCATCGAAGGGGCGATAGCGAAGCTAGCGGCGTCGGAAGCAGGGAAAGCGGCAGCGGATGCGGCGATTCAAGCCCATGGGGGGTATGGGTACATTCGCGAGTACGAGGTGGAGAAGATCGCGCGCGATGTGCGCATCACGACGATATACGAAGGAACGAGTGAGATCCTGGAATGGACGGTGGGCAGGGATCGTTGGGCCCAGCACTTGAAAACGCGGGGAGGCATTTGGCAGAAGGCAGCCGAGTCGTTGGATTCGTTGCATCATCAACACGCAGACGTAGGTGCGGACATGGTGGCGGCGGCGATGCGTGCCATGGGTGTGTTTCTCGACAAGGCTCGAGAGGCGCGGCTGACTCGGCATCAGCACGTGCTGTTTCGTATGGGCGAGCTGGCGACTCGAGCGGAAACGGCGGCGGTGATGTGTCGCTGGGCGTTGATGGATGATCATGATCCGACGCGGGGGGATGCCTCGGCGCTTCGAGCCATGGCTCGGATCTACGCGCGCGAAACACTCACGGCCATCCATCAACAA
Source organism: Deltaproteobacteria bacterium ADurb.Bin207 (assembly GCA_002070115.1). Classification (GTDB taxonomy): domain Bacteria; phylum Myxococcota_A; class Polyangia; order Polyangiales; family Polyangiaceae; genus MWCO01. The sequence continues at coordinate 27,965 of MWCO01000048.1, forward strand.
GCGATGGGATGGTTGCGCGCCTCGGATGCGGTGAGCGCATCGCAAAGTGCGGCGATTGCCGCGCAAATGGGAATCGATGCTCTGTACAAGGGCTATGGTGGTTGGCTTGACGACATGAACCACGTCGCTCGGGTCACGCTGGGAATGGAAGCGAGCGCCTGAGGAAACGACGAGGAGTTAATAGAGCAATGAGCTACGAAGCACTCGAAACGGCGGAGCGGGCAGTGGCAATCATCGGTGTGGGAGCCGTGCTTCCTGATGCGCCGAATGCCAAGAAATTTTGGGAAAACGTCGTCTCCGCACGCTACAGCATTACCGATGTGCCGGAAGATCGTTGGTCTTCCGCGGAGTATTACGATCCAGATCCAAAGGCCGTGGGTAAGACGTACTCGAAGATCGGTGGATGGGTACGCGACTTTTCGTTCGATACACTCAAGTATCGAATTCCTCCGCGTGTGGCTGCGGCCATGGATATGGCGCAGATGTGGGGGATTGCGGCTGCGCATGAAGCGCTCACGGATGCCGGGCATCCCGATCGCCCCCTCGATACGGATCGGACAGCCGTCATCGTGGGTAATGCGATGGGTGGGCAGCTTCATTACGAGACCACCTTTGGTGTGGTGGCTCCGCCTTCGATATCGCGGGTGCTGAGGGTGTCGAAAACGGGAAAGGGCCTTGATTCCTCGACATATTCGGCGCTCGAGCGGGAGTTGGTCGACGGATTGCGTGGTCTCGTTCCCGGTATCACCGAGGATTCGATGCCCGGGGAGTTGGCCAACGTGGTGGCGGGACGCATCGCAAACGCCTTCGATTTGCACGGTCCAAATTATGTTTGTGATGCTGCCTGTGCGTCGTCACTCGCGGCGCTGGATGCAGCGATCGAAGGACTATTGGCGCGCCATTACGATGCGGTCGTTTGTGGAGGTGTCGATCGGAACATGGGGCCGGCAACCTTCGTCAAGTTTTGCAAGGTCGGGGCTTTGTCTCCGGATGGGTCGCGACCGTTCGCCAAAGGCGCCAATGGTTTCGTGATGGGCGAAGGCGCGGCGATGTTCGTGCTCAAGCGGCTGGCCGATGCGGAACGGGCTGGAGATCGAATCTACGCGGTGATTCGCGCGGTAGGAGGAGCAAGTGATGGCAAAGGCAAAGGCATCACGGCTCCCAATCCGGAAGGGCAAAAACGCGCCGTGCTTCGGGCGTACGAACGTGCGGGATTTGCTCTGTCTACGGTGACACAAATCGAAGCGCATGGAACATCGACCATCGTGGGGGATGTGGCGGAGGTCGCGGCCATCAATGAGCTGTATCGCGGAGTTGACTTACCGAAGCGTTCGGTGGCGCTTGGTTCCATCAAGTCGCAGATTGGTCACTTGAAAGCCGCGGCGGGGGCCGCGGGTCTTCTCAAAGGCGTGTTGGCCATCCATCATAAAACCCTGGCGCCCTCCGCGCAGTTCGTGGAGCCAAACCCGAATATCCGCTTCGAAGACGGGCCCTTCTTCGTCAATACCCAAGCGCGACCGTGGGAACGTCCTGCCCAAGGGCTTCGACGATTGGGCGTGAGTGCGTTTGGATTTGGGGGAACCAACTTCCATGTCTGTCTCGAAGAACATGTGCCGGAGATGCTGACTCGACGCGGTTTGCAAGTGCAGGTGCCTGGAAGCGCGGAGCGAACCACCGCGTCAAGCATGGCTCGATCGTCGCAAGAGCATGCCGAGCCGCCGCCGATGCTGCGTGGGCTTCTCATGGCTCACGGAAACACGCTTGGCGAAGTGCGATCACGTCTCGTGGAGATTGCGCAAGAGGCCAGCAAGGGGATCACACCGCCGTATGAGCTTCCTTCCGCGGAAGCGATGACTGCGCCCGAGCGCATCGCGATTGACTTTGGCTCCGCGAAAGAACTCGAAACGAGCGTGGCGAAGGCCATCGAGTGCATCGATGATGATCGTCCGGCGGCATGGCGGTTGGCCCGTGGAAAATCGGTGTTCCGCGGCTACGAAGCCCCTGGAAAGATAGCCTTTCTCTTCCCAGGTCAAGGCTCTCAATATGTCAATATGCTTCGCGAACTGCGGGATATTTCCCCCACGGTTCGTCGAATTTTCGATGAGGCTGACGATGTGATGCGTGATCGGCTCGATGGCCGCACCCTGACGCAGCTCATTTTTGTGGATTCCACGGATAAGGAGCTATTGGCGAACGCCGAGGAGGCGTTGCGTCACACCACGGTGACCCAGCCGGCCATGCTTGCGGCAGATAATGCCTTGGCGAGCCTGCTGCAGGACTTTGGGATTTTTCCCGACATGGTGATCGGTCATAGCTTGGGTGAATACGCCGCTTTGGTAGCGGCGGGAGTCATGCCATTTGCCGATGCGCTGGTGGCGGTGAGTGCGCGTGCGAGGGAGATGGCCAACGTATCGCTGGCGGACTCCGGAAAAATGGCCGGAGTCATCGGCCAATATGACAAGATTCCTCCCGTCCTCGAGAAGGTGGGTGGATATGTGGTCGCGGCCAATCGTAACTCGTACAAACAAACGGTCATCGCGGGAGCCAGCGATGCGGTGGACAAGGCGTCGGACATGCTTCGCGATGCCGGTCTTCGTGTGATTCCGCTCAACGTTTCTCACGCATTTCATTCCAATATCGTGGCCCCGGCCAGTGAGCCGCTCCGTCGTGTCATTCAAGGCTTGCGGGTCTCTCCTCCCCGCCTTCCGGTCGTGGCCAACGTCGATGGCAAGTTCTATCCGATGGATCCGGCCTGTCGTGAAGCCATCATCGATCGATTGGCTCGTCAAATCGCATCGCCCGTTGAATTCGTGGATGGTCTCGAGACGCTATACGAATCTGGTGTGCGTGTGTTTGTGGAGGTCGGTCCCAAAAAAGTGCTCGCTTCGTTCGCGGAAGAGGTTCTTTCGGAGCGAGGAGACATCGTGGCTCTGGCCACCAACAATCCCAAAAAGGGACCCGAGGCTTCCTTCGGTGCGGCTCTCGCCTACCTATATTCGATTGGTCGTGGAAATCCGCGTCTTGAAGCGAATACTCCCATTGCTGCGCCGGTGGAACTCACGACCAGGGTGGAAAAGCCGCGCGAGCCGATCGCGTCGGAACCTCCACCGTCCGCTCCGATGACGGTTCCCATGGCCCCTCCTTCGGGTTCCCCTTCTCTGGACACGCGGACGACCCTGGAATTGGGACGTATTTTCGCGGACTTTCTCGATCGCGGAATGCGTGTATACCGAAATGGACAGTCCGAGGGCGCGCGAGAAGCGAGCCCCGGCGTAACACCCCATGCCCAAGGATCGGTCGTCATTACGGGGGCGAGTGTGGGCCTGCCGGGAGTAGAACATCGCCTGTTCGATGATGAGGGAGTCGAGCGAATCCTACGTGGAGACCAGCTCATCGGACCGATTCCTAAGCCCTTACAAGACCTTATGGTCGATAAAAACGTGGTTCGTTTGATCAAAAGCGAGACGGAAGGCCCGCGTCTCGATCTCATCACGGAGAACTCCGATGTACTTCATTTGGCAGGGCGTCGCGGCGACTTTGACCTGGTGAAAGACTTTGGCGTCGCCGAAGAGCGAGCCGACGCGTACGACATCACGACCGCGATGGCGATTGCGGCAGGGTTGGAAGCGTTGCGAGACGCTGGTATTCCGCTGGTGCGACGATACCGCAAGACATCGAAGGGGACGTTCCTTCCGGATCGGTGGATGCTCCCTGAACCTCTCGCGGATGAAACGGGTGTGGTGTTTGCCTCCGCATTCCCTGGATACAACCGCTTTGCGGAACTCATGCAGGAATACCAAGAGTATCGAGCCGCCCGCGCGCGGGTCGAGATGCTCGAGCGTGTACGCATGCACATGCTGCGGACGGATACGGCCGCCATTGACGCGATGATTGCCGAAGAGCGCGGCAAGCTCGAGGCCAATCCCTATCGATTCGAACGGAAATTTCTTTTTGAAATCCTTGCGATGGGCCATTCGCAGTTCGCGGAACTCATTGGCGCGCGTGGTCCCAATACCCAGGTCAACTCCGCTTGTGCGTCGACGACTCTCGCGATTGCCACGGCCGAGGATTGGATCCGAAGTGGTCGCTGCTCCCGGGTCATTGTCATTGCGGCTGACGATGTCACCAGCGACAGCATGATCGATTGGATTGGCGCGGGATTTTTGGCCACGGGCGCCGCCACGACGGAGAAGGATGTAACGCAAGCCGCGCTGCCGTTCGATCGTCGTCGCAATGGCATGATTTTGGGCATGGGAGCCTGCGCCTTGGTGGTGGAGTCCCACGACGCCGTTCGGGCACGAGGCATGCAGGGAATCGCCGAGATTCTTGCTTCGGACATTGCGAATAGCGCGTTTCACGGAACACGCCTCGACGTGAACCATATCTGTTCGGTGTTGGACCGGGTGGTCGCCACGGCCGAATCCCGGCACGGCATCGACCGTCGCCAGATTGCTTCCCATACCGTGTTCATCTCCCATGAAACGTACACGCCAGCGCGGGGCGGTAGCGCTTCGGCGGAAGTGCATGCGCTTCGCACGGCTTTTGGTGATGCCGCTTCCGATATCGTCATTGCCAACACCAAGGGGTTTACGGGCCATCCGATGGGTGTGGGCATCGAAGACGCCCTAGCGGTCAAGGTGCTGGAGAGCCGTGTGGTTCCCCCTATTCCCAACTTCCGAGAAGTCGATCCGGAGTTGGGTACGCTCAACTTGTCACGAGGCGGGAGCTACCCCGTGGATTATGCGCTTCGTTTTTCGGCAGGATTTGGTTCGCAACTCGCCATTACCCTATATCGAAGAGTAGCGGGTAAGCACGAACGGCTAGTCGATGCCTCCCGCTACAAGGATTGGCTTCGCGTCATGTCCGGATATCCCGATGCGGATACTGAGGTGGATCACCGAACCCTGCGGGTTCGAGATCAAGGAGTCCCTTCGGAACTTGCCCAGAGCACCGGATGGAAATACGGGCAGGTGCCCATCAATCGCGTGATGGCCGCAGAGACATCGGCAAGCGCCACGACGGTTGCGCCGTCGTACCCCCCCGCCGGTCGCCACGATCCCATTTCGGTCGCTCCGCCGTCGATGTCCACGGATGCCGCGGCGCCTGCCGAACGAAGCGATCTGAGTGCCCGGGTGCTCGCGATTGTGGCGGAAAAGACTGGATATCCTACGGATATGCTGGCCCTCGATCTCGATCTGGAAGCGGACCTGGGCATCGATACCGTCAAACAAGCCGAAATTTTCGCCGAACTCCGATCGGTATTTGGGTTGCCTCGTCGCGATGATTTGAAGCTACGGGACTACCCGACGCTCGAGCGAGTAATCGAATATGTTCGAATGGCTTTGGGGCCGGACAGGGGTTCGGCAACGGTGGGTTCTTCGAAATCCTCGACTCCTGCCCGCTCCGCAAGCTTCGACCGTACCGCCGAAAAGGTGATCGCGATCGTGGCGGAAAAGACAGGATATCCGACAGATATGCTGGCTCTCGATCTCGATCTGGAAGCGGATCTGGGTATCGATACAGTCAAACAAGCCGAAATTTTCGCGGAGCTGCGATCGGTATTCGGCTTGCCTCGTCGCGATGATTTGAAGCTGCGCGACTATCCGACCCTCGAGCATGTCATTGGATACGTTCGTGAAAACATCGGCGAAGAGTCGACGGCTGTGGCGCCTTCCTCCGACGGCGCGGTGTCTCCATCCGCTCCACCCGCGCTCGATCCGGTCGCCGAAAAGGTGATCGCGATCGTGGCGGAAAAGACAGGGTATCCGACCGATATGCTGGCCCTCGATCTCGATCTGGAAGCAGACCTGGGTATCGATACGGTCAAGCAAGCCGAGGTATTTGCCGAGCTTCGCGCGGCTTTCGAGCTTCCCCGTCGAGATGACTTGAAACTTCGCGACTATCCAACGCTCGGCCACGTCATCGGATACGTTCGCCAAGGGCGTCCGGATTTGACTCCGGCGATACCCATGGCACCGTCAGCGCCCGCCTCGGCACAAACGCCCATCGCCCGAGAAGCCGACGATTTATCGAAGCAAGTTCTTGAGATTGTAGCGGAAAAGACGGGATATCCGACGGATATGCTCGAATGGGAACTGGATCTCGAGGCGGACTTGGGGATTGATACGGTCAAGCAAGCCGAGATCTTTGCCGACGTGCGGGAGCGCTTTCAACTTCCTCGCTCGAGCGATTTGAAGTTGCGAGACTATCCGACGCTCGGGCATGTCGTGAGATTCGTTCGCGATAACTTGTCTCGGTCCGCGCCAATGGCGGGTGCGGATCCGGTGGTGTCGCGCGAATCGGACGCGGAAGTATCGACGTCGACCGCTTCGTTGCGTCGACTCGTGCCGACACCGATGGTTCGTTTGCCTCTTTCGGCATGCAAGCCAACGACAGCGATGATTCGAGCGGAGCAGCGAGTCATCGTGGTGGGGGACCTGGCGGGAATCGCGACGAAACTCGTGGAGTTGCTCGTCAAAAAGCGAGTCAAGGTGCTTCACGTCGACAATGCCATCTCGTCGGAGGCGCTGGTCAAGGCGGTGACGGATTGGGCAGGCGGCCAGCCTGTCGATGGCGTGTTTTTCCTGCCGGCGCTCGATCGTCAAATGTCTCTCGACGAGATGAGCGTGGATGCGTTTTTGGGCGTGATGGATCGCCATGTGCGAGGGATGTATGGGCTTGCGCGCGCTCTTTACGACTCGTTCGATCGTGGGGGGACGTACTTCATGACGGCCACCAATCTTGGGGGCACGTTTGGATACGGAGCGACGGCGGCCAAGGATCCTTGTGCGGGACCCATCAGTGGATTCACGAAAGCTTTTGCTCGCGAACGAGACAAGGCGGTCGTCAAGGTGGTCGATTTCGATCCGACCGAATCAAAGGAAACCATTGCCAGGCGCCTGCTGGAGGAAGTCGAACGGGATCCCGGAGCAGTTGAAGTTGGATACCAGAGTAGCCTTCGATACGGAATCACGCTGGTGGAACAACAGTGTCCCGATACGATTAATGAGGAATACCTTACGTCCGAGAGCATCGTATTGGTCACCGGCTCTGGAGGAGCAATTACTTCAGCTATTGTCGCTGATTTGGCTTCGACCTCCCATGCTACGTTCCATCTGTTGGATCTTCCTCCAGCTCCAAGGATGGACTCACCGGATTTGGATAGAGTCTCGACCGATCGGGAGGGACTCAAGCGCGAAATCATGGATAGGCTTCGGGCCGGTTCTCGAGAGCGGGTCACGCCGGTCATGATCGAAAGAGAGCTTGCCCGCATCGAGCGCGAAGCGGCGGCGCGCGACGGCATCCGCGCCGTGGAAAAGGCGGGTGGAAAAGCGGTGTACCACCCGTGTGACGTCACCGATCCGCAGCAAGTCGAAGCGATTGTGAAAGACATCCTCGAGCGACACGGTCGTCTGGACCTCATCGTTCATGCGGCAGGACTCGAGCGAAGTCGCGGCCTCGACACGAAAGAACCGGCTGAATTCAATCTGGTCTTCGACGTCAAGGTCATGGGGATGTTCAATCTGTTGGCGGCCACACGAAATGTCGACGTTGGCGCCATCGTATCGTTTTCTTCGGTGGCTGGACGATTCGGAAATGCCGGCCAGACCGACTACAGTTCCGCAAACGATTTCCTATGCAAAGTCACCTCGGCGATGACCTGGCTCCGTCCGAAAACGCGCGGCATCGTCATCGATTGGACGGCATGGGGATCGATCGGAATGGCCACGCGCGGCAGCATTCCCGAGATCATGAAGCGGGCTGGAATCGAATTGTTGGATCCTGACCTCGCGGTGCCCGTGGTTCGTCAGCAATTACAAGGCGGACAACAGGGAGAAGTCGTCATAAGTGGGGCGCTGGGCATCCTGACCGAGCCTCGGGACGCCGACGGCGGAGCGAAATCCTCGGAACCAATGCCCACGTCGGAAAAAGGACCGTTTGCTTTCAAGGTGTTGCGAAGTGATCCGTACGAAGGCGTCGTGATGACGACGATGCTGGAGCCTGAGCAACCTTATCTCGATCATCACAGGATCGATGGGGTGGCGGTCATGCCCGGCGTCATGGGACTGGAATTGTTCGCCCAGGCGGTTGCCGTGCTGATGCCTGGCATCTCGGTTCGAAGCCTAAGTGACGTTCGATTTGCCGCGCCGCTGAAGTGTTATCGCAACGAGCCGCGGGAGGCCATCGTCACGGTTCGTCTTCTTCGCGGTGCGGATGGTGATAGAGCCGTGTGCTCGTTGCACTCGATACAGAGCATCAAAGGTTCTGAGAAGGCCGCGGAGCCGAAGCTGCATTTCTCGGCGATTCTTGAACTCGCTTCGGAAAGTGCCGAGGGAGCGACGGTGGAGGCGTTGTCGCCCAAAGCCGAGGGTGGAAATGTGGAGCGGCAAGATTTGTATCGGGCCTACTTCCACGGGCCGGCCTTTCAAGTGCTGGAAGGCACCCGGGTAGGTGCCGATGGCGCTACGCTGTTGGGAAAGATGATGCATCCGTTGCCTGATTTGACGCGCGAACCGCGTTCGATGCTGTCGGCGCCGCGTTTGCTGGAATTGTGTTTCCAGACGGCGGGTGTCATCGAGATTGGATCGACTCGCAAACTCGGACTTCCGTCGAAAATCGAGCAGGTTCGGGTCTTTGCGGGAGCGGAGCAATCTGGGGCTTGGACCGCACGGGTGGTCATGGGTTCGCGTTCCGATGGGTTGCGCTTCGATGCCGTGGTCACCAGCGATTCCGGTAAGATTTTGCTCGAGGTGGTGGGTTACCGAACCTCGGCGTTGCCGGAGCAAATGGATCCGCAGGTGTGGGCGCCCCTCGGCGGTGGACTCCTGGGGTTCGAGCCCGCGCCCTGAAGGTCTTTGGCCTGCCCGTCATGATAGTATCTATCCCGATATGGATAGCCATTCTCGAAGGTGAGGTTCAATCCCAAAGCGGTCTACACCCCCGCGAAAGGCAATCGCTTAGTCCTCGCGCCATACCCAAAAGAAAAGATGATTTTCTTCGCGGCCGAACGGTGGCGAAGGCTCTCGTTCACCGTAGGACTGGTCTTGATCCTAGGGATGTGGCGATTGTTGCCGATGCACGAGGCGTGCCGTGGATCGAACATGATCGCCATGGAACAATGCCGTTTTCGCTGTCGATCAGCCATACGAAAGGGGTAGCGAGCGCCGCACTGGCGCCGCTTCCCTGGCTGGTGGGCGTGGATGTGGAGCATCCGATCGAGCAGCCCGCAGCGATCGCAACCGATTACTTCGAGCCCAAAGAGCAGGCGTATTGCAAGGGCGCCGATGGGCTGGAGAGGCGCTGGCGCGCGGCAGAGATATGGACGTTGAAAGAGGCGGGACTCAAGGCCCTCGGTACTGGACTCACGATTCCCGCTTCGGCGATTGTGGTGCAGGACATCGAGGATTCTGCTTCGTTTCAGGGATGGCGAGCCGCAACCATCGCCTTTGGATCGTCGGCGGGTCATCAGGACCACGTGGCTCATGCGTGGGTGCAGCGATGCTCTTCGGTGATGCTGGGATTGGTCGTGTTGGTGGATCCTACCGACGATCGTATTCCCACGCCGGAGCGTCCGATGAGGGTGTCGTTTCCGAGGGATTGAAGAACTGCACCACGTTCTTGCGATACATGAATATGAGCAAAATTACGGGATAAAGGAGACCGAAGCATCCACCGAGGGTGCCGCCGATGGCTCCCCCCAAGGCGCCAATTTCCTCTGGCGTCTTTGTATGAGCGCTTCGTTCCACCAGCGGAGCGATCAAGAAAACGTAGTTGACAACGACGGAGATGAGACCGGTCAAGATGGTGCCAATGGCGTAGAGTATCGTGCAGATGCGCCCCCAGGCCTTCGACAGCAGAAGACCGATGCCTCCCGCCGCGAGCAAACTGATAAGGGCCACACCGACCAAGAGGCTTGCGTACACGTAGAATCGGTAGGTTGGATTGGCCGCCATGATGACATACACGGGGTTAGTGGTGGCTTGGCTCAGCATCACGAGCGTGGATGCGATCGTGCTCAACAGTCCTATCAAGGCAAACACGAGGTTCAACACGCCCAGGACGGTCATGGAAACGGGTTTTTGCATCGGGGATTCCATACCATTTGCCGTGAACAAACGGCTATCATGAGCGCTAGCCATCCGGCTTTCGAGCCTTGCGCCAGAGATACCGTGGGACAATGATTAAAGCCTTGGAAACAGAAGGAGCGATGAACGTTCGAAGGTTACGCAAGCCCACGATCTTTGGAAGCTACTTCCGGTGGGCACTGGTCGCGACTCTCATCGTTGGCTTGCCCGGGTGCTCTGGCTCGAGCATGGGGGAGTCCAAAGCGGTTTCTAGTCGAGTCGAGTCAGCGCCCGAGCCCGAGCCCGAACGTCGACCCGCCGCCATCCTGGCGAAATGGTTCGAGAATCTGCCGTGCCCGCTTCCTCCGCCTCTGCCGTTCGTGGAAGGCTCCTCGACCCTTGCCGTGTTGCCGGATACGCAAGTGTACACCGATCGATATCCCGAGACGTTCGAGCGGCAGGTGCGGTGGATCGTCGAACAGAAGCAGACCTATGACATTCGATTCGTGTTGCATCTGGGGGATATGACGGAGCGTTCGAGCGCGCGCGAATGGCAAACGGCCGAAAAAACGATGGGGCTTCTCGATGGTGTGATCCCGTATGCGATAGCAACCGGCAACCATGACTATGAGGACAAGGGCTGGGCGAACACGCGACGAAGCCCCTTGAGCACGCATTTTCCCGTGGCCAAAATGCGCAAGGTGGGCGCGCTTGGGGGCACCTATAACGCGGGCGTTCTGGACAATAGCTATCACTTGTTCTCCGCGGGGAACCGGGATTGGATCGCGCTGATGCTCGAGTGGGGGCCGCGGCGAGGCGTGGTCGATTGGGCCAACAAAGTATTGCAAACCTACGCGGATCGAACGGCCATCGTGGTTACCCATGCCTACCTATTTCATGACAACAGCCGCTACGATCGGATCCGCGACGATCAGCCTTGGAATCCCCACCATTATCCTACAGCCAAGCTACCGGGGGGAGTCAGTGATGGGGAAGAACTGTGGAACGATCTCATCAGTCATCATGGAAATATCGCCATGGTGTTGTGCGGGCATGTTCTCGGAGATGGTGCGGGATACCTGGCAAGCAAAGGGGATGTGGGCAATACGGTGCATCAGATGTTATCCAATTTTCAGATGATGCCTGGGGGCGGAAGAGGATATATGCGCCTGTTGGAACTGCTTCCCGACGGGAAAACGGTGCAGGTCAAGACATACTCGCCCATGCTCGATGATTTTATGACGGACGATCAGCATCAATTCGTGATCGAATTGGATGTGCGGCTGGGGCGGCCTTGCAAAAACAACCAGCCCTGTGATCCGTATGCGGATAGGAAAAAAACGTCGGGAGATGGGGCGAACGAGGGGGGTTAGTAGTTGTCCTCTTTGATCTCGAAGTGTTCTTGCGGGTGCGCGCAGGCAGGGCACTTGCCAGGCGGTTCCGTTCCTTCATGAACGTAGCCGCAATTGCGGCACTTCCAGCGAACGGGCTTTTCTTTTTTGAATACCTTTCCGTCCTTCACATTGGCCGCAAGCTTTCGGAACCGCTCTTCGTGTTCTTTTTCGACGCGTGCGATCATGGTGAAAGAGGCGGCGATGGCGGGGAATCCTTCCTCTTTGGCGATCTCGGCGAACGCGGGGTATAGCGCCGTCCATTCTTCATTCTCACCAGCGGCGGCGGCTTCGAGGTTTTCGAGGGTCGTGCCGAGCACTCCCGCCGGATAGGTCGCGGTGATTTCTACCATTCCGCCCTCGAGATGCTTGAAAAACACCTTGGCGTGTTCGCGTTCGTTTTCGGCTGTCTCAAGAAATAGAGCTTCGATCTGGCGGTATCCCTCCTTGCGCGCAATCCCCGCCGCGTAGGTGTATCGATTCCTCGCCTGGGATTCTCCCGCGAAAGCTGCCAACAAATTCTTCTCCGTTCTCGTTCCTTTCAAACTCGGCATGACTCCTCCTTGGATGTTCTCGGTTGGGACCGCTGGCGATTCTGGTTAGGCGCCACGTTCGCACGACGTTCGCAGCGCGGGAATATGTTTCAACAATTCGAGCTGTTCGGCGAGAGGACGACCGGACTCCACGGCTTCTCGCACCAACGACGATAGGGCTGCATCGCCGTAAAGGTTGGCACCCACGAGGGCGCCATCGCGACACACCAGCCGCAGGTACTTTCCCGGCTCTTGCAGCTCGAACACGCGGAAGCTTGCGTCGGCGGGCTGGAACTCACCGATGCTGACCATCGAGACGTCGAGGACTTTCAACTGATTGCTGCGGGGCATGCCGTGGAATTCGGCGCTGCCTCCCGCGGCATTGACTCCCGCTACCGCTCCCTGCGCATAAGAAAATGGCCATAATCCGGGCACTTGACCGCGGTGCTCCGCCAGATCGCCCACCGCGAAAATGGTGGCATCGGAGGTTTCCATCCGGTCGTTGACGACCACGCCATGCTTGACTTCAAGCCCGCACTGACGAGCAAGAAACGAGTTGGGACGCACGCCCGTCGACAAAACGACCAGGTCGGCGGGCAGTTCGGTACCGTCTTCGAGCTGCACGGCGCGGACGGCTTCATCGCCATCGATCTGTTTGATGCGCGCGTTGGTGATGACGTGAACGCCGAGCTTTTGCAGATGGTCTTGGAGCATCTGGCCGGCGGGTTGCGCAAGCTGTCGAGGCAAGAGCCAGCCAAAGCCTTCGAGCACCGTCACCTCACAGCCCCGTTTCCGAAGCGCTCCCGCGGCCTCCAAGCCAAGCAATCCACCGCCGATGCAAACACATCGACGAGCCGGCCCCGCCAGAGCCGCCAGGGCTTTGGCATCCGAAAGCGTGCGGAACGAATGCACCCCTTGTCGCGTTACGCCAGCTATGGGCGGCACAAAAGGATGAGAACCAATCGCGAGAATGAGGCGATCATAGGCAAGACGCCGGTCATCGCGAAGGAGGACTTGCCGACTTTGACGATCGATGGCCGTGCAATCGCCGTGGATGAGTTCGATATGGTTTTTTTCGAACCACGTTTCGGGATAAAGGGGAAGGTCGTTTTCGGTGACTTCGTTGGCGAGAAAACGCGTGAGGTTCAGGCGGTAATAGGGCAGTCCCTGTTCTTTTGCCACCAGGGTGATTTGCACATCGGAAGACGTTTCCCTTGCGCGGGCGGCGGCGATGACGCCTGCGATGCCGGCTCCGACGATGACGATTCGGGGGCCTTGGGGGGCTGATGTTACGGGTTTTTCTGGAGCGATGGGTTCGAACAGTCCGGCATCCACGCCGCAAACGGGGCAGGTTTCCGGTGGATGGTCGCCTTCATGGATATGGCCGCAAACCGTGCATCGCCAGGCTTTGGGGGGGGGCGATGGGGCGACGGGTTCGGGGGCGAACTCCAGGGGGCTGAACATTTCTTTTCCGACACCGCAGACGGGGCAGGTTTCGGGCGGTTCGGGTCCTTCGTGAACGTATCCGCAGACTTCGCATTTCCACGTTCGTACGGTGGCCATGGTCGACTCCTTCGCTGAGGCGGGGGACTGTCTCACAGAAGGCTGGATGGTTCAATCGAGCAGGCTTGAGTCGATGGGGTATCGTACCAAGCGGGGCCCTGGCCAGCGGGAAGGGGGCAAGAAAGGGCAGGGTCAGGAGGGATGGATAATCGAGTATTAATTCACGATATCGGAACGCAACGGTGAACGCTTCTTACGGTCCTCCCGCATGCCATAAAAACAACTACAAGAATATCACTGTTCCTCGTGGTTCGCTCGGATTGACTCGCCCAAGGGCGCGTGCTAGTCAAGTCGTGCAAACCATCACTAATCCAAGACGAAGGGTCCGAAACGCGGGTTTCGCCGCCTCCGGATTGGCAAGAGAGTCGCATGCGCACCTGCATTACCCTCAGAAGGGTTATCGCTTCCGCGCTGTTTCCTACAGCCAGGCGGGAGGTGCGCCCATGACCGTATTCCACCATACCATTGTGGGGGGTGACTTCGAACGGGCCGGCCATGCCACCGATGCCCTCAAGGACTTGCTCAAAACCGTCGGTGTCGATCCAGAAAGCACCCGAAGGGCAGCCATTGCCGCCTATGAGGCAGAACTCAACGTCATCATCCATGCACGACGTGGCATCCTTCGGGCTACGATTGGTGATGATCGGCTCGACATTGAAATCGAGGATGAGGGGCCTGGCGTGGCGGACGTGGCCCTTGCGTTGCAACCCGGTTTCTCCACCGCCTCACAGCAGGCTCGCTCCCTCGGCTTCGGCGCCGGGCTCGGCTTGCCCAATATAAAACGAAATAGCGACACCTTCTCGCTCGAATCCACCGTCGGCGTGGGCTGCCGCCTACGTTTCGGCCTTTCGTTTTCTTGCGTCGAACCGTTGCCCCCTGCCCCCAATGCGCTGCGCTTCGTGTCCGAACGCTGCCGTCTATGCCTCCGATGCCTTCCCGTATGCCCCACCCAGGCGTTGCGGGTGCGCGGAACAGGCCCTTCCTTGCTTGCGCACCGCTGTGTGGATTGCAATGCCTGCATCGCCCACTGCATCCATGGAGCCATTCAAATCGATAACGATTCGCCCTGCCCCGATGCCGGCTCCCTCGATGTTCTCGTGTTGCCCTTGGCTTTCCTCACGGACTTCGGTCCCAACGTCTCTTATCGTCTAATTCGTGAAATAATTCTCCAATTGGGGTTTTCGCGCCTGGCCCTCTTGGAGCAGTGGGAAGCAGCCCAGCAAAACGTCATCGATGAACTGCTCGCCCAAAATAACCACCCCCTTCCCATCATCGATGTCGCCTGTCCCGTCGTGACTCGCTTGATCGAAACCCGCTTCCCCTCGCTGTTGCCCCATCTGGCTCCGCTGCTGTCGCCCCTCGAAGCCGCGGCCGCCCAACTGCAAGGGCAAAAGGCCGCCTTCGTCGTCGCCTGCCCCGCCCAACAAACCAGCTTGCGCCAGGCCGGGGTGCCCTCGCAGCGGATCCTTACCCCCCGCGCCTTGCGGCAGGCCATCGACCAACGGCTCCGAGCGAAACGCCCAACCGACCAGGACTCAGACTGCCCCCCAATCCGCGCTGCCGTGGAGCGAAATGAATTGATGGCCTCGGGTCTCGCCTCGACCTTGCGTGTGCTGGAAACCATCGAAGGCGAACGGCTCGAGTTTACGCAACGTGTCATGCTTCGCGCCTGCGTCGATGGCTGCTTCGGTTCTCCCTTGTTCCGAACGCCTTCCGCGCTTGCCCTGCACCGATCCCGTCGCATGACAATCAATGATGACGCAACCTATTGTGTTGCCCGCAGACAATCCCCTTATCAGCCAAGACCTGCCTTGCGGCTCGATTCGGATATGCAAGCTTCCGTCAAGAAGCTGCATCGCATGGCGGAAGTTCTGCGAAGCCTTCCCCAGGCCGATTGCGGACGTTGTGGCGCGCCTTCCTGTCGCTCCCATGCGGAGGATTATGCCCTCGGCCGGATCCGTAGTCTCCAATGCAAACATCCCAGCGCGAGGAGTCAATCGTGAATTCCTCCCTCACTCTTCGGACCATCGCTACCCAGCTCGGCCTCGAGGACCTGACCGCCGAAAACCAAGCCATCGATCCCCCCGTTACCGTGGGATACGCCTCGGACCTTCTGAGCGATGTCCTGGCTCATGCGCCCGCGGGGGCCGTGCTGGTCACCACCCAGGCCCACCTCAACGTGCTGGCCGTGGCGTCCCATGTCGGACTGGCCGCGGTTATCTTCACAGGCGGAGTCCAACCGTCCCCAGACGTATTGCTTCGGGCCGTCGAAGAGGGAATTCCCGCTTTTCGCACCCTTTGCACCTCGTTTGACGTGGCAGGGCGTCTTTACGCGCTCGGATTGCGCGGAGGTACGCGGTGAAGTCGCTGGCCCTCGACCTGCACTTGCACAGCACCCTGTCGCCGTGCGCGGACCCGAGCATGGATCCGCGGGCCGTGGTCCGTCGGGCCAAAGATTGTGGTCTTTCGCTCATCGCTTTTTGTGATCACGACCGGATCGGAGCCGCGCAAGAGCCTTTTTCCGTCGACGGGCTCGCGGTTTTGCAAGGGGTGGAGATCACCACCCTGGAAAAAACCCATCTTCTCGGCATATTTCCGCATTGGGAAGCCGCTGTGGCCTTGGCGCGGGAACTTGGCCTTCCGCATGGAAAAAACACCGAGCGCGCCCATCGCAAAGGAAATTATCCTACCTTGCCGGAAGCCGTCCGGGTCATCCACAACGTGGGTGGACTCGCCATCGCGGCTCATGTGGATCGTCCTTCCTCCGGCTTGCTCGGAAAAGTGGGCTGTATCCCCAATGTCGGGCTCGACGCCATCGAACTGTCGGCTTCCGGCTTGTACCGAATCGATACCTTGCACTTGGCGCAATACGGATTGCCCGTGTTGGTGGGGTCGGACTCCCACGATTTGAGCGAGATTGGAAGCGTGTATTGCACCGTTTCTCTGCGGTCCGCGTGTTTCGAAGAACTCGCCCAGGCCCTTCGGGAAGCTTCGGATTGGAGGTGCCACAGTGCGTGAGATTGCCTTGCACGTCCTGGATTTGATGGAAAACTCCGTCGCTGCCGGCGCCCAGCGGGTGCTCGTGCGGGTCGTGCAGAATCGCGCGACGGACCAGCTCGAAATTGCGGTGGAGGACGATGGGTGCGGGCTGCCCGATACGGTACAAGATGCGGCCCATCCGTTTTTTACCACCAAACCAGGCAAGCGTACGGGGCTCGGTTTGAGCCTGTTTCGAGAAGCGGCCGAACGGGCCGGTGGCGACCTGCACCTTTGCGCTTCGCCGTGGGGAGGAACGGCGGTTCGCGTCCGTATGCGCTTGCTTCATATCGACAGAATGCCCCTGGGGGATCTGGCCGCCACCGTGGGGGCAATGGCTTGTACGGCGCCGGAAGTGGATTTTTCCTGTGAGGTGGAAGTCGACGGAAAGAAAGAGACGGTATCGACTCAGCAGCTTCGCGCCGCGACCGGGCAGGGGCCTGGTCAAAACCTTTTGGTGATGCGGCAAATGACGAACCAAATCAGAAAAGGACTCGAGGGGTTAGGGGCTTTGCCTTGAGGTGTGGAAAGGCCGTGGACGGTTCCGCGGCCCTGGAGGACGACGAAATGGACATGGTACAAGTCTCGTGCAATTGCGGCATCGAGGTATCCGAGGAAGAACTCCTCGAGCGCCTGGACGCCACTATAGCAGAATACCGAGGAAAACCGGGGGCATTGATTCCCGTGTTGCAAATTGCCCAGGGAATCTTCGGTCATTTACCCGAAGTGGCGATGCGACGGATCGCCGAGGGACTCGATAAACCGTATAGCGAAGTCAGCGGCGTGGTGACCTTCTATTCCTACTTCTCAACCGTCCCACGAGGACGCCACGTTATCCGCGTGTGCCTGGGCACGGCTTGCTACGTGCGTGGTGGCAAAGCCGTACTCGAAGCCATTCGAAAAACCGCCCACGTCGAGGTGGGCGGTACCACCGAAGATCGTCGATTTACATTAGAAGTTGCGCGTTGCTTCGGAGCCTGTGGGCTCGCCCCGGCCATCATGATCGACGACGAGGTCTATCATCGCGTCAAGCCCAGCCGAGTTCAAGGTGTGTTGGAATCACATGCTAGCAAGTTCGGAGGTCAGCATGGACAAGCGAATCGACAGCCGTGAAGCCCTGAGCGCGCTGCGAGCGCGCGTCCGTCAGCAGCTCGAGCCCCGGGAGGGAGCCGAGGCGCTTCGGATCACCGTTCACATGGGAACCTGCGGCATTGCCGCCGGTGCAAGGGATATCATCCATCATTTCGCCGAACAACTCGACCGGGAAAACCTCCACGAAGTGGCCCTCACCCGAGCTGGTTGCGCGGGCCTCTGTGACCAAGAACCGATGATCACGCTGCGCGACGCCAGCGGCACCGAATTCCGCTACGGCAGACTCGATCAGCGAAAAATCGAAGAGATCGTGCAAGGGCACGTCCTGCAAGGCGTGCCCGTTCGCAAGTACCTCATCACGGCCTGAAAGCAGGAGACGAACGTCATGGCCAATTCTATTCGTACCCATATCCTCGTCTGTACCGGAGGCGGATGCATTGCCTGTGGTGCCCTGCAGGTCAGTGCCGCGTTACGGCAATCGCTGCGTGCTCATGAACTTCAAGACGAAGTCAAAGTCGTGGAAACCGGTTGCCTGGGCCCCTGCTCGGTCGGCCCCGTATCCGTCGTCTATCCCGATGGCGTCTTTTACGAGAACATCAAACCGGAAGATGCCGAAGAGATCGTCACCGAGCACCTGCTCAAAGGACGCCCCGTCGAGCGGCTCAGTCGCTCGAATCTCCTGGCGGAACAAGAAAAACCAGAGCAAAAGGCTGGATTTTTCGACAAACAAGTCAAGATCGTCTTGCGCAACTGCGGAATCATCGATCCTCGAAAAATCGAAGAATATATCGCGCGCGATGGCTATGAGGCCCTGGCTCGGGTTCTGACGGAAATGACCCCCGACCAGGTCATCGATGAGATGAAAAAGTCAGGGATTCGCGGTCGAGGGGGCGCGGGTTTCCCCTCGGGCCTCAAGTGGGCCATTGCCAAAAAGTCCACCGGCTCTCCCAAATACGTATTGTGTAACGCTGATGAAGGGGATCCCGGCGCTTTCATGGACCGCAGCGTCCTCGAGGGAGACCCCCATAGCGTGATCGAAGGTATGGCCATCGCCGCCAGGGCGATTGGCGCCAATCGTGGAATCGTCTACGTTCGAGCGGAATATCCTCTTGCGGTCGAAAGGTTGCGTCTTGCCATCGAACAAGCGCACGACTTGGGGCTGCTCGGCAACGATATCCTCGGCACCGGCTTCGAATTCGACCTGGAGATCCGCATGGGAGCCGGCGCTTTCGTCTGTGGCGAAGAAACCGCGCTCATCACCTCGATCGAAGGCAATCGCGGAGAACCCCGTCCTCGTCCTCCTTACCCCGCCGACCGCGGACTATGGGGAAAGCCAAGCCTGCTCAACAACGTGGAAACGTACGCCAACGTTCCCATGATCATGCTAAAAGGGGCCGATTGGTTCGCCTCCCTTGGCAGCGACAAAAGCAAAGGCACCAAAGTATTTGCTCTCGCTGGAGCCGTGCATAACAGCGGTTTGGTGGAAGTGCCCATCGGCACGAAACTTGGCGAAATCATTTATGATATTGGCGGTGGGATCCCGGCAGGCAAGGCCTTCAAAGCCGCTCAGGTCGGTGTGGGGCATCTTG
>MWCO01000049.1 GCA_002070115.1 Deltaproteobacteria bacterium ADurb.Bin207
CCGGTGGGCGTTACGATCGAGGCCGATTTGATGGATAGAGGCCGTCCCGCCTCGCCGTTATCGTCGCAATTGGCAGCTTGGATGCTGGAAGCGCATCCGGGAGCGGATGTTTCGTTCGTGAATTCCGGAGGCATTCGTGCATCGATTCCCGCAGGCCCACTGCATTACGGCGCGTTTTACGAGATGTTTCCTTTTGACAATCGTTTTGCGACCGCGACGATAAAAGCCCTTTCGTTTCGTAAACTGCTGCAAGACGGTCTCGTTCACGGACACGGCTTTGCGATTGCGGGAATCCAAGCGAATGTCACGTGCAAAGGGGAAGAATTACAAGTCGAGTTGACCAAAAAAGGCAGGGTGCTCCGGGATAACGATGATATCGTTCTTCTCACGAGCGATTATTTGGCGATGAGTGAACGTTTCGCGCAGGCAGGCATGGAAAAAGAAGCATTTCACGTCGATATGGGAGTACCCATCCGCGAGGCGATCGTCGCATATCTTCGCAAAAAGGGGGGCACCGTGGCCGCATCCCCCTCGATACCCGTGAAAACACCTGGCTCGTGGCCGGTAACCTGCCTTGTACGGTAGTATCTTTCGCTCATCCCCCTTCGTATTCATCTCTAAAAATACGAATGACCTCCGAAGGAGCGAGAGGTTCAGGCGTTCTTCGATCCACGGGACCATCC
This sequence comes from Deltaproteobacteria bacterium ADurb.Bin207, assembly GCA_002070115.1. Taxonomy (GTDB): domain Bacteria; phylum Myxococcota_A; class Polyangia; order Polyangiales; family Polyangiaceae; genus MWCO01. Next base: position 684 of record MWCO01000049.1, read on the forward strand.
AGCGGTGGTTTCTGCATCCTATCGGCCGCGCTCACCCGCGCCTTTGGCACCACGCGCTGAACCATCGTGGCAAGATCACCCCCGTCTCCGCCCGCGATGCCCACCGCCGCCACAATCCGTCGCAACCACGGACGCAACACCGTTTCCACTTCCGCAGGCTGGCAAGCAAGCACATGCATATTGCGTCCGATCGGCGGAATCCAAAGGCTACCGCCCGTCAGGCCCACACAGCCATGGGGGGAATCGAATAAGGTTCCTGCCATACGGCATATATCTTGGTAGCGCGCCCTTTCGGCTCGTTCTTCCGGTAATAAATCTCCCAAAGGGATTTTCGTTCCGGCGCGTTCGAGGCAAGAGAGCAGCGCTTGGGAAAACCGCCATGCGCGTGACTCATCGCCATGCACCAACGCGATCCGGGGTGAAAGGCATCCCCGTTGATCGAAAGGGATCATACTCGCCGCAACGGCTTGCGCCGCGTCGTTGGTGGAACAGGAGGTCTCAACGACCGCTAGGCCCAAGCCTGAACCGTGAGCGCGAATTCGGACGAATTCGGGCAGACTCGAGGCGACCTGGACGATGGTGCTATTGCTTCCGTAAAGGTGAACCTCATGGGCCTCGCCTTCGCAACTATTCGGAATCATAAGCGAATCTACAATTTCGATGGGGTATCCGAAGGCTCGTTTGTCGACGGCATCGAGCAGGTGACGGGCAAATACCGATTCTCGTCGGGACATGCGCACGACGACGTGGGGCGCCGCGACGGCGGCCAAGGCCAAAGCGCGTAGAGCGCCCACGAAGACGTTGGCGGAAAGCAGCACGTGGACGACGTCCGCTTGTCCAGCGGCCGCCATGAGAGCTTTTCGGTCTTGGATGGACGGTTCGAGTTCGAGATGTTCGGTCAGGGCCAGTTCCACACCCGATTCGGATAGGGGCCCTTGTGCAAGGAGGTCTTTTCGGAGGGCTTTTCCTTGAGGGGTTTTGGGGTTCGCAAGCGTTTGGCAAGCCTGCACGAGAGCCATCAGCCTTCGTTCACGCTGCAGGGCATTCATGGCCGCAAGGATTCAGGAGACAGGATTTCGTCGATGCCGATCGAGCATCCCCGGGGGGTGGCACCGGGGGTACGTCCGAGGAGTTGGAAGCGATTTCCCATGACGCGGACGCGGTCGGCGGTTTGCACGGCGACGGCGGAATCGACGTTGGTCAGGTCTTCGATGCGGGCGATGCCGATTTCGCCATCCGGCAACGGTTCGAGGGTTTCTTGATGCACGGTCGTGACACGCATCCAAGGGGGGCACACGAAGTCTTCATGGGGTTGTTCGAGTCCGAGCCACCCTCTCCATCTTCCTTCATACGCCTGGCTTCCGAGTTCGGTCATACCATATTCGGATATCACGGCGTCGGTGGGGATTTTCAAGGACCGCGCGATCTGTTCGCGCAGGGCCAGGGCCTCCACTTCTTTAGATTTCCCTTTGAATCCGCCAGTTTGCATCACTCGTCCCCTTTGTCCCAAGGCCAGGTTACGTCCTTGCAGCGCTTCGAGAAGGTGAACGAAGGCAAAGGAAGCGCCGGCCATGATGATGGGCATCTGGCGTTGGTTGGCGCAGTAAAGCGCGCGTGAAATCGCATCCACGTCCACCCGGCCATCGAGCACGGCCCATGTTGCCTGTCCTTGGGTCGCCGCGCATAGATCGTCGAGCATGAACCCCAGGGAAGAATGCGGAGAGTCCGCGAACGGAGGCGCGAGCAGGATCCAATCCAATCTATCCGTATCCGGATAGAGCATTTGGGAAGCCCAAGCTCTGGTCCCGCGACGGTACGTATCGGCATCGCGCACGGGGTGCATTCCTCTCGCCCCCAGTGTGGTGCCACTTGTGAGAAATCGATAGGTATCGAGTTCGGCTGGATGGCAAGCCACTCGTCGGAGTTTGAAGACATCCGTAGGGACAGCCGGGATTTGGCTAGCGAGCGTCAGGGAGCCGGTATCGATATTTTTTGCTTTGTATAGTTTTTCGACGCCTGTTTCGCACTGGAATTGGAATCGCGCAATATCCACCGCGAGGGAATCGAAGGATTCGGATTGTCTTCCGGCCATCTGGTGGTCGATGAAGCGTCGGACTCTTTCATGAAGAGCTTGTGATGCAGGCAAGTCGAAGGGGCAGTGAGCGCGAGAGCCAGGGGATGTCATGAGCAGGTCATCGAGGCAGGTTGGCAAGGACGTCTGCCAAGCAGTCCACGAATTTTTCGAGCAGGTCTTCGTGGATCGTCAAGGGAGGAGTCAGGGTCAGAGTATTGGCGTTGGGGCCGCCGGTGACGACGATATATCCTCGTTGCAGGAGAGCGTGGGCGACGGTGGAGGCGGTGGTGCCGGAATCGAAGGCAACGCCGACCATCAATCCCGCGCCGGTGATGGCTTGCACTTGGGGGTAGGAGCCAATCGCCAATCGTAGCCATTGTTGGAAGGCATTGCCGACACGCCCGGCGCGTTCATCGAGTTTTTGGGAACGAACGGAGTCGATGGTGGCCACGGCGGTGCTGCAAGCCAGCGCATTTCCTTGAAACGTGGAAGTATGGATGACGCCAGGATTTCGGGTCCATGCGTTCATGACGTCTTCTGCCGCGAGGCAGGCGGAGATGGGCAAACCACCGCCGAGACCTTTGCCGAGGCAGAGGATATCGGCGACGACGTTTTGGCGATTGGAAGCGAGCATGGCGCCTGCTCTACCGAGCCCGGTCCAGATTTCGTCAGCGATGAGAAGGGCTCCGGCCTGATGGGCGAGGGTGAAAAGGGAAGGAAGGAAGGAGGCAGGCGGGTCGATGCATCCGCCGCGTCCGAGCACGGGTTCCACGATAATGGCTGCGATATCACCGTGGGCGAGATGGTGTTGGACGGATTGTAGGGCTCGATCGAGGTCGGATTCGTTGTGTGGGTAGGGTGCAAATCGCACGAAGGGGTTGAGTTGACGAGCAAACGGGGAGCGAAAGCTTTCGCGATAGCCGCAAGCCGCCAAGGGGCCGTAACCCATTCCGTGGTAGGCGCCTTCGAAGGCGATGATTCCTGGGCGATCGGTATGCAGCACGGCGGTTTTGATGGCTGCGGTCACCGCATCGCTCCCCGATTGGCACAATAGTGCTCGCGATGGACCTTTGGGGTAAAGGGATACCAGGCGTTCGAGCAATGCCACTTTGGCATCGGAGGGGTACAAGTCGCCGAGTCCGGTCCAGGTGCGTTGCAACTGCATTTCGAGCGAACGGCTAGGGCGTGAGGCACCATGGCCGAGAAGAAGGGCCCCGAAACCGGCGGCTAGGTCTACGTAGCGGTTTCCATCGACGTCGGCGACATTGGAGCCGAGGGAAAACGCATAGACGATAGGGTCGGACGGGGTATCTTCGGGGTGGAACAGGGCACGGCATTCGACGCGCGCGAGTCGTTGTGCCCAATGGCGCGACATGGGACCTGGGGGTGGAACCCGAATGAGGGGAGATTCCTGACCGGCGCTTGCGCCCGAGGTGGTCCCCATCGGAGGAGGAAGCTCGCTGAGAGGCATGGCGGGTAGTGTAGCAGGCAGTGAGAAAAAACAGACCTAGGAACGATTGGGAATGGTTTCGGGTCGGTGCGGCAGGAAACGATGGAGCACCGCTCGTGGAATTTCGCCAGTTTTTGCCAATCTTCGCTACGCGCCTGTGCTAACGATCAAGGCTACGTCACCGATCGTAGTTGGAGACGCGGACGGTTTCGAAGGCTTCCGGCCGAAAAACTCGGCACTTGGAAATACGGAGATGCGGACGATGGATCCGAAGGACGGCAAGCAGGGCAATGGGGATGGAATGCCGGTCGAATGGGACGACGAAGAACTCGTCACGGGGTCGAGTTATTTCTCCGACGATGAGCTTCATACGATCTTGGAGCCGTCGCCGGATCGGCCCGAACCACCAGCGGATGCCACGGCAAACGACGGCATACCCAGAGATGATTCGGGTTGGGACGCTGTCGTAGAATCGGAACCGACGCAACTGCAAGCCTCTGATTTGGAGGAGTCTCTTGCCTTCGCGGGGAGTGACGACGAGGAGCCCGTCACACGACGTCCGGACGGGGCCGACGCAGAGGAGTCTGGTTTGTCGTATGAGCAAGCGTATGAGGTGTCGGAACCAACGCCTGTGCCGGTTCCCCCCACGGCTTCGATCGGAGCTGGGTCAATTCGGTCGTCGGCGCCGGCTTTGGGTCGGGTTTCCGCCCGTTCGATCCCTCCTCCTCCCTTTGCCACGCCGTCCATGATGCCGCCTCCCAGGCAATACGATGATTCTGCTCCCGCGTTGAATTCTTACCAGGACTTTCGTCGTGAAACGACTCGCTTGGCAAGAACGCGGGATTATCGTTCCATCGCGGCGTTGCATGAATCGGCGCTTGCGCATGCCACGTGGGCTACCTCCGATGACATGCAGATCAATCTGCTGCTCGATCTTGCCAAGCTCTATCGAGATCGAATCATTGATCACGAACACGCGCAGGACGCCTTCGAGCGTTTGATAGCGCGTCGGCCTGGTCACAACGAAGCGATGGAGTATCTTCGGGAGGCCTACGAGACGAAGGGGGACATGCGACGACTGCATGATTTATTTGCATCGGCCGTGGACACGGAATGGAGCCCGGAGCGTCGCATTGAGTTGACGCGGTCGGCGGCGCGCATAGCGCTTGATCACTTGGAGGATCCATCTACGGCAGCTCGGGACTGGGAGAGGCTTCTGGATCTGGGCGATATGGACGGCCAGGTGACGGTGGAATTGTCGCAGGTGTATCGCGAAGCGGAGCGCTGGCCCGATCTTGGAGAGTTTCTCGAGAATCGAGCGGCAGCGTGCGCGGGAACGACTCGTGTAGCCATCCTTCGCGAAGCCATTGAAGCGTTTCTTTCTGGGGCGAGGAGTCCGGAGCGAGCCGAGGCGTTGATCGGGCAAGTCCTCGAGGAAAGCCCGGACGATCCCATTGCGTTGGCCTCTTTGGCGAGCGTTCGATCGCAACAAGGGCAGTGGGATGCGCTCGAGCGAGTAGCCGAGCGGCCCATGGCTCAGGCGCCTTTGGCAGCCAAGCTCGATGTTCTGCGTCTTACGGCGGAATTGCTGACAGGCGCGGGAGAACATGAGCGAGCGGCTACCGCCTATTTGAAAGTGCTGGAAACGGCGCCCAACGACCGAAATGCAGTAACCGCTCGGGAAAACCATCTTCGTCGAAAAGGTGATCACGAGGGACTTCTGCAATTTCTCATCGTGCGCGCGAACAAAGCGAAAGATGCGGAAGACAAGGCATCGTTATACGAACGGGCAGCCCGTGTGGCCGATGAATTCCTTGGCGCACCGGAAATGGCCGCGGACCTATTCCAACAGAGCGTCGAGGCCAAACCGAACAATCCTCGTGCCTACGAGGCTCTCATCGCCCTGTACGAACGGCTCAACAGTGTGGAAGGCGTCACCCGGGCCCTCGAGGGATTGGCTTCGATCACCCAAGATTCGAAAGCACGCGCCGCGGTTCTGCGTCGGCTCGGAGAGCACTATGCTTACCGCGCCAACAACGACGATCAAGCGCAACGCTGTTGGCTCGAGGTAGCCGCAATCCTTCCTGACGATCTTCCCGTGCAGAAGGAACTCAATGGAATACATCGTCGTAGAGGCAACTTTGCAGCTCTGGACGAAGCTCTCACGCGTCAACTTTGGCGCACGACGGATGTTCAATCCGCCCTCGAGCTTTCTCGTGAAGTAGCTCGGAATCTGGATGAAAATCTTCAATTGACGACCAAAAACACGCGAGCGTGGTTGCACGTATTGGATCTCGCACCCACGGCACAAGACGCTCTTCAAGCGCTGACTCGTACGTTCATCGATTCCGACTCGACGGAAGTGCATGGCTATTTGGAGGCTCGTCTATCCAACGCGATACGAGAAGGCGACGACGCACAGCGCAACGACATTGGGTTACAGATTGCTCAGCTTTGGGAAAAACGAGGAGATCGGCTTGCAGCCATGGCTGCTTATGAGCGGGTTCGTGCTTGGGCGCCTTGTGACGATCGGGTCATCGAACCGCTTGTTCGTCTTCATGCGATAGACAACACGCGAGCAGCCGCATCGGTGTTGGAGATTGCGGCAGCGAGCACGCAAGGGCCGGCGGATTCCCGAGAGTATCTGGAACGCATCATGCCGCTGATCCCTGAGGATCAACCTCGCCAGCGCTTCTTTTTGCTTCATCGATTGCACCGCTGCCATGCTTCGACCGGGTTAGGGGAAGTCGTGGATGCGGCAACGACGGCAGAAGCCTGGAAGGACTTGGCCGGGCTTTATGAGCGGCTCGCCGAATCGACGGAATCACCGGAAATGCGGCGTGCTTTTCGCATTCATCTTGCGCGTGTTTGCGAAGAAAACCTTGCGAACCCCCATCGGGCGTTCACCGCTTTGCAATCGCTTTCTTTGCTGTCGACCAATGAGGACGATCGATTGGCGTTGACGCGTCTGGCCGAATCCACCGGACGTTGGGAGGACTTGCTTTCGGTACTCGACGCCACGTTAAGACCGGATCTTTCGGCCGAAGAACGACAATCCCTGCTTCAACAACGCGCGCAGATTTGTGAGCAGCGGCTGGAGGATCCACATCGTGCATTTCTCGAGTTGCAAAGGCTCGTGCAAGGGCAACAGGGCGGTGAACTCGATGACAACGAGTCTCGAGCCCTCGAACAGATGCAGCGTATTGCCATTGAGCACGGATTGCTTCGTGAACTCGAAGCGGTGTACGGCGAGCTATGGGATCGAGCGCCGAACCATGAGGCGCGCGCGCGTGTCGCCAGAGCCCGACAAGTCATTTTCCGCGATCACCTTCAAGACTCTTCTGCCGCCGTACAGCAGGCGTTGCTCATTCTACGTCTGCGACCTCATGACGAAGTCGTAGCGCAAGAGGTGCTCGACGCTTCTGAAGCGCTGGGGGTATGGGACCAAACACTACCCATCTTGGAAGGAGTATGGCGAGCGCAAGGAGATCATGCAGACAAGCTTCAGTTGCTGGCTGATTTGTACCAACACAAGTGCCATCAACCCGTCCGAGCCGCTGAATTATTGGCGGAAGCGCTTCGGTTATCGCCCGACGATGATTCGATTCTGCATAAGCTATCCGCATTGGGACAGCAAACGGGTCTTTGGCACCGCATCGTCAGTGCGATTCGGCTGGCCGCGGCGAAAGCCCATGATTCCGGTCGCGCGCTGCATTTGGCACAGCAAGTTGCGGCACTATACGCGGAAAAACTCGAAGATCGGGAAGCAAGCCTCGATACCCATCGTTGGATTCTTCAAATATGGCCTGACGAAATCGCTTCTCTCGAAACGGTGATCAACGCGCATCGCGAAGCCGATGAAATCGAGGACTTGCGAGTTCGTCTCGAGCAATGGGTCGATCGGGTTGCCGATGTATCACGCCACATTGAGCGATGGCTCGAGATTGGCAGGCTATGTCGCCATCGTTTGCACGACTCCGCCGGTGCGCTCGTAGCGTTCTCCAATGTCATCGAATTGGATCCTTCCAACGACGAGGCGGCTGAATCGATGCGAGCGCTTGGCAATGTCTCGCTTCCGATGGGACTTCGGCGAAAGCAAGTCAGATTGGAGCTTCGCCGCGCCTCCGATCAAAGGCGTATCGAGTTGCTACAAACCCTTTCGCAACTCGAACAGCAAATGGGCGAAACCGATGCTGCCATTGCCGCGCTTCGGGAGTTGTTTGCACTCGATGGTGGTCGGGATCTCGCCTTGGCCCCTCTAGCGGCACTGCTGCGGGAGGCTGAGCGCTGGGAAGAACTTGCCGATCTCGAAGAGCAAGCCGCTGGTCATGCAGAGCCCGAAAAAGCTTTGGAGCATCTTCGTGCCTCGCTGCGCGTAAGTGAAAGCCACCTCGATGATCCTGCGCGGCTAGAACGATTGTTGCGACACCTTCTCGAACGCATGCCCGCCGACAACGACACTTTCTTCCACTTGACCCGGCTTCTGCGTAACACGGGACGATTCCAAGATCTATTCAACGAGATGGAAGGACGTCTCGCCAATTTCGGTGACAAGCACGAATTGCATGAACGGTTGGCGCTGCGACGAGAAATCATTCGATTGTTGCATCTCGAAAACAACGACGCGGATCGTGCAGAGGCATTGCTTCGCGCGCATCCGGAAAAACCGGCAAGACCCGATCCGGACGACGCTGCATGGCTATCGGCGATCATGCTCGCGCGAGCGGATCATACTCGATACATCGAGCAACGGCGTCGGCATCTCGTCAAGCTTCCTCCGAGGTTGCAAGCGCTGGTGATTTGTCATCTGGCGGAGCATAGTGACCAATACTTGAAGGCCAAAGGCCGCGTGCTTGCTTTGTACAGAGAAGCACGAACTATCGATCCCCAAAACACCCTGGCAAACGATGCCCTAAGGGGATTGGGCCGAGGCGTTAAGACATGGCGCTCCACCGCGGCCTTGCTTCCTCAGCCCGATGAAGAATCCCTGTCCAACGAACAGCGTGCCGCACAATTATTCCAGATCGGACAACAACATCTGCCCACCGATTCCATACACGCCATTTCGTGGTTCGAGCGGGCCGTCGCCGTGAACCCGAATCATGTGGAGGCGTGGGATGCACTCACGACTGTTGCGTTGGATCGCCACGACTATGAGTACGCATACACCGCGGCTCTCGAGGCAACGCGCGCTTATGAACGAACGACACGACCATCGGTTTCGCAAGAAGCCTCATGGCATGCCAACAGGCTTGCAAAAACGGCTCACCTAGCCCGGTTGGCAAAATGCGATGAACACGCAAACGAATTGTCCTCGGCCGCCTACGCCATCGACCCCACCGTACCGTCCGCGGCGCTCTTCGTTGCTGACGCTCGATTCGAAGCCGGGTTCACGGATGCGGCCGGCGAAGTATACGCGACAATCGTGCAGCGGCTCGGTGAAAGCCTAGAGCCCAAACAGCGCGCACACGCTCTGCATCGTCTCGCTCAATCGAAACTCGAAAAAGGCGAACTCGATGCCGCGTACGAGGGTTTGCGCGAGGCCCTTTCCACCGTACCCCTGTTTCCCCCCGCGCTCGGTACGATGGCCGAGGTCCTGCGCAAACAGCAACACCCCGTTTCTGCCGCACTTCATGAACTCAAAGCTCTGCTCGTCACACGAGATACCGACAAACGTGGTGTCATTTGCCGTCGCCTCGGCGAACTATGTGATGGTGAACTCAAACGTCCCGACGAAGCGGGTGCATGGTTCGAACTCGCTGTCGAAGCCGGTATCGATGACAAGCCCATCATGCGACGATTGCTCGAGCACTTCCATCGAACAGGACGCGCCCAACAAGCCCTCATCACCATTGGAGAACTCATTGAATCAACGACCGATCCGATGGAATTGGCGGAACTGTGGGCTACTCGGGGTTCGATACTCGCCGATCACGATCTGGACGCGGCCGAAGAGGCGCTCGATATCGCTTTGTCGTTCAACCCCGCACACCCCACCGCGCTCGCATCGTTATGTAACGTGCTGGAAGGACGGGGAGATTACGAGCAATTGGCGGCTCTTTTGGATGCGCGATCGGAAACAGGTACGGTGCAAGAGCGTGTGGCCGTTCTCCATGATCTTGCCGAAATGAGCTTCGAAAAGCTCGATGATGAAGCACGTGGCGAAATGTACCTCCAGCGCATCATCGAACTCGCTCCGTCGGCGTTCGCCCTCCAACGACTTCTCGAGATCGTTCGCCGCAACCCTGCTCGACAAGCGGAACAGCTACCGTTGCTGGCCAAGCTCATGGCTACGGACCTTTCACCGGATGCATCGCTTTGCGATCGCATCATCGAAGCTTCCCAACTCATTTTCAATGCGGGACATAGACAATGGACGTGGGCTTTGCTCTCTTCGCTCATGGGTGCCGCGCCCGTCGACCCTTGGACCAAAGGCACGCTTGCCGAATTACGAAGGGAATTCGAGCGCTTCGACAGCCTCACGCTCATCCATCCGTACGTTGCGTCGACTCTCGGCGCCTTGCAGAGTCCTGAACCGCTGCAGGCGGCTCTCGCTGATCTATGCGCTCGCGTATTTTTGCGAAGTGACGATGCCCCTGGTGCTTTGGTGGATGCTCGTACCGGACCCGGCAAAGTCTTTGAACGCGTAGCAGAACAACTTGGATTGACCGCGCGGCTCGTTCGTTCACCTGATGGCACGCCACCTGCCGGGGTGCTCGCGGGGGAAATCCCCACGGTCGTCATCCGGACGGACTTGCTTGCGGCTTCTCCTGGGGAACTAGCTTTCATCTTCGCCAGAGGTCTCATGCTTGCACGACCTGAGTGTCTCGCCCTGGCGAGCGTTCCTGAAAATGACCGCACTCTGCTGCTGGGTGCCCTGCAGACCGCGACCAATGAGTCAGCGCCGCCGGTGGACGATCCGACTGTCGCGGCTTTGGCTTCCGCTTTTTCGGGAAAGCTAAGTCAAGAAGAGTCGATGACGTGGCAACGCCATCTATCCGACCCGGATGCAGCCTCGAGGCTCATCACAACCGTTTTTGAGGACATGGAACTGGCCGCCATGCGTGTCGCCGCGGTGGCGGCCGGGGATTCACGCACGGCCATGCGCGCCATCGCAAGACTCAATCCGGATACTCGACGACCTCCCGGCGTTGCGCGACTCGAGGAGTTCAATAGTTATTTCCAGTCTGTACCGATGATGGGACAACTATTCGCGTTTTTCGCTAGCGAAGATTTTGCCCGCGTGCTTTCTGCATCCGCTTGAGTGCTGCCCACCCTCATCTATCTCGAACCCTCGGACGAAACGCCCGTTCGATCATCCGACCCATCCACCTTCGCGGAATCAATCGAGGAGCCTGCGTCGTAATACGATTCGGTAATCCCGTCACAACCAATGTGTCTCGTCCTCGCTCCAAAGCTGTAAGAGCCTCGCGAACCACGTCTTTCGCAGTTTGAGATGCCGTTCGGACGGGACGCTCATTCACGCCGGACACGAGCTGAAATTCGGTGGGTGTATGCCCTGGGCAGATTGTGAGAACACGTACTCCGGTCTGCCGACACTCCTGCGCAATCGCCTCCGAAAAACTAAGAACGAATGCCTTGGTCGCAGCATACACGGCCATGTACGGCACAGGTTGAAACGATGTCGTGGATGCGATCTGAATGATGGCTCCTTGCCCACGCGCAAGCATGGTGGGAAGCATGGCACCGGTCAACGCCACCAGCGCTCGCACATTGAGATCGATCATGGCCACCTCGCGCTCGATCGGCAATCGATGAAAGGCGCCATAGCTTCCAAACCCTGCGTTGTTGATGAGCAAATCCACGGGTCTGGACAAAGACTCCACATCAGCCAGCAGCGTATCGACTCCCGCTGGTTGCGCCAGATCCGCTACGAAAGGATGACATACGATCCCCTGTGTTTCGTGCAGGGATTGGGCGAGCATAAGGAGACGATCTTTGCGACGAGCGCAAATGGCAAGATCATAACCACGTTGAGCGAGTGCGCAGCAAAACGCTTCGCCAATACCCGATGATGCGCCGGTAACAACTGCAAGCTTCGATGTCATGGGCGGAAAACGAAACACGCTCCGCACAGGTCGTCAATCACAAGGCTTGATTCACACTCCAAAATCGTATTTTTTGAACACGATTTGCTCGTGCAAGTCGACTCCTTGCGCATTGAGACGAACCGAGACGATGGCATGCGGATCGTCGGATTTCGTCTCGAGCACCGCATAACCAAAGTCCTGCAAATAATGCAGGTCAGGGTCGATATCTTTGTCTCCGATGGCAGCTTTCATGGCCGTCTTGAGTTGCTCGTAGGGCATGGGGCGAAACGCATTTGTCCTCCAGTGCTTGTAGAGCAAATCGAAGAGGTTGAAGCGGATTTTCCAATCAAATGACTCTCTTTTTGCCGCGAAAAAATAAGGTCCTCCAATCGGGAAGAGCTGTCGATTCGCCACCGGATTGATCATCGTTGCGAAAGCAAGCCACAACGCAATGCCTCCCATGAACACCGTCAATACCGCAATCGGAATATCCATCGCCGTCGTATGCGTAACTGACTTGATGATCCGGCATGCGAACAACAAATCGATATCCAACAGGAAATAGAACAAAAGACGACTGAAAAAACCAAAGCCATACGTAAGCACCACGAAGATCACAATCATCACGATCTCCGTGGCAAGACCTACCGTATGGTCTGGGACTTCGCCTTTCGCAAGGGAGTACAAGCTCCACCCATTGACCATCCACAAAAATGAAAACGCTGTAAAAATCGTGCCTCCAAACGCGTTTTTGTTGACGAAGTTCATGAGCCCGGAAAGAAGCTGACAGCCAGCGCCAAACAGGATCGCAAATACCGCCGCCGTCATCAGCGCGGAAGGCGTCACCGACAAACCAAACGCAATCGGCGTCAACGCACCGCACGCAATCGCCAATCCAATGAGTCCCAACGGCGTGGGATCACCCAATCGACCCTTGTCCGGCCCCAAGCCAATATCCACTCTTCTGATCATAGATGTCCTCCACACATCAAAACACTCATTACGCTACTCCAATCGACATCCAATTGCTTTGATCGCCAACACTCCCTCGTTTGGTGAATGAGAGCCATCTCTCGCACGCTTGCAAGCTTCGCCCATGCACCGAAGCCCAAAGATGGGCTCGTAACCGTGACACGACCCCATAGCAATCGCGCGATCGTTGCGTTACTTCAGAGGAGGTGGATCGTAGATACGTTTGACGTCCGCCCCGCCCACAAACGCATACGAACCCGCACGACCATATCCGTATGCCGCAATCCCAAAAGGTCCGTTTCCGGACAGGCGATGCACGCCTACGGCCAAGGGGCATCGACGGGATTGATACGCCTTGCCATCCAACAAAGTGGAAGGTTCCGACACGCAGGTGCTCGTAGGCTGACCATCCAACGTAACCTCGGTTCCGGTCTCGGCCACGATCACTACCCAGTTCAGATCCCACGACGAAGGCGTCAGAATGACGTATTCCGTTCGAAATTGATCCACCGGCGGAAATACTGTCAAGGAAGGGTCGCCAATCGCCGGACCATCCACCCACGCCTGACTCACCAACAATTGCCCAACCATCACCGGCTTGGTCGCATCAACCACCACGTCATTTTGCGTCCATGTCGTGACTACCTGCCCGGGTTCGAGGGTGAATTGATCATACGGCGCGGGGAGCGTTGTTTTCACCACCGCTGTTTCCGCTACACCCATGATACGCAACACGTCCGGCTCGCGCCATGAACCCGTGGAACGTACGGGACTGCGCGGAATCACGTACTTCGAACCCACCGATTCCACCGGAAACATCTGCTCCTCGAGATGATCGAGACAACAGGAGGTTTCGGGTTTGCCTCCTGGCGGCGCGGGAATATCCACCCAATGGGGAACGGATGTGCTCTCGACACCGGAAAACACAGCCACGGGCTGATTCGCCACAACGATCGTTCCCGTCAAGTCCGCCATCGTCTTCTGATCGTCCTGCAACTTTCCGTCATCCGTCTCGAGGTTCAACACGTCGAATGGACCCAACGTCACGATGATTTCGCCACCAGGGAGAGTCGCGGCAATCGGCGGATTTCCTCGAATCCGCCAGCTCGGCCGCACCGTGACCTGCGTGGAAGGCGTTGTGCCCACCACCGTGACATAAGACCTGTCCACTTCAAATCCAAGGTTTGGCATCCCAATGGGATGCCCGGCGTTCCAACCAATGATGCGATAGATCCGGCCGAGCGCACTGGTGGGTAGCAACAACGAAGCGTCATTGGAAAACGCGTTCTCGAACACGTTGAACTGATACACGAGGATCGGATTCGAAGACGTGATTCGAAACGCCTGAGACGACAAACACGTACCGGGTGATTTGTAATCATTCGGTTTGACACCACAGTCCAACTCACGCGTGGGAAGGACGAGCGCCTGCAAATCCCCGGGCTTCACAGTCACCTGATGAACCACGACCGGTTGCGGCTCCTGCCCGTAGGGAGCGGAGTTCAACTCGACCGTCACGTTCGCCGCATATTGACTCGCGTTGGAAAGAACGATTCCCCATGGAGCACTCGCAGGGTCGTTACACGTTAGCCCCTTGCAATAATCCTGCTGATCCAGATCCACCGCCCAAAACTCACAACCTACGTTCGATGCCTGATCCGCTGCAATATCACATGCCGTTCCGCACTTTCCGTTCCCACACATCTGTCCTTGCGATATGTCGCACTCTTGTACCATCGCTCCAATCTGCCCGTCGGCCGTGCATTCATGAACGACATTGCCTACGCACGTATTGGCCCCGGGCATACAGGGACGGCAACCGAGTTGAGGCGCACAATAATCCGGCTCGCAATTCTGTTCAGGAAGAGGATTTCCATGCTCGTCGCAGGGCTGATATCGACTCCCCACGCATGTGCCACAGCCAAACATCCCTCCTTCGATGCCCCCATCGTGGCCGTCTCCCCCACTTCCTCCTCCTGATCCAGGCCCGTTCCCATAGTTGTCCGAAGATGTCGCCGAGCATCCAACAACAACACCGACGACCACGCTCGCCATCACGCCGAATACCAATGCTTTCCGTCCCATGATCGAAAACCTTACCATGATTGCGCATCGAGCGCTTCATCCGTAACCGTGAATCCTGCTGGACATTCGGGCGTTCCTTCCCCAGGGTGTTTCTCTCGGAGGTGCCATGGACACGATCACCATCGAACTCAGTGCCGATCACCCAGGATTCAATGATCCTGCCTATCGGCAACGCCGCAATCTCATCGCCAACCTCGCGGGTGCTCATATCCCCGGTACCCCCGCTCCCACGGTTTCCTATACCGACGTGGAACGCGAAACCTGGGGCACGGTTTTCGAACAACTCATGCGGCTTTACCCATCTCACGCGTGCTCTGCTTTCGTCCAGATCATCGGCGAGATGGGTTACCACGCCGAACAGATCCCACAACTTCGCGATGTCAGCGCGTTTCTCGAACAGCGAACCGGCTTTCGCCTCGAACCGGTAGCCGGCCTCGTCAGTCCCCGCGACTTCCTTTCTGCCCTTGGACGAGGCGTGTTTTGCGCCACCCAATATATCCGCCACCACAGCATGCCCCATTACACTCCCGAACCCGATGTCATCCATGAATTGATGGGCCATGCCCCCATGCTCGCCATCGAGGATTTCGCGAACTTATCTCGAAAAATAGGCGAAGGCGCCGCCCGCGCTTCCGACGAACAAGTCAAACAACTCGCCACGCTGTATTGGTTCACGATCGAATACGGCGTGCTTCGGGAAAACGGCAACCTCAAAGCGTATGGCGCGGGACTTCTCTCCAGCTTCGGAGAACTCCAACATGCCATCGACGGGCATCCCACGATCCTTGCTTTCGACCCCGAAGTCGCCAAAGACCATTCCTACCCCATTACCACCTATCAACCTCTGCTCTGGGAAGTCCCCTCCATTCGCAAAGCATTTGAATTTATGAATGATTTTGTAAGCCGGCACATCCCGTGACCTGGCCGGACGCCCATGCCAGGCGCCGCTTGCCGCCCGCATGATTCGATGCGATTGCCAAAGAGCATCCACTCTTTGATACTCGAATCCAATCGACCACCCCAGGGGGAAACGATGACAGCAAACGAGCAAACGGAATGCATCAACCCGGCCACAGGAGAGATCATCGGCTACTCTGCGCTGCATTCGATCGATGATCTGCGGGCGATGATCGAGCGATCTCGACAAGCACAACGACAATGGGCTTCGACACCCGTGGCGCAACGGGCTCGCGCCGTACTTCAGATTCGTGATGGTATCGCCCAAAACGCCGACGATATCGCTGCCATCATCAGCCGAGACAATGGCAAAACCCGCACCGATGCGCTCGCCACCGAAGTGCTTCCCGCGATCATGGCCGCGGACTACTACGCCAACAACGCAAAACGATTTCTCGAAGACCGAATCCTCAAACCCGGCAACCCCCTGCTCGCCAACAAAATATCAAAAATCATTCGCGTGCCCTTCGGCGTCATCGGAATCATCTCCCCTTGGAACTACCCGTTCGCCATTCCTTTCTCCGAAGTCATCATGGGCTTGCTCGCCGGAAACGGAGTGCTGCTCAAAGTCGCCACCGAAACGCAAATGACGGGACGAGCTTTGGAGCGAGCCATCAAAGCCGCACAACTGCCCCCAGACCTCTTCGCCTACGTCAACGTGCCAGGACGATTGGCAGGCGATGCGTTGCTCGAAAACGGCATCGATAAGTTGTTTTTCACCGGCTCGGTCCCCGTCGGAAAAAAACTCATGGCCAAAGCCGCGGAAACATTGACCCCCGTATCTCTCGAACTGGGCGGTAACGATGCGATGCTCGTTTGTCCCGATGCGGACTTGGATCGGGCTGCCGCGGGAGCCACCTGGGCTGGCTTTCAAAATGCGGGACAATCCTGCGGGGGCGTCGAAAGAATCTACGTCCACCACGAAGTCTATGATGTGTTCCTCGACAAGCTCGCGCAGCGCGTTCGCGCCCTTCGTGTCGGACCCGATATCGACTTCGAAGTCGATATCGGCGCGATGACGACCGTGTCACAACTTCGCACGGTGCAAGCGCACGTCGCTGACGCCCTCGAAAAAGGCGCCATCATTTTCGCCCAATCCGCTGCCGTGCAGGATGACTCGAGGTTTCATCCGGCCATGGTGCTCACCAATGTCAACCACGACATGCTCGTCATGAAAGAAGAGACCTTCGGTCCCGTGGTCGGCGTCATGAAAGTCCAATCCATGGACGAGGCCATCGCGCTCGCCAACGACTCCACCCTCGGATTGACCGGATCGGTATGGTCCAACAATCGAAAACAAGCCGAACGTATCGGACGACGCATCCGCGCTGGTGCCATCACCATCAATGATCACCTGATGAGTCATGGCCTTGCCGAAACCCCCTGGGGAGGGTTCAAACAATCCGGTATTGGACGCACCCACGGAGAAATTGGGTTCGCCGAAATGACCGAACCCCAGTGCATCGTCCAGGATTATCTCCCCGCCGTGCGAAAAAATATGTGGTGGCACCCCCATGGGAAAAGCGTCTACGACGGGCTGCGCGGCATCATCGATCTGCTTTACGCCAAGGAGACAGGACGCAAAGCCTCCGGCGTGGGACAACTCGCGAAACTCTTTCCTCGCACCTTCACCAACGAAGGCTAACCTGTCAATTATACACAGAAATCTGCCAATGTAGTCTCGCGAAGAAACGTGTCCCTCTCGCTTCGCAATCGCTCCAGACCATGATGCAAAGGGCAAGGGGGATAGTCTCCTCCACAATGCTCGGGATGAAACATACAGGGGGAAGAAAGGTTCGGTCGTTCGAAACACACCACGATCTGTAGCAATGAAATCTCGGCCGCGGCGCGAGCCAATCGGTATCCACCATTGGGACCTGGCGTTCCGATGACGAGGCCATGCTGTGAGAGCACCGTGAGTAGCTTCGCCGCGTAGGGACGTTGTAGTCCACGATCCTCAGCAACTTGAACCGCCGTCAACGGAGGCTCACCTCGGCATTGCGCCTGAGCCAGACGGCCCATCGCGGCAATCGCGGCTTCGGCGGATTTGCTGAGCATGCAACCTCGTCAATGTTTTTTGGCAGACACGGGCTTGCCCGTAATCACCGGAACCGCGATTTTGAGTGCCGCTGTGTAGACGAGCAGTCCGAAAGCCCAGATCCCAGCGGTCACTTTCCACTCCACGACACTTGGCTGGTACTCCACGATTTCGTGTAGCGGGCTTGGGAT
Source organism: Deltaproteobacteria bacterium ADurb.Bin207 (assembly GCA_002070115.1). Taxonomy (GTDB): domain Bacteria; phylum Myxococcota_A; class Polyangia; order Polyangiales; family Polyangiaceae; genus MWCO01. Next base: position 18,502 of record MWCO01000049.1, read on the forward strand.
GAACCCTGGGACGATGAGTCCCATCCCCTTTTCGATCCAGACGCCGATGAATGTTGCCACGCATGCCGCAATCAACAGAGGCACGCTGGTTCGCGCCCGTGGATGAAATAGCGCGATCGCCGCTGCCACGTTCAGCCCAATGGCGGTCCAGATCCAAGGAACCAGCACATGATGACCGTGTAGTCCGAAGAACAAATAGCGGGCCGATGCCGTATGGTGCCCCCCGGAATAAAACTCCGTGAACACCTCGCTCACCAGCATAAATAGGTTCAAAAGCACCGTAATCCGCAAAATGCTCGACAAGATCCGCACGGGACGCTCTTCCACATGGAAGGAGGTAAAACGAGCCAGCGCGTGCAGGGCGACGATCAAAAACGCGGGACCCGCCACGAACGCGGAGGCGAGAAAACGAGGGGCAAGAAGCGCCGAATTCCACAGTGGCCTTCCACCAAGCCCCGAATAGAGAAACGCCGTCACCGTATGAATCGAAATCGCCCACACGATCGAAATGAAAACGAAAGGAACGTACCACTTCGGATTCGGTTCTCGTCGCAAATGGCGCATGTACAGCAAGTAGCCGCAAATATGCAGGTTGAGCACCAGATAGCCGTTGAGCACCAACACGTCCCAGGAAAGCATCGACAACGGCCAGTTGAATTGTCCAAGGCCCGGAACCAAATGCCAGAAACGGTCCGGTCTTCCCAGATCCACCAACACGAATAACTGCGCCATCAAAATCGCGGCAATCGACAGCATCTCGCCGAAAATCACCACATCGTGCATTTTGCGGTCGTGGTAGACGTACGCTGGAATCACCATCATCACACCCCCCGCCGCCACTCCCACCACGAACGTGAAGTTCGCGATATACAGACCCCACGACACATGATCGGACATGTGCGTCAAACCCATGCCCTGGGAGACTTGCTGAGCCCAGGCATTGGCCCCCACCAAAGCCACCGCGGTCAAGCCAGTCATCCAAGCGTAAAACAGCAAGGACCCGTCCGTGGCAAGCACCAACAGACGGTACAAAAACTTCGGATAGCTGCTCCAGTGCGAACCTGTCTCGGAAGGAGAGATCTCGGAAGCCATCATAGCCCTCATTCGGAAAAGAAATAGTAGAAGCTGGGCTGCGTTCCCTGCTCTTCCTTGAGCACATACACGCGCTTGTTCTCGAGGACCCATCGGATCTCCGAGTTCGGATCGAGCAAGTTACCAAACACGCGAGCGCCCGCGGGACAGGCCTCGAGACACGCGGGCAGGCGCCCTTCCCGTGTGCGATGCAAGCAAAACGTACATTTTTCCATCACGCCCCTTGGTCGAATCCGATTGGACAAATATCCCTGATCGGCCGTGACTTCCTCCGCGGGAATCTCCGGATCCGTCCAATTGAAAAACCGAGCGTGATACGGACACGCCGCCTCGCAGTACCGACAGCCAATGCACCAATTGTAGTCAATGACCACAATCCCATCCGGCTCCTTCCACGTCGCTTTGACCGGACACACATCCACACAGGGCGGCTTGTCACATTGATGACACTGAATCGGCATATAGCGTCGCCCCGTCACTCGAACGGGATGCTCGTACGAACTCGACGCCTGTGCCAACTCCATGCTCGCCTTGTCCATTTCGAATACGCGAATGTACGAGCCGCGATTCTTTCGATTGTGGTTGTTCTCGATCCGACAGGCCTTCACACACTGCCGACAACCAATGCAAACACTGAGATTGAGCGCATACCCGAACTTGACGTTTTCCATCGGCTGCGGATCCCGAATCCGTACCTCCGCACCGTATTTTCGTCGCGCCTCCTCCTCTAACCTCTTGAAAATACGTGATTTATCATCATCCGTCAGACGTTTATAATGGTCCTGGAGCATCTCCTGCATCGAGATGCCGTCGGCAAAACCCATGATCGGAGCCATGGCCTGCGCAAACGCCGCCACTCCCACGGCGCCACCGGCTACCTTCATGGCGTCTCGACGAGAAAACCGAGACTTATTGTTATCGTCCTTCGACATGGACTCCTCACTCAAACGTCCGGTTGACGAGCGCGGGCGCTGGCACCATTTGGGGTATCTTCGGCGCATGCGGATTGTGGCAATCGAGGCAATGATTGCGAGACCGCGGACCGCGACGAAGATCCCAATACCCCGTCATCCCACCATGGGCACCCCGTTGGTACTCGACCAACCGCTGCGCATGGCATTGCCCACACAAACGCACCACTTCGTCATAAGAAATCCGCTCACCCCCCGCGAGATTGAAGCTATCGAACCCGGGCACGGAATGACACGTCCGGCAGGACTGGCCGCCGTGCTGAATCTCCACACCCTTGTGGAAGGCCTCGAGATGATTGGCCTGCGCATATTTTTCTTTCGGCTCCACAAAGCCATGACACGTGCGGCATGGCGTGCGGGCAGCCTTGCCATCAGGGCCTGCCACCCCAGTGTTCATCCCCAATTCCGGATAGGGCCTGTGAATGCTGACCGGAAAAAGCCCCGCCGAAGCAGAAGGGCTTGCCGCAAGCTTTGCCGACTTGGTGTCATCGGCACGCGCCTGTTCACAGCCACATAACGACCACGGCACCACCACGAGGATGGCAAGCGTGCGCAGCAGAGTCTCGAGCATTCTCGGAGCCAACGAGAGCATGGGAACTCTCCCGACAAGGTTGAAAGATAGGACCGGCCAGGAGGCTAGCGCGCCCAGCCATCCCTGTTCAAGGATAAAAACCGATATAGCAGTCTTGAATTCTTCTTTCGCAACGACTAGCGTTCCCCCCATGGCCGTCAGCTCTTTACTTCTCTGGCTCGATCCGGATGCCAACGATCCCGATCGCACGCTCGAGAGCCTTGCTGCACAGCCTCATCTTACGCTCGGCACGCCCGTTCAACTTCGCGTCCCTGCCGTGCTCGACACGCCTACCATCCAACAGGACATCGATACCGTGGCCCAGCTCCTCGCTCTGCCAGGTATCGCCCATGTCGATGTGCTCGGAGTCTTCTTCGACGATACGCAAACCGTCTCCCCCGGAGGCTCGGATGTCTGATCCTGTCTCACGACGTACATTCGTTCGGTCCGCGGCGCTTGGTGTCGCGTCGGCCGCCGCGATGACCACGATTCACCGTTCGGCCGAAACCGCCCCCCCGGTCGATCCTCGCACCACCATGCCAGACTTGGACTGGCAAAAAGCTCCTTGCCGCTTTTGCGGCACGGGATGTCATGTGCTCGTCGGAGTCAAAAACGGCAAAGTCGCCGCCATTGCGGGAGATCCCGAGGCAGATGTCAACAAAGGATTGCTCTGCGTCAAAGGCTATCATGTGGGTTTGATTTTGTATGGGGCGGACCGGCTGACCAAACCGTTGCTTCGAAAAAATGGCCAGCTCGTGCCCATCGGATGGGATGAGGCGCTCGATATCCTCGCGGACCGTGTGATGAAAGACCCCAAGGGTTTCGCCTTTTATGGCAGCGGCCAGTGGACCATCCCCGAAGGATTCGCGGCGCAAAAATTCATGAAAGGCGGCCTGGGCAACAACCATATCGACCCCAACGCACGGCTATGCATGGCCTCGGCCGTCACCGGATTTCTTTCCACCTACGGTGTCGATGAACCGGCCGGATGTTACCAGGATCTCGATGAATGCAATGTCCTCATCCTATGGGGGAATAACCCGGCGGAAATGCATCCCGTGCTGTTTTCTCGCCTCATCGATCGACGTTCCAGAGGCGACGACATCCGTCTCATCGATATCTGCACACGGCGGACCCGATCCAGCCTGCATGCCCAAAATGTCCTTATTTTCAAACCACATACGGACCTTGCCATCGCCAATGGCATCGCTCATCTCTTGCTCGAACGCGGCACTTACGACAAGGAATTCGTCGAGAAGCATTGCGCGTTTCGCGCCGACAGCGAGCCGCGAGAACTGATCGGCAAAGCCATTTCCTTCGAAGAATATCGAAAGAGCCTCGAGCCCTACACCCCTGAGCATGTGCAAGAGATTTCGGGTGTACCCGCCAAGGATATCCGAATGCTCGCGGACTTATTCGGCGACCGCTCCCTGCGAATCACAAGCCTTTGGTGCATGGGCATGAACCAGCATACCCAAGGAACGGCCATCAATTCCCTGGTGCATGGCATTCATTTGCTCAGCGGTCATTTTGGCAAACCTGGCGACGCGCCCACCAGTTTGACGGGTCAGCCTTCTGCTTGCGGAACCGTGCGAGAAGTCGGCACCCTGTCACATGCTCTACCGGGAGGGCGGGAGGTAGCCAACGACGAGCATCGAAAACAGGCTGAGGAATTCTGGAAACTACCGCCAGGACGCATCCAGAAAACGCCTGGATACCACACCATCAAGATGTGGGAGCAGTTCTGCAAACCCACCGACCAGGGCGGCGATATTCATACCATCTGGGTTCAGGTCACCAACCCCGGACAAACCCTGCCCAACCTGAACAAACTTTTCCGGGCCAAAGAAAAACTCCAGGACAAATTCCTCGTCGTATCCGACGTTTACCCCACCGCCACGACACAACTCGCCGATATGATCCTCCCTTCGGCATTGTGGGTCGAAAAAAATGGGATGTTCGGCAACTCCGAACGACGCACCCAACAATGGTTCCGAATGGTAAAACCACCAGGCGATGCTCGCGACGATTGCTGGCAAACCATCGCCCTGGCTCGTCGTCTCTACGACCGCGGACATCCGGGTATGAAGGATAAAGACGGCAATTTCCTATTCGATGTCCGGGACTCGAACGGAAAACCCGTGCCCGTCTGGGATTTCAAACACTACTACGACGTCAATGTGGACAAGCATCTTTTTGAGGAATATCGGCTATTTACACGTATGAAGCACAAGGATCTCGCGCCGTACGACGAATACGTCAAGGCGCGGGGGCTTCGATGGCCGGTCGTTCAGCAGGCGGACGGAAGCTGGCGTGAGACTCGATTCCGATTTGCGGAATTCGACGATCCGTACGTGAAAAAAGGGCAAGGAATCGAGTTTTATCACTCGACCTCGAAGGATGGGCGGGCGCAGATTTGGTTCCGTCCTTATGTTCCTCCTCCGGAATCGCCGAGCAAAGATTTTCCTTTCTGGCTTTGCACGGGCCGCGTGTTGGAGCATTGGCATACGGGAACGATGACGCGACGGGTACCGCAACTGCTTCGCGCGATGCCGGAGGCGTACGTGGAGATTCACCCCGACGATGCACGGGATGCGGGGATTCATAATGGCGATCTGGTGAAGATCAGCACGCGACGGGGCAGTATCGACGTTCGGGCTTGGATTGGCGGCAGGGGTTCTCCCCCTCGGGGTCTGCTTTTCGTCCCCTTCTTCGATGAAAACAAGCTGATCAACCTTGTGACCCTCGAGGATTTCGACTTTTTCTCCAAGCAGACGGATTATAAAAAGTGCGCGGCGAGCATTGCTCGCGTGACCTCCTGAGGCGAGTATGGCTAAACCTCCTTCTTTTGCCCCCTACCCTCGCGCGGTCAACGTGGCGCTCGCGATGGTGATTGGTGTCGCGGTGGTGGGCTATGCCGTCGGAATCCGGCCTGCACAAGTGCAAGCAATCTTTCCAGCGCTCGCGGTAAGCCCTTCGGGGGCCATCCCTGGGCAGACCTACCTGGATTGGCGACAGCGTCGGGATGGGCCCAACGCGGTCGTTCGCAGCAATCTGGGGGATTTGCGGGCGGCATTGCCAGCGGTATCGTCGCCGGTGGTCCGCACCCCGGAAAACAAGCGAGAAGCCTTAGAAACCCGTGCAAATATCAGGGCTTACGAGGGCGCTCCGCCAACCATTCCCCACCCTATCGATGAGCAGAACCCGGGCTCGTGCCTGGCCTGTCACCGCGATGGGCTGGTCGTGGAAGGACGTGTGGCACGCGCCATTTCCCATGCAACCTACACGAATTGCACGCAATGCCATGTGACCATGGAGCCGCGTTTCGAAAAACCACCCGCCCCCGACAACGCGTTTGTGGGGTATCGCCTGGACAGAAAGCGCGAACAGGCCTGGCAAGGCGCTCCTCCCGTCATTCCCCATTCGGTGTGGATGCGGGATCGTTGTGAGAGTTGTCACGGCGTGGCGGGCCTTCCCGGGCTTCGAACGACGCACCCCGAGCGGGGACAATGCACGCAATGCCACGTGTCGCGGACGGAATACTCTCCTCCCTGGGCGGCGCGCTAACCAATCCCTTCCCCAATGCTGTTGGGCTGTTGTGCAGGCGTAGAAAGCAGGCGCTTTCCATGACTGCTTGTGCGTATCGAAGAAAAGCGCTATTTTGATGCCACAAAAGGGGCAACGCCCGGGACGCGGGGGGGCTATTCGTCTACCGGGCGTTGAATAGATTGTGCAACGTCAGGGACTGAGGGGGGCGTTTGTCACGACCAACGTTGCTGACTGCTATTGTTGCACCCACTGTGCCAAATAGAGTTATTGTAAAATCAAATAGTTAGAAGGTGTGACGGAAGAGTCAATTCCAGGAGTGCAAATTCTACCATTCGAGATCGCCAATCATCCTACAGCGCCCTACCTTCCGCATCGAAAACACCTTCGAATAGCGGCCCGCTCAAATATCGCTCGCCGGAATCGGGTAACACCACGACGATCGTTTTTCCCGCAAACGCGGGATTTTTCGCCAGACGGATGGCGGCGGCCGCGGCGGCACCGCAAGAAACACCTGAAAGAATGCCTTCTTCTTTGGCGAGGCGACGAGCAAACTCGATGGCTTCGTCGTCGGTGACAGTTTCCACCTGATCGACGAGCGACAGGTCGAGGGTGTCTGGCACGAATCCGGCTCCAATTCCCTGGATGCGATGGGGGCCAGGCTTGACCTCTTTTCCGGCCAGGGTTTGGGAAAGAACGGGGCTTTGCGCGGGTTCCACCGCTACCGATAGAATCGGTTTGTTCCGCGTTTTTTTGATATGGCGCGATACGCCGGTGATGGTGCCTCCGGTGCCCACCCCCGAAACGAGAACGTCGATCAAACCATCCGTATCTTCCCAAATTTCTGGCCCGGTCGTTGTCTCGTGAATCCCTGGGTTTGCAGGGTTTTTGAATTGCTGAGGCATGAAATACAAATCCGGCTCGCTGGCGGCAATGCTTTCCGCACGCGCAATCGCTCCCTTCATGCCCAACGATCCCTCCGTCAATATCAATTGAGCACCAAAAGCCGCCAACACTTTCCGTCGCTCCACACTCATGGTCTCAGGCATCGTCAACGTGAGCGGATAGCCCCGCGCCGCCGCCACCAGCGCTAGCGCAATGCCCGTGTTGCCACTCGTCGGTTCCACGATCTGCTTGCCAGCACGAAGCAAACCACGCTTTTCCGCGTCCCATACCATCGACGCACCAATCCTACACTTGACAGAATATCCTGGGTTTCTACCTTCGATCTTCGCCAAAACCGTGGCCGAACATCCAGCCGTCATCCGTTGAAGCCGAACCAGCGGCGTGCGCCCTATCGACTGAGAATTATCATCGAAATACTTCGGCATGAGAAGGTCTCCAAGAATTGCGAAAAGGGTTCATCCATCCCTTGCTTCGATGGCTCCGAGACGTCAATATAACGGACGAATTCAATACGTCAACGATTTGTTTGATATAACATACAGGACGACGCGTGGACGAAATCAACCAACAAGTGGCGCAGCGCCTGAAAAACCTGAGAATGGCCGCCGGGTTGAGCTTGCAAGACCTGGCCCTGCGTTCGGGCGTCAGCCGCGCCATGCTCAGCCAAATCGAAACCCTCAAAACCAACCCCACCATCGCCATCCTCTGGAAAGTCGCCGAAGGCCTCGGTATCCCCTTCGCCGAATTGATCGATACCGCCGTCGCTTCCCCTACGCGCCTCAGCCGATTGGCCGATGCACGCTTCCTTTCGTCGGCCGATCAATCGTTTCGAAGTCGCCCCCTTCTCGCTCACGTCCCCGGTCACTCCGTCGAATTATATGAAATCGAATTGGCGCCAGGAGCCGTGGAACAAGCCGCCCCTCATCCTCCCGCCACCCACGAACAAGTCATCGTCACCTCTGGTCGCCTGTCTCTTCGCGTCGGGTCGGACATCTTCACCCTCGGCCCCCGTGATGCCGTCCTTTTCCGCGCCGATGTCCACCACGAATACCGAACCGTGGGAACCAAACCCTTCCATGGGCTGTCGTTGATCCTTTACGGTCACTGAGCACGACTTGTGGTCGCGCGTTTCGCAAAGCGAATCGCAGCGCCTCGGTTCGCATCAATCCTCACGACGACGTCTTGCTCGATAGGCCACCCGCACCGGAACGCCTTCGAAGTCGAATGCTCCACGCAACTGGTTTTTGACGTACCGTTGATAGCTGAAGTGAATCGATTCAGGCGCATTGGACATGACCACGAAATGCGGAGGAGCCGTTTCCGCTTGTGTGACGTAGTACAGGCGCGGTGCTTTGCCCCCTTGCGTGGGCGGCGGATGAGTCTGCAACACGCTATCGAAAAACCGATTCAATTCAGCCGTGGGAACGCGTCGATAAAAATTGTCTCGAATCGCGACGATCTTCCGAAGCAACGCTTGCGTTCCCCGACCTGTCAGCGCACTGGTCGGCACATAAGGAATCCACGGCGCGAAGGAAAGTTTTTCTTTCGCTTTTTTTTCCGCATCCGCAAGCTGTGGACGCGTGAGTTGGTCCATCTTGTTGAGGGCCACTACAACGGCTCGCCCCCGCTGCTCCGCAAGACCAAGAATTTTCGCGTCTTGCTCCGCAACCCCGAGAGCCGCATCGCACATCAACACAACGATCTCGGCCTCCTCCATCGCCCGCATGGCTCGCAATACACTCACCACTTCCACCGTATCTCGTTCTTTGACGACACGGCTTTTTCGACGTATTCCCGCCGTATCCACGAACAAAAACTGCTTTCCATCCCGTTGCAGCAGCGTATCGACCGGATCTCGCGTGGTTCCCGGACGAGAATCGACAAGAACCCGGTCTTCCCCCGCAAGACGATTGATGAGAGAGGATTTGCCCGCGTTCGGTCTTCCCACCACGGCAACCCGAATGACATCTTCCACCTGTGAATCCGTGGGCTCTTCGACTGCAGGCAAAGCCTGCACCAATGCATCCTCCAGTTCGTGAAAACCTCGACCATGCAAAGCACTCACAGAAATCAATGAATCGATCCCCAGTTCGAATAACTCATTGGCATCGAGAACCGATTTTTCGGAATCCACCTTGTTGGCAATGAATAGAACCGGCCTGTCGCTTCGTCGCAGCAATCCTACAGCGCGACGATCCGCTTCGGTCGGGCCTTGGACTCCATCCATCACCAATATGATGAGATCCGCTTGCTCGATCGCCACCTGCACTTGCCGCGATATTCCCTGACGCATGGGATCATCGCTTTCGGGGTCGAAACCACCCGTGTCGACCACGGTATAGCGACGACCCAACGACCACGCTTCGGCGTAATGACGGTCGCGAGTCACACCAGGCTCATCGTGAACGATGGCTTGCCGTCGACCGACCAAACGATTGAAAAGCGCGGACTTACCCACATTGGGTTTTCCCACGATCGCCACCAGAGCGTTGGCTCGATGAGGGATGCGATTTCTTTCCTCACCCTTGTCACGGGGTTTTCTTGCGCTCATGAAACCGCCTCGTCATCTCCGGAGACGGATACATAGCCGAGGGAATCCAACGCGTGCGCGGATTCCGGCCAGCCCTGGTCGATGGTCACCCAAAGGCTCAAGTGAACCTGGCGTCCGACGAGCGATTCGATGCGTTGACGCGCGGCAACTCCAATTCCTTTGAGCCGCTCGCCGCCTTTGCCAATGATGATTTTTCGCTGTCCTTCGCGGGCACAACGCACGGTCGCGTCGATATGGGTGACGTGGACACCTTCTTCGAACCGCTCGATCGTCACAGCCACATGATGGGGAATCTCTTGTTTCGTTGCGAGAATCACCTGCTCGCGAACGTATTCGGAAGCAAAAAAGCGAACGGGACGATCCGTCAGAAAATCCTCCTCGTAGGCCGGTCCCCGCTCGGGAAGAAGGGAAGCGATTTCATCGAGCAACAAGTTGACACCGTCATCGCGTAACGCGCTGATGGGAACGATCGCCGAAAACGAACGTAATTTTGAAAACTGTTCGATGAGAGGCAACAGCAACGAACGGTTCTTCCCGAGCAGATCAATTTTATTGATGACGAGAATCGCCCGGCTTTCCGGATCTACCTGCTGCAGGATCTCCACGTCCCTGCCCGCAGGAGCCAAATCCGACGAAACATTTTTGGGGATGGCCGTCACGAACACGAGCACGTCGGCCTCCCTGGCCGCATCTCGGGCCATCGTGTTCATACGTCGTCCGAGTCGGCTGCGCGGACGATGCAGTCCTGGCGTATCGAGCAGGGCGATTTGCGCATCGCCATGACGAAGCACCCCAAGAATCCGGTCTCGCGTGGTTTGCGGCGTCGGGGTAACGATTGCCAAACGTTCACGAAGAGCGGTGTTGAGCAGCGTGCTTTTTCCCACGTTCGCGCGACCCACGATGGCGGCGGTCCCCGAACGGTTGGAACGCTGTTCCGCAGGAGGTTTCATGATGAGACTTCCTATAGCAGCACCCGGAATTTCCAGGGAACGGATTCCAACGTCAGCGCTTACTTTGGCCCTTCTCTCTTACAATCCGAAGAACAACCATCCCCAGATACGTTGTTCCCATCATCGCACTCCTCACCATGCTGAGCCTGCAATACCCCATCACCACATCGAGCATCCAGCCGACAAGACGGCGTACAGCCACCGTACCCGCCTTTGTTGATACCATCGTCGCACTGCTCACCAAACAAACTATCCACCTTTCCATCCCCGCAGTAGGCGCCATACTTACATCCAGGTGCACAGCCAGGTTCGCCCGTGGGTGAATACGTGGTCAGGTTGATCCCATCGTCACATTCCTCATACGGCGTCTGAACCGCACCGTCGCCACAATAGGGGCCCAACCGACAGTCCGCCGTGCAGGAGCCCCAGGACCCATCGTTCACGCCATCGTCGCACTCCTCATCGCCCACGACGATCCCATCTCCGCAGAGCGATTGGCATTGGCTCTTGGCCTTCACGAACCCCGTGAGCGTCAGGTTGAAGTTCGAGGCCGTCGTATGACGTTCCGCATGAAACAAGGCCATTTCATAGATTTTTCCAGTTTGCAATTGCAGTTGCTGTGCCTTCGGCCCATCGAGGGTGACATCCCCGGGGCGCTGGGAATGAAGCCCACCCAGGTCGACCACAAGCGTTCGATTGATGAATACCCAAACGTCATCATCGCCCGAAAACTCAAGTGATTCGCCCCCTTTGAATTCAAACCACGTTCGCAATTCACTCGTGAATCCGAAGTTATGACCACCGCTCGCGTTCTCCGCGCCCGCCGCCACCCAGCCCTTCCCATCGAGCGGGAAAAACGCGGCATCCGGAAAGAAATACGAACCATTGGGCTGACGCGTCAAAACGATCTTCGCTACTTCCGTCTTGTTCACGGAAGGATCATTTCTGTACCACTGATCAAACGCCGCCTTGCTCGACGTCTGCGGACCATAAGGACAAGGCCCCACGATATTTCCTTCTTCGCAAATCCCCGTGTACTGAGGCTTGCCATCGACCCCAAGGGATGAGTTCACAAGTCCTGGTGTTGCGGCAGCCCCACTAAAGTGCTCGAAATCCGGATGCCGAACACCTGCCCCTGCCGGAAGCGCAATGAAGTCCCGAAACGTCGCCGGTACCTCCAATTCGTCCGGCAAATCCGTCTTGACCGTCTTGCACTCAAATCCGATTTCAATCTTGCAGTCCGCGGAGCAACCATCTCCGCTTTTCGTGTTGCCGTCGTCACATTCCTCATCATCGCCCGGCAGCATCATCCCATCCCCACACGCGGAAACGCACGCTCCGCCCTTACTACAATCCGGCTCCACCTCGCAAAATGGATTGCAGCCATCGCCAATCACATCGTTGCCGTCATCACAAGCTTCGTCCCCTTCGCGAATTCCGTCTCCACACACCGTGGGATGACACGGCTCCCCCGGCGTTGGACAGGCCCAACCCGGCTCTCGTTTGCAATCCGACGAACAACCATCCCCACTCGTCGGCGTACCATCATCACATTCTTCATTACCCGCCACAATTCCATCACCACAAGCCGCGGCGACACACCGTACCCCTTCCACCGGGCATATCCATCCAGGTTCGAGCTGGCAGTCCGAGCTACAACCATCGCCGGACACATCATTTCCGTCATCACATGTTTCTTGCCCAGAAATACGCTTATCGCCACATACGACGGTGGATACGCAAGGCTCACCGGGATAGGGACAAGCATAATCGTTCTCAATCACGTCACAGTTTGCCGAACAGCCATCCCCCGACACGTTGTTGCCATCATCGCATACTTCCCCCGGCTGAATGACCCCGTCGCCACACCCAACGACTTGCCCATCCTCACTCGGCGATTCATCCTTCGAATCCCCCGTGCCCACATCGAGAACAGGCCCCGTTTCCGTCAACGCATCCTCCCCCCCATCTTTTTTCCCCGAATCCGTCTCATTCTGTGCGGTATCCCCTTCTTCCCTCGAACCGCAATGGCAACATCCAAGCACCAAGATCGCGACACCCACGCGACCGAGGCATGCGTACATACGTTTCTTCATGTTTCCGGCTCCACAGGACTGTTCTGGTCATCATACGGCTCCCTCGCTGCATCTGCCAGCGCAACGTTTTTCCTTCCATCCATCGTTATTCGGAACTCGTGTTGCCTTCGGTTGTCGAGCGATGCACGAACGAAGGGAGATACCCACAAGACAAGCCAATGACGGTTCGATACCATCACGCTACTTTCGTTGCAACGAATGACTTGTTGAGCATGAAGGTTGACGTTCCCACGTTGTTCTGTGTTTTCGCTTCCCTGATTCTGCACGGGGTCATGCTTGGGATGGGACTTCGAACGGTGACGGGGATCGAAGATGTGGAGCACGTATTCTCACCGGATGAATGGACGGGCAACGCGATCGACATCAATGTCGAGGAAATCTCTAAACCTGTTGAATTTACTAATGTTTCTAGGGTATCAACCAACCCGCCAGCGGTGGTGCCCCCCCCTTCGCCCGCTACCGTGCTTGCCCCTCGTCCTACTGCAAACCTACCCAAAGAACCTGAGCCACCCATCGTAGTCAAGCCCGCGCCATCCCCGTCACCGATTTCCACACTTGCAGCACCGTCCATTTCATCGAACCCGTCGGCTCTGCCTGCACCCACTGCTTCTGTGAAAGATGAATCTTTTGAACTCGACGGTGGCGCGGATGCCAACGCGTTGGCAAACCGAATCGACGGTGGTCAGGAAGATGGTTTGTGGGCAGGGCGGTCCGACGGTGGGCAGGTGGCGGGGACCTCCTCTTTCGGCGCTGCGGGTTCGCGGCGGGTGCGCAACCTGGCGACCGCCTTCGCGCGAGCCATGCCTATTGCGAATACCACAGACCCGGTATGGGAGACGCTTCCGTTGGGAAATGCGGGAACGTTGGAAGTCCAGGTCGACGTGGATGGCGAAGGGAAAATTGTGAGTGCGAAACCGACAGACCCGGCGCAACGGCCGAATCATTTGACGCGTCTGGTGGAAAGAACCGTGATTTTACTTCGCTCGGGCCGCTTTGCGTTGCGAGGCATGTCCACCGAAGAAGGTAGCGAAACGTTTTTGCTGGAGGCGAGGATCGAGCAAATCGAGCTTACTCCTTCGGACGATCCTTCCCAAGCGGGGCCGTACGCGCTGGGGTTTTCGCCACCGCGAAAAAGCGAACCGGGCTACGCGACGTTCACCTTGCGTTCGGGACGACGGATTCATATTTCGATTTCGTTGAAAGAACCATGAGCCGAGTTGTTCACGATGTCCCTGCGTCAACGGTCCAAAGAAAACCGAAGCGGTTTGGTTGAGGTTCGTTGGTTGTCGGCGGAAACGGTCCGCTTACGATTCCAGTCTAACGCAACGCGTCCATGGAAACCGAAGATCGCAACGGTTGAGTCGAATCAGGGACAAAACGCCATTCCCTCGAAACGGGACGTGGCGTTTTTCGAGGAGGGATCATAGCGATCGGGAATGGAAGCCTGTTCGTGAATATAGGCGAAGAACGATTCCAGTTCTTTGACCTCGGTATGGTCCGAACGGAAGACGACCGCATCGTTCGGTTTGATGATCTTATCGTTTTCGTCATACAGCGGTATCATCGAATCGGCCATCACTTGCGCGATATAGTTGGTCGTCACCATGACGTACTTATCCCCGCCTAGAACCGATGCGGGGGGATTGGCGCGATCCCACACGAGGGTATCGAATTGTTCGATGCCATCGCTATGGTCGGAATCAATCCACAACTTCATGACGCGGCCGTTTTCGGGCACGAATGCCTGCGCCACCGTGGTGATGGGCTCTCTCGAACAATCATACTCCGCCACGATGCCACCACCGGTCAGATCGAACGAGCTGGCCCCTGGGCCACGACCGCTCGTAAACTCGAACAATAGCCGAACGGCACCGATGGGAATGCGCACGCGCACCAAAGGATAACCAATCGTGCCATCGAAGGGGCTCGTTCCCAAGGGCACGATACGGAATGCATCACCTACCGTGATGGCGCCGGTTTTTCCTTTCAGCAGTTCGGTGCGAATCGTTCCGCCGGCCTGAATGGCGAAATCGGCCGTCATTCCCAACGTGTCGAGCATGTGCAGATGCGCATCCGCCGTGAGAAATGCCAAAGGCCGCGAACCTTTCATGTCAAACGACATGGTCGCCAGCGGATAGAAATAGAGGTCCCCGGCTTGCGATGCATCGTTCTTGACGTCGGTTCCCAACGACCTGCTGATCAAGTGCTCCAATGCCGTCTTGCCCCCGATATCTCCGGAAGACTCGATGGTTTCGATGGCTTCTTCGAGCATGGAAGCGTATTGGGTATCGGGAACGATGGTGTCGTCCACCGGAACCAACGCTTGCGTACCGGTATCGAAACGAACCGATTGGGAAGGGTCAGCGGGAATGGTCAAATCAATGCGCCCCACGAATTGACCGCGCGAGCCGCCATTGAGCACGATGACCTCTTTGCCCGTCACTTCATTTTTGACTATTACGGGCGTGGCCGATGATTCATGAGCGTGACCACTGATAATGACGTCGATGCCCGCCACATGAGCCGCGATTTTGTCGTCTTCGCTCAGTTCCGGCAGGTCTGGTGCAAGTCCCGCATGAGACAGGGCAACCACGAGATCAACCTTTTCGTCGTTCCGCAAGGTATCGACGACGGGTTGTAGGTCGGCATAAAGGTGCGGCAAGACTTTGTCGGTATTGTTGGCATCGCTTGGGTCGACATGGACTTCAGAAAAAGTGACGGGGGTTTTGAAGGGGGCAACCGCCGAGGCATCCACGCCCATGATTCCAATAAAACCGACACGAATTCCATCACTTGTCTCGATCACGCGATACGAATGCATGGCGGCCTTGGCGGCCGGATCGGTCGAATACAGCGCTTCCAATTCATCATCGGCGGGGTCGGACGCGGAGAAGTGGATATTGGAAGCCACGATTCCGGGCAGTTCCCCGAGAGCTTGGGCGGTTTTCAGAGCCGACACGAGGTTGGGCAGCCCCAAGTCGAAGTCATGATTCCCAAGAGTCGTCAGATCATAACCGAGTTTATGCATGAGGCGCCATTCGAGGGCCGCCGAGCCGCGCACCATTTGGATCAGCGTTCCCATTGCGTTATCCCCCGCGCTCACCGTAATGGATGATACATCCGCGGCGACAGCTTCATTGCGAAGGTTCTCGAGAAGGGTGGCGCGACGAGCGATGCCCGCGCGAATGCTTCCCGACCCCGCTTGGGTGGGCAACGGATAATCATCGCGCTCAGGGCTGTAGCCGAGGAAATCGGAGTGTTCATCGGACGTGAACAACAAGGTAAGTTTTCGGTCTTGGGCCGCGCCCCCTTCTCCCGCGCTAGCGCCCGAGCCGGCCTGCCCCGCGGTGCCTGCGGTCCCCCCGGTGCCCCCGGCCCCTCCAGACCCTCCGGTGCTCGGCTTCGTTCCCGAGTCATCGTCATCATCACCGCATCCCGCTACTCCCCCCATCACCAAGACGATTGCGCACCCTACGGCCACAAGCCAACGATTTGTTTTCATGCGTACTCCTTTTCCATCGAGGCAGGCGCGACACCTACCCCGCCGCAATCGCTATGCGGCGCTAAGCATGCCGACGACGGTATTTTTTGAAAAGCAAGGGTCATTTCTTGAATACTCCTTACGTCGTGCCGTTTCGAAGAGTAAGACCGCATACCACGACCCAATCGTCGACAATGTTCACCGGACAAAGAAACCACGGCTTTCAGGATCCTGCAAGGGCGACACGGGATTTCTTGTAGAAAAATTCCGGTTATTCGTTTCGATTATGCAAACCATGAGGTCGTCATCGCTGTGAATCCTTGAAGGACTGAAGTATTCTAGCTTGTGGCTCCGCCCTCGGCCTGAGGGTCGGTGCGATCGTCATGACTCCGACGCAAAAAGCCGGACACCGATGCCGCTCCCCGGACATTGGCACTTTCCCCTACCATTCACCCTCTTGCGGTAGCCTTATGATTAACCTGTTTCATTAGTCATCGAGCCTTTTCTTGTAGCGATGAAAAACGACGCTTCGATTTCGATAGAAAACCGTAAGCTTCGGATTTTTCAGGGATAATCTAAAATCCTTGCGATTCCGTCGCTCGTCTGAACCCAGGTCCCAATGAGCACCGTGTCGACCGCACGGAACTCACAAGGGTATTGAAGATAACGGTTCCTCACTGATATCCTCTCGTCCGTCCCCAGGAACTGTCCTCGAGGTTACGATGGATCCAAAATCACTCCTGATCCGAAGCTCTTTTGCCGCGGCGGCGATCACGTTTGCTGCACCAGGTTGGGCAGGTCCCGTCGACCTGCTCGAAGCGGATACCCAGGCTTTCGTTCAGGACAGCGGCGCCATGGATGTCATCTATTCGCTTCGTTATCAGGACAACGAAGGGCGCTCGGCCATCAAGTCCATTGGACAATTCTATGAACCCGTCGCTTTTACCCGCGGAATCCTCCATGCTGGAAATAATACAATAGCTGTAACCATGTCTCCCAATGGCGGCGGCTACTACAAAGCGTCTTTCGACTCCGCCGTTCCGCGCGGCACCTATACGCTTGAACTGCATTATCGAAGTGACAAAAGGTTCGCCGAGCCCACGGTGTCGAACGATGGCAAAAATCTGCTTGCCGTCTGGTTCAACCCCGTGCGCTGGACGATGCCTATCGAGAAATCTATCGTCAAACTGGTGCTCCCTCTGCCTTTGGAAGGGAATCTACAGCGTCCGGAGGATATCACGCCCGCCATGGTCGACGGGCTCGGGGTGATCACGGACGATCAAAACAAGCGTTTGCAGGATCATTTCGCTTTCGTGTATTCCGATTATCAGGATTCGCGGCGGCTCACGGTATATACCGAAAAAAAATCGCTCCCGGCGCAAGGGGTCCACATGGTGCGGATCTACATCCCGCAATCTTCGATGCCGAACCTATCGAAGACGAGCAATACGCGTCCTGACGCCACCATCCCCGCCATTCCAACGGATACCGGGTCCCCCGCGACGTCAGCCCCGGTCACGCCGCGAGACGTACCCATTTCTTTCGGGGACTACGCAGCTCGCGCCATCGTTCTAGCGATACTATCATTTTTTCTCAATCCAATTGCATTGTTTGCCGAGTTCTTGGTTCTGGGCCTGCCGTTGTGGATCATCGATAAAATCGCTAAAACCACACTACTTCGTAAAATATTTCTGCCTGCTAACGAATTCAAGTTTGCGCATCCCACGAAAGGCACGATTTTGGGCTGGACGGCAGTCCTGGTGCCTTTTCGGTTGACGTGGGCGATTATTGCGGGGTTGGGCAGCGGGGTGGTTGCTCTTCTTCGGCTTCATCCGATCATTGAATTATACATCAAGAAAAAAGCGCCTGTATATGAATCCCCTGAAATTACGGTATCTACTTTTCGAAAGGACGGCTATGTGCCCACGCTGGCTCCCGAGGAAGCGGCGGTGGTGATGGACCGTCCTATCAAAGCCATCAATTTGCTCGTTCTCAATCTTCAAGCCCGAGGGGCCATCCAGGTGTTGAGCCGCAATCCCTTGCAGGTGCAAGTCGTGGATGCGTCTCGGGCGACGACGGAACCGGAAAAGTGTTTTTTGAAGTCATTGACCGGGCGGGGAACCTTGACCCAGCAAGGAATGCTTGAGGTCCTCAAGAGCCTGACCGCTTCCGTGCAGCCCAAAATATGGCGTGCGGATACCGCGGCGACGGTCGAGGCTTATCGGCAGCGCGCGCAACAGCGTTGGGATGAGTTGCGCGCGGCTCCTCCCACCTCTCGCCCGCAGTTTTTCAATACATGGTATGCCGATCTCTACCTTCAAGACACGTTTTTTCAGGACTTAGGCACGACGTTTGGGGCCATTCCCACCAGCGTTCCTGCTGATCGTCCCCTGACGACCCTTGGGGCTGCTCGGGAACAATCTTCCCTATGGGGTGGTGTGGAACGGGTCCAGGATTTTGCCGAAGGCGTGGCGGATACCATCGAATCGGGGGCGAAAGCCACCATCGACCGGATCGAGAATCTGTTCAACTTCGATGGCGAGGCGGGTGCACGTCCCGGTATCCAAAAAGGTGTGGCGGTTGCGGTCGGTTACGATGCTTGCCACTCTGCTTGCCACTCTGCTTGCCACTCTGCATGCCATTCGGCCTGTCATTCCGCTTGCCATAGCGCCTGTCACGATGCTTGCGCCTGTCATTCCGCTTGCCATAGCGCCTGTGTCTCGAGCTGCGCAGGGAGTTTCTGATGGATACCACCCCACGGGATACTGCTCCATTCGCTCGGATCGACAGTTTCGTAGCCGCCACCCGCACGGCGATCCACGTGCGACGACAAGATCGTCTGCTGATGATCCGGCCCGAAAAAACCCTTGGTATCAACGATTCCGCGGTGGAAATCCTTTCCGCGCTCTATGACCCCAAAGCTGGCCCGTCCCACGGGGTCGTCCAAAAGCTTGCTTCCCGCTATGGCGTCGAAGTGGATCGGATCGCTTCCGATGCCGCCGCTTTGCTCGATACCATCGCTTCCATGATGCGCGATGACTTTCAACCGCGAGCCAATGTCAAATATGTGTCCTTTGACCGCTCCCGGCTGCGTTATCCCGTACTCGCGGAAATCGCGCTCACGTATCGATGTCAGAATCGCTGCACGTTTTGCTATGCCGCAAGCCCGACCCGTCGCGACCACGGGCCGCTGATGAGCACCGAGCAGGTCAAACGGGTGATCGACCGTATTTACCACGAAGCCCATGTTCCCACGCTCAGTTTCACGGGGGGAGAAGCTACCTTGCGCAAAGACCTTCCCGAATTGGTGCGCCATGGCAGCCAGTTGGGATTACGCATCAATCTCATCACCAACGGGCTTCGGGCGGCCAAACAGGATTATGCCCGCTGCCTCGTCGACCATGGGCTGGCCTCGGCTCAAGTGTCCATCGAAGCGGCCACCGCTGAACTTCACGATCGAATTGTCGGTCGCCAGGGCGCTTTCGCACGTACGGTGGCGGGAATTCGAGCCTTTCGCCAGTTGGGAATCCATGTTCATACCAATAGCACCTTATGCACCACCAACATCGATCAAGCCCAAGATATCATTGCATTCGTGTCCGAAGAACTCGGATTGAGCACATTATCGATGAATATGCTTATTCGGACGGGAAACGGATTGGACCCTTCGATGCCTCCCATCACCTATGCGCAAATCGCGAAAACACTGCCCATGCTGATCGAAGAGGCCCATCGCCGCAAGGTCAAGTTCGTATGGTATTCTCCATTGCCCTATTGCGTTGTCAATCCCGTCTTGTTGGGACAAGGAGCCAAATCTTGCGCGTGCGTGAGCGGCATCGTCTCGGTCAATCCCGCTGGCGAACTGCTGCCGTGTTCCTCGTTTCAGGAGGGGATCGGCAGTTTGCTTCACCGACCCTTCGAAGAGATCTATGACAGTCCCCAAGCTCGCTACTGGCGCGACCGACGATACATACCGCCGGCATGTCGCACTTGTCCGGATGTCGATGTATGCGCGGGAGCTTGCCCACTTTATTGGGATGCTGTTGGCAACTTCTCCGAGATTCCACAACCAAACGCTTCGGATCCCAGCGATTGGCAGCGCTGGAAACAAGAGCGCATCGAAGGCGGTAGTTTTGGGGTGCCTCGTCCCGTTTGTGACCAGGGGAAATGAGCCATGGGTAACCTTCGTGAATTCGACCAATTCATCCAAAACCGCTTGCAGGTCGTTCAAAATATCAAGTCGCAATTGCTTGCCTTACAAGCGCATTACGAGACGTTTTTCCAAGAAGTCAGCCAGGTTCGGGAACACGAACTCGCCCAACTCGTTGTCGAGTTCAATCGTCGCCGAGGCTCCCTTCCCTTTCGGCTTGATGAGGCCCTCGACAGGGAGCACGAGCGCGCGCAGGCCGAGATGGACAAGCAGTTGAAAAACCTTCAAACGAAACATGCCTCCCTCATGCAGACAGCGGAAAACATACGGCGGAAAAGCCATGAATTGGAAAATGGCGTCCATAAAAAACATGTGGATCTCGACCAAAAAGAAGAGGAACTGAAGGCGCGTAACGAGAAACTCCTGCAAGGAATCGCTTCCTACAACTCGCGAATCCGTGAATTAGGAAGCGGTTTTGGCTTTCTTTTCAATATTTTCCAGATGCGAAGCCTCCAGGCGGAACGTCGACGGCTGGACCAAGAGCATGAAGACGTCGCCGCGCGCATCGAATCCATCCGAGCACAATGGGTCCAAAGAGAAAAGGAGTTCAACGTCAAACAGGACGAGTTATTGCGTAAATGGCGAGAGACGACGACGAAAGCTTCTACTCTGCAATCCAAGATTGACCTGTTGAATGTCACGCGAGCTTCCCTGGTAGAGCGCACCACCCTCGAACGTGTATTGTTTGAGAAGTATCCGTCGCCTCCCCCCCAAGGCAACGACGTTGTCTGCCCCCGCTGCAAGTCCGGCAATGCGGCGTCGAATCGTTTTTGTCATATCTGCGCACAGCGTTTGCAGCCCGATCGGCCGGACCTGGAGGGTAGCATTCCGGAACTGGCGGAACTCAATCACCACCACCGGCGTTTTTCCGAAGGAATGAAAGCGTGCCAAGAAATCATTGGCTTGCTGACGGGCCTGGAGTCTGGATTGAAAGCGTTCTCAAAAAGCATCGCCAATATGATAAAAACGGAAACCACCTACCCCGTCGGTAAACTATCCATCGACGTTCCCGCCCAGTGTGTACAATTTGCTAATAGTTTCGAGCAGTTAGGAAAATCTTGTCAGGACAAAACTTCCCATCCCACCGAGTTTGCAAAGCTGGTGAAAAGCGCTGCGCAGACATATAGTGAAGAAAAATTACAAGCTTTTTTCGAAAGAATGGGCAAGGAACTATCCGTACAAGCCAAATCCCAATGGGGATGACGTCCCACCGGGTGGCTGTGTGCACTGCGCATGAACACTTCACAGAATTGGAACGCCGAGAGCACAGTTTGCGCAACGGCGACCTTGCGTGGACCGTCGGAGTCGCGGGATTTCTGATGGTTGTCGCGGCAGTCCTGAGCGCACGCTTCTTGCATGTTGAGACAGAGGAGGTTTCGATGCTGAATCGTGCGTTCTCTGTTGCCGTCCCTATCGCGGCCCTTCTCGCGTTTTTTGCGATGGGAGGCTGCGGGAACTCAAACAGCGAAGATTCCAAGCTCGCGGGCTCTGGCGGTAGCACGGGAGCTGGCTCCGGCGGCAAGGGCGGCACCACGGGCACCGCGGGTACGGCAGGAACCGCGGGCTCCCAGCCCTTCCCCGGAACAGGTGGCACGGGCGCCGACTCCGGTAGCTCCGATTGGCCGGTGAGCGAAGAAATTTGCGATCAGCTCGACAACAACCAGGATGGGCAGGTGGACGAAATCTGTTCATGCACGCCAGGCAATTCCCAGCCCTGCTACCCGGGCCCGCCGAATACCCGCGGGGTAGGCGCATGCAAAGACGGCGTGCAGGTATGCGAAGACTCCGGCAAGTGGGGCGCTTGCACCGGGTCCGTGTTGCCAAGCGAGGACATCAGCGACGGCATCGACAACGACTGCGACGGTACGTCCGACAATGGCTCTGACACTCAGTGTCCTCCGGGCAAAAGGCCCACGCCGGAGGACTGCTCGAACGGGGTCGACGACGACTGCGACGGCTTGGTGGACTGCCTGGACCCGGACTGCCCGCCTTGCACCGAGAACAACTGTGCCGATGGTGTCGATAACGACGGCGATGGGTTAGTGGACTGCCTGGACCCGGACTGCCCGCCCTGTCAGGAGAACTGCTCCGATGGGATAGACAACGACGGCGATGGGCTGATCGACAGCCTGGACCCGGATTGCCCCGGCTTCTGCCCTCCCGGGGAGGAGTGCTGCGATGGTATCGACAACAACGGGGACGGTCGAATCGACGAAGGTAACGTATGCGACGGTTACGGCGAGCCCTGCCCACCAGGAGCCTATCAATCCTGCGACTGCTACTGCGGTGTTCACCGCAAGTGCCAGGCGGACGGCACTTGGGGTCCATGTCTCGTCGACGGCTCCTGCAACGTCGCCCAAATCACCTCGCACTCCCAATGCGGAGCGAATGGAATGTGCGATTTCGGGGAGTGCGCCGGGCACTGGTACGGCGGACAATGCTACCACCACTCCGATTGCCCCGCCGGCCAGGTTTGCGATCTTGGCTATTGCATCCAGGACCATTACTATCCCTGCCCGTAATTCTCAGCTCCCCGCCCACGGGGGGCAATGCCAAGGAGTGACATGAACCGACGCCCGTTCGTCCAGGCCCTCGCGTGGACTGCCTGCGGTAGCTGCCTCGGGCTCGGCGCGCTGTCCCTTCGTCCGCTGGAGCGCGCGCTCGTCCCTGTGCTCCTCGGTGACCTCTCGCTCCTCCCGCGAACCGGCCTCCGTCTGTTTCCCGCTCACCAGGTCGCCGTGGTACGAACCGACGGGGGATTCGGGGTTTTGTCGACGCGATGCACCCACCTGGGCTGCGCCCTGCGCCTCAGGGGGCACGAGCTTGTCTGCCCCTGCCATGGAGGGCTATTTTCGCAAGACGGTGCCGTTATCGCCGGCCCGCCGCCCGCTCCTTTGCCTTGGTTCGAGGGAGGCGTCACTCCCGACCGCAAGCTGTTTTTCTATCCGTCGCGTCCTCTCGCGGAACGACGCCTTGTTCAGGTGTGAGCCTTGTCAGCGTCGAAGCTCCTGGGCTGGATTGCGGTGTTGCTCCCTTGGCTCTCTGCCGAACGTACCGCTCGACAGTTTCTGCCTGCGTCGAAGCTCCTGGGTTGGATCGCGGTGTTGCTTCTGCTACTCGCCGTGGCCTCCGGGTTCTTGCTTGCATGCTTCTACGTCCCGACGCACGACCAGGCCTACGTCTCGGTGAGGGAGCTGGCGTTCGCGCGGCCTTACGCCCTCTGGGCTCGTGGGATGCACCGTATCGCGGCTCACCTGGCCATTTTGTTCGCCCTCCCGCACTTTGCGTTCCTGCTCTGGAAGGACCGCAGTCGGGATGCGCGCCGCCTCGCGTGGGCAACCGGGCTCCTGGCCTTCGCCCTGCTCGGGTTGCTCGCCTTCCTCGGCCGCGTGCTCCCGTGGGACGTTCATGGCGCTGTTTCTCTTTCCATCGCCCTGTCGTTCTTCGGCTTCGCACCAGTGGCCTCCGAGGCCCCACAGCCCGCTGTGCTCCCCGCGGTCTGGTTCCTTCACCTGTTGAGCGCCGCGACATTGGTCGCGTGCGTGGCCTCGCATCTCCCGTGGCGCGCCGTGGTCAGGGGCGGCAGCTTCGCACGCGAGCGCCTTCCTCTGCTGACGCTCTCTGTCTTGCCGGTGGTCGCCGCCGCCGCGTTCGCGCTGCGCCCTTCGCTTGGGCTCCCTTTCGATGGATTCACCCCTTCGACCAGCTCCGCAGCGGAGTGGTACCTCCGCTGGCTCCAGTTCCTCGCCGAGCGCAGCCTCACGCTCGCCCGTATCGTGACCGCAGCCCTGGTGGCTCTGGCCGTTGCCCTGCCCTGGGCTGCTACGCCCCCGATGCGTATGCGCTTACGTCACGCCTGGGTCGCAGTCTTGGCGGTCCTGCTGCTCCTGAGCGCGATGCCCATCGGTGCCGGCGCGGCTTCCCCGCAGGTGGGGCCGTGAAAGCCAAACCGTGGCTGGGAGCCGTCTTGGGGCTCGCCGGGACGCTGGTCGTCGCGCTCGCGTACGAGAAAACACACCCAGCCGCGTGGCAGAGCGTCCAGCTCGCCTATTCTGATCGCTTGGTCGACGCTGGTTGGCCTCCCGTCTCCGTCGGCGTTCGGTCGCTTCGCGCGCCCGGCGGCGGCAGTGAGGACCGCTGCGTCACATGCCACCTTGGCATGGCGTTGCCTGCTGCCTTCGAAGCCCCGTTCCAGCGTCACCCCCACACGTCCTGCGCGCTCGGACCCGCTGAGCAGGGCTGCACGGCGTGCCACCGTGGGGAGCCCCTCGGCCTCACGCAAGCCGACGCCCACGCCTCGCGTACACCAACGCCACGCGCGATGCTCTCCGGCGGTCTCACCGAACACGGCGTCCGGACCATCGAGGCGGGCTGTGCCACCTGCCACGTGGACCGAAGCACCGGCGTGCTCCGCTACGACCCGCAGAGAGTCCCGGATATCGCTCGCGGCCTCGAGGTGTTCATCAAGCAGGGCTGCCGCTCCTGCCACGCTTTGGAGGGAGTCGCCGCCTTCGGTGAAGCCGGCCCGGCTCTGGGCCGTGTGGGTCGACGTCGTACCGCGGCGTTCCTCCGCTCGAGGCTGCGATTCCCCCAGCGCGGCACCGTGGCTTCACCCATGCCCCCGTTGGCGGTCCCCGACGCGGATGCCGAGCGACTCGAGCTTTTTCTGATGGCGCAGATAGGTCCCGAGCACGAGCTGGGCACCAGCCCGGCCGAAGCGTTGTTGGCCGCCACGACCATCCCCCGCCCCATCGACCACTTCCCGGAAAACCTGCCCCTTGAGCCCACCGCCGCGTCCGGTGCCTTGTGGATGCATGCCGTGGGGTGCATCGGTTGTCACCGCCTCGATGACGATGGCGTGGGTGTGCCCGACTTACGGCGCGTCGGCTGGTACGCCACGGCGGAACGGCTTCGCACGGCACTCGAGCATCCCGAAGCGTTTGCCCCGGGCTCGTACATGCCAGTCTTCGACCTACCCCCCACCGCGCTCGGCGCCGTGCTCGCTTACCTGTCGCTGCAACGAACGTTGCTCCCATCCGCTCCGGAAAGAGTGCTCGCGGAAGTCTGCGGCCCATGCCACGGCCCTGCGCGGGATCCCAAGGTGGTCGTGCTCGCGACACAGCCGCCTGACATGGTCGAGATGGCAGCGCGGCTTGCTCCCGAGGAGTTCGCCAAGGTCGCGGAGGAAGGCCGCGAGGGGACTGCGATGGCACCGTGGGGCAAGGTGCTCGCTCGCCCCTTCCTCGCGGGGCTTCATGGCCGAATCGCAGGCCAGGGGGGCTCGCCATGACTTCGAAGGGGAAGGGCTGCGGCGCGACGGCGGCGCTGTGCTTTTTGTTGCTGTTGGCGGCGATGGCCCCGACCTCGTGCGCTCGCAAGAAAAGCACGGAGCAGGTGCCCTTGGTATCGGCCGAGAGCGCGGCGCGACTCGTGGTCGAGGGCCCGATGGACCAGGTCGGGTTCGCTCGACCCATCAAGCTCACGGCGCGCGTCGACGGCGCATCCAACCCCCATGACTGGACGTTCCGATGGACGCAGGTGTGGGGATCTGACCCACAGAAGCTAGTTGTCTCGGGCCCAACGCTGGAGCTGACGACACCCCCTCCCCCGCCGCCGAAAGACGTGGGTGACTACTCGGGACGGGTCGTCCCCATCACGGCGCGAGCGGCTGGTCGGATGGTCTTTCGGGTCGAGGCCGCATCGGGCTTCACCACGCTCGAGACCTCGGTCGAGATCACGCCCGCGTTCCCGTCAGCGGCCTGGCCCCGCGCCCCCGTGGGAATCGACGCCTACGTGGCAATCCTCCGACCAGAAGAGCAGGAAGCGCTGTCGCGCTCCGGTCTGCGGATCTTGCCTTCTCCCGCGCCCTATCTCGCGCGTGTGCTCGCGGACACGCCTCGCTGGTACAATGTGCGACACCCGGACTTGGAGGGCTGGGACCTGCGGTCGGGCACCTGGCTCGGGAGCAAGGACTGCGGCAGAGCGGAGTGCCACCCCAACGAGTACGCCCGTTGGCAGCAAACCCGCCATGGTTCCGTCTTCACCCGCGGCATCCAGGGCCGGCTCAACCGATCTCGCGGCCCTTACGAGAGACACTGCGCGTCGTGCCACACGGTCGGGGACCAAGTGGGCGCGAACAACGACGGATTCGATGAGCGGGTGGCAAAGACGGGCTGGAAGTTCCCCGACCACCCGTCGGAGGCCGCCTGGCGCGACGTGCCCGAATCGGTGCGCGAGCGCGCCAACGTGCAGTGCGAAAACTGCCATGGTGCCGGTTGGTTCTACGTGGGATATGGGGACGACGTCTGCGGGCAATGCCACGACCTGCCTCCCCAATATGCCATCTACGGCCAAGCGCGGCGCAACCGGATGTCCGTGTCTCATGAGAGCGTACGCGGGCGCGGGGCCAACGAGGTGTGTGCACAATGCCACGTGGCGAGCGAATACCTCGCTTCCGTGCGTGGGTATCACTCGCGGTCCAAGCCCAACCGCGAGCTTGAGACACACCCGCGCGGTATCGGCTGCCCCGTGTGCCATGACCCCCATGGCACGCCCTGTAACAAGCAGCTCCGGCTCTGCGGGTTCCTCGAGGTGCCGGGGACCACGTTCGATGCGGGCCAGGGCGCCCTCTGCGTGTCGTGCCACAACGGCGAGGCAAACGTGGTACATGGTCCCCTGCTGAGACCCTTCATCCCGGGCGGAGACACGCGTGCCGGGCACGGCCACGGCTCCTCCGAGCCGCCGCCCCCACCGGACCCCGATGCCGCGCCTCACGCGCCGCAACTTCAGGTGCTGACCGGACGCGGGGGCAGGTTCCTCGCCTTGCCCAAGTCTTTCGCCCGCTCCCCCGAGTACCCGCACATGGGGGTCCCCGATAGCTGCGTCGGCTGCCACTACGACCGCGACTCACGCCACGACGAAGGACGTGGACACACGTTTCGTCTCATCGCCAACCCAGGCATCCAGGAACCGGTGAGCTGCGCACGGAAGATGTCCTTCGCCGAAGAGCGCGAAGCCCCCCTCCCCCCCTCTTGCGTTCGCTGCCACGGTCCGGGCGGAGGGCTCAACCGGGTCGCGCGCGGCGATTACGACGGCAACGGCAAGGTCGGAGGAATCGCCGACGAGGTCGACGGATTGCTCTCACTCCTCCGCGAGGAGATCGAGCGCCAGCTCTCCGAGATGGCGATCCGCGACCCGAACGGCGTCGTCGCGGCCACGTTCGCCATCGTGGACGAGCGCATGGTGCTGGCGAGCGCAGATTGCCGTCCCTTGCGTTCGCGCACCGGCCCGCCGATACCGTTGCCGTCGGAGGATCCGTTACTGAGTAAGGCCATCTACAACTTCGTGCTCGTCGCACGCGACGGCAGCGGGGGCATCCACAACCCGCAGTACGTTGCGCGCCTGCTTCAGAACACGATCGAGGAGCTGGAAAGGAAACGCGGCGTGGAGCCGAGGCACGGGTGGAAGCGAGTCCAATGACCTTCTCACGAGCGGGATGCATGTTTCCGCTGGCACCGCTCGACCCGACTTCGCTCGTCCGGGTCGACCGCTCGATTGGCTGCTGGGGCACCACGACCGCCCGCTCGTTCTCGATCTGCCGCGAGTATGAGTCGAGTTTTGCTGTGTAAACGACTGTCTATATGCATATTTTCCCTGCCTTCCAGACTCGATTCCACAACCGCTTGTGTCCAAATCCCCCAAGCCGAATTGGAATGTTTGCTAGCTGCTCTGCCTATCCTGAGCCATCCCCTCGTTTTTTCTCGAGCCTTTTTTGGTCCTACGACTGCTGGAAACAAGAACCTGCTTTGCGTGGCCGTGCTCTGCCTATCCTGAGCCATCCCCTCGTTTTTTCTCGAGCCTTTTTTGGTCCTACGACTGCTGGAAACAAGAACCTGCATTGCGTGGCCGCGGTCACGGCCTACGCGTACGGTCACGGCACACGAGAAACGGCCACAATCTGGGAGACTACGCTCAACATATCGTAAGATGCCGACGCACCCTTCAGATCCACCCCCCAAGGGACCCCTCAATCCAAAGGCAAGGGGACCGTGTGGTCGGGACCCGTCGACAGAAATTTTTTCCACAACCCAGCTT
>MWCO01000050.1 GCA_002070115.1 Deltaproteobacteria bacterium ADurb.Bin207
CGGGAGCGGAGGAAGCGGTGGCTCGGGCTATGGGGGAAGTGGAGGTACTGGAGCCAGCGGTGGCTCGGGCGGTAGTGGAGGGAGCGGCGGCTCGGGCGGTAGTGGAGGGAGCGGCGGCTCGGGTGGCAGCGGCGGTTCGAGCACGGCTGTCGATTGCTCTTTCACGAATTCATGCCAATCCGCTCGAGATATCGGCACCGTACGCGGTGACAAAGGAAGCGACTCCCTGCAAGTGACCGGAGCAACTTCCGAATGGCTTCGCGTGCGCGTTCTCGAAGCCAACGAAAGCGTTGTCGGTCAAAAGCTCAAGGTCACGATTACCCTACAGCCAGCAAACCAAACCAACTTCGATCTATTTGTTTTCGTCAACAAAGGAAGCGATGTCATCGAGTGCTCCGATCTCGCCGGGTCATCGATGGAGACCTTGAGCAAACCCGATACGGTCAGCGTCTCTTGGGGAGAAGGATCCGTGGCCAACGGTGACGACGATCACCGATGGGTATCCATCGAAGTCCGTCACAAGACGGGGGAATGCGATACCACAAAAAAGTGGACGCTTACGGTGAAGGGGAATTGATGGCGGTTAGAACGAGCATTCCGCTTCTTGCGGGGAATTGTCGAGGTGTTCGATCGTGAACTTATAAGGTTGGCAACTCAACGCGGAGCCCGACTTGGGGAAGACTTCGAGATAGAAGTACCTGTTGTCATTCAGCGAGCAAAGCCCCGCCCAATTCATGGTCACCTGGTTGTTCGGCGTTGACGAGGAAGCGCAGGTCTTCTTGATCGGCTTGGCACACGTGGCCGTATCGCCTTCAAAACCAACGTCATACACGCAGTAGTCGTAGGTGACTCCCGCCGGAACGCTCGTCATTTTGATGACCAACGTATAACACTCATTGGGACCGTCGGCGATGCAGCCAAAGGTGTCATCCACCCCGCTGTTTTCGTCGGCGCGGAACAGGAAAAAGTCCCGATCGGGTGAACCGTCCGGCTTGTATAGATGGAAGGTAAAGCTCTGAGCCGGTTCCCCTTCCATGATGGCCGTCAGGGCCTTGGCATGGGCGCAATCGTCAATGCCTGAAATATCCTCGTCGAGTTGGTACGGATTGACCGGCAAGTCCTCATCGATCTTGTCGTTACAGTTATCATCGATACCATTGCAGACTTCGACAGGGGCCGGTGGGCAGGACGGCCACGTTCCCCCCGTGCAGGTGATTTCCGTTCCGCCACAACAGCTCTTTTTCTCTCCGTTCGTGCAGCCACAGCCGTTGTCCACGGTGCCGTCACAGTCTTCGTCGTTTTTGCCTTCACATATCTCCGTGCCCGGATTGACTCCACCGATGCAGTTTCCCCATTGGCAGGTGGCACCACAAACCTTGGTGCCAAATTCGCATACGCCTACGTCGGTTCCACAATTGGCTTGCGTGCCCTTGGCACATTCGAAGTCCTCATCGACTTCTCCGTCACAATCGTTATCGACACCATCGCAAACCTCAGTGGAAGGTTGTGGTGCCGTGCATTGCTGCCAGGTGCCTGCCACGCAAATCTCCGTTCCCAAGCCGCATTGGTTCGAACAATCCTGTTTTAGCGGTTGCCCAGAATCATCTTCGTCCACCAGGCCGTCGCAATCGTTGTCTTTGCCATCGCAAACCTCAGCGCTCGGCACGCAGGAAGCTTGACACGGTCCCCAGGCTCCCTTCTGACAGATTTGCTTTCCCGCAAGGCCTTGGTCGTCCTTGCATTCTCGCTGAAGCGCATTCCCATCGTCATCTTCATCGATGGCATCGTCGCAATCGTTGTCTTTGCCATCACACACTTCCGGTGAGGGTACGCACTCGGGCTGTTGCGTCACGCACGGTCCCCATTGACCGTTCGTACACGTCTGCTCTCCCTTGAGCCCCCCTTCCGTGCATTCCTGCGTCAAGTTCTCGTCAATCTGACCATTGCAGTTGTTGTCCTTCCCATCGCAAATCTCAGCCGTCGGAACACATACGTTACCGTCCGTCGTTGCCTCATCACTTCCACATCCCAGCATGGAACCGGCAAAGAACAACCCAACCAACGCCCAAGAAGTAACGGTTCGCTTCGTCATGATTCAGTCCTCAATTCCCCCGAAAAAACACAATTGTATTGAAGTCCCGCATCCGGCCTTCGTCAAGGAAGGAATCGATTGATTGGGAAGCGCAAAGATGGAATTGCCGTAGTGTTGAATTTCTCAGCCGCTCGACCACACTCTTGCACCATAATGCAGTCGCTTTCGAGATTGTGTGGCCAATTGATCGTTGGCGGTTACCGCGGTGAAGAGCCTTCCGCTACCTTTCTTGCCTCTCTTCGACGAGGGGAGCGGGCCGGGGCTATCTTGTTCAAGCGAAACCTGCCGACCTGGCAAGCGGGCTACGTCGCCAGCGCCATGATCGCCGACGCCTCATCCGATGAGGTTGGCCCAGTCGTTGCCGTCGACCAGGAAGGAGGACGTGTACAACGGTTTGGTTCACCTGTATTGCGTCTTCCACCGATGCGTCAGTTGGCGCAACGGGCAGATGAAACCCTTGTGGCAGAGGTTGCCGAAACACTGGGACTTCAACTTCGACAACTCGGGTTCAACGTCAACTTCGCACCGGTGTTGGACGTGGACACGAACCCCGCCAATCCTGTCATTGGCGACCGGTCGTTTTCTAGCGATGCGAACGTGGTGGCTCGTTTCGGGGTGGCGTTTGCCCTCGGGCTGCAAGCCGCGGGAGTGGCTGCCTGTGGCAAACACTTTCCGGGACATGGGGATACCACCATCGATTCGCATCTCGATCTGCCCACGGTGGATACCTCGCCCCAAAGAATGCAACAGGTTGAATTTATTCCATTTTATGCTGCTATCGAGGCTGGAATCGATGCGCTGATGACCGCGCATATCGTGGTTCGCCAGGTCGATTCGGAGCGACCGGCGACGATGAGTCCCACCATGGTTCGCGGATGGTTACGCGAACAGATGGGCTTTCGAGGGGTTGTGTTTTCCGATGATTTGGAGATGCGCGCGATAGCGGGGCGCATGGAGATCGGACAAGCGGCGGTACAGGCGGTTCGAGCCGGTTGTGACGTTCTGCTCATTTGTAAACGTGAGGATTGGCAAGACGAAGCCCATGCATCGCTGGTTCGTGAGGCGGAGTCTAGTCAGGAGTTTCGGGGCTATTGCGAGCAAGCCGTGGCACGTTGTCGCGCGTTGCGGGCTCGTCGCCCACGAAAGGCCGCCCCGCATTGGAGGCAAATCGACTTTGCATCGGCTGCTGGCTTGCAACGGCGCCTCGACCAGCTCATCGATGGATCGGCTCGCCGTCGATAGGGGCGTTACCAGGTCAGCGGGTAGAACGTGACGAGCATTCCATCGAATCCCGATGCACCCGGGCGAGCGGCGTCCATCTGCACGAGATGCAGGGTCCTGGCTTTTCCTTGACGAACGTAGGTGCCTCCCGACACATGCAAGATGGTCGATGGTCCTTGCGTGGCTGCCGCCGAATCCCAATTGGCCGAGGCATATTCCAGCACGTACTTTGCTGTGGCATTGCGTTTTGGGACGGCATCATCGCGTTTGAGCAACCACCAAAGCTTGTCCGCGTGGGCGTTTTCCGGCCCAAGGGTCGTATCTAAGTCCCGGAGTCCCACCCGGAGGGGAAGGTCACCCTCTGCGGCCTTGTTCAAGGGGATTTTTTTGACCAACAAGAACATCCATTTTTCTTCGGCGACGCCTTGGTTGTAGCGAAAGGCTTTCCCGAAATAACGCGCTTCTTCCGCGTGGATCGAGGTCAAGTCCCACTTGGTGCCGGCATCGAACCCTTCGAGGATATCGCAGGCATCCTTATGCGCTTTGGCAGGGCATCGAAGCTGTTCGAGAATCACTTTGGCGTCGATGTCTTGAACGGGTTCGCGTTTGGGCGCTGGTTCCGATGCTTCGGGTGACGCGGACGGAGCCGGCTCCACGGGAGACGGGTCTTGTTTTTTGTCACATCCCAGCCACAAGAAAGCCGCGGATATCGCAAGGCATGGCATGAGTCGCATGGCGCGAGCATGCCATGGTCGACGTTCGACTCCAATGGTGGAGGTTAAAATGTCCCCGTGGCTTGTACGAAAGGACCTTGTCGAAAACCGACCGCGGGCACCAACGCGCCAGCCGTTGCTTTGGCTTCCGACTTGCCCGGTGATGACCAATCGGTGAGAAACACGCCCAATACCGCTGTTCCAGCCGCGGCGATACCCGTGCCGACCATCAGGATATTCGTGCGATTCTGTGCGGATATGGCGTCGCGGTAGGTGGGACAGGACTCATCTTTTCCCGCACAATCCTCACGCACCTTTTCTTTTCCCGGGTTGGCTCGCATGTCGAGCCCGCTCCATATCGTTGCACCCGCAAATAAGGTGGTGAGCCCCAACGCGCCATAAAACACGGGTGAAGGAAGACCAGAGCCCTGGTCAACGACGGGTGATGCGCTTGGAGGCTCGGGTGGTGATACCAAGACAGGTTCAGGCTTGGAGTCGAGCTTTGGGTCAGGTTCCGGATCCGCCGTCGTCAGTGGTGGAGCTTGAAATACCATGGTACTCGCGTTTTCAGGCAACGCATCGATACGCTCGCTTCGAGCCCGTCCCGCGCTCCATCCCGCCGTGATTTCATATTGCCCTGGCTCGACATATACGGTCGATTCGGTCGCTGCCACACCAGGTACGAGCCTGCGATCGACCATCAAGGAACAAGGTTCGTTGCATTGAACGGTGATTCGATGCAGGCGTTTGGGCATTTTCTCGAGCATTTCTTTTGCCAACGCCACCGTGGCTTCATCGTTTGGGTACCGCGAAAGAGCGGCAGCCGCCAGCGTGGCAACCCGGTCGGGCTGATTGGCGGCGAGACGCGCGCGGATTGCCATGCGCAATGCCTCGGGCGCCGGAGCGTCCCGGTCTGCCTTTTCGAAATGCTCAGCGGCCGTGGAGTAATCCTCGGCGGTGAAAGCTCGACGGCCCGCATCGAATTCATCAGCCGCTGCCCGGACACGCTCCAATTCACTGCGCGTGTCGGTCGATTGGGCCGCCGCAAAGGTCGTGGATAACAGCACACCAAGTAGGATTGGCCAACGAAGCATGGATACAGGAAGTTTCACTCTGCCTGCGACGCGCGTCAACTCGTCCTTCCCCTTTCGATGGTGGCCCGAACGTTTGAGCAACCTCGAAAACGCTTTCCGTAGGGTGATCGGAACATGACAACGAGGGGATAAGCCCGGTATGCTTTGCGTTCAACGATTCCATGCCTACGATCCCCCCGCCAAAGATTGTTACGATGGGTGGAGGACACGGCCAAGCAGCGCTGTTGGCCGCGCTTCGCCTGCTGCCCTGCTCGATTACCGCCATCGTATCGGTGGCGGACGATGGTGGATGCTCCGGAAAATTGCGTGAAGAAGTCGGTATGCCACCACCAGGCGATTTGCGACGATGCCTGAGTACTTTGGCGCGCAATCGAAACCTTGCGGATGCTTTCGAACTGCGCCTGCTCGATGCGCATCAAGAGGCGCGAAGCGTGGGTAATTTGGCGTTATTCGAAGCCTATCAGCAGTATGGTTCTCTGCAAAAGGCGGTGGATTGGGCCGCGGAACTCCTACAGTGCGCCGGACGTGTCGTGCCAGTCGCCGAATCCCCAGGCGTACTCGTCGTGTATGACCTTCGCGATGGCAGGATCGAGGGCGAAACGCATGCACAAGATGTGTCTTCTCCCATGGTCGCCATGGTGCATGGGCCTACGAAAACCAATCCTGTCGCCGTTTCAGCGATTCAACAAGCCGACTTCATCTTGTTGGGCCCCGGCAGTTTCTTCACCAGCATCCTCGCCACGCTAACGACCGCGGATGTGGCGGAAGCCGTGGCGAAAGCAAAAGCCAAAAAAGTGCTCATCGCCAATCTCGTCGAGGAAAACGATCCTGCAAAAAGCTTTGAAGTAATTGAATATATTCGTCTTTTACGCGATCACCTGACCATCGCCAGCATAGGCGAGGAGGTGACGTTCTCCGTTCTCAGGCATCACGATGGCGATGATGAGCTTGGGTCCTTACCTGATGGAACCCCAATCATGTCCTCGCGCGTTTGCTATCCCGGGCAGGCTGTCCATGACCCAATCCTGTTGTCCAGGGCCCTGTCTCGCTATTTGGGTTTTCCGGCTGAAAAGGCGATTCCTTCCGTTCCTCCGCCGCCCAACGCGGAGGATGAAAGAAAGCTTCAAGAGCACGTGGAAGCAGCGAAGCGAAAGTTGCGTACGATGTGAACGGCTCCGAGCGTGCCTACCTCGAGGACAGAGGTGACCTTGTCGTGCGACGACGCCGAAAGGCAAGCGCGATCAGGGACAGAGCAAGAGCCGTCCATGGGTTTGATGTGTTGGCTCCAACGCGACACGAACAGCCGCCATCATCATCGGTATCCCCTGGTGGAGGCGTGGTATCCGCGGCATCGGTGGTGTCTGCGTCAGCGACGGAATCCTGTGTCGCATCGGAAGTGCTTCCCGCATCGGGTTGTGCGTCTGAGGTGATATCCGAGTCCGAATCGGAAGCGTCTGGCTCCGAGTCCGGGGCGTCCACTCCCGCGTCCGGCAAGTCATCGCAAGGACCTTTGACGAAGTTGACTTGGATCGAATCGCCGCGAGTCTCCGAGGCCGTGGTTGCCAAAACCGTGAGCGAATGAACGCCCGGTTCGAGGCCGGTGGTGTCCATTTGGGCAGCGTATAGACCGGGTTGACTGGTCACCGCGGTCATGGGACCGACTTCGGTCGTGTCGAGCATCAAACGGACCGACGAAACGGGGTCTTTGGATAGCACCACCGCCCGCACCGGGTTGTCTTTTCTCGCGAGGCAAACGTCGTAAGCGTAAGGATTGGCCTGCTCCCCATAAGGAACGAAATCCCCTTCATACGAAACACCCGCGGTCGAGCCCGCCGGAATTCCACCGCCCTGAAGATTGATATCCACCGGAGCGGTGATGGCAACGAAAGGCCAAGGATGGGTGGTGTCCGTGACGCGATAAATGAAGGCGTTGTGGTCGATAATGCCAACGCCGATATTGCTTTCGAACTTGGTCTTGTCCCAGGCATCGAGAGAACTCCGGTCCACGTTGGGCGACCCTGCCAAGTTGGCTAGCTGGACCGTGACGAGCTTTCCCTGAAGGCTTTCCTTGTATTGATGCACGTGGCCATGAAGATAGAAAGCGCCGGCATCCTCGAGAAGGGCCATCACTTCCGAAACGTTGCCCGGCGGGTCATCCTTGCCTCCAATGCCAAGAGCCGTTTGGGCGTCGGTGGCACCGTGCGGCACGAGATGGTGGTGCGCAAAAGCAAAGACGAGCTGCGCGGAAGCGTGTGTTTCCAGTCCGGCTTCCAACTCCGGGACATTGGTGAACTGTGGATTGCCGAACGTAAACGGCGTGCCGTAGGTTCCTGAACTATTGAGCGCCACGAAATAATAGTCCCCAAGGGAGGTCGTATGCACGGTGTCGGAGAAAAGGCTGCCGGTGGTTGACCCTTGCAAAGACCGTTCGAGGTAATGCTTCAATCCTTGATCCCCATAGGTATCGTGATTGCCGGGCATGTCGAAGAAAAACTCGGGTGTGACGTTGGCGTCGGATAACAGCGTGGCATATAGGTCCCACTCCGCCTTGTCTTGGCCTGATGTTGGCAGAAAGACGGAGCCATCGACCAAGTCACCGGAGGCGAATACCGCGATGGGTTGGATGACATCGACCGCTTCGCCGAGGGCGAATGTCAGATGCTTTCTGGCCGAATTGTTCAGCGGATCGATGTGCAGATCCGAGATGTGCAAAAACCAAAATATTCCTTCGGTGTCCTGGGCATAATAACGAGACGAAGGGTCTGCGGCGTGGGCGGTGCAAGGGGTTGCCATCCCGACAAGCAAGCCAAACAGCGAACTTGCCACCAAGGAAGCAATGGTCGTCGGACGC
The DNA here is from genome assembly GCA_002070115.1 of Deltaproteobacteria bacterium ADurb.Bin207. GTDB lineage: Bacteria > Myxococcota_A > Polyangia > Polyangiales > Polyangiaceae > MWCO01. The sequence goes on from MWCO01000050.1 coordinate 7,972, forward strand.
ATGTTGAACCTATGAAAACAAGGGGGTGAAGATACCTACTATAGCGCGTGGCAGGTTTTTCAGCAAAGCCTCGAGCTTGGAGGCGAACGTGGGGGAGCGAGTTATTCAACCGTTCGGTAAGCGGAGTTATCGCGCATCGACCCCGAGTTTTGCTCGTAAAGACGCATAGGGCGCGGACACCGCATAAGGCAGCAAATCACGCATGCGATCCGCGGCCCGCAAGCCAGCCACTTCTCGGATATCAGTGGAAAGCAGTTGCCCCGCCGTGGGCAAGTCGCCGCTCAAGAGCAAGCCCACACGGGTTGCGGCAATTTCCAAAGAACGAACATAAGACCGCAGGTCGATGGTACTGCCACTCGATTCCACCCGCTGAACGGCAGCTCGCACCTTGTCCCAGCCCGCGGCGTCGATGCCTGCCTCCAGCGCTTCCAAAAGCCCTCGGTCACGGAGGGATGCCGTCCCCGCACGATTGGGAAGCGCCATGCGAATCGCCGTGGTCACGAGCGCCGTGAACTCCGGCATGGACGGGTAATAAAGCAGGATGTGATGCTCCGGTCGGAAATACGTCAAGTCTCTGCCCACCAAAAACGCGAGTTCCGCGATGGAACGTCCTGATAGGACCGCTTTGCCAATCGCAATGGCCGGCCGTTGGGAAGCTACCGCGGAAATTCCGGCTGCCAAATCCGGCACGATATGCAATTCAGGTAAGGCAATGCCCAATACCTGAGACCCCCAGCGCAAACTTCGAACCGCGCTCACCGTGGAGCTTTCGGGATCTTGCCTGGTCTTGGCCGAGAGCACCGGCAATTTACCCGATGCTTGTTGCAATGCAACCCGATGCGAAATCGCTGCCGGTCCAATCACCTCGAGCAACGTTCGCACGTTGGCATCGTGCTCGAGGGGATACAATTCAGCCCAATCGGATTCTTCCAAGGCAGCCGTTGGTCTGAGCCCGGCCTCCGGGCGGTATTGCTGATACACCATCTGCTCATCGAGATCCGCATCACCAAGGTACACGAGCGCGGCGCAGGCTTGAAAAGCCTGATCGTGTTTTTTTGCTTTTGTGTACATGCGAAACAACGCATGAAAGGTGTCCATCCGAGTCGGAGCATGCCACGCCGCCGTTTCCAACATCCGGCATGCCCGCTCCACGTTGCCATCATGCTCGAGCAAGGTCGCAAGAGCCGAACGCGCCTCCACGTTCGATGGCTCGAGTTGAACCCTCCTTGCCAAAGCGTCAATCGCGCCTTTGCGATCCTCGAGCCTGTCGTGTCGAACCTCCGCCAACTTTCCCAGCAGCGTGGCAAGTTCCGGCTTCGCTCCCGCTTGTTCGAGCCGCTCGGCTTGACGATGATACGCCTTTTCCAATTCCCGATAATCCGCTCGCTGCACCAACACCCGCTCGATGGCGTCGAACGCGCCTTGAACAGCAGGATCATCGGCAATCGCCGCCTCATAAAGCGCTACCGCCCGCGCCGTGCTTCCCGTTCGCGCAGCGCAAAAATCCGCCGCTTGCACCATCGCCATCGCCCGTGCGTGAGGCTCCCGTTGCCGCTCCGCTTGCGCAACCATCACATCGGTTGCTTTGGAAGTATTGCCCGCCGCTTCCTGCGCCGCTCGAAGACGATCGAGCGAATCGAACCCCTCCGCCCGATAATCCCCAAAACTCTCGAGCGTGTCGATGACGATGAAAATCGCGTCGTGTACCATCGCTCTTCGCTGCGCCACCTGTTCTTCCTCGGCCATTGGCAACAATAGCAAACGACGTCGCAACTCGAGCGATAGACCATGACGCTTCATCTGCACCGAAAGGTCCAGCGAACGCCGCAATACCGCTTCGTGATGAGGCGATATATGCAACGCCTGTTCGAGACAGATGAGGGCTTCCTCGAGTTGCGCTTTGGCAATATGCGCTTCCGCCAACCCGGCCAACGCTTCGAGTCGTATCGTTGGATCCCGATCGACGGCGATTGCCAACGCTCGTCGAAAGCTGCGCTCCGCGTCATCCCACGCTTGCGCCTGCATCTGTGAAGCACCTTCATCCAGAACTTGCCGCGCCTCGCGGTCCAAATCCGGTTCCCCTGATGTCCAGTCGTCATCCATGACCACACGCGAGTTGTACACCATCTGCCATCGACTCTGGCGCTTGTTGTACCGCTCCATTATTTTTTCAGATGCCTGTCCCGACGCGGTCGGCCATGACACCTCATCGTTTCCCTACCTCGGTAGATGCTGAGGGACAGCCGGAATTGCATTCGCCCATCGTCTTTTATCTTATTGAAATTATTGATAATTATTGTTCTGTGCCGTCACAATGCCGCTCTCCCCCTTGTCGCTTCCGATAGCGAACGCTTCTGCTAATTCAATGCGGTCCCATGATGGCCAAGGATGCATTGCCGTGGCGCGTAAGCCTGCAGCAAATCTCCGCCAGGCAATCGTTCTTGCTCCGTTTCCTCCGAGGACTGCACCAGCTTGCTTGCCCAATCCCTCTGCGAAAATCCGTTTTCCCCACCATCCAGTCCCATGCTTTTGTTCCACTGGCAGGTTCCGGCACTCAATATGCCCTCGAGCCATGCCTCATCGATTCATCGTCCGACGCTGCAAGTCCGGTCTTCTTCTCTGCGAGGCATAGATAGGGCCGGTTCCTGAAATAACCGAGTTGTCGTGAAACCTAACCCACCATCGAAACGACGGCTGTACTCCCCGCTTCACCTCTCACGAAATGTCTTGTGGGACTGCCGGCTGTATCTCGCGTTTCAAGGCTCCATCTCGACTGTCAATCCAAGATCGTTGAAACCCGTCGCCTCTTCCCACATGTCGACGTTCGCGAGTCGAATGCTGTAGCGCACGTCGTTTTCAAGCTGTGTCGAAGCATCCGGCAAACTCAGCAATAGTCTGTATTTGCCTGAGGCAAGGCCTGAGGGCACGGTGACGCTGAGCGTGATCTCACGGGATTGGCCCGCGAGAGGAAGCATCGTTCGGCTATCGGCCACCGCGCGCACGATCGCGGCCTCCCCCGCCGAATCGCGAAGGACGACATCGATGGGTCGAGGATTATAGACTTTTCCAAAACCATCATTGCGCGTTTTCAACGCGATGGTGAGAACACTACCAAGCTTGGCTTTCGAGGATACCGAAGCGGATTCGAGCGCAATGCGGTATCCAAGCCTTCGAGCGACCTCTTCGTAACATCCTTCGGATTTCCAACCGTTCAACACGTCTCCGTAATAATCCGAATTCAAGTAATCCCAATGATAGTCGGCAAGTTCTTCGAGAGCCGTCGGACACTTCTGTCTCGATGTGCCAAAGTCGATCGAACAGGTCTCTCCCCCCGTGGTTGTGTAGCGTGAAAAATCCTTAGCCTCGCTGCGATCCTTGGTTTGATCGTCAAGATACGTTCCGGCATCACTGGCCGAGGATAGAAAACAATCGTTGAGAAAACCGATGCGCGCGTCGCTCGTCGTGCCGAACATGTCGACCTGGCCAGAGGGCGAGCCCACGATATGACGTCGATAGCCTGGTGTGCGGACTTGAATCATGCGTGTGTCGGGCAGAGCTTCGAGAAGCGCCTCGGCAATGGTTTTCATATTGGCGGGAGAATCCAACCCATGCGTGCTCGAATGCCACTCGCCCCACGCGCCAATGAACCCACCGTGGAGCACCGCAATGACATCCGAATACTCTTCCAGGATTGGCGTAAGTTGATCGATATGCTCCAGAACGACATTGAGCGGAGCATCGGGCTCCATGCCAAAATTGTAGGCAAAGCGTGGAACGACTTTGATTCCCGCTTCCCGAAGCTTGGACAAACCGTTTCGAAGGCTCGCCAAATACGCCGAAGGGATCGGTGCATTTCGGTAATCATCCAACCGAACATAGGCACGAGCGAGCGTATACCCCTTCTGTCGGACATATTCATAATTGGCTTTTGGCTGCGTAAGCTCGATGTTTCCGTGAAATCCGCGCTCAGGATTCAAAAACGCCGTATTCGTATCGATTTCGTAGCTCTTGTGAAGGGTGTCCGCTGGAGCGTCCGTGGAAATATCGCCGTCGCTGGCTTCTTGGTCCGATGTTGAGTCTTTCGTATTGCCATCGGAGTCGGGAGCATCTCCGATGCTGCTATCGTCGTGTGGGTCCGCGTCTTGGGACCCAGCCTCGGCGTGATCCGTGGAAACATCCTTGCCAGCGTCGGTGGTTGGCGATCCGGAGGCATCGTCCGAAGAAGAACAGGCGATGGGCAAGGCCGCCAGGACGCACGACAGCATACGGATGGACGAATATCGTGACAGGGGGCTCATGATGTTCATTGGGTTGGCTGATGTTCGGAGGACTGTGAGTCAATGATATCACTGGCGCTGTTTGGTGTTCGCGCAAACGATCACGCCCACGCGTTGCGACATGCCTCGGGGGCGACATCGCAAAACTCACGCTGTACCTGACTCATCATGGCGTCCTGCTGCAATAGCTCGGGCTCGATCTGTTCGAACAAATCCTGAACGACAGGTTCTACTTTTGCCGCATGGTCGCGAACCATCGCGGCGATCGACTCGGTGGGTTCATGAGCCTTGAGCATGGCAGCGCGGGCTGGTTCGACAAACACGACTTCGACGGAATTGAGGGATTTTTCAAGCTCTCCGAGCACTTCTTCCACATGATGAACCACCGCGGCTCGTCGTCGCGCCGCAAGCTGTCGCATCGCTTCCTCGAATCCTTGCGTGGCGGCCACTTGCGCGCTCTGGACGAAGCCGTCCATCTTTTTTCGTTCTTCGTCGATTTGTTTGAGCCGTGCCACGATGCGGTCATTTTCTTCTTTGTTGCGGCGGGCATCCGTTTTGATGCGTTCGATTCGCTCGAGGATTTCCATGCGTGCGTTTTGGAACTCAGCGAGCAGTTGCTGGGCTTCCACGACGGAAGGGGTATGTATGGGCCTTGCGGCACCCAGCCGTTTGTCGAGTTCCGCCGCTTCCGCTTGCAGAGAACGTTCTCGGGCTCGTGCATCAGCGAGCCACCGGTCGACGAGGGAGCTTTGCGATTGCTCCGTTTGAATTCGCACACCGATGGAGGCCAAATCGATTCGCATTTGGTTCAAAACGGCTTCGCGCTGTGCAAAGGCATTTCGCAAGTCCTCGATATGCTGCTCCTGGTCCGACACGCGGCTTCTCCAGGCATCTTTTCCGATGAACGCCGGTTCCGCATCGCGTTCGACGGCAAGCTGCGTATTGGCGTCTGCAAGTTCTTGTTTTCGTGTAGCCATCTCTTGTTCGAGAGCACGAATGGTGGTTTCGATTTGTTTGACTTGCTGGCTGAGGTCACCAATTCGCTGCGTACGATCGGCTTTTTGTTGTTCAAAGCTGGCGGCGTTGGCCCGTATTTTGTCAATTTCCTCGAGTTTATTGGCGAAACTGACGAGCCATCCGGCCTTTTCGATCTCTTCGATCGCTTCGGCCTCCTTTTGTCGAAACGTATTCATGTCGCCGTCGAGGCGCGACAGCATGGCAGCTATGTCGTCGCGAGCGGCGATGAGTTCCCGTTGTTCTTCATTCAATGCTTCGACGTAGCTGCGTGCTCGTTTCAGTTCCGGAGAGTCACTGGGCGGCACCATGAGGAATTCTTCCGGCAACTCGGGTTGGATGGGGAGATGATCCGGCCAAGAAGAGGGGACTTCGCATTCGGCGAACTCGAACATATCTTCGATGGATTTTTTCAAGAACGGCAAACAGGTCTGGTAGACCTGATCGAGTTTTTTCGCATAGGCTCGATACTCATCGGAGGCAGCTTTGACATCGGAGAGCGCGGGGATCGGCACACCGCGAACTGCGTCCATCGTTTGTCGCGCGCGCTGATGTAAGGCGGCGGTCAAAGGAGCGAATGCTGCGAGTTTTGCGGCTTTTCGCTCGGACGCGCTTTTGGCCTCTTCCAATTCGAGTCGGGTAGCCTGGGCCCGAGCCACCTCGGGCAGTTTCAAAAGCTCGGCGATCCGCGTGCGTTGAAGGTGAATCTCATTGCGAGCGCTCGAAACCACCGCTTGTATCCTTGCCAGGTTCTCGTCATCCTCGCCTTGAAACGTGAACCGTCCAACGACTTCATAAACGTCGGTGAGCCCAGAAAGATCTTTTTCATCTTGCGGGAGCCAAAGGGAACCCAACGCGGGTGGCAACGCGGGCGGGTCGGCCAACGTGGCGAGGAGCGCCTGATGTCGCACGAGAGAAAAAGGCTGTGCGAACGGGGCAAGAACGCTTCGTGCGGCCTCGTGCGTACGCAGCAGTGCCTCCCAGGCAGCGGTGATCTGCGTCACCACGGATTGATAGAAACGAACGTAGCTGCGCAAGGGGGTGAGGTCATACGCCATGATCGTTTCTCCTCATCGCATCAGGAAGCCGCGACGTTTTCGTTGTCGACGGGTTCATTGCTTCCAAAAAGTTCCTCGAGAGCATCGATATCCGCGCGAGCTCTGGCTTTTTCAGCTTCGATGGCGGCAAATTTGTGCGGCCAAATCCGGGCACATTCCGAACGAACCCAACGACGCAACGACTGGACACCTTCCCGATCGATCCAGGAATCGTGAACCGTTCGGACGGCTTCCTCATGATATTTTTGTAAGCCTCTCGGATGTTTGGCTAACGCTTCGAGGAAGTTGCAGATGCGGTCGATATCCGTGCGAACCCGGCCGAGCATTTTGCTCCAGTCTCGTTTGTGTTCGGGATAATCGTAGCCTTTGTCATCGCCCCTTTCGGCGGCAGATTCCTCTTCGTTTTCCCCTTTGCGTTTGACTCGTGTCGGCGAGGAAGGGAAGTACGCCGCACCCGCCGAAGGAAAGCCTCCACTGCCCAGGGCTGGTTGCGGCTCTTCTTCTTCTTCCCCTTTGTTCAATCCCACCCGCGCGCGAACCTGATTCAACACTCCCGTGCCCCGTTGGGCGGCTCGGTCGGCAATGCTCATTCCGAAAAACTGCTCGAGCCCCTGCATCTCCTTTTCGCGAATCTCACGATCGCCGGCATCCGTCGCGTCCAAAATATCGATGATTTGTCGCGCAAAGTATCGGGAAAGCACTTCGAACGCTACATCGGCCTTGGCCATCTCCATGTTTTGGTAACGCACGACGCTCTCGGACACGTGTCCGGAACGACCGAGCCCATCAATCCGGTCCACGAGAGTCTTTCCAGCCGGAAGAAGGACTTCGAGACGCCCTCCTTCATACGATGCTTTGACGAACATCTCGATCAACATGCGCTCGATGCTCTCACGGGCCGTATTGCGAAAATCTTCCCCCAACCCGGCGATGCGCGCACCCACGCGTTCACGCATCTGCTTTCTCATCTCAATCTCGACCGCCGTCTCGTTCATCAAACCCGGGTTTGGCATTTGCCGACGCTTGGCTTCGGCCTCTTCGGGCGTGAGTCGAGACATCAGGTCTTCGCGGATTTCCTTGATGCGTAAATCGGCGCGTTTGGCACGCTCGAGACGCTGATGCTCGCTGAGTTCGAAGTCCATGAATCGACTCAACCTTTTTCGGATCTCCGGCAACAATCCAAGGGGATCTTCCCCCGCTCGGATGTGTTCGAAGTGCTCGTCGAATACCTGCTCGGCACGACGTTCGAACTCTCGATCCGACAGCGCATCTTTGACGGATACGAGGGCGCCACGAAGCTGATTTTCTAGCTCTTTGAATTCCGTGTAGATGCTATCCGTCACTTTGCGATCGATGGCTTCGACATCGGTCGATAGATACCGGCTGATGGCGTTTTGCAGACGATCGAGCCCGTGAACGGGCTGGGTCGTGCCATAGAAGTCCATCAGATGGCGGGCCACGGGATGCTGGGTGTCAGGCCCCTTATGAACCCATATCTTGGAATAGGGATAGACCCGGTCGATGCCTTGCTCTTTGAAGTTTCGAACGGCAAGAGCCCAATGCCAGTTGCCGTTCTCATCGGGCTGATCGAATAGATCGGTTTTGGTTAGCACCACGAACATCCGGTCTTTCAAAGAAATGCTTCGGTCTGCTGTTTGCGCCGTGCGCAGCAAGTCGAGTTCATGGCGAACGAGCGAAGGCCTGGTGATGTCTTTGACGAAAATGGTGACATCGACTTCTTCCGCCAGCGCTTCTTCCGTGTCGCGCCGCGCCTTATCCGAAGGCGCATCGATACCGGGCAAGTCCATGAGCACGACGCCTGGCATGGCGCCGCGCACGGGTATCGTCACGGTCACGACTTTGACCGCGCGAACGCCCGGATAGGGACGATTGCCGTGCATGGTGTCTTTCAAAGCGATGAAAGGCCGGATCCGATCAGCAAGTTCGTCCATGCTACTCGCTTCGATCTTGATGGGAGGTTGGTTGAGCTTGGCTTTGATTTCTTTCAGGTCATTGGTGATTTCCATCAACTCCGCCAAGGCGAGTTGCTCACGCTTTCCCGCACGGTCAGGGTCGTCGATATCGAACCCTTCACGGTCGCGGAAAGCCGTTTTCAATCGCATGATCTCCGTATTGCTCAATCCGGCCCATCGTTCGGCGCTGCCAGGCTCGAGCGCGTCGAAATAGCTTTCGATACGTTTTTTGAATTCATCGTCCTGATAGAATTCCACCACAGCGCGGTATTCCCCTTGCGCGCCCGGCTCTACGACCGTGGTGCTCCATGTGCATCGTTCAGCCTCGCTAGGCAGCAATTTTTCGCTGTCGAGCCAGGCGGAAAGGAACGCGCTTTTTCCCTGTTTTTCTAACCCCACAACGCCAATTTTGACGACGCCTTTGGCCAGGCGTTTTTGACGATCGAGCGCGCGACCTCGCAGGTCCTCGAGCTTGGCGCGTAGATTCACGAGCAACCGAGCGTTGTCACTGTCGTCTTTGAAGTAGCCATGGAAGCGATCGGCTAACTGTCGGTAACGCAATAGCTTGTCGGCGGTCCGGCGTAGCTCCTCCGCGTTTTGTTTCCGGCTCTCAGGACTCCACATACGACATGCTCCTTCCGCGGTGTTCAAGGGCGAATTCCGTCATCCCGCGGCCACTTTCTCGTTGAACAACAAGCGAATTGCACGCGAATCAAACGAACAAACATGCGCTCGTAAGGCATGATCCCGGCGTCGAAAGCCGCGTGCGAAGTTCGGTTCCAAAGCTGCATCGCCATCAGTCCATGTACTTCGCCAGGTTGAGCGTGGTGCGAAGCGGTTCTTCTTCTCGACGATCTAGATGCAGCAACACCTCGTCGGGAGCGACCACACAAACATACAACCGTCCCGACGCTTCGATGGGCAGATTGGTGGGGACGATGGATAGACGAGGGTCTTTGCTGGTCATGGTTCCCGGGTCATAGTCCTTGCAGACGCGGAACGGTTTTTGGCCGTCCCAGGTTCCAAAATCCACGAAGTGCGGACCGAAGTTCGAGGGATCGGCGGGAAGGGAACCCATCGGGACGAGCGCGACGAATTTTGGAGGGAAGCCCCGCAGATCTCCGAGAAAATAGCTGAATCCCTGCGCTCTTCGAACCAGATGCACTTCTCGATTCGCGATGCGAAGAGCGCCAAGCGCCACCGCCGTTTTTGGCGTCACGCCCACCGTTCTGACCCCACGCTCGATTCGTGTGGGCGTTTCATAAAGAACTACCTGCTGGAACGGGGTGTTGCCTCCCGGACGCCATACTTTCAGTCCAGGCATTCCAAGCTCTTCGGCCAAGGCTGCCTCCACGTACTCGCTGCGCGATGAGTTTCCTGCCAGCAGCAGCACGACTCCCTGATCCCTCCAGTCCTCTCCCGTTCCCCAACTCGTGTTGCGAAGCATACTCGACAGTAACCGCGCTCCATCGCGAATTCTGTCTTTGAGATGGCCCGTAAGACCAGCATGCAATCCGGCGATATCGGTTTTCAGCGAGGTCAGTGAGACTTCGGAGCCGTCGAGCCTCGCGGCGCTGAGTTCTTCGACTCGTTTCGGTGCGTGACTTCGCTTGAACTTGACGGCTTCGAGTTCCATCTCCCGCTGAAATCGAACCATGTTTTGCCTGCCCGCCAAGCTACGTTTGTATAGGTGCGGCTTGGAAGACAACGTGTTGGGAGGCACGGTTTGCGGACGCATCATGGGCACCTCCTTGCTTTCCATTTCGGGAAGATGCTTGTCGAATTGATGCGTGAGCCAAACCATCTCGTGCGTGAGAAAATCTCCGCCCAGGTGGTCATCACCTCCTACTTGCAACGTTTCGATGACCGTGGAGGCTCCCGATTCCGCCGTTTCGGTGTCGGAGGCAGGACGGAAACGGCCGCAAGCGATGTCGAGAGTACCGCCGCCGAAATCGAAGACGGCAAATCGCAACTCTCCGTATTTACTAATTAATTCTTCGAGTGCAGGGTCGGCTGCCAGTTCGGGACATACCTCGGCCGCGAAGGCTTCCGGCTCACTGGCTCGCATCGATACGGTGACCTCGTCCGCGCTGATCCCTTCCGGGATGCTGAGCAGAATACCCGCTCGGATCTCCTCTTCGAGAAGCGCGCGCGTGCGTTTGTCGAACTTCGCCGGATGGGTGAGCCAATAGTGCAGAAACACATCCTGTCCCGGGCGATTGATGGCGCGGCCCAACAGGTACGCATAGGTGCGGATCAACGTGCGCACGCGAGGCTCGTCCAAAAGGAAGTCCGCCTGCTGTTGCCTGTCACGAAGCTGCGGAGATTGATCGAGAATCACCACGCGCTCAGGTAAGCTTTTCAATTCACCGACGACCGCGTTGGGGCTTTCGGCCATCTTCTCGTAAGCCGCGTGACTGGCTAACACCACGCGCATCAAGTTGGGAAATCTTTTTCCACCCGACGCTCGGGTCATCTCATCCCAGAGGCGTTGATGGTCTTCCACCAACAGATACGTCGGATTCTCCCAGGATTCGTCGTTGTCTTTTCCGCCCAAGCGGAGCAAAGAGCGGAATCCTTTGTGGTGAAACGCCGCCACGGTCGAGGTCGTACCGAAGTCGATTCCGACGGCACTCAGGCGTTTGAAACGTTTGAGATGGGGAACAGGATCGCGAAGTCGAAGAGGTACGGGAGCATGCCATGTCATCACGCATCGGTGATCCGCGAAAGAAAGTTCATGTTCCACGATCACATCTAGCGGCACATCGCGCCCTTCGGGTGGAATGAGTCCGATATCGTCATGGGAGCTGTCGAAAATGAATTCCGTGCTGGTGTGTCGTCCGCCCGCGCGTCGCGTGGTGTCTTCCCACAACACATCGGAGATGTCGTTGGTTCGCTGCCAACGATGAAGCAAACGGGAAGGGCGCGTTTCGAGTTGGTAAGCGTCGGCATCGTCGCGATTCCATTCGGCCATCAAACGCAACCGCCACGCACCAGTTCCCACCCACAATCCCTCCTCGGGATTCTGCAAGTCGAAAAGATGTCGTTCCGGTGCATCGAAAAGCAGCGCTTCGGTGGCTTCGGCAAGATCGAGATTGGAGATGTGGGGACCCGCGGCGCGCATGGGAAATAGCGTGGTGCGAAGCAAACGCAGCACACGCTCTCCGGGGGAGATGGCCACCCCCAATCGAATGCTCGCACCGATGAAAGGCGCCAACGCGCGCAGCGGCACGACGACTTCGAAAGAGAAGTGCAAGTAGGCGGAGGAAGACTGCCCCACGTGCGCCGCAACCTGCGAAGTCTGACGGTTGCCATCCACATCGAGGCTCACCTCGAAAGGACCGTCGCAAAGCCCCGAAGCCCGCACGACCAACTCACCGCCCTGCATCCAACCGTCGAAAATCGGAAGAACCACGTTTTCCGCGACGGTCATATGGCGTGATGGTTTCAATTCATAGCGGATGCCGTCGGAAGAGATGCGACGTATCAGGATGGCGAGATCATCGATGCGGACCCTTGGAGAATATTGACCCGTAGACGATCGCTGAACATGGGCGGTCGGATCGGTCGAGCTGCTTGCCATCGATTGTGCTCCTGCCTCCTGTGGACCCCAGCGGAGGCGCTGCGACCGTAGCACAACCTGGCTGATGGGACTGAGGCGTTTTCGTGCAATCCGTCGGGATGGCATTCTATCGCCAAGCCCTTGTACGATTTCGGAGCACCGTCGAATACCTGGGTGGTGTTATGCTTCCAGGTCTCGCGAAACATGGCTGAACTCGTCGCTGTCATTGTCTCTTTTCCCGCGGTTGTTCCTACCGTGCTGCTCGGCGTGGTCCTGTTGTATTGGGTCATGGTCGTTGTTGGCGTTCTGGATGTGGATTTCATGAGTGGGGAAGGAGCGGCGGACGGTGTTTTGGAAGGCGTGCAGGGGGTAGACGCGTTGGTGCAAGGGGCGCCGGATGCAGCGGTGGAGGGTATCGTCGATGGAGCCGCCCACGGCATCACGGAGGGAGTTGCCGATGGGGTTGTGGAAGGGAGCGTCGACGGTGTCAAAGGGCTCGTGGAAATCACGCATGCTTCCGCCACACCGATGGTCACGCAAGGCGTGGAAACCGTAAACGTGCTGTCTTTTGCCCACTTCCGTTCGGTGCCCGTGACGGTATCCGCAAGCGTCGTAACCGTATTTTCATGGCTTTTTTGTGTGCTGAGCGTACGGATTCTCTCCCCGTTTTTGGGGCAACCCTCCTGGGTGCCCGGCCTGGGGATGCTGCTAGCTTCCGTCGTCCTCGCGCTGCCACCGTCGGCGCTGCTTCTTCGCCCGTTAGCCAACGTGTTTCGGGTTCAGCATGCCAAGTCGTTTCAAGATTTGGTGGGGCACGTATGCGTGGTGACCACGGGAACCGTGAACGACAAATTCGGTCAAGCCCGTCTGGAAGTGACCGATCTCGATCTGTTGGTGCAGGTAAGGACGGAACAAGTGCGTCTTCAAAGAGGGGATCGAGGTCTCATCGTGGCTTGGGATGCACGTCGTGAGGTATTTATCATAGAGCCTTACGACAAACTGCTCGAAGGCTGATACGCACAGCGGTGTGGCGTTCGGGCACGATTGTTGTTGGTTCTAGGGGGTCCTCTATGAGATCCTCTCAACCTCACCAACCTGGGGCAATTGCCATGAGTGACCTCATTCCGATCATCATTGCCATTGTTGCGCTGTTGCTTTTGGCGCTGGGAGCCGCCGCCATCATTGCGCGCTTTTACCGCAAGGTATTGCAGGGGCAGGCGCTCATCGTCAACACGATGAAAAGCGAACCGCTCGTGACGTTTACGGGCGCGGTGGTGTTTCCCATCATACATCGCGCCGAGGTGATGGATATTTCCGTCAAGACCATTGAGATCGACCGGCGTGGCAAAGAGGGGCTCATCTGCCAAGACAACATCCGCGCCGACATCAACGTTACGTTTTTCGTTCGCGTCAACAAGACGCGCGATGACGTTCTCAAGGTGGCGCAATCGATAGGATGTGTTCGTGCTTCCGATCATGAAACGTTGCGCGAGTTATTCAGCGCGAAGTTTTCCGAGGCGTTGAAGACCGTGGGAAAGCACTTCGAGTTCGTCGATTTGTATACCAAGCGCGAAGAATTCAAGGATCAGATCATTCGTGTCATTGGCACGGATCTCAATGGGTATGTGTTGGACGATTGTGCCATCGATTATCTCGAGCAAACGCCTGTGGAAGCGCTGGACAAAGACAACATCATGGATGCGGAAGGCATTCGGAAAATCACGGCGCAAACTACAGAAAAGAACATTCAAACCAATGAGCTTCGTCAAAAAGAACGTATGGAAATGGGCAGTCAGAATTTGACCGCGGACGAGGCGATCTTCCGATTCGAACAGCGTCGAGCGGAAGCGGAGGCCAAGAAAGCCAAGGAAATAGCGATCGCCGAGGCGCGAGAACAGAACGAGGCCGCTCGTGTGGCGAGTGACGAGGGCAAGAAAACGGCTGTTGTCCGCTACAAGAATGAGGAAGAGGCGTTGGTGGCGGCCGAGGCGAAAGCTCGAGCGGTGGCCGTAGCAGAGAAGAATCGAGAACGTGAAGTAGCCATTGAAACCGAGCGGGTGGAGAAGGCTCGACAACTTGAAATCATATCGCGTGAGCGCGAGGTGGAGCTTACGCGAATCGCCAAGGACAAAGATGTCGAGGTTCAGAAAAAAGAGATTGCCGATGTGGTACGAAGCCGCGTAGCCGTCGACAAAACCGTTGCTCAGGAAGAGGAGTACATCAAAGACCTCCGTGTCGTGGCTCAGGCCAAGCGGGACAAGGAAGCCATTACGATCGCGGCGGAGGCCGAGGCCCAGGAGGCTCTCGTCAAGCAAGTGAAGGCGGCCGAGGCAGCGGAGCAATGCGCGCGTTTCAAAGCCAAAGAAAAACTCGCGATTGCCGATGCCGACCTCGAAGCTTCGGACAAGCAGGCGAGAGCGAAGATTCGCCTTGCGGAAGGGGTTACCGCGGAGCGTTCGGCGGAAGGTCTAGCATCCGTTCGCGTCAAGGAAGCCGATGCGGTCGCCACCGAGAAACTCGGTTTGGTCGATGCAAAAATCACATTGGAAAAGATGCAGGCTACGGCCGTGGGCGAAGAGAAGCAGGGGCTTGCTCGCGTGCGCATCCAGGAGGCGGAGGCGGAAGCGATTCAAAAACAAGGGCTTGCCAAGGCCAACGTGGTCAAAGAAACCAAGCTTGCCGAAGCGGTTGGGGAAGAGCAAAAAGGGCTGGCGGAGGCTCGAGTCAGGGAAGCGGAAGCCGTGGCCATTGCAAAACGTGGCGAAGCCGAAGCCACCGCCGTACGAGAACGACTCGCGGCGGAAGCCTCGGGTCTGTCCGAAAAAGCCAATGCCATGAAAGCGCTCGACGAAGCGGGTCGAGGCCACGAAGAGTTCCGTCTGCGCCTCGAAAAAGAAAAAATCGTCGAAATGCAAAGCATCGAAATGCGTCGCCAGATCGCCGAAGCCCAAGCGAGCGTTCTGGCCGAAGCCTTCAAACAAGCCAAAATCAATATCGTGGGAGGCGATGGTGCCTTCTTCGATCGTTTCGTCAAAGCCGCCACCTTGTCGCATACCCTCGATGGCGCCGTCGATGGTTCCGATACCATCAAGACCGTCTTTCGAGAGTATCTTTCCGGCGAAAAGAGCCTTCCGGAGGACATTCGGCAAATTCTCACACGCCCAGCCCTGTCCTCGGGAGATGTGCAGCGTCTATCCTTATCCGGATTGCTCATGCGTCTCGCGTCCGGGGCCGATGACAAGGCCCGCGCAAACATCCATAAGCTGTTGGACGAGGCCAAAAAGCTAGGCATCGACGACGAATTGATTCGTTGAGCCGCGGGAGGCCGTGATGGACGAGTCCGGTGCAAAAAACACCGATGGTGCGCCTACGCTCGAAGGCAGTAGTTACGATGTCATTCGCCGTCGGCTTCTCGAACAGGCCTCGGAACTACGTTCGCGAACGGATTCGCTGAATGACAAACGCATGCGTGTGTTCGGTAGTTCCGAGCTGAAGCTGCTGTCCAATGAGCGCGTTCGAACCGAAAACAACAGCACGCCACGCGACATGGTCAGCATCTCCGGCCATCTGTTGTTTGGCTTTCAGGTCTTTCTCGGCCTAAAAAGCGAAACGAATGTCGCCGACATCCTCACTCTGTACAAGGTGTCTCCCACGAGCGAAGGCTTCGATCTGACTCCCACGGGCCTGGACGCCGTCGGCGGTTTTCTTGCCTCGGAGGACTTTCAAAAAGAGTTCCGAGATGCCTTTCGGTATTCCAAAGAGGCGGAACTTCTTCAGATCCGACGCACCGACCAACGGCTGCTGCTCATCGTTCAGGTGGGCAGCACGGTCTCGGATGTTAAAGTATTCCGTTTTAGCATCGATGCCGCAGGGCGAGTTCGCTACCTCGACGCTCGTGGCGAGGAAGATGCCGTATTGCCTCGCCCCCATGATTTCGCCTGGAAAGTGACCACACGGGAGGATCAAGTCCCGGGAGCCCATCCTCATGTCTCGATCGAGGACGCTGTTTTCGTCGAAACCGTAGGAGGGGATCTTACGGTAAAAATTGAGGATAACACGCGGGATGGGTGGGGTATTTACCGCGAGCCGGTCGACGATCCGAATCAGTCGCTGGACGACGCTTCGATTGCGTATGCGCGATTGGGGGCGTTGATTGTTCTTCGCGTCAAACCGTTTCGTGAGGAAGCGTATCGTTACCTCGTGTTCAATACGCGAACGAAAGGTGTGGCGCGTATCGATGCCATCGAACAAGCGTGCTTACAACTTCCGGAAGAGCACGGCATCATCTTTCCCGGTGGGTATTGTCTTCGAACGGGTGAAACGAAGCGGTTCATCGAAGACCCTCGTGGCTTGCAGTATTTATCATCGATTCGGTCGCCGAACGGTGAGGACGTGCTTTACGTTTTTCAAAGGCCCACCGATGGCTTCTATCACCTGATGCCGTATAACCTCGTGCGCAAGGAGGTAGCCAATCCGATCGCGTGCAACGGATTCAGTCTATTCGACGATGGCAAGATGATCGTGTTTCGCGCCGCTGCGGAGCCTTCGCGGGTCCATGTGGTGCAAGTATGGCAAACGCCGTTTACGAGCGCGGAATTCGCCGCTACCGCACCCACCGATGGGTCGTTTCTCGGCAAAGTGGGCAATGCGGACCTGGTGAGAGGAATCAGCGACGCTTATACCTTGGTCACATTGGCGCGCTACGATACGCCTTCCCGCGCATCGTATGAGGAGTTGATCGCGGCCTGCGCTCGGTTCGAGGATGCGTACTTTTGGGGGAACCACGCGGAAGCGGGTAACTTGAAAGAAGCCGTTTCGGCGATGCGGGGCACGACGGAACTCATCATCGATGAGTTTGAGAAAGTCGCCGCGATTCGACGTCGTGCCTCCGAGGCTTTGGGCCGTGCCGCCGACGAACAGCGAGACCTCGTCAATGAAATCATGGCTTCGGACTTGTCGAGCCTCGATGCGTATATGGGGGCGCTGACGAATCTGCGAAAGCAGCGTGGCAAACTCATCTCGTTGCGGGAGATGCGCGAGATGGATCTTGTCACGGTCGAAGCCTTGGAGAACGAGGTGGTGGAACAATTCGACCGCCTGAGCCAACGCTGTGCGGAGTTTCTCCTTGGGGGGGAGGCGTTTGCCCCCTTGACGACTCGGATTGAGGAGCTTCAACAACAAATCGAGGCGGTCTCGAAAGCGGTCGAACTCAACGCCCTCGGTGCCGACCTGCTTGGAGTACAAGAAGGGCTCACGCTTCTATCGGAGATCGCTGGAGGATTGGTGGTCGAGGATGCCACGGCGCGAACGCGTATTCTCGAGGCGATATCCGAAGTATTCGGCCAGGTAAACCGTGTAAGAGCCACGTTTCAGGCTCGACAACGGGACTTGTCCGGGGCGGAGGCTAGAACGGAATTTGGGGCGCAGTTTGCTCTGTTCTCGCAGAGTGTGGCAGGAGCATTGGCCGTCTGTGATTCGCCCGAACGATGCGATGAGCAGCTTTCGCGCATGCTCGTATTTCTCGAGGATCTCGAAGGGCGTTTCGGCGAGTTCGACGAGTTTCTCTCCGATCTCACGATGAAGCGTGAGGAGGTCACGGATGCGTTTGGGGCGCGACGTCAGACGTTGGTGGACGAGCGACAGCGCAAGGCGCAGTCATTGTTTTCCGCGGCGGAGAGAATCCTGACCGGTGTGATACGGCGCACGGGAAAAATGGATAGCGCGGATGAACTCAACGCATATTTTGCTTCCGATCCGATGGTGCATAAGTTGGGTGATTTGGCTGCCCAGCTCGATGCGCTTGGAGATACGGTCAAGGCTGAGGAGCTGCGTGGACGTTTGATGGCGGCGCGTCAGGACGCCGTGCGAGCGCAACGTGATCGGTCGGATTTATTCGAGGCTGGAACGGAAATCATTCGCCTGGGCAATCATCGATTCAGTGTCAACACGCAAAGTTTGGAAGCGACGTTGTTGCCTCGTGATGGGACGATGACGCTGCACCTGACCGGCACGGGATTTTATGATCCGGTGCGAGACGATGCGTTGCTGGAGGCGAAGGATCTTTGGGAACAGTCGTTGATTTCGGAAAGCCCCGAGGTGTATCGGGGAGAGTATCTGGCGGGGTCGTTGTTGCTTGCGGCCGAGGAGGGGCGGGATGGCCTGTCGATGCGAATCCTTCAAGATGCCTCGTTGCAAGAAGGCGGGCTATCCAAATGGGTGCGGGAGCTAGCGGCCAAGCGCTATGACGAGGGATATGAGCGGGGCATCCATGATGAGGATGCCGCGCGGATTTTGGAAAAATTGCTCGCGATGCGGGCAACCGCGGGACTATTGCGCTTTTCGCCAAAACCGAGAGCCCTGGCGTGTTTGGTGTGGGCCTATTTGCCACGCGATGACCGAACCTTGTTGCATCGCCGCGCGCGTAGCTACGGAATTTTGCGAGACAAGCTGGACGATGAGGGAGCGCAATCGTCTCTTGGCGAACAGCTCGAAGCGACCGTACGTGGCACCGCTGAGTCATTTCGTATCGAATGCAGCGTTTCGGATATTCGTGCGGCAAGTCGTTATCTCGTCCTGGAACTGGGGCAGGATCACGTACGGTTTTCCACGAGTTCTGAAGCGATCGCCGTGAAAGACGCGTTGCTTTCGCACCTCGATGATCTTGGAGCGCGCCGCGCTTTCGAAGAAGACCTTCGTGCTCTCGATGCCTTCGCGGCGCAGCGCTTGGAACTTGCACAAAACTATCTGAAAGCTTTCGCCAAAAGACAGAGCGAGCGAACCATCGACGATGGGCTTGCCTTGGAAGCCGCGGTGTTGCTCATTTCCGAACGTCTGCTCGAGCGTCAATCCGTAGCCGCCGTGACCTCTGTGGTTGTTACCGAACTTCTGGGGCAACATCCGAGAATTCGCGAACGCTCGATGTCCCTTCGATTGGATGAATTTCTCGATCGTTTGGGTGTGTTTGTGTACGAACGAGTACCTCGGTTTCGCAAACTCAGGGAGGTTCGCTCTGCGGTCGTCGCGAGAGAGCAACAACGCCTTCGCCTCGATGAGTACTTGCCACGGGTTCTGAGTTCCTTCGTTCGCAATCGTCTGGTCGATGAGGTGTACTTACCGCTGATTGGGACGAATTTGGCCAAACAACTCGGTGCTGTGGGGGCCGCGAAGCGAACCGATTCGATGGGGTTGTTGCTTCTCATCTCCCCACCTGGATACGGCAAAACCACGTTGATGGAATACGTGGCAAGCAAACTCGGGCTGGTGTTCGTCAAGGTCAATGGCCCGTCGATTGGTCATGCAGTGACATCGTTGGATCCGGCGGAAGCACCCAATCTTACGGCCAAGCAAGAGGTCGAAAAAATCAGTTTTGCCCTCGAGATGGGGAACAACGTGATGCTCTATCTCGATGATATCCAGCATACGAATCCGGAGTTGCTGCAGAAGTTCATCTCCTTATGCGATGCGCAGCGCCGTATGGAGGGGGTGTGGCGCGGACGAACGTGTACGTATGATTTGCGAGGAAAAAGATTTTGCGTGGTGATGGCGGGCAATCCTTATACGGAAGCGGGAACGAAGTTTCAGATTCCGGACATGCTCGCGAACCGAGCGGATACCTATAACTTGGGTGAGGTATTGGAAGGGAAGGCTGACCTATTTGCGTCGAGCTATCTGGAAAACGCCTTGACTTCCAACCCTGTGCTTGCGCCGCTTTCTGGGCGTGCGCCCGCGGATGTCCACCTGCTCGTTCGTCTTGCGCGCGGAGAGGAGGTGCAGACGACCCACCTGTCGTATGGGTATTCGGAAGCAGAGATTCAGGAGATGGTGTCGGTATTTCGTTTGCTCATACGTGTTCAGGATGTGTTGCTGAAGGTGAACCAGCAGTACATCGTATCCGCGGCGCAAGAGGATGCGTTTCGTACGGAGCCGCGTTTTCAACTGCAAGGCAGTTATCGAAACATGGCCAAAATCGCCGAAAAAATAGTCCCGGCGATGAATCTCCAGGAGTTGGATCGTCTGATTTCGGATCACTACATGGCCGAGGCGCAAACCTTGACCGCGGGAGCCGAGGCGAATCTGCTCAAGCTTGGGGAGCTGCGCGGAACCCTGTCCGATACCGAGCGGGAACGATGGAATGCGATCAAGCTCGAGTATCAGCGGGTCAAGCGGATGGGAGGGCGAGAAGACGATCCGGTATCCCGGGTGACAGGTACGATCAGCGGTTTGGATGAACGGCTTGCGAGCATACGGGAGACCATCCTGGAGGCGGCCCGGGAGGCAAAAAAAGCTAGTAAATCCAATGCCTTTGATGCCTCCGGGGGGGCGATTCTCCCGCTCTTGTCCAGCCTGGAAAAAGGATTTCGAGAACTGTCCCAACCCAAGGTATCCCTGCAAGTGCAGCAGCAGCCTCCTCCAGGGTTTGGGGATTTGTTGGCGCAACAGATCTCACTCATTCAAAACACTCTCGTGCCGCTCGTGCAAACGGCAATGAATCGGGGGGGGCGTTCCGAATTGCTCGAAGCACGCGTCGCCGAATTGACGGCGGTCGTCAGGGAGTTGGCGTCGCAAAGGGCGCCGGATCTGTCTCCACCACCACGTTTCGAGGTCGAGGTGACCTTGGACGGCCCTAGCAATTTCTATGTGGACAATCCGCAGGCAGGGGTGTTGAAACAGGGCGGCCTATTTGTCGCCACGGTGGTCAAGCCTCCCGCGGTCGGACAACGGGTGGTCGTCAATGTCGTGTTTCCTTGGAAACAAGAGCATGACATCGCGGGTCGAGTGGACTGGATCCAATCGCAAACCCCTGCTGCCGACGATGCCTTAAGGCAGGGATTTGGCGTGAAATTGGAAAACATCGATGCCAACACGCGCGTATCCATTCTCTCGTTCGTGAAGCAGCGTCCGCCATGGGTACTCACGCGCTAATCACGCGATGAGTTCGTCGCGGAAGAACTGAGAGAACGGCTTTTTGGCTGGCTTGGGGGCTCGTGAGCGACGGTAAGGCGTTGCGGCCGACAGAGGTGGGCATGAACGCACAATCCGTATTCGGATAGTTTCTGCGGCTCACCGGCGTGTGGTTGAAATACGAGTATTGGATAATTACTTGCGTCGTTGGACAAACCACAGCCCGGTGATGAGAAGTGCCCACCAAGCCATCGTTCGGTGTTGCGAGGGCACTGTCCTACAGCCACAACCATCATCCCCGCCATCGGAATCAAAAGCGGCACCGGTAGGCGGTGCGGTCTCTGGCTGGTTGGTGTCGGGTACTGACCCAGCTTCCAAACTTGGCTCGGGGCCAGCTTCGGGTGTGGGCTCTGGGCCGGGTTCCTCACTGGGTTCGGGTTCGGGATCGGGCTTGGGTTGCGGTTGCACATCGAACGTCACGTGCAATGTGCTCGAGGCGGGGCCGCCGTAGACGCGAATCTTGGCTTCATGCTTGCCCACGTTCAACGATTCGGCGTTTGCTTCGATCGTCAACGGCGATGTTTGGCCGACTCCGAGGTTTGTGTTCTTGAGCGTGGCCGTCATCCAGGAAGGAACGGAATCGATGCCGACATCGACCGTCCAGGACTTACCGCAGTTGGTGATTTGAACACTTCCGGAAGCCTTTTCACCGACTTTTGCCTGCAAGTGCAGGCTGTTGTCTTTCAGGCAAGGCATGCCGGGTGTTTCTGCGGGGTCGACATCGAGGTAGTTCACGTGCAGAGCAAAACAAATCCCTTGCAAGGTGAGGGAGCAGTCTGTGTCTCGCGTGATTTTGAAATAGCCGCCGTCTCCCCATTTCGACCCCCAGCTATTGCGAACGATCCAACTATTGTCGCTGTCATCCCACCCGACGATCGTAACTACGTGCCAACCATCGGGTTTGGCGCTGCTCGACCGCGAATACACACCCGACTTATATCCATAAAAATCGGAGTAGATTTGCATTTGGGAGATCACAGGAGTTTTGACGAGCTGCTTTTTGATCTCCGGAACCGACCAAGGGATGATGCTCATATGCCAGTCGTCGATGCGTACGCGACGCTCTTTCCAATCGCTGCAGACGTTGGAGCATTGTCCTTCCTCGGCAAGATAGGGATAACAGGCTTCGTCGGGAACCCCATGGGTTTTCAAGCGATTGCCGACTTCTTCCGCGGTTCCTCCGTTGGCGCAGCTTCCGAGGGTGATGCAGGAGATGACGCTTTGCTCAGATAGATCGACATCGAGCCATGGATTCGCGGCGATGACTTTGAGCTGGCTTTCGAGCGCTCCGAGCGTACCAAATACAAAGCAGCTTCCGCAGCTTTTTTGATCCCGAACGGGTGACATCCAATCGTCGCCACCGACATTATGCCAATTGAATTTGGGGTCGGTAGGGACAGCGTTGGGTAAGTCGCGGAGCTGGGGCGGCGGTGTGGAGGAGGTGGGAAAGGAGGGGGCGGGCATGAGCCTTGCGGCACGTTGTGCCGATGACATTTGCGTCAACTCATTCTCGCACCATAAGAAAGAGGAAGAGGTTCCTTGAACGACCCGGCATGCGTTCGTTTCGGCGCGTGCGGTGAAGGAATAGAGCGATAAAGCGATGGTGGGGAGGCTAACGAGCAGAGTCGATTTGCGCATGGTGGCTTTCCGGTGACAATAACGCCAATACTAGGGGAAGTAACCGCATATCGATGCCAAGGCAAGCCACACGAAGGGGGCGGTCGTGAGCGGAAGGAAGGGGTTGTGTTGGTTACGAATTAGAAGAAGATACCGCCAAACCAGCGCAAGGTATGGGCGGCGGAGGTTTCGAGGCGAATGTTCTGGTTGGCGGCTTGTTCTTCTTCGCCGGGAAGATAGCCGAGCCCTCCCAGAGGAAAGAGCACACCGTATTGTAGCATCGTGAAAAAACCACCCATCTTTTCCGGATCGTCGTTGAGCGAACCGTCTTTCGACTGGAAGTAAAGCTGCAGGTCGATTTCGATGCCCAGATCGCGTCGGTGTCCCGGGGCTTGGACGAATTCGCTCGCGCGGCTCCAGATGACAGCGCCCCCACCGCCGAATCGTTGTCCATTGGGTTTGCGCGAGAAGTCATAATCGACGGAAGGTCGGAAGTAATAGGTGCCTTGTACGCGATTCAAAATATGTCGATGCAAGATGAGATCGACGCGGTAGTCGGGGTGAAAGCGGAACGTTGAATCCGTTCGATCATCGGTGCGTTGTGGTTGTAGACCGCCGGAGCCTGGCGTCAGGCCGCCGACCTGCGGTCCGGTGACGTCGGGGTCTCCCGAAGCCCATCCGAAGCCGAATTGCAGGCTCAATCGGTCTTCGACCGTTCGGAATTCGGTTTGGGTGGCGACGCCATACTGGCGAATTTTATGTCCGTTTTCGTCTTCTCGAACGTTTTCGTAGTTGTTTCCAGCTACCTCGGTGTTGTCGAGGGAGCCGCGAACCATCACGGCTTCCGCTTCGAATCGCAGTTTTTTGTATAAGATCTGCAGCCACAAATCGGGGATGATGATTTTGGCATTGCGACGTACATAGCCATCCTGGATGGTGTCGGCTGATGCCCCCAAGTTGGCGGCGTTGGTGGTGTTGAAAGCATCGTTGGCCAAGAATTGATGCCGATACGTAAACTGCACGCCACCGTTGAGGACCAGGCCTCCCCGTGACAACGTAAGGCGTTGCAACGCGGGCTGTTTACGACGCATCAGCGTCAGAACGTACTGATTGACGTCATCGAGCTGCGCAAGGTCATAGGCTTGGCCTTGCTGCTGAGCGGATTGGCTGATGGCACCTTCGCCAGGAAAGTCCCACGCTGCGCTGACGTACAGATCGAGCGCTTTGATGCCTGTCGTGAACATCAACCGGTCGACGGTGGATTGCGTGTCGGAGTCGTAGCCATCGCCGGCGTTTTGCACCATTCCCAAGCCCCAATGAGAAGGCATACGACCGAATCGCAGTTGTCCGATGGGGGTCAAATACTCGCCCCACACGCGTTTGACGGTGATGGAATTACCGTAGGCGTTATAACCTGCGACAGGGGGCATCATGGTTTCGTTGTAGACGCCGAGAGGGGTGTAGCCGGAGGGCGCGACGCGGGCGAAGCCGCCGGACGATGAGGGCTCGTTGGCATAGCCGGTGGGAGTCGATCCAAGCACGAGGTTATCGAGCAAGTCGATCTGCGACATGATCCGAAGGTTGTCGCTTACGTGCAGTTCTGGATTGAGTCGGAAACGAATGTTGGCGCCAGCTTGCGTTTTATCCGTGCAATACTGGGGATTGGCAGCATCTTCGCCACAAGCGTGGGCCGCGTGTTGCTGAATCTGACCGTCAAACCAACTCGTATAGCTGTGGTCGGGGGGGCGAGGCCAAAGGGCTTTGTCGTACGGATCCGAACGGCCGAGGCTGAAGTTTTGAAATAGTTCCGCGCGCATTCGGAAATAGCCATGAAGCTCGAGAATGGGACGCGCGATATGCCACCAATCCTCGGCGAAAACTTGTTCATGATTTTCGACGACGGGTGCGGGAGCATCGTGTTGCGATATCAGTGACGACGAAGAGGCAGCGTTTGCTTGCGATATTGGGGCAGGGGTGAGGGAGGGGTGCGCGTTGGGCGGGGACTCCGAACGACGCGTTTCGGTGGACGCGGGTTCCGGTGTCTCCGAGGATTCGTCTTGGGAGGCCGAAGTCGCGTCGTCGGAGGTTTCCAATTCACCTTCGGGCTTTGGTTGTGCCGAAAGGGGAAAGGAAAGCAAGAGCATGGGAACGACAAAGACGGCGGCACGTCGAATGTGCGGCATGAAAGAGATTCTCCTTCAGGACTGTGAGCGGGGGGACCTTGCCCTTCGTTGGCGTCGCAAGCAAGCCCCATATCACGAGACCCGGCACGAAGGGGTCGAGAAGCCTGAAACAAGCGGTAGGCGCGAACCCGAGGAAGGACCAAAGGGGTCACTTGGCGTAGACATTGGCGAGATGATTGCGCATGGCGTTCGCATCCACCTGGGCAATCGGTTGTGTTCCACCTTTTTTTCGGGGAGGAACCATAGCAGCGGGAACCATGCCGGTGGCGCGTTTGGCAAATTCACGTTGGGCTCGCCAGCCAGGGGTTTCCGGAATCCCCAGGGCTTGGCAAAAAGCGTTGCCCAACTCAATAGCGCTTGGGTATCGGTGGTCCGGATTTTTGGCGAGTGCCCGCGCGAACAATAGATCCATGACCGGAGGCGCTTGCGGAAGCAATTGGGTGATCGGCGGCGGCGTGTCTTCGACTTGCGATGCTCGGACCATCAATTCGCTCTTGTCACCCTCGTCGAAGGGCGTCTTGCCCGTAAGCATTTCGAATAAGACGATGGCGGCACTGTACAAGTCACTACGCCCATCGAGTTCTCGCCCCAACACTTGTTCGGGAGACATATAAGCTCCAGTACCGGGTTGAACGCCCCCGCTGCGACGCGCCTCATCGGCGGGAAGCCGGGCGATACCGTAATCGGTAAGCTTGGCTAACCCGTCCCTACGTATCAACAAGTTGGCGGGTTTCACATCGCGGTGAACGATGCCAAGTTCGTGGGTTGCCGCAAGAGCGCCCAGCAATTGTTCGAAGTAATGCCAAGCTCGTTGAAAAGGCAGGCAGGGCTGACGATAGGCGCGAGCGGTTGGTGCGTGGCGAGCGATGACATTGTCCAAGGCTTCGCCATCGACGAATTCGATGACGAGAGAAAGCTGCCCCGGAGCTTCTACGAGCGAGAAAAAATGCACGATATTCGGGTGGTTGAGACGTTGCAGGGCGGTGGCTTCCCCCACGAACAGCTTTCGAACGAAGTCGCGTGTGGTCATGAGGGGGTGGAGGATTTTTATAGCGACGGGGTGCGATGGGGTATTGGCTTGTGGGCCATGGGGGTTGTAGTACATCCACCCCTGATAAACGACACCCATTCCGCCATCCCCGATGAGGTTTCCTACGATGACTTGGCTCCAACCGAGGTCTAGGCGGGCACCAGGGCCGGTGGTGGGAGCCTGGATGCGAGCGGGGGCTGGGGCTCCGCAATTCGGGCAGAATCGGCCGTCGTTCGAAAACACTGTCTTGCAACCAGCGCAGACCGTCACGGCCCAGAGCATATCAGGTTGTTGGCTGTCGCGCCGACCTTGATGCGAATTCGCCCTATGACGTCCAGATCAGTTGATCGACTGGGCCCCTTCGTGCGAGCCTGTGGTTCGCCTTGGTCGGGATTGCGTTCGGCCTGGGCAGGGAAGTGACGGCTGTTGAATCCAAGGAGAAATCAGTAAATGAGACTGCGCCCTCTCATGATGTCATGCGTGCTGGGGACGGGCATGATGCTGGCTGCTGGAGTTGCTTCGGCTCAGCAAGAAGGTGAGTTTTCCGTTCAACGCTTCGAGCCTGCCCCTGGACCGAATAACTTCGTAACTGTCGAAGGTGCTCGTGTCACGGGGGATATGGCTTGGTCCGTTGGGCTGTTCGGAAACTACGCTCATCGACCGTTCGTGGTTCGTAGTTGTATTTCGGAAACGAATTGTGATGAAGCCAACAAGTTGTTGAACGACGACATTGCGGTTGTGCGTGACCTCATTACGGCAGACGTGCTGGCGTCATTGGCTCCGATATCGAGATTGCAAATCGGATTGCGTATCCCGCTGTCGTACGTCAATGGCGATGGTGTCGATACGGTTCGAGGCCAGCCGGCGACGGGTGGGCTATCTGGCTTTGGTCTTGGCGACCCCACGTTGGAGGGCAAGTATCGATTCTTTGGTGAGCCGGACACGCCGTTGGTTCTCGGTGCGGGTGCGTTTGTTTCCGGCCCCGTGGGTCACGCCATGGCGGAAGGTAAATACATCGGGTATTCCTCGCCGGTGGTAGGACTGCGTGGAATCGCGGATTTCCAGGCAGGAGCCTTGTCTCTCGGCGGAAATCTCGCCGCCCTTTATCGATCCAGTGCGACGTTGGGTTCGACGGAACTCGGACCTGAATTCCGTTATGGTGGTGCGGTGGGCTACAACGTCAGCCCGGTGTTCAAACTGGTGGGGGAGGGATACGGGGGAACGAAATTCAGCACAAAAAATGGAACCAATAGCTTGGAGGCGTTGGGGGCGGTGCAGATCATGCCCTTGCGCTCCGGCTTTTCGTTCACCTTGGGCGGCGGCGCCGGCGTCATTCAAGGCGTCGGGGTTCCGATGTTTCGTGGATTCGCAGGTATTTTGTATTCTCATACCGCCACGGATACCGATGGCGATGGAATCCCGGATGATGTCGATCAGTGCCCGACTGAGCCCGAGGATTTGGACGGTTTCGAGGATGAAGACGGATGTCCGGATCCGGATAACGATGGAGACACCATCCCCGACGATCGGGACAAGTGCCCCAATCAGCCTGAAACCTTCAATGACTACCAAGACGATGACGGATGTCCGGATGAGATTCCTGACCGGGACAAAGACGGCATAGCGGATAGCGAAGACAAGTGTCCAGACGCGGGTGGCGAAGTCATTCGTGTCAAGGGACCTCATTATGGTTGTCCCGACCGTGACAAGGATGGCATCCCGGACCACTTGGATAAGTGCCCCGATGAGCCGGAGGATACGGACGGCTACATGGACGAGGACGGATGTCCGGATCCGGATAATGATGGCGACGGAATCCCGGATGTGGAGGACCAATGCGTCGACGTGCCGGGGCCCAAAGACAACCACGGTTGTCCTTACGAAGACAAAGACAAGGACGGGATCCCCGATCACCTGGATAAGTGTCCAGACGAACCGGAGAACTACAATGGATACCAGGATGAGGACGGTTGTCCGGACAATAGGCCCACCTTGGTGACGCAAACGGCGGACGCCATCGAGATTCAGGGCTCGGTGGAGTTCGCCACCAACAGCTCCAAAATCGTGGGAGCGAAAAGCTTCCAGATCCTTGATGGAGTTGCTTCGCTCATGGTTCACAACCTGCGCATCCAACAGGTGGAAGTACAAGGTCATACGGACAATCGAGGTGGTGAAGCCGCCAACAAGAAACTGTCCCAAGACCGAGCGGAAGCCGTCGTCAAGTACCTCACAGAAAAAGGCGTCCAGGCTTCCCGACTCACCGCTGTCGGATATGGTCAAGAAAAACCGATCGCGGACAACAACACCAACGCTGGCCGTCAAAAGAACCGACGGGTCGAATTCAAGATCACCCGTCAAGCCAAGTAACCCTGCCTCTTCTCTTTTCCTCACCGCGTGTGCTACCCATTGCCCCAATGATCGGGGTTCATCTCTCTCGTCACCTCCAGCCTACCGTCCTTGCCGCAGGGCTGCGTCTAGCGCATAAGCCACTCGTGATGGGCCTGGTTGCCTGTTGCCTGGCTCTCACTTCGGAATCTTTCGCCCAACAGACGGATTATCAAGGTCCATCTCGCGCGCCTCACGTCCGGCTGCTCCTCGATGCACACACGTGGCATGGTCCGTGGACGATCACGTTCGTCAACGAAGAAGACGTTCCCGTCCGTATTGCCGCCGATGCTCGTCAGCTCTCCCTTCTCGTTCGCCTTCCTAACGACAAAAACTACACCAAGTGTAGCCTTCCCTCATCGATGCGCGGGACCGGGCGTGATCGACAACTCGTGCTCGACCCCGCGCAATCCTATGTCGAAACGATCGACCCAAGGCTGTACTGCTGGGGAGAAAATCAAACAAAACTAGCTCCAGGGGCTTCCGTGACTGCGTTCGTGGGCTGGGCTCCTGATGTGCGTTTGGAAAAACGGTCGAAACCGCAAGTGGCTCCCTTCGTGGTGGAGCCTGTTCTGGCTCCACCAGCCTTTCCGTTCACCAAACAGATGGCTTCTCTTACCCATTGGCTCGCAGCGTCAGACGATTCGTTGATCGCGCAGCCCGAGCAACCTCCTGCGCGGTATGTGGGAACACCGGACCTTCGGCTGAGCACACCGAAGTGGGAAGATGCGGACCTTCGCTCCGCGCGTATATCGGCGACACTCACCAATGTTGGGGACCGTGCGGCGCTCATTCATATTCGTCCCGATGACCTGGAATTGCGCGTACAGCGCCCGGATGGATCGATGGCCGCGTGTGGACCGGGGTCCAGCTATCGCGCGGCCGTGCGTGATTTCTTTCTCACCATTCAACCTGGTAAATCCGTGTCGGTCAGCTCTTTGCTTTCTGAGCGTTGTCCCTCCGGAACGTTCGAGCGACCCGGGTTGTATCAATTGCACACCACACTGCGCGCCCGTGACAATGGTTCGGCCTTTCACTTGCAAGCCATCACGGGTGACTTCGCGGCTCCCACACCAACGCTATTGCGGCTTCGAACGGCGCGATTGCCGTTTTATGCCGCCGTCCCCGAAGCCTCCCCCGCGACTCCTCCACGTAACGGACCGTGATAGTGTCAAAGAGATGATCTTGGCCTTCGCTGTGGTATGTTGCGCGACCCACTGCAACGATGACGAAGGCTTCTGATGAGCACAGCACGAACTCCATCTTCATCGCCGACATGCAACGCAACTAGTCGGTCGCACGCCCCCGTTCTCGATTCGATTGTCGACGCTTTATGTGCGGAAGACCGTGGGATATTGCGCCACGTCAGAAAACCGCCGTGTGCAGAACCATTGCCTTCTGCCGCGACCGTGGCATCCCTCGTGGAACAGCTTCGTGCCACGATTTTCCCAGGATATTTTGGTGCTGATGAACTCTCACCCGAAAACGCTCGGTACCATCTCGGACATATTCTCGACAAGGTGCGTCGTGGACTCAGAACTCAAATCAAGCGCGGAATCTGTTTCTCGTGTGATCCCACGGCCCCAAAACCGGATTGTGCGGATCGGGCCACACAGGTCACGGATGCGTTTTTGAAGCGCCTTCCCGATATCCAGATGGCTCTCATGGACGATGCGCAGGCGGCGTATGAAGGCGATCCTGCAGCGGTGTCTCCAGACGAAGCCATTTTTTGTTATCCCGGTCTTCGCGCGATCACCGACTATCGAATCGCCCATGAATTGCATCTGCTTGGCGTGCCGTTGCTGCCGCGCATGATTACAGAGCATGCGCACGGGGCCACGGGCATCGACATTCACCCAGGCGCACAAATTGACCGACGCTTTTTCATCGACCATGGAACGGGAGTCGTGATCGGTGAAACGTGTGTCATCGGACGAGGGGTTCGTCTGTACCAGGGGGTGACCCTTGGAGCGAAGAGCTTTCCTCTCGATGAAAACGGTAAGCCCATCAAAGGGATCGCACGTCATCCGATTCTCGAAGACGATGTCATCGTATATTCGGGAGCTACGATTCTTGGTCGAATCACGATCGGTCGCGGCTCTGTCATCGGAGGCAATGTATGGCTGACCCGTGGAGTTCCGCCCAATAGCCGGATTGCTCAACAAGCGCCTCGACAGGAAGTATTCGTCGATGGTGGAGGAATCTAATCGACGCGCCCTCGTCGTCGGTTTTCCCTTGAATCACAGAGGGAACAACCATGGCTCCAAGCTTCAAAACGAGCCTTGTACGAAAGCCATGGCGGTGTGTTTTCGCAAGTCCAGGCTCGGTTGCACGCTTGCCGTGGAAGTGGGAACCGAGGGGCGAGATAAGTAAAAATAGGTAGCCGCGCCGAGCGAGACGAGTCCTGCCCCTAGCGCGATATCCCCAATCAATATGTCACGTTTGGCAGCATCCACGTCGCTCGTGGAGCAGAACGGTTTGCATCCCTGCGCATCGAGGTCGGAGCGTTTCGACAGTCCCCGCGCTTCGAAATAAACGGAGGTGGCAAGCCCCGCGATCCCAACGCCCCCGAGCACATAAACCATGGTGGGCACGGGTCGAATGGTGTCTCGATCGACGTCAGGAGTAGGTTCCAAGGGGGCTGGTGGACCGCTGGACGTCGACTCGAACACGACCATGACTTCATGGTTTTTAATTCCTTCACGAAACACCGTCTCTTGTTCGACGGGCGGGAGTCCATCGGTTTCGAAGCGAAGAACGTGAGGTCCCGGGTCCACTTCGATCGCGCGACCGTCGAGCGTGGAGGCCACCTGTCGGCCATCGACGAGCACGCGCACCTCATATAGTTCGGTTCCATCCGCACGACGTGCAATGACCGAGATGGTGGGGATGCTGCTGTTGACTTCCGTAAGCCACGGGGCGCATTCCTTTTGAAGAATCGTTGGGCAGGTATCTCGAACGCACGTAAGCAAGCTCTGCCGTGCATCGAGAAGTTTCCCTTCTTTTCTAGCTACTTGCGCGTGCTCGTGGGCTTCGATGCAGGCCTGTACATCATCTGCCCGAGATACCGTGGGAAATACGGTAGCCATGACACCAACAAGGGCCACAGGGGCATAGAAGCGTCGAGTGATAGGTTTGAGGCTCACCTTAAGCACTCCGGTTTGAAACGTTTGATGCCATTGGCATCGACGGTAAACGGGGGATCGCATTGTGCTGCGGGGGGCGTTGTTCCGGCAGGTGGTTTCGTGGGAGAAGGTGGTGGTTTGTCCTTGTTTCCCGCGGGCTTGATGACAGGCGGGCGAACCACGGGACGCGCGGAAGCTTCGGGCTCCTGACTATCGGGCTCTTCGACAACGACGTCTGCGTCTTCCGTCACTCGCATGAGCTGATCGATTTGTATCGTCGGCGTTTCTTCTTGGATTGTGGCGGACGGTGGCGCCGTCGCGTGAGGGGAATCGCTACTCACGGTTGAAGTTGCTGAATGAACGAGAGTGTACGCACCAATGATTCCGAGACCGATGATTCCAATGGCAACACCCGCGGAAAGGATGACGACATGGCGTCCGGACGATGAGGACTGCTGGGAGACAATGGTCGTTCCGCCTGGTGTTGGCAAAGATGAGATGACGCCGGTGTTTGGAGCCGATATCACTGAAATGCCGGAAGAGGCAGTGGGTTGAGATAGTAGTTCGTGTACTTCGAAGGCGGGCTGTGAGGTTAGACTCTCGAATTCCGCAATTTTGTCAGCCTTTTCGCGTAACTCATCGCCGACTTCCTCACGAACCCAGTCACCGACTTCGCGCGTGGAAGCGACGACGAGGGCCTTTTCGATGGCGATGGCCATATCGCGCGCGCTTTGCCATCGATCGTCGGGGCGGGCCGAAAGCCCTTGAAGCACGATATTGTCGAGGCTTTTGGGGAGCCCTGGCGTTCGTTGGCTTGGAGGTTCGATCGCTGCGTTGCTCGTGCGTTCGAGGATTTCGTGCATCAACGAAACGTCATGCTGTCCTTTGAACAGTTTTCGATTGCTCAAAAGTTCCCACAACACGACAGAAGCAGCGTAGATATCCGCGCGCCGGTCGATCGGTTCGCCCCGGATCTGTTCTGGAGGCATGTATTGGATCTTGCCTTTGAGAGACCCTTGTCGCGTGCTTTGAAGCCGTCCACCAGCTTTGGCGACACCGAAGTCGATGACCCGCGCAACCCCATCGACATCCACCAAGATGTTTTGAGGTGATACGTCACGGTGAACGATGCCGAGGGACTGTCCATTTTCGCCGATGGCTTCATGAGCAGCGTGCAGTCCATGAAGGGCACCGACCATGATGCTCAACGTAATTTTTGGGGGAATCCGTTTGTCGCCGGTGCGGGCGGAGCGAGCAAGACGTGATACCGAGGCGCCCTGGACGTAGTCCATGACGAGGAACACCTCTTTGTCGAGCACGACCACATCGAGGATCGATACGACATTCGGATGGCGTACGCGGGAAGCCAGACGGGCTTCGTCCAAAAACATGGCGACGAAATCCGGGTCTTTGGCCAGGTGTTCATGCAAGCGTTTGATCGCTACGGTTCGCGAAAAACCCGCTTCGCCAAGGAGTCTTCCGAGATGCACCGTGGCCATGCCTCCGGACGCGATCTCATGATGGATGGCATATCGTCCGATGACTCGGTGTGCGGTGGAAGGCGAGGAAGGAGAAAGAGATGTCACGCGCTGTTAGTATACGGGATTGGACACCATGACCGCAAAGCCGTCGCACTCCATTGTTATTTGCGATGGGCACTCGTGAGAAAGAATCGTAATTCCAGACTTCGGACCGGGCGCCCGTGGATGGGTCCGCGGTGCCATGACGTTAGTTCGTGGTGGAGTTCCCATCGTAACCCTTCGTTGACGGCGCTACGCAACTGCGACATCCTTTTGGTAATGGCGCGTTCATTGGTTCGTAGCGCCGCGGTCGTTTGCGGCGTGGCAACTCTTTCGATTTCATCGGCTTGTTCCTTGACGGACCCACTCGGTGGATACGCCGATGGCCAAGGCAAACCGTCCGGGAGTGATGCGGGTACTGACGTCGTCAACGATGTGCATGTCGATGCTTGCCCCAAAGGGTTCGACGATTGTGACGGCCTTGCGAGCAACGGATGCGAGACGAACACGAATTCCAGCTTAGAACACTGTGGAGGCTGCCATCAGCCCTGTCTGGTGGAGCAGGGGGTGGGAATTTGCTTGCTTGGACAGTGTCAAATCGATTCTTGCCTTCCGGGATTCGATGATTGCGATGGGGAGGTGCAAAACGGGTGTGAGGCGGACTTGTCTGACGTTGCGCATTGCGGGTTCTGTGGGAACGTCTGCGAATTTGACAACGCGCAAGCCGTTTGTGAACAAGCCACCTGCCTTATCGACCATTGTCAACCGGGTTTCGACGACTGTGATTTGGACGAGGACAATGGGTGCGAGCAGGACATCCATTCTTCCCTTGAGCACTGCGGCGAGTGCGGAAAACCATGTCTGCCACGGCCGAACTCGACACCATCTTGCGAAAAGGGCTCGTGCTTATTGAAGTGCGACAAAGGTTATGGGGATTGCGATGGCGATCATGCCAACGGGTGTGAGTCGGAGTTGGGCGCGGATGTCATGAACTGTGGCGATTGCGGTCATGCCTGCTCGACGGCTCATGCTGCTCCTCAATGCATCGGAGGCAAATGCGTATTGACGTGTGAAGACGGGTTCGCAAGCTGCGATGACGACGTTACCACGGGCTGTGAAACGGATATTGGATCGGACCCGAATCATTGTGGCTCATGCGAAACGGACTGCCCGTCGGCACCGGGAGCACAACCCTCGTGTGTCTCCCGAACGTGTGGTCTGGCTTGTTTGTCCGGCTTGGGAGATTGCAACGCCAAGGATTCGGATGGTTGTGAGACGGACCTCACGACGCATGAACTGCATTGCGGTGTTTGTGGCAGGAGTTGTTGGGGGGAGGAATGTATCGAAGGGACATGCCCGAGCCGTTTGCTCGTCAAGGGCTTGAATCGTCCGACCGCGATGGTGCTCGATGCAACGCATGTGTATTGGACGGACGCGTACGACAACAGTGTGTACAGCATGCCCAAGTCTGGAGGGGATAAGTCGACGGTGGCATCGGAGGGAGCGACTGGTCCGATCACCATTTACGGCGGGATATTGTATTGGGCGACGGGTCTTGGAATTGCGAAAGTGGCTGTGAATGGGGGGGCAAAGAAAAGTGTGGTCGATGGCGAAAGTCTCGTTGTCGATCTGACCAATGATGGTTCGACGTTGTTTTGGCTGCGTCCTGGAACTTGGAGCGGCAGTGCGTACAACGAGGATGGGAAAGTCGTGCGGGCCTCGATGTCTGGGGGATCAGTGCTCGAGCTTTCGGTGGATCAGAAAATGCCCAAGGCGTTGGTGGTCGATTCCACGCACGTATATTGGGTCAATGAGGGAACCTATTCGGGATTGAAGTACAACAACGATGGTTCCGTGATGAAAGTGGCGAAGACGGGGGGGGTGGTTACTACCCTGGCGTATGCGCAAAGTGCGCCGTGTGGCATCGCGATCGATAACACCACTGTATATTGGGCGAATTGCCGTGATGGTTCGGTGTGGGCGGTACCAAAAACGGGAGGTGTGGCGACTGCCTTGGTGCAAGGTCAGACCGTGAGTGAGGGTCTGGTGATATCCGGGGGAGAATTGTATTGGCCGTATCGAGGACCTAGCCCTAACGCGGCTACTGGCGACGTAAAAAAAGCTTGGATAGGAGCGTCGCAACCCCTTGTTCTTGCGAAGTCGCAAGCGCAACCGATTCGGCTAGCGGTGGATAGTCTGTACGTGTACTGGCTCAACTGGGGGTTTGATGGCGACCCACCTCCAGGCAATGGCTCGGTATCGCGCGTTGCCCGGTAGGTAATCGTGCGGATGGAGACGACGGACCATGGCGTATTGGCTGCTGAAAACAGAGCCCGGTGCGTATAGTTTCGATGATTTGTTGCGAGACAAGGGGACGTGCTGGGATGGCGTGCGAAACTACCAAGCTCGCAACAATCTTTCGCGCATGAAACAGGGCGATCGTTGTGTGATTTACCATTCCGTAGGCCCGAAGGAAGCGGTTGGCGTGGCAAAAGTGACGAAAACAGCCTACCCAGACCCAACGTCGGCGGATGCGAAATGGTTGGCGGTAGACATCGTGCCTGAAGAGCGTTTTGCGTTTCCGGTCTCTCTGGCAACGATGAAGGCTCATCCCGTGCTGGCGGGCATGGCTTTGGTGCGACAGTCTCGTCTTTCGGTTTGTCCAGTTACCTCCGATGAGTTCGAAGCATTGGTTTCTCTTGCCAATATTGCTCGACCTTCGAATCGAATCTGAACGCTCACCGCTCGGACGGATACCAACTTCCCCATACCTGTACTAAGGGAATCGGGACCATGCTGGACGACGACTCTGAGGATCGGTTGAGCGGGATACCTCCGCAAGAAAGACCGTTGTCCGTCGTGGCGGCGGTGTTGTGGTTTGTGGTGGCCACGGCAGGAGCGATGACGCTCATTGCCGTGACGCATGCGTTGCGTCCGGGTGCGCAGACGGACATCGTCAATGCCGTGGCATGTCAGGCCATCGCGTACTTTGCGACGATCTTGCTGGCGGTTCGCGTTCATGGTGGCAACAGGGCGTTGGCGGATATATTTGCCTTGCGCAAGACGCATCCGATTTTTTTCCTGTTGGGGGGGCTATTGGGCGTTTGTTTGCAGATCCCCGCGGAGTTGTTGCAGCGGCTGGTGTTTCGCTTTCTTCCGATGGATCCGCAATCGCTGGAAATGCAATCCGAAATGCTTCGCATGGACAGTCTTGTCTCACGAATCATGATTCCGATCGTGGTCATTGGTTTGGGGCCTTTCGTGGAGGAGCTTTTCTTTCGCGGTCTTCTGTTTGGGGGTATGCGGCGCAGTCATGGGGTAGGGTTTACTTGCTTCATGGTGGCTGTCCTTTTCGCGGGTGCCCATGGGAGTATCCAATTATTCGTTCCTTTGCTGGTCATCGGGGGAGCCATCACGTTGGTTCGAGCCGTGAGCGGTTCTGTGGGACCTGGTCTCGTGGCTCATTTTTGTTTCAATGCGATCCCGATTCTCGGCATTGCTTTCGGATGGATCCGTTTCGATAGTGACCCCACTCCCTTGCCTTGGACGATCAGCGTCGGAGGAGTGCTGGCGACCATGTTGATCCTTGCAGCGTTTGTCATGCTTTCTTTACGCAGTCAGGCCGCCGTGCGTGCGCGTCAGGAGGACTTGAGATGATGGAACGAACGACGGATGAGCGTCCGAAGACCGCAATTTGTTTGACGGGAGGGGGCGTGACGGGGGGCGCGTATCAATTGGGCGCCTTGTCCGCGCTCGAATCCGTGGTGGAATCCGAGCCTTTTGATTTGATCATTGGCACGTCCAGCGGCGCCAGCGTGGCTGCCGCCATTGCGGGAGGTTTGCCGGTATCCAGGCTTTTTCGCGCGCTGCTCGATCCCGCGGACAACTTCTTTCCCCTCGAGCGGAACCACATATTGAGCCTGGATGTCGGCGAATGGCGGCGCACCATCATGAGCGGATTGAACGCCATTCGGCATGGCGTAGCTTCGCTTGTGGCGCGAAGCCCGGCTCCGATGCCTTCTGACCTTTGGGAACAACTCGATCGTCTCTTCGATGCATTGCCCGCGGGGTTGCTGTCCCTGGACCGATACGAACACTTCCTAGCCGATTTTTTCCTACGAAGACGTGTTCCGAACAGTTTTCGAAGTCTACATCGTGAGTTGCTCATTACCGCAACCGATCTCGATGGCGGTGAAAGCGTATTGTTTGGATCTTCGCAATTCGATCACGTTCCCATTTCTCTCGCCTGTACGGCTTCGATGGCGCTGCCGCTGTTTTTTTCACCCGTTCGTATCGGTGATCGGTACTACGTGGATGGCAGCGTGGCACCCACGACGGAGATCGATATCGCTGTTGCCAACGGAGCAAAATTCATCCTTGTTTTGAACCCGAACGTGCCGATTCGCGTATCGGTTATGCCCGATGGCGTTCCTACGGGGCACGGCATTCGATCGAGCCTTCGCGACAAAGGATTGATGTGGATCTACAACCAGGCGATGCGGACGTCCATTCATGCTCGTCTGACGGAAGCGGCGTCTCGTATCAATGCATCGGGCTCGGCGCATGTTTTGCTTGTGGAACCGGAGCCGGAAGTCGCCATGCATTTCATGAACAACGCAACGAGCCCACAGGCGCGCAAAGAAATCATGCACGCTTCTCATCGCGCATCTCGAACGCGATTCCGAAAATGGGCCAGCGACAACAACCCGCTCATGGAGTCTTTGGGATGGCGGATCAAAGCCGATGAAGATGCTGCCGTGGGAAGCACCGCGGACTATTGAGAAGCCTTGCCACTCATGACCATGAATTCCCATCGGCGCTTGCCTTTCCGTTTGATGAGCCTGGGCTGGGCAATCACCGCGCTCTTGTGCTCGTCGTGCAAAGAACACTACGTCATTGGTGATCATGTGTTCGTCGAATGGGAAGGAAATGATTACCCGGCGGTCATCGTCGATGCGGAAGGTCCTGCACGGTTTCGCGTGCATTACGATGGATACGATGCGATCTGGGATGAGACCATCAATGTGGCGCGGATCAAAGGAAGGGTCAAAGGACCCGTGGTTCCGCCACCACCACCGGCCAAGGTGATGCGACGCGGCGGAGCCCCTCTTGCCTCGTCCTCCGCTTCGGGTGGACATTCTCTGTCGCGCTACAAAGTCGGCCAACGGGTGCGTGTCTCTTGGAACAACCACATATATCCCGCCAGTATCGTCGAAGTGCTGGGGGAGGAACGATACCGGGTTCATTACGAAGGGTTTGGTCCCGAATGGGACGAAACCATCGACGTGTCGAGAATCAAAGAGCCTCGTTGACCGCGCGCCGATGGCGTCGATAATGGTTGTGAACCAACGATTTCGTGAGTGCAGTATGATGTCGGATTTGCTGACCTATCTTTGCCCATTCTGCAATGCCAGCCTCAACCCACGCGAGTACGTCATTTTGCGTGGTGAACTGAAGGGGCGGCGAGCCCTGATGTTGTTCAACCCCACACCAGGGGATTATTCAACGATCATACCCGCCGATTTCCCGGTTGAAATGAACGATGAGGTCGCGTTTTATTGTCCCGTCTGTAGCCGTGACCTGGCTTGCCCCCAAGACCCAAGCATGGCCGAATTGCGCTTTCGCAAAGAGGGAGACGAGGAAGAGCAAGGAACCGTACTCTTTTCTCGCGTCGCCGGTCGCCGTGCGACATACTTCATCGCGGAAGGAAGGGTCCACTCATTCGGTGAGCATGCGGATGCGGATGGGGTTAATTATTGGGGGGTTCGGACGACGATATGAACCCTTTCTGATTCGTGATGTGTTTAGGATGGCTGATTTATAGCTCTTGTGGTACATAATCTGGCACGAGATGTGCTGCTGACCGGAATACCGAGGTTCCTCATGCGCTACTCCCGTCTCCCTCTAATCCTTTCCATTGGGGCTATTTATGCGGCTTTTGTCTCAGGCTGCGGACGATCGGATTTGGATTGGGAAGATCTCGATCCTTCGCTGTTGGGCCAAGGTGGCACAGATCCTGAGGCCGGAGGCACAGGTGGAACAGGCGGAACGGGTGGGGAAGGGGGGACAGGAGGAATAGGGGGAACCGGGGGGGAAGGTGGCACAGGCGGAGCAGGCGGAACAGGCGG
>MWCO01000051.1 GCA_002070115.1 Deltaproteobacteria bacterium ADurb.Bin207
AGCTGGTTCTTGAGTTCCCGTGGGTTCTTACGCCCCGGTCCTAATGTGGAACGAAGAAAGGATCTGTAGTACTAGTTTGTCTCGTTCGGCGCCGGAAAACGCCCCCCGCTTATAACCAAATAGCTCGCTTTCAATCAGATTGGGGGGAATCGCGGCGCAATTGACGGCTCGCAAGGGGCCCGCGCGCCCCGATAAGCGATGTATCTCTCGAGCCACCACTTCCTTACCTGTTCCGCTCTCACCCTGGATCACAATCAACAACTCGAGCGGCGCGATTCGCTCGAGCTGCGCCCCAATTCGATCGATCGCCCAGCCCCCCACCAATTCCGTCAGTCGCGTGCTGCGACGTTGCACGCTGCCCACCATGGCACCATCGATGCCATAGCTCATGTAATTCTCCGCACCCGCCAATACGAACTTCATGACGGTGTCCCCCACACGGATTTCATGCAGATGCTCTAGCTCGATCTCATCGATGAAATGGCCGTCGACCATCGTGCCGTTGGCTCCGCCCAGATCCCGCAACAGCCAGGATTCCCCGTTGTATTTGAGCATGGCGTGGTGACGGGATACGGCGCGTTCGGGCACGACGATCGCGCATAGAGGGTCTCTTCCGATGAAAACCTCGCTGGTCGTAAGCGGGTAGGCTGGCTGAAGTTGCTTATAAGATTGCGAATACAGCAAAACCAATCCCGCGGAGGTGCCTCCCCGGCTCGCGCTCTCTGGGCTCGCGGGGATGCCGTACTGCTGCATCGCACTCGTCGTGGACGTCATGGTGTCACCGCTCGAACAATCATCGTAGTCTACCCCGTATGAGGACAAACCCTGAAGAGGCGATCGAGGTAGCCGCCGTACAGCTTTCGGCTCAGGAGGATGTTTCGGAAAACCTGCGAATCCTGCGATCGATGGTTTTGCAGGCCGCACGCAGGGGTGCAAGGCTCATTGTGCTTCCGGAAAACCTGGCATTTATGGGTCCCGAACGGAAAAAACGACAACTCGCCGCTCCCTTGAGCCCAACGAATCCAGTCTTCGATGCGCTTGGCGCCGTCGCGAAAGAAGCGCAACGTTGGGTCATTGCCGGGGGAATCCCCGAAAAATCCGACGATCCCCTGCGTCCCTACAACACCTGTGCGGTTTTCGCCCCCGACGGCACGCTGGCCGCGACCTATCGGAAAATTCACTTATTCGACGTGGATTTACCCGATGGCACTCGCTTGATGGAAAGCGAGGCATGCCTTGCCGGATCCGCCCCCCAATGCGTGGATATCGATGGAATCCGGGTAGGCCTTTCCATCTGCTATGACCTGCGTTTTCCTGAATTGTATCGCCGTCTGGTGAGCATGGGAGCCCAGCTCGTCGTCGTCCCCGCCGCCTTCACCCTCACGACCGGAAAAGACCATTGGCATGTTTTGCTGAGAGCGCGTGCCATCGAAAACCAAGTTTATGTCGTTGCCGCGGCCCAATTCGGAGCCCACGGCGCACGAACTACGTACGGAAAAGCCCTCATCGTCGACCCCTGGGGAACCATCGTCGCCCAATGCTCCGATCACGTCGGCTTCTGTCAGCATCCCATCGACTTGCACTATCTGCGTCAGGTCCGTCGTTCCCTTCCTTGCTTGCAGCATCGAAGACTATGACCAGCTCGTTTCATCACCATACGATGGCCACGGCTTTGGCCCGGTATCCAAGGGTAAGATCCACCTGCTCAAACCCCGTCACCGACCGATCGAAAGCCACGAGCCGCCCGTCGAGCGCCATCCACAACCGTTTCCGCCCTCCGTCATACGCAAACCGTCGTTGAGGATGGGGGTCGTGCCCGATCCGGTCCCCGAAGTCGATCGATGTCTCGGAGGTATATCCGTTTACGGATAGTAAATGAAAGCGAGCGTCTGGACCCGTCAGTACGGCGATGGCGTTTTCGGAATCGATCCATAACGCATCTTGCACGCAGCCTTCCGAGCTTTCCCGGTCGCTTCTATGCATCACCATTTCCCCCGAAGGATGCTGTAGCCATACATCATGATCCATGACACCGATGATCAAGGGTGTGGGAGCCTCCCGAACGAATCGCGATGGACAAGGGTAATCCGGGGTGGGAATCTGAAACCGCTCGAGTTCGCGAAAACCCTGCTCATACCGCAATACCAGCGCTGTCGGCATCGAGTCGGCATGCTCCAAGAGCCACGTATCGACAAACCCGTTCCCCCGAAAAGTCACGAACGAACTCGTTCCGAATAGGGTTCGTCCTTCCTCCCCGCAAAAAATCGTTGTCCCTTCTCGGATACCAAGGCCTAGCATGGGTTCCGGTCCGTGGATGAGCCGCAGGTCATCGAGCGATAGAGCATACTCACCCATCTTATGCAGCCCTCCCGCGGAGTCGAACCGCACCTGACGGATGCTCCCGCTCCCATCCTCCCACCCTTCGGCGATGATGGCCGCGTGGGGAGCCTCGGCCCAGGCGGCGATGTCTACCGCATTGGCTTCATAGGTTCCGAGCAGCGAACCATCCGCGGGATCGAGCACGCTTAGGTCGCCCGATGGTGAAGCGAGCAGGATGAGGCTTGCCACTCGATCCGATGACGCTTCTTGGGTCTCGAGGCTGGTCCGATCCTCCTGGATGATCGCTTGATTCCAAGGTCTCTTTTCGGTCGTACTATCCGGAAATGGATTGGATGCCACGTCGTGACCATCGCTTGTCCCCGGTCCCGCACAAGCCAGCACCAGGGGAGCCAAGAACAATCGCTTAATGATGAATGGGTTCATACCCTCGGACTCAGCGAAAGGCGTGCCAATCGAATCGACGCTGTTTTTCCGATGAATCAAGAGGAACAAGGTGGCGGCGCGCCACCCTCGCGCAGCGCGAAATCGACGAGTTTCGCGAAAAATCCCGGAGATTTTTGCTGGTGGCGGTTCGCCACCCCAAATCGGCGGCCGCCACCTGTTGCGCCGATGGAACAATACGATGCCCCGATGACGAGCCGTTGGCTCGAGCGTATCACCACCAACCCGTCACCCCCCGACCCTTCACAAATCGGATCCAGCCGTCGTGCAAGTACGGTACAACGACACCTATGGGCCCTTTGGCATTGTTGGTTTCAGGCTTTCTCGCGCAGCCCGTGACAATACCTCCAGCGCGGCAAGAGCCTTCGGAGCAACAAGCAGAAACATCGAAGGGCCCTAGGTGGACACCTCCCACCGTTCATGTGCTGACGATGTTTTCGGTCGTTAGAGCCACCGAGGCCCTGCTGTGGCCCGATCCTTTCGCCGAAACCGACCCCGCCATCTGGGGACAGCATTACAAGGAAGCGTGGACCCGTCCTCCCATTTTCGAGCCG
Source organism: Deltaproteobacteria bacterium ADurb.Bin207 (assembly GCA_002070115.1). Lineage (GTDB taxonomy): Bacteria > Myxococcota_A > Polyangia > Polyangiales > Polyangiaceae > MWCO01. The sequence goes on from MWCO01000051.1 coordinate 3,336, forward strand.
AGCCGTCCCGCGTTTTCATGGGATGGGGATCGATGGGAAATCAACGTGATCGGGCATGGATTGATGGGAAGCGAAGCGTATCTGCGCGCTCGTCAATGCAAGTTCGGATGGCTCGGCGCTCTTGCCTTCACCGCGGGCAGCACCGTCGTTTGGGAATATGGTTTCGAAGCCAATGGCGTGCGCCCCTCCGCCCAGGACCTCGTGTATACGCCTATTTCAGGATTGGCCCTGGGAGAAGCTCGATTCGTTCTTTGGAAATCCGCGTCCCAGATCTCACACCCAACCCTTCGCTCCGTGCTTCGTGGTCTGGTGGATCCATTCGGTGAACTATCCCGCGGAACTAGTATTTTCGACTGCTGATTCCTCCGCGGATATCACCACGATTCGTCGGAAGGACGACCCGCCCAGGTTTTGGGAATCCGAAAGACAAACGTCGTGCCCGACGGCTCGCTGGACGTGAAACTCACTTTCCCACCAAGATACCCTTCGCCAAGCAGTCGCATGCTGTAGGTGCCAATGCCTCGATCGCTTCCTTTGGTGCTGAAGGAACGTTGAAAAATCTGATGCTTGATGGCATCGGGAATGACACTCGGATTGTGGACTCGCAAAGCGACCTGTTCGCCCTGGTCCTGCGCATCGAGCGTCACCGTGGCGCCCCGGGCACTGGCTTCCAAGGCGTTTTTGACCATATTTTCCACAACTCGGCGAGCCAGGTTCGCGTCGGTCACGATATCGATGTCAGGAGCTTGGCCCAGGACAACCTTTCGTCCTCCTGCAATTTCATGGCGTTCGTACACTTTTTGGATGGATTCGAGCAGACCCCGCACGGATACGAAAACAGGACGTGTTACAAGCTCCCCCGTTTCCGCGGCGAGCAACTCGCGCTGCTGTCCAATCGCTTCCACCAGACGTTCGCAAAGGTCTTGCAATAGCTCTACATACTCAATGCCCGCTTCCATCGATGGCTTGTCTCGCAGCATCGCCACCAGCCCCTGCATGCCCCCCGCGGTGTTGAGCACATCGTGGAAAAAAACGCGCTCGAGCACCTTCCGACGTTTTTCCGAGCTGATATCGCGCATGGTGGCGAGGGTGAAGCACTTGCCCCCCACGAAGATCGGAGACGCCGAAACCTCGGCGTCGATCGCACCTTCTTTGCTGTTCATCAAGGGGATACGACACTCCTGAACCTGCGTCGTCTGGGTTTGTTGACTGATGACAATCGCCTGAACCGCGCCGCAAAATACACACGCGGCCGTGGATCCGCATCCTTCCGGCGAGCGGCAGGCATGACGACAATGAACGGCTTCCCCCGGTCGTTGCCCCATGATCTCCTGAAGAGTTTGAGCCCCCACCGCATCGAGCAAGCGACGATTGGCCGCGACAATTTGGCGGTTTTCGTCGAGCACCATCGCGAAGCTGGGAATGGCCTCGAGAACACTCATCAACAACTTGTCGGCCTGAATCGTTTCTGCCGCTTCCTTCAGCGCGGACGCATCCGATCGCTGCAAAGAAATGGGAAAACGTAAGCGGGTGCTCGGCGTCACGGGTTCTGACGTGGTCACGGGACTTCCTCGGCGAGGGGGACGCATGGGGAGGAATCAGCATCATTAACGCTTCGTTGGCGACATGGCAACCGTTTCAGCTTTTTGCGATGCAAAGACCGAAAGCCCGAAAACCTGAATCTACGGCCTTGTCCTCCACCTAGCGATGGGTTTAGGAGAGGCCCGAGGCCTTGTTCCCCATGAAATGCCCTTATGTTTTCGATCAGGAGTTTCTCGACGACCTTCCTTATGAACCCCGCGTCTTGCTCGTCGACCGCATCGAAAGCTTCGATGAACAGGCTCGGTCCTTCGTATGCCGCATGCCGACCGACGTTCCCATGCCGTTCACCGACGCGCAGCGAGTTCACCCCGTCAAGCACCCTCATCATGTATCCGGGGCGGCCATGGTGCATGTGACCGGTATGCTCGGCTTCGTTCACGTGTTCTACATGCTCGGGCTTCGTCACGCACAAGGATGGACCGGCTATGGCACTCACCTTCATCGAGCGGTTTTCCGTAAGTTGGTGCCCCCCGGAAAACCCATGCTGTGTAGCTGCAAAGAGCTTCGGACACGCTTCATGGGCGACCGCATCTTCATCACCTACGAGTTCGAATACCGTCACGAAGGAGATATCGCCTACGAAAGTAAGCAGAGCGCCATGTGGCTCAAGACCGACCCCACGACGTCATGACATCGCATGAGCCACTGCTGACTTCCCCTTTGCCGCGTGTTGCCATCTCTCCGTGATCATCAGTGCCGCGTCTCCCGCGCCCAACGCTCATCGCCTTGCACCACCCACGAAAAAGCAGCACGGATTTCATCGGCCACACCACCCCCGTAGGTATGACCCTCGCCTTTCGAAAACACCACGCGAGAAGCAATCTGAAATTTTTCCAGCACTTTTGCTGCCTCGACGGCCTGCCGATGACACTCCCACTGGCCGCAAGCCCACAAAATACGTTGTCCTCCGCCTTCCGAAAACGCCTTTGCGTGAGCCGGATACCAGACGCGCTGCCCTCCTTCGATCAATACCGCCCTCGGATATCGCTCCGGCCGGCGTGCCATGATCGATGCACCCATGATCGCCCCTTGGGAAAACCCCGTGAATACGATCGCTTCGGCATCGACATGATCCGGATACGCCAGATCGAGCGCTTCCACCCCCGCTTCTATCTCTTTTTCCAACTGTTGGTTCGACACATATTCGTAGCGAAGATCATTTCGCGACGGAGAATCGGGGCGAACCACGCCTCGGGGACACAACACGAACCCATCGTCTCCCACGATCTCACGCCATATCCAGCATTGGGACTCAGGCGTGTCGTAGTTGCCATGCGCGGCCACAAGGATGGGACGACGCTCGCGCGCGCCCAGGGCGAGCGATACCACCGCATCCCCAAAGCCTTGTACTTGAAGAAAGAGAAAAGGGTCCGGATGCTCGAGCGGCGGCGGCCGAGGATCGGGAGGTGGTTCGTCTTCTGAAATATCTAATGATTTTGGTATGTTATGTACAACCGGAAGGGATGACGAAGGTGGTGATATGGGCGGTGGCAAAGGCGGAGCCGTGGGCGCTGGAGCAGGTGAGCAACCCAACCATATTCCCCACCCCAACCATACCCATCGATACCCACCACGCGCTTCAACCACCCCGGTCTTCTCCTCGACGAATGGCATACACGCCTTTGCCCTCGACCAAAACCTGTTCGGGCTCGGAACAAGCTGCGATCCGAATCGTGGCCACCCCAACACGATTGCCCACGCGCAACACATCCGCCGTGGCTACCAACTCTTCCAAAGGCGCGGGCCGCAGGTAGTCGATGCGCAAATCGATCGTCGATACGCGATCCTCGGGACCTACCGTAGACCATACGGCCGTGCCGCCACAGGCATCGGCAAGCGCGGATAGCACACCACCATGCAAGGCAGGACGCGCGGAATCGCCCACGAACTGCTCCCGAAAAGGTAAATGCATCACCGTATGCCCTTCGGTAACCCGCACCACCCGAATGCCAAGATAGGCATTGAAAGGCACCCATTCTTGCATGATTTTCGCGACCAGCGCGTGATGTACGCTCCGATCTTCCACGACAGGTTCCATCGACGAGCGACCGTAGTCGAACGAACGCATCGTCGTAAATAGGACTGTCGCCCGATGGAACGCTGGGTGCATTGGCGGCAAACCATGAGGTATAGTCTGGGCCTGTTCATCTTCGAGAGGCGTGGATATGCATGAAATCCGGTGGTCTTTGAAGCTGGCAAGCATCGTTGGCGTGGCGCTTGCGTTGGGTGGATGGACCCATTCCGAATCCATCGCGGCGGTGGGCACTTCCTCCGTCTCCCAGGGGTCACCCCTCGCCTATGACGATTGGTTCACCCAGGAAGCCATGCGCGTGGACTTGTTTCATTCCGGTGTGGATACCGAAAGCGCATATAGCCTCGATGAGATCGTCTGGGAGCCCCTCTGGCCTGGAACCAGGCGGTATCTGATCGATCCCTTCGACTTCGGCACCTATCGTTTTCGTGTGACCGATAGGGCGACTTCTCAAGAAATATTCAGACTCGGCTTCGCTACCTTGTTCGAAGAATGGACGGGCACGGGGGAAGCGAAAAACAAAATTCGCCGCACCATGCATGAATCCATCCGCTTTCCGTGGCCCAAACAACCGGTCACGGTGACGATCGATCATCGATCACGCAATGGCAAGTTCGAACCGATGTATCGATTGGATATCGATCCACGCTCCCATCAGATCCTTCGCGTTCGTAAACATACGGATTTCGAAGTGGTTTCATTGACTCCCGAGGCCAAGGATCCCGCTCATTGCCTCGATATCGTCATCATACCCGAGGGATATGCGCGCGAGGATGACTCCAAACTTCGGGCGGATTTGCAACGTTTCACGGAAGCTTTCGTTTCGACTCCTCCGTGGACGACGATGAAAGACATGGTTTGCATTCGCGGTATCGTTGCGTATTCCAACGCATCGGGAGTGAGTGAACCTCGAAAGGGTGTGTTTGTGGACACGCTTTTGGGCGCGAGTTTCAACACATTCGATTCGCCGCGATACCTGACGCTCCAGCACACCAAGACCATGCGCGAGGTTGCTTCCCTGGCACCTTACGATGCCGTGTTCGTCATGGTGAATTCCGCGCGCTATGGCGGCGGCGGCGTCTTCAACCAATGGGCCGTCTTCACCTCCGACAACGAATACGATGATTACGTCATGCTGCACGAGTTCGGCCATTCCATGGCGGGACTCGGAGATGAATACTATGATTCCGCCATCTCGATGGATGAGGATACGATGTATCCGCCGGGGGTCGAGCCGTGGGAACCCAATATCACCGCGTTCGTAGGGCAACGACGCACGGCTATTCCCTGGGCCGATCTCATCGAAGAACCAACGCCCGTGCCCACCCCCGAAACCGAAGAGTACGCCTCGGTGGTTGGCTTGTTCGAAGGCGCTGGCTACAAGGCAAAAGGTCTGTATCGCCCCCAGGCCGATTGCAAAATGTTTCATAAAGGCCTAGTCCCCTTTTGCCACGTCTGCGCTCGAAGCATCCAACGCATGGCGCGATATCACGCGGGAATGGAGTTGAACCCATGAACACTCGTCGTGCGCTATCGTGGCTCGCCCTGCCCATCGCGCTTTTCGCTTACGCCGGATGCCAAAAAACCAAGTGGAAAGACTACGATCCAACCGCTTCCCCCTCTGCCAACGAGTCCGCCGCCCCGCTGCCCAGCGTGCTGCCCGACCCCGTCGAAGCTTTGCACCAACGCACCTACGCCATCGAAGTCCACGATGACCTCGTTCACGCGGGCACGACCGCTGGTGTCGTGAGCTGGAATCTATCCGATCCAACCGTACCCAAGCGGGTAGCGAGCCTTACCCTTCGAGGAAGCGTTCAACATCTCGCGCAAATGCCGGATACATCGCTACTCGTCGTTTCCACGGGCCCTTCCGGAGTTGCGTTGGTGGACACGAAAGAGGCGCGAGAAGGAAAACTCACGCTGCTCAACCCCCATCCATGGCCGACCGAATTGCGCAAGGCGTGTCATGCCGCATGGCACGCGGCGCTTTTGGATTCGAAAACCGCAGTGGTGGCGTGTGGTGGGTCAGGAGTGATTCGTCTGGACGTGTCGGATCCAACAGCGCCCGTGCTGAAAAAGCAGGTGCTAATTCCAGGATATGCACGTGATATCGCGGTGTTAGGGAAGAAAGGCGTCGTGGCCGCGGGCCGAAAAGGCGTGGCGCTCATCGACTTTGGCAATGCCGTCCCTCGCGTGATGGAACAACTCGACTTGAATGCCGATGCGCGAGCGGTGGCGATTCACGACCAGGTTGCCTATGTGGCCGCTGGCGAACGAGGGCTCGTGATGGTGGATATTTCTCACGCTCCCCTTCGAATCCTAGGAGAATTATTACCAAAAACGACGGATATGGCGCGAGGCATCGCGTTGTCCGAGTCCCATGCCTTTTTATGCCTCGGCGATTCGGGTCTTGCCGTGATCGATATCACCGACCCTGCGAAACCTACTGAATTGAGCCGGTTCGACCCCAAAGGCGCTGTCAACCGAGCGACGAGAAATGGATCCCAATTGCTGATCGCCAATGATGCCTACGGTGTGGCGGTCTTGGATGTGTCGAATCCGAAAACACCCGCGCTGATGACACGCGAGCGCTAGGGTATTTCATGGGGCCCGAGCAATGGGCGCGTGTTTGGCGCGCTTGGCAGCGTGGGTGATGAGCCTGCGACGTTGAATCATTTTTCCCTTCCACACCCTTTGCGATTCACTTGACCACTGGCGCCGTTCCCTTGTCGACCTGCGTCAAAAACGTGAACCCATCGAGAATCACCTCAGAGTCGAACAAACTATCCGCCGTATCGTGGATGTGGAAAATCAGTGTAAACTCCTCGTTGGGCTCGATCGGCCACTCGGTCTTGAGCCAGCCCGTCGAAGACCCATACGTATGCCCCATGCTCCCATCCCCAAGACCGTCGACTTGCTCCGTGCCGCATGAAAAACCCGTACCCGAAATATCCGTATTGGGTTTGGTCTTGTTGGGACAGCCTTGATACCAGCAACAATCCGATAGCGCGGTGTTGATCGCCACGTAGCAGAAACGGTCCCCTTCGTGGCAAAGGTCGTTGGCCGCCTGCGCCGCGCTGCACGTAAAGTCATGATAACTATTGGGATCCCGACATTCCGTGAAGTTGATCACCGTGCGCGCGCCACCGTTCGTGCTCGCCGCCTCGAGGAAAATATAAAACTTATCGTTGAACTCCCGCCCGATGTATTCGTCGTATTCTTCAGAGAAAAAGACGTAGTTGATGCGAAAGCCGTGTGCCTCGGCCGGCGCCTTGAGTCGCAACTTCCACTCCATCACATCGTACGTCAGGTTGATCGTGTCTTGGGGAGGCGCAAATGGGTCCGGTACACTGGCTCCGTCGGGCGTGGTGAGGCCAAAGTCGCCCAGCGTCACATTGTGGTCCGTCCCTTTCGCCGGCCCCGTCGCCATCAACGCATACGAATCATTGACCAGCGGCGCCAGGCCATTGTTGGGAGCGCCGAACCGAGCCACCGCCGAACGCGAACTTGCTATTTTTTGCGGCTTGGTCGCGGTCGGGGAATGGTATTCCGAATTCAAAACCATCTTGGGATCACAGAGTTCGATGGCGCACAACAAGTTTTCCAACCCCTCCCCAATCCCTTGACAACCCGTACAATCCACGGGGATCGGCTCCTTCGTTCCTCCCGTTTCAAGCGCCGTGTCTTCCGTACTCACCTCCAAAAAACCTGAATCCGGAACGTCGATGCCACTGCCTCCGCTGCCAGCACCGCCGTCCTCACCACCGAGACTTCCGCCTCCCCCATAATCCTTATCGGTGCTTCCGGCCGAGGAACAGGCCCCCATACCCCATGCCCCCAAGAAAAAACCAACCCATAGCAACCGGTTGTTCATGGTTTGGTTATGACAATAACTTCGGAATTGTCCAAGTTTGTGTTCGAACCTCGCTCCTTATACCCCCACACCGCCATACCTGACCCAGCGATGAACCTGCTATCGCCCGGCATCGACGACACCCGAAAGCAAGCGGTCTGCAAGCCTTGCCCCAGGGCTGCGGACAGGGTTTCGGGCGTGGTGTAAGTAATTGTTATTTATAGATATTTTAGGATGCGGCGATCAGTCTTGCGCTCTTCGCCCGTGGCTCATCATCCGATCGTCCGCGGACAAGCGAAGCGGAACGAGCGTGGGATCGTCGGCCGTGATCGATAGCCGATTGTCCGCTCCCATATTCTTGAAGACCGTGCCCAGGTCCCGACCCAGGCCACGACGATGGGATTCATGAATGTCGTAGGCGAATCGGTCCAGGGCTTCGGTATCGAGCGGGTCGCCATTGAGAGCGAGCACGAGATACGGAAGGTTCATGTCTTCTGCCACCTTGCCGTATTGAGCCTCCGCGATTCGACAGGGCATGCACTCATGAGGTCCCACCACCACCACGCCTTGCACGAGCTTATGGTTGAACTCATGGATCGGACCTCCAAGGGTCAAACACGCTTCTCCCGTCAACTCCGTATTGAGATAGGGAAGGGCGGCATCGAGCGTGGAGTTGACCGTGGTGCGCTCCGGCCACTGAAGCGCTTTGGCGCAGATATCGTAGAGCACCTGCAGCGAAGCGCGTTGAACGACCCCCGTCACACCGATGGACAACGGGTTGTCATCATGCCGCATGGCTTTGTCCAACACGCGTTTTTCCGCGAGATATTGCGTATACTCGAGCCATTCGACAAAAGGTGCGAACCTTGCCCGAATCCCGCGTTCCTCTAGCTTGTCGATGATGAAGTCGTTGGCGAAGGGGTCGAGACGAACGTAGATTTCACCGACGACCGCGACAGAAGGCACATCTCGAACGCGATTCTTGGCGGCCGCCATGTCTTGCGCGGCGCGGGTCAATAGATCGCGCATCCCCCACATCCCGCTCAATACCTCCAGGGTCGCGTTCAACGCCGTGCCCTTCGAGGGTTTTTCCATGCCTGCAATGAGTTCTTCCTTGTATTTTCGGTAGATTTCGTTGGTTGCGCCCTTTCGCCTCTCCACCGGACGAACATCGTAAAGCATGGCCTCGAGCATGTCGTAAGCCACGAACCCACACCAAAGCTTGACCATGAACTCCGGCGACGTTTCCCGGAAATAATCGCCGTCGTCCGGAGAGAAAACGTTGACGCGATCACTCCATCCCGTCTGCTCCAAAATCACCTTGTGCATGACATTATAAACGCCGAAACGACAAGGACCGGAGGCCGTAGGCATGGCAAGCGTGAACTTCTCTTGCGTGTGACGATCCCGCTCCAGACGATTGAGCAGCGCACCCGTGGTAAAAATCATCGGAACACACTCTTTTCCAGAGGTGTATCGACGACCCGTGCGCACGTCTTCTCGATCCGGCATGGGCAAGTGCTCACAACGGAACCCCTCGCTGCGAAGACAGGCCGCGGCAACTTCCGCACCCGTTCCCATTCGCGGAATGAGGAGCAACGATTGATCCGCCTTCACACGGTCCGCCGGCGCCTTGACCTCCTCCAATGCCTTCAAGTCATTGATTTTATTGTGTTCTGACGCGCTGGAGCGAACGTCCGAATCCACGCAATACAAAAACGCTTCCATGCGTGTCTTGGTCCCCGCATCGCCAGAATGACCGTCGGTCTCCACGATGGCAAAGGGTTTGCCCTGCATCAGATAGCTGAAAAATTGGAGCGTGAAACTGTCGGGACCACAGGCGTAGTTGCTGCAGAACACGGAATATAGACCGGGGGTTTGACGAACGAACGTGGCTGCCCGCAAGTTGCGTTGCGTATAGCCCCAATATTGATCGTTGAATCGAGGGATGTCGTCCGGCACTGGCAGACAATCCACCGGGATGGCCAACGCTCCGAGCGCACGCAGCAAGTTGGGGACGTTCGAATTCAATACATCGTTGTAAATGGTGTAGGGACGTCCGAGCACGGCCACCGGGACGACTTGATGTTTCTCCGCGAATCGAAGAGCGCGCTCCCCGATCTTCACGCAATCGGCTTCGAAGGTTTCCTGCGCGTGAACTGCTTTCTTGAAAGCTTCCGCGAATCGATGGCTCGCGCCCAATTGCTCCGCGAAACGACGCAAGGACTCGGTGAATTGCCGGCCACGATAGCCTTCCCCCCCAAACCGAAGGATCGGACGAAGAATTCGACGCTTGCTCAAATCCCCTTCGATGAGGCTCCCAATGACGTCCGGGGCCGCCTGCACGACCGGACAGACCGTGGAGTGAACCTCTCCTTTGACCGATGGCAACTCCTGGAGCATCGGAATGAAAGCATAATCAGGCTGTTTTTTCGCGAGTTCGAAGAATACGCCGTGCGCCATTTGCATCGGTGCACAATACGGAACCCGCGCCCCCTCGATTCCACGACGCAATGCCTTGCCATCCGCATTGCGCAATACCTGACAGTCAAATCCCAGGTTGTGCAGGAAGGTAACGAATAACGGCAGCATCCCCTTGAGCGAGAATTCATCCGTCATCGCGATGACCTGCGCACTGCCAGGGTCCCGACGACAATCGCGCAAGATCGCATCCACCAACTCTTCCCGTTCGCGGAATGGGTCCGGGGCGAGATCTGGAAGCTTTTTTCGCCCTGCGCCACGGTCGTATAACGAGCAGTTGCCTCCCCACAGGAACTTCTGTTTCAGACCACTGACTCGTGTGGTCAGCCGGTCAATCCGACACAGATTCCCGCTTCCTCCACAGCCTTTGGTGGACTTGCAAATGAATGTTTCCTTGGAAACGACTTCGGCTCCCATGAATCGATGAGGATCCAAAGCCTCTTCCGCCACGGTTTGCGCTGAAACCATTTCCTTTCGGGTGAGAAGAGCAATTCCCAAAGCCCCGATCGTGCCGGGATTCGGCGGCACCACCACCTCACGACCCGTCTGACGAACGACCGCCGCAGCCAGCGCGGGAGAACTGAACGGCATTCCCTGACAGAAAATTCGCTGGCCAACCGATCGCGTACCCTTCACACGATTCAGATAATTCTGAATAATCGAATCGTACAGCCCGGCGATGATCGCGTCCCTTTCCACCCCTTGTGTAATCGCTTCGTCAATCACCTCCGCCATGAACACCGAACAATGCTGACCCAACGAGATGCCAAAATCCGCACCCTCCGCCAATTGACCAAGACGCACCACATCGTCGCCCACACCCTCGAACTTGGCCCCCTGCTCCGCAATGAATGATCCCGTGCCGGCGCTACACGCTTCGTTCATCGCCGCGTCGATCACACGGCCCCCTTCGAGACGAATGTACTTCGCGTCTTGTCCACCAATCTCGAAAATGGTGTCGACCTTTTCATCGATGGATAAGGCACCTTCCGCGTGGGCCGCGATCTCATTCATCACGAACACGCGATCGTTGCCATAACACGTTCGAAGCAAAGACCCGACGACCTCTCGTCCCGATCCGGTTACGCCGAATCCACGCACCTGTCCTCGCACTCCAATGCGATCGACCCAATCACGGACGAGACGCTGCGCTGCATCCACGGGCGCTCCTTCCGTATTGAGATAGCTTTCCCACAGCGGTTCTCCCGTGGTCTCATCGATCGCAACCGCCTTCGAACCCGTCGAGCCGATATCCAATCCCACGTAAACCCAACGCGGCTGGTCCCAGGATGTCATCTCGATCCGAGGCACTCTGCGCACACGACTCAACGAATCGCGAAGCGCTGGCACTCGTTCGAGCTTGGTGGCTTCCGCGGTTACCAGCAATTCCGACAAGGATGCCACATCACCCGGATGCTCCATGGCATGAGACGCCGCGCCGAGAGCTTCGAGCACTTCATGCTCAGGACGAAACGCGATCATCCGCATTCCCTTGCCATCGAGCCACCGTTCGATCATGCGTCGAACACGCGCCGATCGCGTGACGCCACCGATGAGAATGACGTCGCGGGGAGCAAGACGAGGCCGCACCAGCGTCACGACGTTTTCACAAACCGCATCGTACAAGCCGGCCAAAATACGTTCTCGGCTCTCGCCCTTGTTGGCCAAATGCGTCATGTCCGTCTTGAGAATGACAGGGCATCGTCCGGAAAGAGGCGCTGGATCCACGATGTCGTTGCACAGGGCGGAGGCTTCTTCGACCGTGAGCCCGAAACGTTTCACGAGCTGCGATAGGAAGTTGCCGGTGCCTTGCGAACATCTGGAGTTTTGCTGAAACCACTCTTCTCCGTGGGCACCCATCTCGAGCACGGAAAAACCATGGGCGCCAATGGATAGCAGGGTTGCCGCTTCGAGGTCGGGATGAAGCAACCGAACTCCACGACGCATGGCAGCTTTGGTCGGTACACCTTCTGCCCGCACCATTCGCTGCAATCGACCCGTGACCGCAATGCCTTGGGAACCCACGAGGTCCACATGCTCGAGAAGGGAAGCCAAGGTTCCATGCGGATCCTTGTTGTGTTGTTGTTGAAGACGAGTCGTGACCGAAACACGCCCCGCGCGTTTTTCGATGCCGACGACCTTGATGGTTTCCGCGCCAATATCGACGCCTAGATAGTGCCCACTCATGAGACCCACGGGCATACCCCAAGTCAGCCGGGATAGCTGTCAGGAATTCCGCTACCCCTAGCCGTTTTTGCATTCTGTAAAACAGATATGTTCCGTGAGATTCGAAGATGCACCAAGCGGTTGTCCCGATCAGGAACGGTTCATTCGTTCCTTGCAATTGCATTTACCATCGCTCGGATCCAGGGTGGCACCGCATGCGTACTGCCAAGCTCCTTCGCTCGCGAATCCTCGCGCCTGGTGTTCGTGAGCTTACGTTCGATCCCGGACCGGATTTCGAGTTTGAAGCCGGGCAATGGATTTCTTGTCGAATTCCAGCTACTTACGGAGAGGACCTCGCTCGTTCGTACTCGCTCGCTTCCGCTCCTCGAGCCGATGGAACCTTCGATCTCGCCGTCACCCGCGTCGACGAAGGCCCCGGAAGTACCTACCTGCACTCGTTGGACCTCGGCGCCGAAGTGACCATCTCACGAGCACAAGGTTTTTTTACCATGGACGAGTTCGAACGTCCCGCCATCATGATCGCCACCGGCACCGGCATCAGCCCCTTTCGCGCGATGCTTCAAGCCCTCGACGCCCAAGGCGCTTTCCCTTATCCCGTCTGCCTACTGCTCGGCGTCCGAACCGAAAAGGATATCTTGTACGGCGACGAATTCGAAGCCTTGGCTCGTCAACGTAACCTCGACTTCTCCGTAACCCTCTCGCAACCTTCTCAATGGTCCGGACGACGCGGCTATGTGCAAACCCATCTGCCCGAACTCGTCGGACGCTTTCAAGGACAGTGCGATGTGTATATCTGTGGCCTGTCGAAGATGGTGAAAGACGTGCGGCGGATCCTCAAAGAGGAACTTGGATTGACCAAGCATCAGATCCATTCCGAACGATACGATTGATCGTCATGAAACCGCATTCGATTGCGATCGTGCTCGCCGTCAGCACGGTTTCCAGCGCATCGTTGTCGCAGGTCAATGTGGAAGTCGTGCGAGGCGACGCCAATCGTCAGGGGATATCCGGACGGGTCGAGGCCAATGTGACAGGAAATACAGGCAACACGGAAGGTGTGATTGCCGGCGGAAGCGGTCGTTTGCAATACCGTCGACGCAAACACCTCGTGTTTTTTCATGCCGCTGGCGGTTATACGCGGCTCAATCACTCCACCTCGGTCGAACGTTTCCTGTTTCACGCGCGATATAATTATGAGATCGCCCCATGGGTATGGTTGGAGGCGTTTGGACAAGTTGAGCACGATGCGTTTCGCAGATTGACGAACCGCGAATTGCTAGGGGCAGGATGGCGGTTTCGTTTGGTCGAAACCGAAGCGATCGACCTATTTTATGGCACTTCGTACATGTCCGAGTCCGAGAACGTCAATCTCGCGGACTCCGACCCCCATCAGTCCCTCACCCTCGCCCATCGTTGGAATCATTATCTGACCTTCTCCGCTTCCCTCAGCCAACGACTCGACACCGGTTTCACCGCTTACGTTCAACCGCGGTTCGACCAGTTCTCGGACTACCGGATTTTGCATGAGTCGTTTTTCGAAGTGGGTATCAGCGATGTCGTCTCGACCCGGCTTTCGACCTGGATGCGCTATGACAGCGATCCGCCGCAAGACGTAAAAAAAGCTGATTTCAGGATAACCAACGCCTTTGTGGCGAAGTTTTGAACGGGGTCGATGAATCCGTTAGCCAAGCCGACGAGGCAGCCCCCGTTCGATGGCATTTCGCAATACACGCGCGGGATCGGCAAAGCGAGTCAGAAGGATCATGGCGGCGATCACAAACGGCTTATGACTGGCTTCCCGATACGTGGGAATGCGATAAAAATCGAATACATCCGCGGATACTTCCCCGTGTTCGCAACTCACGTCCGTGATGTCCGCGGGCAAACAATGCATGTATAGCGCACGCCCATCACGCGTTCGCTTCATCATGTCCCACGTGCATTCCCAATCCATGAACTTCTTGTTGTTCTCGAGACACTCTTTTTCGAGCGCCGCCAGGTCCCCAGAGCGATTCTCCCGAAGCAGCTTGGTGCGCTGCTCCATCACATGAAAAGGCGCCCAGCTTTTCGGATATACGATATCCGCGCCCTCGAAAGCCTCTTGCATCGATGCAACCTTCGTAAATCTTCCTCCAGAAGCATTCGCATGACGCTTCGCCACCTCGAGGGTCTCGGGAATGACGTCATACCCTTGCGGATGCGCCAGCACCACATCCATGCCAAATCGCGTCATCAAGGTGATGATGCCTTGCGGTACGCTCAAGGGTTTGCCGTAGGAAGGTGAATACGCCCACGTCATCGCAACTCGCTTGCCACGAAGGTTTTCCACTCCTCCGTAGGTGCGAATCAGGTGCTGCAAGTCCGCCAACGATTGCGTGGGATGATCGAGGTCGCACTGCAGATTCACCACCGATGGGCGCTGCGCGAGCACCCCTTGCCGAAACCCATCCTCGAGCGCCGAGGCGAATTCCGTCATGTACTTATGACCTTCGTGGATGAACATATCATCGCGGATCCCAATCGTCTCGGTCATGAACGAGATCATATTGGCCGTCTCACGTGTCGTCTCACCATGCGCAATCTGCGATTTTTTCTCGTCGAAGTCCTGCACCGTGAGACCAAGCATGTTGGTCGCGCTTGCAAAGGAAAACCGCGTGCGCGTCGACTGATCCCGAAACAACGAAACCGCAAGTCCCGTATCGAATACTCTCGTCGAGATCCCTTGCGCATACATGGTTTCAAGAAGGTCGACCACCTGGAGCAACGCGGCGATCTCCGAATCCGAATGCTCCCAAGTCAGCAAAAAATCCTTGTTATGAAGGCCAGTGGGGGTGCTGGCAAGCTTCGCCAGCTTGTCTTCGAACGAAGCGGTCAACGTCATGATCTTCCTCGCAATGAACGAATGAGAAGCACCCCTTGTACGAAAAAGAACCTGTTCCGACAACCATCCTTTGGCGCACCTGCTTGCTCCACGCCAGGCCACGGAAAAGCCCGGTTCAACACCGGACCAAAGGTAGGCCAAGGCATCCACGCCCCGTGGGGCTCATTCCGACGCCTCTACCGCGACAAATAGCGTGGTATTTCCTCTTCGCACTTGCAGCAAGGCCGGTCGCTTTTCCGCCTTTGCCCGCGTCAGTCCGGCAAACACCTGCTCAGGAGTCGTCACCGGCACCCTGTCCACCGACTGAATGATATCTCCCCGCACCAATCGACTCGCCACCTTGCCCGATACCGCCGTCACCACCACCCCGTTCGCATGCGGCTGCATCGTCAAACCGAATCTCGAAGGCGAAGCCCCCTTTGCCGCTTTGCCAACTCCCTTGTCGTCCGCTTCCAGCGCGTCGAGCGTGATGGTCACCGTTTGCGGTTTTCCTTCCCGCAAAAACTGGAGGCGAACCGAAGAACCTGGCGGCTGAGAGGCAATGAGACGCGGCAAGTCATGGCTGCGAGATAGTTGGGTTCCGTTGACTTCGACGATGAGATCGCCCACGCGAAGGCCCGCCCGGTCCGCCGCGGCCCCTCGTTCCACCTCCGATACCAGCGCACCACGAGGACGATCGAGCCCCAACGCTCGCGCTATGTCTTCATTCACAGGCTGAAAGGTAATTCCCAGCTTGCCCCGCTGCACATGCCCCTTGTCCCGGAGCTGCAATACCACGTCCTTCACCATGTTGATAGGAATGGCAAAACCAATTCCTTGCCCTTGACGATGAATCGCCGTGTTGATGCCAACGAGTTCGCCTCGCAAATTGAAGAGCGGACCACCACTGTTGCCAGGATTGATCGAAGCGTCCGTTTGAATGAAATCATCGTAAGGACCCGCTCCGATCGTGCGATCTTTCGCACTCACGATCCCCATCGTCACCGTATGCCCCAATCCAAAAGGATTGCCCACCGCAATCACATATTCACCGACTCGCAACGCATCGCTGTCGCCAAGCACCACAGGATTCAGCACTCCCGCCCCATCCAGCTTGAGCAACGCTACGTCCAGCTTCCCATCCCGTCCAATCACCCTCGCGGGAAAGCTCCGATCGTCCGCGAAACGAACCATGACCTCATCGGCGTCTTCGATGACGTGGTTGTTCGTAACCACATATCCGTCCGCATCGATGACGAATCCCGAGCCAAGGGAACGCCGTTCCCGTTCGACCGGTCCCGATGGAAAAGGAATGGAAAACGGCGTGCGCCCTTCCGGACGACCAAAGCCTTCCGGTCCAAAAAAGAATTCGAACGGATCGATCATTGGAGGCATCTGCACCGATGCACTCGTGGTGATATTGACCACCGCCGGCTGCACTTTCTCGACCAAGGAAGCGATATCCGGCGTTCCCGCCAATACCGGCGGCGTGGCCAACGGCGGCGCCGATTGCCCAAACATCGTCGTGGAGGCAGACCCCGGAGCCGATACGGGAGCGGGTGGTTGCGCCGCTGGCGTCCGTGTCGCACAACCAGATAAAATGAGCGAAAAAACGAGAAACGGTACGGAAAAAACCAGGTGATTCGAAGGATATGACATTGTTCCACCCTGCGTTGAACGGGTTCGGCCCCTTCCAACGAACGAGAGGCTCAGTCTGTTCCCGATATTCACGACCGCTGCGTCAATCAGCCAAACAGCCGCAAATCACCGCCCCCGGTCACAGCCCAAGCTCTGCCCGCTTGCGCTCGACATACGACGTCATCGCATCAATCGTGTCGAAGTTCTCCGGCGTGGCATCGTCGTTGTCCACCGAAAAACCATAGTTTTCCTCAATAAATAGTATGATCTCGAGCATTCCCGCCGAGTCGACGATATGCGCTCGCTCCAGGGAAGTATCGTCCTGTAACGAGTCGGCGTCGGCCCCTTCCATGAAGGTGGTAAGGATAAACGTGCGAATTTGTTCGCGAATATTGTTCATGGGCCTTGTGTCTCCACAACCTTGGGTTCAAACCAATTGGGTCGGCGCCTTTCTCGCGCGGGATAGCTTGTACGCGCCTTCGTATACTACAATCTCCGGCGGAGTCTCATGCCCCAGGAACAACAAGGGGCTGGCGGCGTAACAATACGCCCCGGCACTGAGAATCCCCACGAGATCATCGATTTCCAAACGCGGTAGCGTGATGTTACGCGCCATCGAATCCATCGGAGTACATAACGGACCCACCAACTCCTGCGCCATCGGCTCCCCGTCGGCACGCGAGAGGTTGACGACCGGATAGTTCTTTTTCACGAGTTGCCCGAAAAAACCCGTGGCAGGAAAACAATGATGCATGCCGCCATCGAGCACCACGAAACGCTTGCCGCGAGTCTGTTTCACATCCACCACCCGCGCTACGTATATGCCAAATGTGCCGATGAGAAACCGTCCCAATTCGAGGATGAATCGCGTGTCCCGAAGCCGCGGATGCTCGGTGGGCGCCTGCCGAAGCAGCTCGCCAACCTCCCGAGCCAGCGCATGCACGTCGATCGCTTCCTGTCCTGCAAAATACGGTACCCCAAACCCGCCCCCCAGGTTCACGAACGATGGACGAAGGTCATGCTCCTCGCTCAAACGACTCGCAATGGCCAGGGTCTGACGGATATTGTCAATAATCCCTTTGATTTCAAGGCATTGGGTGCCGGAAAAAATGTGGATGCCGTCCAGACGAACGCCTTTGGTGGTTTTGGCCTCTTCCAATAACGCGGGAGCGTCTTCCTCGGCCGTACCGAATTGCGACGGTGTTCCTCCCATCTTCATGGTGAATTCTTTGGGAGTGAATTGGGGATTGATTCGAATCGCTATCGTTGCCGTCTTGCCAAGCTCGGTGGCCACTTTCGAGGCACGGCGAAGTTCCGTGGGGGATTCGATGCTGAGCAATCGCACCTGCCGCTCAATCGCAACCCGTAGTTCCTGCTCCGTTTTTCCCGGCCCCGCAAAACTCATGGCAGAAGGACTGTGCCCAGCCGCTACCGCCATTTCGATCTCTCCCGCGGAAGATACATCCAAACCCGCCACGTGCCCAAGCCACGCTCGAAGAACATCTGGATTCGAATTCGCCTTCATCGCGAAATACACATCGACATAATCCGGCAGCCCAGCTTGCAAAGCATGCAGATGCGCAAGGGCGCTATCGAGATCGTATAGGTAAAAAGGCGTCCCGAAGTCCCGCGCAACCGCTTTGATATCGATGGTATCGAGATTCATGACCCCACACCCTTGAGCCCACCCCGGCTTTGCGTCAAGCCCGAGACGCCCTCGGCTATCGCCGCTTTCCCCCATTTGTTTTCTTCTCGCCACCATCGTCGCCGCTACCCCTACAAAACCGTATGCTCCCGAATCCTCCCGCCCATCACGCCCGGCATGGCAGCAAGGAGCCGTTGACTCGGAGATTGGCGAGGAAATGGAATTCTCAGGAGGAAGAATCAGCCTTTTCCGCCTCCGGTGGCGTCATGCGCTTGATGACACGCGCCGGATTACCCATCACCACCGAATCGGGCGGAATGTTGGAACGCACCACGCTGCCCGCGCCAATGACCGAGCGCGCTCCAATCCGCACGCCTTTGAGAATCATGCAATCCCGCGAAATTTGTACGTTATCCTCGATAATCACCGGCTCGATATCCTCATCCGATGCAGGCACCGTCCAGATCGGTTGCCGCGGATTGTAATGGGAATGCCCCTCGGTATCCGCGATGTAGGTATTGCCCCCGATGGCCACAAAATCCCCCACCTCAATCCGCTCCGCCACCGCAAACGTCGTCCAATGACCCAAAAATACTCCGTTGCCGATCTTGAGCACCGGAGAACGCCTGGAGTTGCCCTTGATCGCTATCTCCCCCGAAATGCGAATATCACTGCCCAACTCGATGCGCGGACAGGCCGTAATATACGGAATGCGGTCTACCGATATCCTCTCGCCATGCACCGCACACTTCGACAGAAATAATGGCGTGGCAATGAGCGAGCGACGCGCCCACTCATAGGCTTCCCGGGCCGACCAATGGGTGTCGAACGCCAACTCGAAAAGCCACCGATTGTCCTCGTTGGGCACTACCGAGCGGAAAATGAGGTCCTTCGCGTAAGGCTTGACGACACGAAGCAGGGAAGAAAGACCGCGTTGGGATGGGTTTTCATTCATGGGCAGCACCAGATGCCCCCTTGCGTAGCCCGACGAACGCCCGGGGGCAAGAGATAGCCCTCCCAAACCATGTCCAATCGCCCTTCGCCCACCAAAATCGTCATAAGCTCATCGCCGCCACGCCCTTATCCACCTCATCGGCCTCGGCCCGGGCGGAGGGTCCCATCGAGGGGATGCTGTATATTTAATATGTTAAATCAATGGGTTATAAGAACTTGGCCAGTGCCTGGCTCCCCGAAAACGACGAGCTGAGTCCTTCGCTCACCGGGCCCCAAGCACTTCGATCGTGGCGGATGCCGTGCGCGCGGGCTGCGATGCGATTTGCAGCCGATTTTCCGCCAAACCAAAACGACCGATCGCCGCGGCCACAGCCTTTGCCGCTTTCGCTTTGTGTATGGCCGCCGTGCCTCGAACCGCCACTCGCAGCGTCGACCTGTCGAATAACCCAGCCAAAAATCCAATTTCTCCCGCTAACGCGTCTTCGTCGACCTCCGCCGCAGAAAACGCAAAGCGCAGCAGAACATCATTGTGGCTGCCCCTGGGTAAGTCACTGTTTTTATTGAATTTTTCTGTCCCTTGATCGGTTCCCAATTGCCGTACGAGCGCGGAAATGATCGTCGGTGATGATGCCGGCGCCTCAGGTAGCGGTGTCGAAAGCAAGCCAGCGGCTTTCCAGACCTCCCATCCCCGCTGAAAAAGCGATTCGGTGGTCAGTGCTCCCCGTCCGGATAGTCCGGCCCAGCGCGCATTATCCGCAAGGTTGGCCCAAGACAACGGCCCCAAACGGTTGATCAACACCAGAGGGTCGGGCGCTCCCCCTTGCTTGGATATCTCCCTGGCAGAAGTTGCCGCATCCGCTCGAATGCGGTCCTCGCCCTCGAGCCATACCCGCACCCAAGCGGTAAGCGCCGCCCGGTGGGTATCCACAAAACCCGCCTGCGCCACGGCGACGATCGGCACCATCATCGGGGCATCGGCGCTGGTAAGCTGCAATTTGCCGGAGGCCGCGTCGACTTTGGGAATGTCCATCAGGCTCAGGGCTTCGAAGTCCGGCGGTGTTTTATCGCTGGGAAGCTCGAATCGGAGGCGAGTGGGCGGGGCGCCCGCCAGTTGAAGGGAAAACAGGCCTAAAAATGCCTGAGAGGAACCAGGTTCGGCCCGCAACGTCAGCTCACCTTCCGGTAGGTTGGTCAGCGAACCTTGCTTGGCATACAGGGCTTCGCGTCCGCGTGACCAGCCCACCACGAAAAACACGCGGGGCTCGAGCGCCCGCAATCGCTCATACGCCGCGATAAATTCCGGCATGGGAATCACCGCCACATCGACGCCCTTGGCATCCGCCCCGCCCCGGGCAAGCGCTTCTTCTACCTCACTCATCCGGTCGAGCACCGAAAGATGGGCGTCGACTCCCGCTTTGACGAATAAGCTATTTTCCCCTGGATCAAGCCCCGCGTTGACCAGGAGCCCCGGAGCCAACAATTCCCATCTCAATGCCCCCACACGCAAGGGGGATAAGGGTTGCTTGCCGCTCCCCGAGGAAGAAGCGACCGGCATCTTTGGCGCGGATGATGCATTCGGTGCAATATTCGGCGCGAAATTCGACGATACCACCGCCGTCGCCGAAGAGGCAGTGGGCGTGGCCATTTCGATGAACGTTGGCATTCGCCATCGAACCAGCGTCGAGGCTACGAACCCGAGGAGCATCAGCAAAAGAACGACGAAAACAGCTTTGGAACGCACGATTTCACCATTGAGAGGAGCCGTCACCGAAGGTTCGTCGGTTAGGGAAACCCGATTGAATCATGTTTTTTAGAGCATTGACGGGGACCGCCAGGTTGAGATTCTGGGCGCGCCCCCCAAGCCCTCCCATGACTTGCGCCGTGGTTACGCCAATGACTTCACCACGCATGTTGAATAGCGGTCCGCCAGAATTGCCCGGCGATACGGGAACCGACATCTGAATCCATGTCTTTCCCTCGTAAATCCGACGCGCCGACACCAGACCGTCAGTGAGCGTATGCTCGAGCCCGAGCGGATTGCCGATCGAAATGGCTCGCTCCCCCACCTCCACCGTATCCGAATTGCCCAACACAAGGGGAATGACCTCGCCCTTTTTACCTTCCGTGGGCGTATCCAGATTCACCCGCAAAAGAGCCAGATCCCTGGACGAATCCTCGGCAAGCAATTCCACGGTCTGGTATTTCGCCCCGTTGAGGAATTTGATCGAGATCTTTTGCGCCCCGCCGATCACATGGTGGTTGGTCGCGATGGTTCCTTGCGTGTCAATGAGAAATCCCGTGCCACCCCCTTCCAAATTCGCAGCGTTGGCCACAGAAATCGTGACGACCGCCGGGGATAGCTCCTTGAATAGTTGCGCGGGCGATTTTTCCTGAGGACCCGCATCCTTGATGATCGGTGGCGGCTGCGGAGGCTTCGAGGATGCACTCGACGCTGGTGGCGGAGGAACCGGCGACGATGCAGATGCAGATGCGGATAAGGCTGCGGAAGCCGTCGAGCTGGGTGTCGGACTGGGCGTTGCGCTCGCTACGACACCGGGCGAATCCGATTCCGAAGCCACCGCGGCCGAACCCGACAGCCACAACGTCACTCGCCCCAGGGTGCCGAAGCCCGCGTCCGTGTAGCGGATCGCCTCCCGCGCCAAAGGGCCCCGCGTGAGGGAATGCCCTGCCACCATGAAAAGAAACGGAAACCCAAACCAAATCAACGCAAGCACGTCCGAAGCCAGCCCCTTGGCGCGCGTCGGATCGTCGTTGGGAAGCACCCGATCGACCACAACCAAAGGCACCACCAGGTTGATGACTAGAGCGACAAGCCCGCGAATCCAGCCATTGCCCGTAAGCATGCCCACGACGGCCATCAAGCAGGCTTGGGAAAGCATGAGACCAACGATGATGGTGATCGTTTTGAGAATGCCGTGGGCGACGGAAAACTTGCTCGATTTTGGCGCGAAGGGGGTGCGTGCCATGGTGGATGGCGATGTTCGCATTCTTTGGGTTGTATTGAGAAGGGGATTGTCGTGGGACTGACAGGCTTTGGCTTCGAATCTGTCGAAATATAAAAATTAGTAATAAATACAATTGATTATGTTAATGCCCCGAGGTTGGGTGAACCATGGGCAAGGGCGTTTTCTCATTAGAAAGGGTAGGGCTTGGTCAGCCGCGATGAGTTTTGGATGAATTGGGAGAGAAACTCGATCACCTCGCCGACGGCTTGTTCTCGGGTTTTGGGGGGAACGAAACAGGGAGGAACGGATAAGCGACGCTTGCCTGTCGTAGCTTTATGAGCGGCGACTTTGAGCCATGTGGAGATGCCTTCCGCCAGTTCGTCGACATCTTCCGGGGGGACGAGAAATCCTTTTCCTCGATGCAAGATTTCTGGAATTCCGCCAACACGGGAGGCGACCCAGGGCAGATTGCACGCGGATGCCTCGAGCAGCACGTTTGGAACGCCCTCGGAGCGGCTGGGAAGCACGAACAAGTCCGCTGCTTGATACCAACGGGGCAGACGGAATTGGTCGATGGCTCCGAGAAAATGCGCCCGTGATTCCAGGCCGAGGTCTTTGGCCAATTGCTGCAAAGACTCCCGCAGGGGCCCATCTCCGATGAGATAAAGCTGGACGGGCAAGCCGCTGTTCACGACTTTTGCCACCGCGGGCAGCAGGATGTCGACAGCTTTGACGTGCAGCAGGTTACCGATGAAAAGGAGGATGGGTTCTTCGGAAGGCGGTAAATTTAGAAAGGTGCGTGCGGATGCCTTGTCGCCGGGGCGAAAATGGGCCAGGTCGATGCCGTCGTAAATCACCCTTACTTTTCCGGGTTTTACACCAAGGTGGACCGCCGAATTCGCCAGGTCCTGACTGACCGCGATGACCCCGTCGGCGCCCGTGAGCGCCTGTATCGTACCGCGACGGCGGGAAGGATAATGGTCCACGAGTTTGACGTCAGAGCCATGGACTTGCAGTACCACGGGCAGATTGGCGGCTCGGGCCAGTTGCACGGCGGCCCAACCATCGGGATAGGCCCAGGAGGCAAAGACGATATCAGGCCGAAAGTCCTCGATTTCTTTGAAGAAAATACGCGAGATCGAGTGCATATAAAAGTGCCCGTACAGCCTTCTTGCGATACGGGGCGAGAAATAATAGCGGGGATGAAAAACCGTCAGACCATCGTGATTGAGCTTGCGATTGGGAGGTAAAGGCGCTTTTCCCATGCGCCGGGCCCGGAGTTCGTCCGTCCACGAAATGGGCGCGATGACCTCGACAGGAACTCGCGTACCCAGGATTCGCAGTTGATGCCGTTTGAACGTCGCCCGGTGGGGCTGGTACGGATTGGGGTACAAGTTGGTGATGGCAAGGACCCGCATTACCGCTCTCCTCGGTCCGGCTTGGGATGGAACGCGTGAAGATAGTGCTCACGATAGGTATCCGCCATGTGGTCGAGTGAGTACTGGGCGAGCACGACGGCTCGTCCCCGACGACCCATATCCATCGCCTTTTGCGGTTTTTGCAGGCACCATCGCAAGGCGTTCGCCATGGCTTCGACGTTTCCAGAGGGGACCAGGCGTCCATGAACGCCGTGGGTCAAGATGCTTGGGATTCCTCCGACGGCAGTACAAACAGCGGGTTTCTCCGCACTCCAGGCTTCCAGCAACGACACGGGAAGTCCTTCGGAGCGGCTCGTGAGAGCAAAGATGTCCATGGCGCGGTAGAAAGCTTCCGGTTGCGTTTGAAATCCCGTGAAGTGGATACGGCTTTCGAGCCCCCACGATCTCGATCGCTGCTCGAGTTTGTTTCGTTCCGGTCCGTCGCCCACCAACAAAAGGTGGCAGGGATGATCGGGCGCAATGCGGGCAAAGGCATCGATGAGTAGGTCTTGCCGTTTTACTTCATCGAGACGCCCCACGGTGCCGATGACGGGTACATCTTGAGGAATGGACCATTGAGCGCGAATTTGGCTTCGTGATGGCATCTGTGGGGGGGCGTCGGTTCGAATGCCGTTAGGAACGACCGTGAGCAAGGAGTTGGGGACGGTGTGGAATCGCCGCATGGTTTGGGCGATCGGGTGCGAGACACAGCAAAATCGTCGAAGCCAGCGCGAGGATTGGCGATAGAGCCAGCGAAGTTTGGCGATATTCCAGAGTCGTTTTGCGCGGGCGAATGGATCACCGTGTTCGGTATGGATGAGAGGGATACCAAAAGAGGCGGCGACTTGTCCGAGATACCAAGCGGGACCGATTTGGTGGGTATGAATGATCTGAGGGCGCGCCCTTTGCAGAAAGGACGCTGCTTTTGGGATGATTTCGAGATGCCGGCCGGCAGGTTTGTCGAGACAGTGAATCTCGGCTCCGAATCGTTGTGCGATCGGGGCAAGCTCTCCTTGTTTTTCGAGACAGATCACGGTCACCCGATCCCCTCGCTGCACGCCGATGCGCGCAAGATCGAGCACGATGCGTTCCAATCCCCCCACATCGAGAGACAAGACCGCATGGGTGACATGCAAAGACTGGCTCACGCTATCGTTCACCAACTAAGACCATCGTATCCGGCGAGGTGTTCGATGCCGGGCAAGCGAACGAGATCGATGATGGTGACGTCGGAGCCAACGTGTTGCAGGGCTTCGGCGTATTCTTTTTCTTTTTTTCCGACGACGATGACTTGTGCGCCCGCGACCACATCGGCGAGCGACGTGCCCATCAGCGAGGAGATATGGGGAATTTCCTTTTCGATATAGCCTTTGTTGGCTCCGAACAGGCGAGCGAGCTGCACATCGCGGTCGAAGATGGATAGTTTGATTCCTTTTCCGATGAGCGCTTCGATGAGGCTGACCATGGGGCTTTCGCGCAGATCGTCGGTGCCGCTTTTGAAACTCATCCCCAAGATGCCGACGTTTTTCTTTCCGGTTTGCAGAACCCGGTCGATGGCGATTTCAATTTGTTTTCGGTTCGACGGGTTCAGAGAGTTCAGAAGGGGAACGTCGACATCGACGCTTTTGGCTTTGTAGGTGATGGCCCGAACGTCTTTGGGCAGGCACGATCCGCCGAACGCGAAACCGGGCTTGAGGTAATACGGGGAGAGGTTGAGCTTGGTATCTTTGCAGAACACGTCCATGACCGGATGGCTATCTACGCCGAGCATTTTGCAGATGTTGCCGATCTCGTTGGCGAAGACCACTTTGACGGCGTGAAAGGCATTGCATGCGTATTTGACCATTTCTGCTTCGCGGACTTTGACGACGAACAAGGGAGCGGTCAGGTGGGCGTAGAGCTGTTCGAGGGGAGCGGCGGCTGCGTTGTCATCCGCGCCGATCAAGGTGAAGGGTGGGTTGTCGAAGTCATAAATCGAGGTACTTTCACGAAGGAACTCGGGATTGATGACAACGCCGAAGTCTTTTCCTGCTTTTTTGCCGGACACTTTTTCGAGCGTGGGGATGAC
This sequence comes from Deltaproteobacteria bacterium ADurb.Bin207, assembly GCA_002070115.1. Classification (GTDB taxonomy): domain Bacteria; phylum Myxococcota_A; class Polyangia; order Polyangiales; family Polyangiaceae; genus MWCO01. The sequence goes on from MWCO01000051.1 coordinate 29,040, forward strand.
GGTTTCATGGATCGTGCCGGGCAGCATGGTGCTTCGCATGGCAACGACGTGATAGGTGGATTTTTTGGCGAGCGCTTCGCCAATATGCTCGCAGACTCTTCGAATGTAGGTAAGGTCGAGGCTTCCGTTGTGTTGTCCTGGTGTTCCGACGCAAACGAGCGAGACATCGGATTCGAGGACGGCCGCGACGGCGTCGGTGGTTGCGCGCAGTTTTCCTGCTTTGACCGTTTCGGCGATGTACTCCTCGATGCCTGGCTCCACGATCGGGCTTTTTCCGCTCGAGATGATGTCTACTTTGACCTGATTGACATCCGCTCCAATGACTTCATGTCCAAGCTTCGCGAAGCACGCGGCTGAAACGCATCCCACATAACCGAGTCCGAGCACCGAGATTTTCATCTTGTCTCCTTAGCGATGATGCCTACGCGCACGCTTGTTGCGCGCTCGCTCCATGATATCGACGAGGGCGTCGGTCGCCCTGTCCCAGCCAAAACGTTCCACCACGGCCTTGCGAGCAGCGATCTCGATCGCCTCACGTGCCTCGGTGTCATGTATCAAACGGATGACTTGTTGCGCGAAGTGCGCTGGATCGTCCGCAAGCACGATTTCTTTCCCATTTTCGACCGGCAATCCCTCGGCTCCGATGGTGGTGGATACCACCGCTCGCTGCATCCCCATCGCTTCATAAATTTTGATGCGCGTTCCGCCGCCGACGCGAAGGGGAACGATATACACCGCGGACCGATCGATGTAGGGCCGGACATCGTCGACCCTTCCCGTCAAGGTGATTTTCGGTTCTCGTTTCGCCAAGGCCTGTAGCGTTGGCGTGGGATTGCGCCCCACCACCGTGACGCGAACTTGAGGTATTTCAGCCGCAATGCGCGGCAAAATCTCATCGGCGAAGAAAAGGATGGCGTCCTCGTTGGGCATCCAATCCATCGAGCCAGTAAACACGAGATCGAAAGGCTCCCGGGCAAGCTTGAGGGCATGGTCTTGTGGCAGCGGACTGAAAAAATCGAAATCGACCCCCGTCGGAACCGCGTACACATCCTTCACCCCAAAGCGTTGACGAATGGCCTGGGCATCCGGTTCCGAGACTGCGGCCACCGCATCGTATCGCTTGCACAACAGATGCTCGTACGCGCGCATTTTCACCGCTTGTCCGAAGAAATAGCCTTTTTTTACTGGATTTTTTTCATTTTGGAACGTGCGCTCCCACAACACCGTTTCCACATTGTGTTCGAACAACACGGTCGCGGCATGCAAACGACGCGGCACGTTGGCGCTCGGTGTGAGAAAGTCACAGACCACGACGTCGAATTCTCTCCGAGCATCGGACCGCGCAAGGAACTGGCGCATCTGTGGTTGCTTGTACTTTTGGATGACGTAGGGAAGGGGAGAGGCGAGGTTTTTTGCAAGATCGACATAAAACCCCGTAGAAAAACGCTTGGGCTCGCTCCACGGAACCGTTTGCAGATGATGACAATACTCACTGGCACGCTCACGAGCGTCGGCCGCATCCGTGGGACTGCTCAAACAAAGATACGTGACCTCGTGCGAACGCATCAAATGCCGAAGCATCTCGAACGTCCGGATCTTTCCCCCCTTGTCCACCGGATGTAGCAGTTCACTTTTGACCCACAGTACTTTCACTGCTCCCTCCAAAAGAATTCGCACGGTATCACAGGGATTTGCCAATCCTCAATCGCAAACCCCCATGGCAAACGAACTGCCTTGCACCATCGCCCGTCATCGCAAGTCCGTCTTCTTGATCTTGCCCGTCGTTGTCTTGGGCAGATCCGGCACGATCTGCACATATTTGGGAACCATGAAGGCTTCGAGTCGCGCCTTGGCTTCCGTCAAAATGAGCTTTTCCGTCAACTCCGCCCCTTGTTCCGGCACGACGAACGCTTTGACCGCTTGTCCGAAAATCTCGTCGGGTACGCCAATGACGGCCACCTCTTTGACTCCAGGAATATGAACCAACGCGTTCTCCACTTCCTTGGGCGCCACCTTCTCCCCCCGAGACTTGATCACGTCGTCCATGCGACCCACGAAGTACAAATACCCCTCCTCATCCATCTTGCAGTAGTCGCCGGTGTACAACACGTATTCGCCCGGCAGCGGCCCAGGCCGAAGCTTCTTTGCCGTCTGCTCGGGCTTCTCCCAATACCCCCGCATCACCGTCGCACCACGAATCACAAGCTGTCCCACCTCGTTCGGACCCACCTTGCGGTCTTGCTCGTCGACAATCCACATCTCCGTGTTGGGAATCGCGATCCCCACACTCGTCATCTTTCGACGAATGTCCTCGGGTGGAAGATACGTGCAGCGCTTGCACTCCGTCAGGCCGTACATCGAGAAAATACGGGCTTGCGGAAATAGATCGAGCAGCATCTCGATGTGTTTGACCGGCAACGCGGCTGCCGTGTTCGTGACGAATCGGATCGACGATAAGTCGTAATCACGGAGGTTTTTGTTTTCCGAAAGGATGGCGAAAATGGTCGGAACTCCTGGAAATCCCGTCACTTTTTCTTCTACCATCGTCTTGAGAACTTGCGCGGGATACGTGAACGATCGTTCGAGGACCAACCGCGCGCCCACACGAAACGACATGAGCATCTGGTACAAGCCATAGTCGAACGAAAGCGGTAGCACGCAAACCACGACATCATCCTCTTGCATGCCCAGATACGTGGACACGGAAAGACCAGCGGTCAGCATGTTGCGATGCGTGAGCATCACGCCTTTCGGATCTCCGGTGCTGCCCGAGGTGTAGATGATCGCGGCAAGATCGATGTCGATACCGGTGCGCGCGGGAGGCACGCGCGGGTTTCCCGAAGAAAGGGCTTGATCGAACGTCATCACCTGCAAATTCTCAGGCGTCGGAGAAAGCGGTTTTCCCGTCATGATGAGGACTTTGAGGTGCTTGTTGTCCGCCACCACGGGAGCCAAGACGCGCGAAAGCAAACCATCGGCGATGAGCGCCGTCGCGCGGCAATCCTCGAGCAAGTACCGAAGCTTGTCGGTCTTGGTGAGCGGATTGACGACCGACACCACCGCATTGGCTTTGAGCACCGCCCAAAACGCAATCACCGTCTCGACACTATTGTCTGCAAATACGACGACACGATCGCCACGGGTGACGCCTTGCTGCACGAGGGTGTGGGCCAGCGCGTTGGATTGGGCATCGAGTTCAGCGTAGGTATATCGTTTTTTGTCGCAGACGAGGGCGATCTTGTCGCCGAGACGTGCTGCCGAATGGATGAGGTAATCTTGAAGCTGAGGAATGGCGTGAAGCATGATGGTTTGCTCCCTTATTTCGGGGTGCAGCCTACACGGATCGATGCTGGCGATCTATCCGGGAAGCGGTATCACACTCGTGCGTGACCCGCAGGCAGCCTGTTTGACCGCTCATGGGAACGAAAGGCCGGGATGAAGGGGGGATGAAGGTACGCGAGGTGGAGCTGGGAGCGGTTTTTACGACGATCGTTCGGTCGTGCGGGGGTGGGGAATGGGCCACGAACGCAACGAGCCAAGGGTGACTTCCACCAGCGCGACGGGGTGATCCAGCCCGAACGCAAGAATGACTTCCGGATGCAATTCACCCAAGATGCCTTCGAAAGACCCGGCTTGAAAACGCGCCGCACGCCCAGCGGTAAACCAAGGTTGCTGCGTCGCCGAATAGGCTGCCTCCACTCCCATTTCACGAAGCATCGCGTCCAAAATAGAGCGTGCCGTCGCATACCCCGCGTCTTTGCCCATCTCCACGAAACACACACGACGCTCTTCGCGGCAACCCGTGGGCGCTTCGTCATCGAGCAAGGCCACGTTGTCGATCTCGAACAGCCGCTGGGGCATCGGTCTTCGACGATTGTCATGCAGCGCTTGCATGACTCCGCTCATCAAATGTTGTCGGACGACCGTCAAGGCTTTGAGTTTTGGATTGCCGACGCGAGGATACCGATTGGGTACGGGCATGCGGAACCGCTCATAATGATCCGACTCGGTCGTCATGGGCAGACTCATGATTTCGCTGTACCCAAGGCCGAGCAAGATGGTGCGTGCAAGATCGCTGGTTTGCTCCTCGGTGCGAGAGGAACCCACGGTCATGGTAGGCACGAGCTTGGCCTGTATGTTTTGGAATCCAAACCCGATGGCCACGTCTTCGAAAACATCGACCGTATGACGGATGTCGCTTCGAAAAGCGGGATATCGTACGCGAAACCGGGTCTTGGATTCGTCGATGGGCTCGACATCCAAGCGCATGCGGAAAAGGCTTTCCATCAACGTGTGGGCATCGAGCGGCAAGCCCAACCATTGCTTGGCTTGAGACAGGTCGACGATGGCCTGCTTGGGTGTAAGGTCTGGAGTTTCAAGCTCTTTTTCATCTTGGACGATACGCACGGTGCGGATGGTGGCGCCCAATTCCACCAAAGAACTGACGAGAGTATGAAGAGTATTTTCGACAGCCGCGATGGATATGCCGGTGACATCGACGAACAACCGGTGTGAGCCGATTTTGATTTTCGTGCGTTCGCTATTGATGATGGGAGGCATGGAAAGCACGTGACCATCGGCATCGACGAGCACGGGGTAACGGTCATGGTTTGCCAAAAGGTGGGCGTAGGCGATTCCCTTGGAATGCTCTGACAGGATTTTTCGTCCACTCATGGGTTCCGACACGCCGAGCGGCACGAACGGTTCATCGTCGGGATGCAAGGTTTTGTACGTGATGGGCCCCTTGATCGTATCCAGGTCGTAGATGCCGATGGAAGCGAGTTTGCGGTCCCTTCCCACACCCCAATGCAGGTTTTCTTGTAGCTTCATGAGCGCGACGAGCATGCGGTCATCGACAGAAGGCAGTTCGATGACGGCACAACGTAGGAACGGACGGTAGCTATTGGGTTGGCAGACGCTGGGGTCGACGTTCACGATGATGTCGGAGCGGGTGCTGGTAAACGAGGGCAAGCCTTTTTTTTCTCCGAGGTATCCTTGCAGGGCGCGAACGAGTCCTCCGATATCGAATAGGTCGGGGCGTGCGGCGAGCAGGTCTAAACGAATGGCGGTGATGGTGTCGACGATCTCGAAAGGCTGCATCTGCGTGAATCCACACAGGCTGCATTGTTTGACCGTGTCGGCGCCCAGGGAGCCTTCCACCAGGGCCTGGCATTGGGGGCAGCGGTAGCGGGGCAGTTCGACGACTTCCTCTACGTCGCAACCGATTTGGTCGAGGGCATCGATGAGTTGCTGCGGGGGATAGGGTTTTTCGAGCAATTCATTGAGCCAACTTGCATCGATATTGACTATCGGCATAGGGCAACCTCCTCCATGGCATCCAGGCTCCCCTGGTACAACTGGCGGATATCCGAAAAACCGAGGCGAAGCATGGCGAGGCGTTCGAGACCCAAGCCCCATGCGAGCACGGGGTGCTTACATCCGAAGGGTTCGCTGACCTCCGGTCGAAAGATGCCGCTGCCTCCCATTTCGATCCACTTGCCACGGCTCTCCATATACACCATGACATCCACACTAGGCTCCGTATACGGATAGAACGCGGGCTTGAACCGCACCTTGGCAAAGCCCATTTTTTGGTAGAAAGCCGTCAGGGTGCCCAGCAGGGTTGCTAGGCTCGCTTGCTCGTCGATCACGATGCCTTCGATTTGATGAAACACTGGTAAGTGCTTGAAAGATATGGTTTCATTTCGATAGGTCCAACCCACGCAGAAGGCCTTGTACGGCGGATTCGGATGCGCTGCGAGGGCACGGATGGTGGCCGCCGTCGTATGGGTTCGAAGCACGACTCGCTCAGCTTCCCTTTCGCTCCATTTATATCCCCATCCGGTTGATCCGGTATCGCCTCCGTGTTCGTGGGTGCGACGAACCGGTTCGACGACCTCGGGGGGAGGCAAAGGAATACGGGCCGGATCGAGCATATAGAACGTGTCTTGCATGTCTCGGGCGGGATGGTCTTGCGGTTGAAAAAGGGCGTCGAAGTTCCAAAACGCGCTCTCGACCATCGGTGAGACCACCTCCTCGAACCCGAGTTCTAGAAAAGCTCTGCGGGTCTGTTCCATGATTTTTCGAAGGGGATGGATCTTGGCCGGATACACGGTTTTTCCCGGTAAGGTGACATCGTAGGGACGCAGGGTGATGTCGCGCCAGGCACCGGATTGGAAGTCTTCGGGCGCGAGCGCATTCTGCTCTCGTTTGACCTTCGCTCGTGAGAGCGCCTCGAGACCTTGCGTCGTCAGGCTCAGGATCCGTTGGGTGCGCTTGCGCAGTTTGGCAAGGTCCGTGCGCTTGCCGAGAAGCTGTTCGACAGCCACCGGATCGACCCCCTGCAACGCTTGTTCGTCGAGGAATCGAGTTCCTTCGAGGGCCAAGCGAAGCGCGCGTTCGTCGTCAGCAGGCTCATCGACAGCCAACCGCCCCGCATCGGTAACGCGGACCATGGGCGGCTGGCCTTTCGTTCGTTCGACCCATCCGCGGGCACTGCCCCAGCGGAAGATTTCGTGAACGGGCAGGCCTTGTGCTTGCGCGCGTTGGGTGAAATCGGGCACGGACAACGAACCCCCGGCGTCGATGAGCAACCGCAAGGCTTGGCGTTCCGGCAGCCCTTGTTGCAATCGTGCAGCAGCGTCCGGCACCGGATCCAGCTCGAGACGCACCCGCTCCTTCACATCGAAAAAACCCTGTTGTTGCGCCTCCAGCGCGGCAACCATCACCAGGCTTTGATCCAATTGCGTGGTTTGCACCACATCAGCCACGTCTTTGGGACCCGCCCGAACGGCTTCCCAGACTTTTTTAGCGGTTTCGGTGAGAACGACAGGGGCAATCATCGTACGATAAACTCCTTGGAGGCCCGCAGCCGGGCCGATATGCGCCTACCAGCAGGGGGGACATAGAATCAACCATCGGATGGATAGAACCTCCATTCTGGCCATTGCTTGCCGGCCAAGGCTGCACTACGAAAGGGTATTCCCATGACACGCATTCGCGTCGTGGGCCGAGATCAACCGATCGAAGCCCCAGAAGGTTCCAGTCTCCTCGCGGCCTTGTTGGCAGCGCGTTCCCCCATTAGCACCTCGTGCGGCGGACAAGCCACCTGCGGCCTGTGCCGCCTTACCGTGCTGCAGGGAAGCTCGTTGCTTTCCCCCGTCAACGCCAAGGAGGTCCTGCACCTCGGCAACGTGGCGAAAGTCGTCAGCATTCGCCTGGCATGCCAGGCTCTCATCATGGGCGAAGGGGAAATCGAAATCGATGTGCCCGCCGTTGTCGATGTGGCCGCAAGAAAACGAGAACAGGCCCGCCGAGGATTTGCCGAGCGGGCGCAACGTCGACGCTCCGTGCCGGGAACCCAGGCTTCCCCGGAGACTCCCTTGGAGCCGGCGCCCAAAGCTGCCGTGGAACGAATCGAATGGCGACCTCGCATGCTCAACCCGGGGCCGGAGCAAACCCCGGACCCTGACCTACCGGCCGACCGAAAACAAAAATCCCAGAGGTCTTGAACGATGGGGGCGACAAGGGCCCTGGACGAGCCGGCAAGTAGGTGCCAGCGCCCCACGAGGGGGATGTGGGGAAACACTAGGTATTTCAATTAGTTGCATCGTGTTTGACGCGGAATCATCGATCACGAGCCGAGTAATTGCTTTTCCGAACGAGCGTCTGATGAGCGTGAGTTAATGTGTTTTTCCAATTGGTTATCGTTTGGCGGCTCGTTGGGGGCGGGGGGTGATGCGGCGTTGGGTCTCGTTGGGTCGGCCGGCGAGCAGAGAGTCATCGAACTCGATCCCGGGATGACATGACCTTCCGAATGGTCTAGCGTGCGACCCCCAACAAGACTCACAAGGACGTTGGCTGATGCGCAAGGACGAACTCGAAGCCGCCTCCACGCTCGGCAGCGGCATTTCTATTCAGGGCCGAATCATGGGAGAGGGAAACCTGACCGTGGAAGGCTCGGTCGAAGGTGATGTGACGATCCAAGGCGATTTCGTCGTAGCCGCGGGCGCTCGCGTTCACGGTTCGGTCGAAGCGCATGGTGTCGTGGTCGAGGGCGATCTCGAAGGTGATATTCTTGCCACCGGCCCGGTCCATGCGGGTGCGGGGGCGAGTCTGCGTGGCAATGTGAAAGGTCAAGCTTTCACGATGGAAGAGGGAGCCACGGTTTCGGTGACGGTCGATGCGGATTTCGATCTGCCTCCGGAACTTCAAGGGGGACGAGAGTAGCAAGTACGAACACTCGTTTCGTGCGAGTGGGGAGAACTCCTATGGCAAGTACGGTCATTGGTCCAGGAATCACGATCGAAGGCGAAGTCATCGCGGACGATGACGTTGTCGTTCAAGGCACCATTCGTGGGAAGCTTACGTCCCAGGATGCGGTCATTATCGAGGCGGGTGCGACGGTGGAAGCGGACGTATCGGCGGCATCCGTGGTGGTAAGTGGAAGTGTGACGGGCGACGTGCAGGCTGCTGATCGGGTGGATTTGCAGTCGACGGGTCGATTGGTGGGTGATGTCAAAGCGGCGCGGCTAACGATTGCTGATGGTGCGTCGTTCAAGGGCAACGTCGACATGGACGTTTGACTTTCGCACCGTGGGCAAGGTGTGGAGAAGCGATCTGCGGGAATCCTTCCTGCTTGTGATAGGACGGGTGAAAAAAAATGGCCGACAGCGAGGCGATCATCGGGCAAGGGACGTTCATTCGCGGCAATCTCCGTGGTGAGGGGGATTTATGTGTCGTTGGGCATGTCGAAGGAGTGATTGAGGTTCGTGGACAAGTCATTTTCGAAGAAACCTCGATCATTCAGGCAGATGTGACCGCGGAGCGGATCATCGTGCGTGGTGCGATTGCTGGTGAGCTTTCGGCAAAAGAGTCGATCGTGCTGGAGGAAGGCTGCCGGGTGGTAGGGGGATTGCGAGCCCCTCGACTTCGTATCGAGCCTGGAGCGCTGTATCGGGGACGCATCGACATGATGGAAGGGGGTGCGGTTACGGCAGCGGCAAGCGCGAAGCAACAATCGCGTCCTGCGGTACAGGCCACACAACCGTCGGCCGCTGGTCGGTCGGCATCGGTAGTGGCTTCTGCGCCTGCGCGTCCAGCTCCCGCGCGACCCGCGCCTTCTCGAACGGCGCCGAACCGTCCACCGGCGCGTCCCGCTCGTGCGCAAGCGGTACAGCCGCTGCCGGAGCCCGAGGTTCAACCGCAGCCCGCATCATCTGTTGCCCTTCCGCGTGTGGGGCGCATACGTTCCGCGCCCGCGGTTACCGAATCCGCGCCCGTGCAAGCCAGTGATTCTGGGGATGTGCCGCCGCCGCCCGTGGTTCCAGCGCTGAAAAAGAAAACCAAAGGGGCCGTGCGAAAACGCGGAGATGCTTCATGAATGCCAAGCGCGAACGTTTGATCGAACTCCTGCGGGAGCTGTCTTTCGAGCGAAAGCGCGTCATTTTGGCATCGGGTCGTGAGAGCGACTTTTTCATCGATTGCAAACAGACTGCCCTTACCGCCGAAGGACACGTGCTACTCGGCGAACTGATGTTTCACGCTCTTCGGCAACTCGCTCCCGTGAAAGCCGTCGCTGGGGTGGAATTGGGCGGTTGTCCCTTGGCTTCCGCGGTGGCGCTGACGAGCTTTTTGCACGGGGCTCCTTTGGTGGCGTTGTACGTTCGAAAAAGCCAAAAAGACCACGGAATGAAAAAAATGATCGAAGGCGACAAATCCATGCACGAAGGCATGGCGGTCGCCCTTGTCGAAGACGTGATCACCACCGGTGGTTCCACCTTGCGTGCGGCTCAGGTACTGCGGCAGGCGGGCTTGGTTCCGGTCGGGGTGGTGGCGATTGTGGATCGGCTCGAGGGTGGTTCAGACGCCTTGCGCGAAGCGGGTTTGCCTTTGGTGGCGTTGACCACACGCAAAGACTTCATCGCAGATTGAACCTTCCTGTCGTTTCGGGGTGTGCGAACGCCTGCGGACTTTCGGGCATCGGTAGGGGGCACTCCGTGTTGGAGTCTAGGTCGTCGATCGTTCCGTCTTTGCTTAGGGGGGCCAATCATGGGCCGGTTGGTATATAACATGTTGAATTGATTGAATTATTGATAATACCCGCCGGTGAAAGGGGGCGATGGAGATCGGTGATGGGATGACGGGGAGGGATGATGAGGCAGGTGTGTTCGGAGATTGGGTAGCCGGTTGGGGTTGTGGAGCCAACTTCGCGGCTGGGTCGTTTCAGGGCAGCGACGATGAATTGTAGCCGCCGATGCTTGACATACTGGGACCCATCTCGCATCTGATGTCATACTCCGGTGCAGAGACGTTTTGTGATGAGGCGCGAATTCGGCATTCCGTTCGTGGCGTGGGTCGGTGCGGCCGTCCTGGCGCATTTGCTATGGACGACGGGAGCGGATCGGGTTGCGCGGGTGGTGGAGGATTTCAGTCGGATTCGCTGGTTTGTCGAGTCGGTGTCCGCGGAAGTGGCGCGGGCGCAGCAGGTGGAGATCTCGCTCGAGGACATGCCTTTGCAAGCGGAGGATGATTCGGAGCAGAGTCAGCAAGAGCGAGAGAGTCGGGCAAAGGACAAGATGGAGCAGCCGCCTTCGCCGGCGGAGTCCGAGCCCGAGCCTCCGGTGGAATCCAAGCCGAAGCCAAGCGATCCGATACAACTATTTCCCGTGCCGTCGGTCGAAGCGCCCAAGGTTCAGGTTGTGCCGGAGATCAAAAAAGATCAGCGAATTGCGGTTAAGCAGCACGTCAAGGACAAGGATCAGCCGGACAATCCGAATGCTCGTTTCATTGGTGATGAGGCCAATCATGTGCAGGAGGAGACGGTGGCGCGCATCACCTCTCACGATCAGGACGATCAGAATCCGACGCCTGGAGGACAGCATTCGTCGGAGGATCGACGTCCGGGCAATGCGGATGAGACGAAGATAGGTGATAGTGAGGATAGGGAGGGGGAGCCGGACAAGGCGCCGGGCGAGCATGTGGTGGAAGAGAAGGAAGGAAAAGTGGATGAGCCGCCGGCGCGGACTGCCTCGGCTCCGTCCGTGGAGCCCAAGGCCGGAGATCCTGCCCGTGTTGCGGCGCGGGACAAGCCAATGACACCGCAGCCACCGCCGCAACCCACGACGATCCCCGAAGAGGCAGAACCGCTGGTGTCGGGTCAGGGGACTTATTCCCTCGATCCTCGTCGAAAGAAAAAGCCGGTGGATACTCGGAGTCCGGGGCCGTCGCGATTGACCACTCCCAACCGCGTGGGATTGGGAGCTGGGCCGAATGAGCGTGGAATTCAGACGAATTTGACGATGGATGACGTGGTGGCTTCCGTGGGGCGTGATGAACTGGCGCGTCAGCGGGCAGCCGATGGCGAGCGTCGTCGAAGCCAGCATCGTGGCTCCTGGCATTCATCGAGTTTCGAGCGGTGGCGCGGGGCCATTGAGAATTACGTATCGTCGGTTCGCCCGGGAAATCAGACCGCGCTCAACACGGCGCGGGTTCCTTTTGCCACGTATCTCGTGCAAATCCACAATCGGATTCATCCTGTTTTTGCGGATACTTTTCTTGCTTCCCTCGATGCGTTGCCTTTCGATCATCCGATCAACGACTACAAGCTCATGGCGCGGTTGGAGATTGTGGTGGAGCCCAATTCCGGTCGGGTGATCAAGATGGGGGTGATCAAAACGAGTGGAATCACTGCTTTTGATGTGGGTGCTTTGGATTCCGTGCAGCGGGCCGGGCCTTTTGGCAAGGCGCCTTCGGGCATCATTTCCACCGATGGAAACGTCTATTTGCATTGGGAATTTCATCGCAATCCGATCTACGCCTGCTCGACGATGAATGCGCATCCGTACATGCTTCGTCAGCCTCCGCCCATCCACGTGCCGGACGAGCCGCCGCGAGATCCGAAACCACCGGTGGATCCGCGTGAGCGGGGAGTTCCTCCGGGTTCGGGTCCTGCGCAGGACCGTTCGCGATATGGCAAACGCGGGTCGTGGCGTCGCGCTCGTGAAGGTTGAGTGGGTATGGAACGTGCTGATGACAATTTCCGTGAGCCCAACTAGGATGAAGTTTGTGAAAAGGGGATTGGAGCCATGGTTGAGCTGTAATGGGCAAGCGATGCACCGCGCCGCGTCACGATATGAGGATTTATCGTGAGCGAAAGCTCGGAACAGCCCTCGTCGACGGCTCGTCCTTTGCGGGTGACGATCGCGGAACTCGGGCGGCTGGTGCGTCCGGCGGCGGCGCTTGCGCTCGTGGCGATGCTATTGGGTCAAGCGGTCGTACCTGCGGTCAAAAGCGTGGGATTGGCGAGTCTCATCGAGCCGCTCGACTTGGTGGCCAACATCAGTTCTCACTTGCTGGCTTTCACGGCCACGGCTCTTTCCATCGGGTTGTTGCTCGTGGTGGGAAGGGATCCTCGTGTTTCTCTTGTCGCACGTGTGCTTTTGGTAGCGCAGGCAGTCATTGTCCTTGTGCTTGCAGTTCCCGCTTCCCGTTTTCGTCTTTCTAGTTTCGCATGTTTCTTTTTGGGGGCGGTGGCTTGTTCGGCCGCCATGGTTGCGGCGATCGAGGGCATTCGTGAGACGCGATCCAGGGCTTTGGGGTTGGTGCTTGCCATCCTTGGAATCGCGGCGGCGGCTCGTGTGACGAGTGCTGGATTGATCGTTATCCCTTCCCTGCCACAAGCCGAGCGTCTTATGTCTCTTTCCACCAGTATGGCCACCGGTTCGGTCGTATTGCATGCCATTTCCTTGTTCGTGGCTCTGTCTTGGATCGCGGCGCGACGTCGCAGCACGGTATCGTTTGGCACTTTTTTGGCCCTGTTGGGGGCGATGGTCGTGACGTGGGGGGCCGCGGGGGTCCATCCTCGATCTCCGTTATGGGCCGTGTTTTTTGCGCGATTGCAAGACCATCTCATGCCGGCGCCGCTGTCGCTGTTGGCTCGTTCTGTCGATGGTTTTGTCGTGGTGTTGGCACCGCTGGTTGCGTTCACCGCGCTTTTGATGCGTCGTCAAATGGGCGCTGTGGTTGGTGCGTTGGCGCTTGTATTGACAGCGGGAACGGCGGTGGACATTCCGGGGCGTGCGTTGATCATGGTGGTGGGAGCGTTGGCTACGGTATTGGCGGCGCGTGATGAGCAAGGAATGTGGGAAGTATTGATGGGTAAGCGATGGGAGCCTGCCAAGCCATCGAGCGAAAACATGGGGCAAGCGCCGGAACCCGAGTGATGGGCGGCGGCATGCGAGCGTGGAGCCGGACGCTCGCTTTTGGTAGACTCGTTGCGTTGGCCTTTTTTGTGGTGCTCATGAAGGCGGCTGTCTCACCTTTTCTCGGGTTGGTCTTGGTGGCTTGCTCGCCCACCCGTGTGTACCATGAGGCCGCGCAAGACGGTGGCGATGCTTTCCTGGAAACCACCGTGGACGATCGACAGACGTTGGAAGAGTGTATTGTCGTGATCAGGTGCGTTTCGAAGGGGGCGGAGTGCGGGCTGCTCGACGACGGTTGTGGAGGGACAATCGACTGTGGCTTGTGCCCTTCGGGGGAAGAATGCGGTAGCCAAGGAATTCCCAACAAATGTCCAAAAACGGATAGTGGACCAGATGTGGAGCAAGATGTGAGTTTCGATGCGTCGTGCGAGGCCGGGGACAAAGCATGCGACGGTCTTCAGATCATGGAATGCGCGGCGGATGGTTCCTGGAAAGGGGGAGCATGGTGTTCTGAGGCTTGTGTCAACGGTATTTGCGGCTGTGTTCTTCCGTGGGGCGGGGTGTTGCCGGAGGGGCAGAGCACGACGGCTTTCGAGCATGATTCGGAAGTGTCTCCGGAACTCTGTGCCCACCATAGCCAACAGCGAATCTGCCAGAGCGGAGTGCTTACGGGAACCTATCCGTATGGGGATTGTGTGCAACACTATCGAGACTGCCAACTACAAGGATACGGTGCCTTACCGCACGGAAAGCAAATCATGGGCTATGACCGTCCCACGGTGGCTTGTGGATCGAGTTGCGCGCAGACGACCTTTTCCTGTCACGATGGTTCCGTACTGGGTGGGGAGATATTCTTTTCGACGTGTGCGGAGGATTGTACGTGCGGCCCCTATCCGGATATCACGGTGACAGGTTCGAATAGTGGCTGGGTAGGAGGCTCGAATCCCTATACATTCGATTCCGCGATGGCGAGAGCGGCGGTCCACGCCGGGTTGGTTGCGGTGGGTGAAACCGCAACGATCAAACGATGGAGCATGGGAGTTGTGTCCGGCTTTACGGGCAGTACGCAAAACGGGATCACGACCTCTTCCTGGAGCAGCGCCACTTGCGGTGTGTATCTGACGAAATGACGCGCGATCGGGGCTTCCTCACGGTAGCTGACATGTGCTAGCCACTGCGGGATAGACCCATCGCATGTGCTTGTGCATCTGCGAAACCACGGAAAGGCCCCATCGTGGCTGCCAGCAATCTCGTCAGTCGTCTTGCGACAGCGGCTGTGGGCGTTCCAGCCCTGCTTGCTCTTCTTTACGTTGGTCCGGCGTGGGGCTTTTTTGCTCTCATTGCCCTGGCGGGCTGCGTGGGAGCTTTCGAACTGTATTCGATGACTCATCCGACCGATCGGGTGGCGCAGGGCGTGGGGGTGATCACGTGTCTTTTGACCTCCGTATGCGTTTACGTTTTCGCCGAGGACGCGCGGGTGTTGATGACGTTGGTGTTGCTGGCTCCGATCGTGGGGATGCTCGTGGTGCTTTGGCGGTTGGGGGATATCGAGACGACGGCGCTTCGCGTGATGGCCGGGGCGTTTGGGCCGTTGTATGTGGGGGGATGTTTGACCACGTTGGCGTTGTTACGAAAAGATTTTCCGGGGGCGCAGGGGGCGGGGTATGTGGTGCTTGCGCTCGGTCTTGCGTGGGGGTCGGATACGGGGGGATATTTTGCGGGGCGTCATCTGGGAAAGCGCAAGCTTTATGAGGCGGTGAGCCCCAAAAAAACCGTGGAAGGATCGGTGGGCGGGGTGCTCGGTGCCACGCTTGTGGCGGTGGTCGCGCATTTTTGGTTTTTGCCGAGTCTGTCGTTGGGGCATGCCCTTGTGCTTGGGGTGGTGGGAGCGTTGTTGGGACAGCTCGGGGATCTTGGGGAAAGCCTGCTCAAGCGTTCGACGGGGGTGAAGGATTCGGGGGCTATTTTGCCTGGGCATGGGGGGATATTGGATCGCGTCGATGCGCTGTTGGTGACGTCCACGGTGGTGTATTTGTATACGCGGTGGATCGTATAACCAACTGATTTTATTGGATATTATTTACTTTCCGACGTTGTCGTTTCACGCCAAGGCGATCAGCATGGCGGCGAGCAGTCCGAGGCCGAGGGGTTGTGCGGCAAGAAAAAAGAGGAACCAACCGAGTCCGACCGTGTCGTAGAGCGCGGACAGGGCGAGGTGGGCGATGAGGATGGTGGTGAGAGCGACGAAGCCTTGGGCGAGGCCGGATAGGGAACGGCGGGTCACCCAGAAGTGAGCGATGATACACAGGGGGGAGAAGGTGAAGATGGCGGCGCCGGTGGTGGCGGTGTTCCAGCCTCGTTGTCGTTGGATGGAGGAGAGGCGTGTTCGGTCGATGTGGACGAAAGCGTACGTCAGGCCCATGGTGAGGGCGGCATGGAGGACGAGTTCTAGGATTTCCACCGGGGTTGAGGTTATGGCGGATGGGCAGGGAAGTCGATTGAGGAATGGGGATGTGGGGTGAGGGGGGTCAGACGGGCACGGGGCCGCCGAAGGCGCCGAAGAAGCGGGCGATCCACACGGTGAGCATGGCGAAGAGAAGCAGCAAAAGCAGGCGATCGAACCACTTTCCGGCAAGGACGGTATCGATTTGGGAGACGCCGTGTCGGATATAGGAGATGGCGTTCGCGGTGGCGTAAGCGCCGAGCAGGGGCACCATGACGAGGGCGAGGGGATGAAAGCGGAAGGAGGCAGCGAAGTCGCCGCGCAGGGCAGCGAGGGTGGCGCGGGTCATGCCGCATCCAGGGCAAGGGATATGGAGCACCAGGGCCATCGGGCAGAACGCGATTCCGAACCCGACGGCGGAGCCCAAGCCGAGGGCCACGAGGATGACGATTCCGAGGCGTTGTAACCGGGTTTTCAGCCGTGGAGTTGCCCTGTGGGATCCCACACTTCGTTGAGGTCTTTCGGTAGGAAGTAAAGGCCAAAGAACCAGTAGAACAGGATGTTGGTGACTTCGGGATTAGGGATACCGGCGCGCTGTTTGGCCTCGAGCACCCAGCCGGGGAGTTTGAATATCAAAAGGAGTTGTAGGATGGGGATAAACGCATGGATGGGATTGATCTCATCGCTCTGCAAGTAGTCTTTCAGTTCCCCGAGCATGACGTAGTACTGATAAAGACCGTATACAAAGCAGAACATCGAGATGAGCAGGACCATGATGGGGTTTCGGAACTGGCCTTTGGGGCCGCCCATACCGGCTGCGGGTTGGCCTGCGGGGACCATGGCTTGTTGGGGGGCGAAGCCGTTTTGGCCGAAGGGGGCAGGTGGGTTGGCGTACGGCGCTTGTCCGCTTGGATCGGGGAAAGCGGGAGGCGGTCCTCCGTAAGCGGGCGCTGGTGGGGGAGCCCCGTAGGGGTCTGGTGCACCTAGCCCGGGAGCGGCTGCGGGAGGTGGCGGGCCGCCGAAGTCCATGGGAGGAGCGGGGGGTGGG
>MWCO01000052.1 GCA_002070115.1 Deltaproteobacteria bacterium ADurb.Bin207
AGCTGGTTCTTGAGTTCCCGTGGGTTCTTACGCCCCGGTCCTAATGTGGAACGAAGAAAGGATCTGTAGTACTAGTTCCTACCCCCGTCTCCCATCCCCCCAGCATGTCCAGGCACGACTCCCCCTCGTCTCCACCATCGCACGATACACCGAAATGGCTCTTGCCCTTGGTAGCGAACCAAGGATTCGAAAAGCGGCTTGCTCAAGACTCGCCCGGGTTGTTCCGCGCCGTGGTACTTCGTTCGATATGTTGTAACTATTGAATAATATTATATTATTCAAGAATTCGACCGGGCGTTTTCCCGATGGGGCGCGTCGTTCTGGAACAATGCCAGTGTCCTGTCCATACTGCTGCCGTGTCCAATCCCTATCCCCATCTGCTCGCGCCCCTCGATCTTGGTTTTGTCACCCTGCGCAACCGTGTGCTCATGGGGTCGATGCATACGGGGCTCGAGGACTCGATTTGGAATTACGGCAAGCTTGCGGCGTATCTTGGCGCGCGCGCGCGCGGTGGTGTGGCTCTCATCGTGACGGGCGGCTATGCACCCAATCTATCGGGAAGGGTGGCGCCGTTGGCAGGCAAGCTCACCCATCGTTTCGAGACCATCAAACATCGCCCGATGACACGCGCCGTGCATGATGAGGGCGGGCGTATCTGCCTTCAGATCTTGCACGCGGGCCGTTATGCCTTTCATCCCCTTTCGGTAGCTCCTTCCGCCATTCGCTCTCCCATCAGCCCTTTCAAGCCTCGCGCTCTTTCCGATCGGCAGATTCGAAAAACCATTTCCGACTTCGTTCGCTGCGCCCAGCTCGCCAGAGAGGCGGGGTACGACGGCGTGGAAATCATGGGCTCCGAGGGCTACCTCATCAACCAATTCCTCGCCGAGCGGACCAACCAACGCACGGACGCATGGGGAGGAACGTTCGATCATCGAACGCGGTTTGCCGTCGAGATCGTACGCCAAACACGAGAGGCGTTGGGACCGGACTTCATCGTCATCTTTCGTCTTTCCATGCTCGATTTGGTTCCGAGAGCAAGCGACTGGCAACAGGTCGTTACGCTCGCCAAACAGATCGAACGCGCGGGGGCAACGATGATCAATACCGGCATCGGATGGCATGAGTCCCGCGTTCCCACCATCGCTACGGTAGTGCCTCGCGCTGCCTTCACCTGGGTGACTCGCAAGCTAAAAACGGAAGTGGGGATTCCCCTCATCACGAGCAACCGCATCAATGCGCCTGATGTTGCGGAAGAGGCGCTGGCACGGGGCGATGCGGATATGGTGTCGATGGCGCGGGCGTTGCTCGCCGACCCCGATTTCGTTCGCAAAGCCGAGCAGGGAAGGGCCGATGAGATCAACACGTGCATTGCCTGCAACCAAGCTTGTCTCGACCATGTTTTCGCCAATCGGCGCGCGTCGTGTCTGGTCAATCCGCGCGCGTGTCGTGAAACCGAGATCCGTTTGCATCCCGTTCGAAGGCGTAAGCGCGTGGCGGTGATAGGGGCCGGTCCGGCGGGGTTGTCTTGCGCCACGGCCGCCTCCGAAAGAGGCCATCAAGTAGAATTGTTCGAAGCCTCCCCTCGGATAGGCGGCCAATTCAACCTCGCCCGATGCGTGCCGGGCAAAGAAGAGTTCGGCGAGACGATTCGTTATTTCAATAATAAAATCGAAAAGATAGGTGTAAGCCGGCATCTCGGACATCGGGCTACGGCGGCCGAATTGCTCTCGCTTGACTTCGATGTCATCGTCCTCGCCACGGGAACCCAACCGCGAAAAGCTTCGATTCCCGGTATCGATCACCCCAGCGTGGTTTCCTACGCCGATGTGATCACCGGAGCCGTATCCGTGGGAAAACGCGTTGCCATCCTTGGCGCGGGAGGGATCGGTTTCGATGTGGCGGAGGTGCTGACCCACACGGAGCCTTCGACGAGTCAGGACATCGAGGCTTTCCTTCGCGTTTGGGGAGTCGATACCACGGTTCGCGCGCCGGGAGGCGTGGTTGAGACGACAAAAGCCGGGCAAACATCGCCCAGACAGGTGTATTTGCTACAGCGGAAACGGGGGAAGCCAGGAGTCAATCTGGCCAAAACCACCGGTTGGATCCGTCGAGCCACCCTCGAGCGACGGGGCGTCGAGATGATTCCCGGGGCGACGTATCAATCGATCGATGACGCCGGACTTCATATCATCGTGGATGGGATATCCCGCACGATTGAGGTTGACCATATCGTGCCGTGCGTAGGCCAAGTTCCGTTGCGGGACCTGGAGGAAGAACTCGTGGCCGTGAAAAAGCCCGTCCATTTGATCGGGGGGGCCGCGAAAGCCGCGGAACTGGATGCCAAACGCGCGATCGAGGAAGGTCTTCGTTTGGCTGCTGCTTTGTGAAAACCTCGCATCGATCACAACGCGACGGCTCCCCACGGCAGCTTATGTTCCATGGACATCATCGTCTGCCGCGCTGGCGGGAGCGATGCTGTCAAGGGCATCTTTGGGGATGATATGTCCCTTTTGCTGCTTGGAAGTAAGGTAGCGGATGTTGAATCGAGTCAGCCCAACGACCTGGGGTTCTTGGGTGACGCGTAAGCCAACCGCTTCCAACGCTTCGCGCTTCATCGGGTTATTTCCCAGCAGGCGAATATCGTCGTTGGCGCCTCGAAAGTAACGGACGACCAAGGCGGCGTCGTGGAAGTCTCGAGAATCGGCGGGGAGCCCCAGTTTTTCATTGGCTTGGTAGGTGTCTTGTCCAGCGTCTTGCAGAAGGTAGGTGATGGCTTTGGCCCACAGGCCGATGCCTCTTCCTTCGTGTCCTGCCATGTATACCAACGCTCCTGCGCCTTCGTTGTGGATTCGTTCGAGGGCGTGCTGCAATTGGGGGCCGCAATCGCAGCGCATCGAGCCAAAAACATCGCCCGTCAGGCAGTTGGAATGCACGCGGACCAGAGGGGCCCGCGCGTGCTCGAAGTCACCGAATAGCAGCACGGAATTGACCGCCATCGATTCGGACAGCAGGGCGAAAAGCATACGAGGCCCTTCGAGGCGAACCTGTTCGACGACCTGTTCGATGCGGTGCAAGTCCGAATGTTTGACCCAAGCATACCAGTGAAAGCGAGGTTCTCCCGGACATAAGCTGACGGGAAGAGGCACGGGGCCCACCATGCTGATGAGTGGATTGGGATGCTTGTGGTCCGCGCATTCGCGTCCGTATTCATCCAAAAAAATCAGTTTCCCCTCGCGAAGCAAATCGCGCTTCACCGTCGGGTCTACATAAGAAAACATGGCGGGACCATGGTCAAAGGCCCCGCGATTGCCAAGCGTTTTCGTGGAACGATGAGGTTAGCGTCGACGGCGCCAGGCCAGGGCCCCGAGCGCTACGAGCAACGCCAAGGGTGAATGCGTGGGGGAGGAGGGGGTTGTGCATCCACAGCCGCCGCCATCGTCATCGGAGGTGTCATTCTGGGATGCGGCACCTTTGCCAGCGCTGGCTCCCCCGCCCGAGCCACCGGAGCCGCTGGCGTTGCCGGAGCCTCCCTCGCTCGAACCACCGGAGCCGGCTTCTGCTCCCGAGCCCGCGGAGCCGCTGTCCGGATCGCCCCCCGAGCCTCCAGAACCCGCGGAGCCTCCGGAACCACCCGGACCGTCGAATTGTAAGGCTCCCATATCCGGGGCAACAGCCTCTGAAGGCCTTGCAACTCCATCGAAATCCGATGCTGGCCTGTCCGGTCCGCCCCCGGCGCGAATCGCCGGACTGCCCGCTGACAAATGCATGTCCCCCGCCTCGGGATCGACGAGCTTGGGGTCCGCTACCAACGATCCATCCTCTTGACCGGTCTGGGATTGGAATTGAGCGAAATCGATCCAAGGTCCGCCGAGCTTGAATTGGGGCGCGCCTTTTTGTCCGTGCCAGAGGTTATGCGACGTGGACAAATAAGGCCACGGGCCGGTGTCATCGATGCGGATGCCCGCTTTGAATTCCGAAAAGATGTTGCCGTGCATCTCGATGGAGCCTTCCCGATCAGCGACGAACAGGCCTGCCACCCCGGGACCGACGAAGGTATTGTAATAAATGCGGTCGGTGGACGAGGGTTCACTGGCAGCTTGTCCGTAAGCGACTTGCAGTGCGCAACGGCATCCCTGGCTCAACCCGGCTTTCCATACGATATTGTTGAAGATTCTGTTGTTGCCGCCGACGCGGGACAGTCCAATGCCACCGCCCGCGATGTCGTGAATGAAGTTTTCGAAAACATACGCGAATTCTTGCGATTGGTACTGCAAAAAAATGCCGTAACCATTGGGTAGGTCGCTGATATCGTTGTTTCGGATGGTCGCGTGTTGCCCAAGCATCAGGATGCCATGGTCGAGATCGGCCCGTGTTCCACCGTTGTGAATACGGTTGGCGGCAACCATCGTGGCGTCCGTTTCCCCCACCAAGATTCCGGTTTCTCCAAAGGAGTGTACATCGAGACCCACGACCCATGTATTCGAAGCCCACACCGAAACCCCGCTGGAAGTGTTGTTCGTGCCATTGATCTCGATACGGGCGAAACGCAAATACTCGCCTTCGACGAGCAGCACGGGGCTGGTGGATGATAGGGAATGAGAGGCTCGGATGACGGGTACGTCCGCGCCATAGCCTCGCCAAGTGATCGGTTTTTCGGCGGTTCCTCCACTGTTGTTGCGAAAATACATGGCTGGCAACGGAATCGAGGTATCCAGATCGGGTTCGTCGTAGGCCCCGGCCTGGATCAACACCGTGTCGCCCGGTTGCACGACGGACATGGCTTTGTGAAGTGTTTGAAAGGGGTGCTCCGTATCGCCCGAATTGCTATCGCTTCCGGCGGAAGACACCACGAATATGGCTCCGGAATGAATCTTGAGCGATTCGGGTGATTCGGCCTGTTCGGATCCCGCTGTCACTTTGACGATGCCGGTTTGGGCGCCGGCGGGTATTTTCGCAATGATGAGGCTGTCGGACCAAAGCGGCATGTCGATCGACGTAGCACCACCAAACGAGATCTGACCTTTGGTGTCTCCGAAGCCCTTTCCGTATACACCCACGTAAGAGCCATAACTCGCTGAATCCACATCGACGAAGCTCACATGCATGGGGGCTGCCTTTGCCTCGGGCGCCACACATAGAATCCAGGCCAGTGAGCTACAAGCAATGCCTAGCTTCGCAACGAATGATCGGGGCATGTTCTCGACTTCTTTCTCCAATCGTCGCAACTGTCAATGAATCATAGGCTAGCACGTTCGCCCCCGCACTCACCAGGGCTAGCGAATCGCTTCGAGAAAGCCCGTAGGACTCACGATCCGTCGTCTCGTCGATCCGCGGTTTTTCTCATGATTCTCCGGAAGTTGGAACGATCCAATCCGCTCTGACGCGCGGCTTCCGAAATATTTCCGCCCGCCCGTCGCATCATTTGCTGCACATATTGTCGGTCAAACGACGTGCGAGCTTGTTCTTTGGCTTCCGAATAGGGAAGGTCCCATACACCAGGATCGAACGAAAACTCCTGCGATTTCGCGTCGAATTCAAGGTCGACGGGTGAGATGGCTCGCTCGATGGCGCGTGCGATATCCGACGGCAAGATGACGTTTCCCCGGGAAAAAGCCGCGGCTCTTGCCATCACCGCTTCCAATTCGCGAACATTGTCCGGCCAGCGATGCTGAGCTAGAATTCGCAGCGCGTCGGGGCTAATCCGGTCGAAAGCGCGTCCCATCCGGTCGGCATGGCGCTTGACGAAATGATACGCCAACAAGGGGATGTCGTCGGGTCGTTGGCGCAGCGGGGGAATCCGAATCGTCAGTGTTTTCAAGGGGATGAGTAGATCCTGACGAAAGGTCCCCGCGCGAACGAGGGGTCTGAGGTCTTGGGTGGTGGTGGCCATCACACGCACGTTGGCGTGTTGGGGTTGCGCCTGATCCGCGGCGATTTCACCGTATTGCAGCAGGCGAACGAGCTGGGCCTGGGATTCGAGGGTAAGCGATTCGATATTTGCCAACAACAGCGTGCCTTCATGGGCCGCTACGGCGAGCGGTGGGCGAAGGGCGGAATCCAAAGGACCAAAAAGCTCGCGTGTCAGGCTTTCGGGAGCCATGGCAGTGCATTCCACGACAACGAGCGGGCCAGAAGCGCCGTGCCCTTGGTGGTGAATGGCGCGAGCCAACGTTTCCTTTCCTGTCCCCTTTTCCCCCACGAGCAACACGGGGATGGCGCAAGTCGCTGCCGCGTGCGCCAATTCGAATACCGGATCCATCGCACGGGAAGAACCTACGATTTGCACCGGGGCAGCTCGATCCGGTTGGCGCTCGCGCGCCGCGATTCGCTCCGTGAGTTGCTTGTATTGCTGAGCGCGATGCACGACCTGCGCCATGGATTCCGGTGGGCAAGCGCTTCGGGGAAGGGTAAGAAACAGTCGCTGCGGCCAGGGAGTATCCGGATTCGGATACAAGTCCGTGAGAAGCACGAGCGTCAGGGCAGGGTGGCTTTCCAACAAAAGGGTTGGCAGGTCAGGGTCGAAACCCGCCGCATCGAAAAGCAATACATCCACCGATGTGCTGGAAAGCAAAGACCTGGCAGTCGCTTCGTCTTCGGCCGAGAGCATCTCATGCTCGCTCATGAGGGTGCGTGCGAGATCGCGTCGCAACGACGCTTCTTTCGAAACGATAAGCACACGGCAAAGACGATGGGGAGCAGGGGAAGAAACAGGCACGGTAATCACGGTGATGCGTTGTTATGGCCGAGGATTCAAGGGGTGAAACGGTTTCGTCAAGCCAAGGGCATGGGGCGGGTATCGCTGCGAGCTGCCGAAAGCCGGGTCATTGGATGGAGGAGTCGGAATGTTTCGCGAAAGTCAGGGGCAGATTGGTGAAAATATGTGTAAATACAAATAGATAACGTATGCGGATACGGATGGCCTCTTCTCTGGGATCATGGCAGGAGCAGGTCATGAGCCCGTTCGATCTGGTCCTGAACTTGCTCGGGGCCCGAGAATTCATAGATGATTTCGTCTTTTCGAAGATAGGAGGCGGGGTGCTTTTTGTTGGCGAGGATACGGTACATTTTGTCGGCTTCCTCGCTGTTCATGGGGACGATGGTGTGGAGTCGGACGAGGTGGTGGTCGACCTCGTACAGGGTGATTCGCAGGGCTTTGACGCGACCTTTTAGTCGTCCTTCGATTTCGAGAAACTCGCGTTGGTTGTGGGAATAGGTCTGGTCGTCTTTGACGGCCCACGACGCGGGCATGGCGGGGGCAGGGGGGGGCGGGTCGGCTTCGGACGACCGGCATGAGGCGAAGGTCAGGCCAAGGAGCAAGAGCACGGCAGAGCGTGGAGGAACAGGCATGGCGGGGGATGGTAGCACGCGGATGGGCGGTGCTGGATTGACGAAGGGAGC
The DNA here is from genome assembly GCA_002070115.1 of Deltaproteobacteria bacterium ADurb.Bin207. Lineage (GTDB taxonomy): Bacteria > Myxococcota_A > Polyangia > Polyangiales > Polyangiaceae > MWCO01. Next base: position 7,399 of record MWCO01000052.1, read on the forward strand.
CACGAGCGTGGTTTTGTGCCCGATCGTGCTGGCGGTGGCCGATGCCGTCGAGGATCGACTCGATTTTCGAGAGGTGTTCGAATTGTTTATCGGTTTATCATTCTTTCAAGCTTTTAGACCATTGCCTTCAAAAAATTAATTATGTACGTTCGGGAGCGACGGGTGCATGATCGTCGTTGCCGAACAGGAAGCTCAACTTCGACACGAAATCCGGCTCGCCCACGTAGCGAGCCTTTGGAAACTGCGCGTGCCATGAGCCCTCGATCATTTCATCGCTGAGACGGATGACAGCTAGCCACGGACAGTAAGGAGCCATCTATGGAAAAGTAATGATATGCAGTGGTACCCGTCGAAAGTGGATTGGTGGATCATGCTGGTTCTCATCATCGCACCTATCAGTACCGTCGCGACGCTAGGCTGGGCGTTGTCCACACACTCCGCGGTCTTCATCACGGTAAGCGCCATCTCCACAGTCTTCGTCGCGGCGATCTACATCGGGCTGGTCCTGCCCATTCGGTACGGCCTCGATGCCACACGGCTCGTCGTGCGTTTCGGCCTCGTCCGACAACAGATCGAGTTGAATGATATTTCTTCGGTTCAACCCACAAATAACCCGCTAAGTTCCCCCGCTTTATCCCTCGACCGATTGCAAATTACCTACGGAAAAGGTGGCACGAAGACCGTGATGATTTCCCCTCGGGATCGTGCTCAATTCCTCGATATCCTCGCAGAGCGTGCGAACCTGCGTCGTCATGGGGACATGCTCTCGAGAGAGTAGCTGTCGTTGTTGCCCCGCCCACGATGCTGGTCGGTGGATTCCTGTTGCCTTCCCGCGTCATCTGACCGTAAAATGCCGTGTTATCGGCCAGGTGGCCGATTGAACCGTTAGGGGAGAAGTCGATGTGACTATCAAGGTTGCGAATCCTGATGTTGTGGGTTGGGCTGGGTACCGTGCTCGCTGGCTGTTGTAAGAAGGGCGATGCGGAGGAGTCCAGCAGCACAGACACGACGGAGGCTGCCAATGCCACGGCTAGCGCCACCGCGGTCAACATCCCTTTCGACGTTCTAAGCGGGTATTCAGATCTCAAGATCCCGAAAGGTGGGAAAACGAAGCTTGGCAAAAAGCTGGGGGAACTCAACATCGAATACCCAAGGAACATCCGCGTCGACGGCCAGGCCTTGGTCAAGGCGAGTGGCTTCACCATCACGGAGCTGTTCAACAAAAGCCTTGTATACCGCGCGAAGCTGGAAAAGAACGGCAAGGCCTACAAGTACTCCGCCGCCGACATCTTCGAGAAGGGCTCGATCACCATCACGCCCATGGATATTTAATCTCATGGTGATTCCCTTCACCACCATGGAATCTCTCCGCATTTTTCGCAACGATCGCTCACCCATGGGGTTACGGCTCTCACAGCGCCGTTCATGACGCGATCATCCTGGTGCGCCTCCACCCCGAGGCGTGCCCAACCCTCAGAAATCACGACGTTCCGAGCCTGGCACACTCTTCACCAACGTTTTGGGGGGTGTCGCTCGTATTCCCTTCGAATTCAGGGAAAAATGAGGGGATCTGTCCGCCTTAGCGCCCTACGTGCTTCAAAGTCCAAATACGCGCAGGGTTCCAGCCCAGTCGCTTGCGGCCAAGAACTTTCCATCGGCGGTAAACACGATGGAGTTGATCTCTGCGCTATGCGCTTTGATGACCAGCAGACAGCTTCCGCTTTCTACATCCCAGAGGCGAATGGTCTTATCCCAAGAGCCAGAGGCCAAAAGGTTTCCATCAGGAGAGAATGCCAAAAGACAAGGACGCGTATGCCCTTGAAAAATGTGTGCGATTTCGCCAGTCGCCGCGTGCCACAAGCCGAGTTGGTCTGAAAATAGTCCAGCGGCCACATATTTGCCGTTGGGACTGAAGCACACCCTGGTTTGAGCCGCGCTGCGCGCCCTCGGGTCATCACTCTGCATGAGTTTGCAGAGCCATTGGCCCGTGAGAACATGGAATAGGTCGATTCGACCACTTTTGCATTGCGTGGCTAGCTGCTTTTGTTCCGAGCTGAGGGCTATGGCGACCAGGTCTATGGCGGGTGTTTGAAATACCAGGCGTTCCTGTCCGTCTTTGAGGTCCAGCACGCGGATATGATCGCATCGTGTGGTGTCAAGCAGGTGATCTATCCCCGTTCCCGCCGCGATGCGCACCTCTATCGACAACGTGGGATCCACAATATGTCCTGGCCCATCTGTTTCGGCAGAGGAATGTGCGCTTTCAGGTTTCGTTTCCACCATGGCAAGCGGGCCATCGAGCGGGCCCATTTCGCGTTGAGTATCATCTAGCGCAATCAATAAATTCTCGTCGCCTAAGGTAGAAATGATCTTGCACTTGGGGTTTGGGCCAAAGTGGGTGCTTTTGATAAGTTGACCGCTTTTTATGTCCCATTGCCATACGTTATCTCCATATTGACGAGAAAATAGAGTCCGAGAGTCAGGGCTGAAGGCCAGGAGTTCGACCAGGCCGCGCGCGGAGCTATCGAAAATCTGCAAAGGTCTGGCGGAATCTAAGGCCCAAAGTCTGATCAAACTGCGGCCAAAAGGTGTTAGCGAGTCTTCGGCGGCAAGTTGGCTCGCATCGGGACTGAAGGCCAAGCGGCTCACCGTAAGCTGAGTGTCGATGGTATGCCGTATACAATCGTGGTGGATATCCCAGACGATGATGCTTTGACGCGTCCCGATGCCCAGCCAGCGACCATCGGCGCTGAAGGATAGGGTACCGATGCGGCAACTCTGAGATGGAGATTTTCGAGGAATGGGAATGCGACTTTCGATTTGGTTCGTGTGGGCTGCCACGAGAAAGACGGTATCGCTGGTGGCTATGGCGAAGCGGTCTGCCTGGGGGCTGATGGCTACGATTCTTCTAGAAGGCAGTGCCGATAAATCGACAAAGTGCCTGCCGATATAATCATAGACTTCGCTGCCTCCCGTGCCCTGAAATGCGATATGGTGACCATTTCGACAGGTGTCTATGTGATGGGTACCGATGGAAGCCGGCAGCGCGGTTTGGCATTCGAGCCAGGCATTCTGCCAGCGCCAGGCGCAAGCGGTTTCTGGCAACCCGGCAGCCGAATCGGGATGCGCGACGGTCCATAGCAGGTGGCTATCCGGTGCGAAACGGATGGCCTTGACGGGGCGCTCGATTTGCATGGTCTGTAGGAGCTTGAAGCTTAGGGCGTCGTAAACATGCACGCCCATCGTTTGCCCCATCGCCAGCCATCTTCCGTCTGCTGATAAAGCGGAGCATTGAGGCAGCCCCGGCCTTCCCCAGCAGCGCAATTGACGAAGCCTGCTAGCCTGATCGGCTTTGATCGGCTGCCTCGAGCCAGGGAAAGGTGATTCGGCATTGGCCAACAGATTGAAAATATTTGCGTCGGATGACCCCATCTCGACCGGATGACCCTCTTGGCGTAGATTTCGTGCCCTTTTGATTCGTGGACCGGCAGTCCAGCGCAAGAATGATTTGCAAAAGCCGAAAAGCCATGGCCCAGCGTGTGCGTCGTATCTTTTACAATGGAGATAAGAAAACACACGCCGGGCACCCGTACGGTGCAACGAGATCTCGTCGGGAGCAAGAGGGGAAATGGCAATCCATCCGCGTTGGAAGACAACCGACTGGCACGCCGATGGCCGTGCTTGCCGGCAGGTTGCCGAGATCGATTTCCGTCGTGGCAGGACGTTCTGGTTGCGTCGCACGTGATCGCTTTTGCCTGGGTGTCTCGAGCGCACGGGTCGGAGTCTTTGGATTCGAAGGCAGCCACGCCCGGCGCTGGAGTTGCTGCAAGTCGCAGGAGGGCGGCACCCGTCGAAGGGGTGGTGGGATGGGCGAAAGGAGCCACGAGCGTGTTGTTGGTTGCATCGGGGAAGAAAAGTTGTTGGACTGGGAGACGATGGGTATGGGTTCACCACTCCGATTGATTCTGGCGATGGCCCTGGGCGCCGCTGTATCCGTGACCATTCCAACGCGATTGGGGGCGCAGCCGACGCCGGGGGCAGCGGCGGCATCGAGTTCGATGGCGTCGAATTCGGGTGCGCTCGCGGCTCCGGCGTTGTCCAGGGCGGTGGGTGAGGCGGTGCGGAGCGTGGCTTCGGAAGGGGGGGGCTATCGGGTGGTGGGCGCGCCTTTGGAGACGGACACTCCGGCGCCGCAAGCGTCGGCATTGGTGCAGCGAGTGGTTTCGCTCGTGGCCGGGGCCCTGGGCCCGACCTCAAGGGGCTGTGAGTCGGAATTGTCTTTAGAAAACGCAATGTTACGCACAAATGGCTTTCCGGCCCTCGTGTATGTACGCACCCAAATCGCCTCGGGAGAGGTGCGTGTGACGGTGGATCGCTATCCGATGGCGAGAAATATTTGGGATAAGGCGCGAGGCGGTGTCCCGGGGCCGTCGGCCCATGGGTTTGGGCGAGCCCGGTTGGATGCGGAGGTACGATCGTTCCTTGCTCCGATTCCGCTGGTGGCTCAAACGCCTCGAAAAGTACCGATGCCAGCGGCGGAAGTGGTGGCGTTGGCTTGTGGAGATTGGGGCGAAGATGGGGCTATCGCGCTATATATGATGACGCGTCGGACGATTCTTCAAGGACGGATTCGACAGGGGCGCATCGTGACGTTGAAAGAAAAAGCATGGAACGATCTTTCCTCCATCGCGCCTTCCCCGTGGCGGGAGCCGTTGGCAACGATGGTTGTGGGCGTGGGCGGTCTCGACGTCGGGCTGACCGACAGAGCGATGTCGGTGCGTCTCGATCCCAACTTTTCCGTGGTGGGCAGCTATGAGGGGATGCCCCTTTCGGGGCCGTCGGGGGTGGCCTGCGCGCAGCGAAGGGTGGGTTCTTTGGCCGCGGAGCTTTCCCCTTGCATGACCGGGGAATCGTCGGCTCCGGCGGCGCCCTTTGCCTTCGACGCGTATGCTTTCGAGCGTATCGTGGATGCGAAAGGTGCGACCACGGACGTGTGGGCGGTACGCAATCCCACCGATGGGAGCGTGGTGCTTCGCGACGATCGGGCAAGGGAGCATCGTTTGCTGCATGTGGGCGCGCAACTCGCGATAGCGGATGTGGATCTGGATGGGGAGCCGGAGTTATTGGCAAGCAAAAACGTTCTGAATCCGCAACTCGATGCGTTGGTGTTGCGGACGTGGCGAGCGAATGGAAGGGTCGAAAAGCGGCTAGAAGTACCAATTGTTGATGGAATTCAAGCGCTTACGGTCTGTCCGCCCGACGGCCCGCATCGTCGGAACATGCTGGTGGCCACGCACAAGGAGTTGTGGGTGTTGTGAATCGCTTTTCGACGAGTCGGCGAGGCCTGTTGGGGGCGATGGCGGGTGCCTTCGTGGGGATGCTGGCTGGGCCTGCGCGCTCGATGGGCCGCATTCCGGTGGGGGGAGAACTGTCGTTTTCGCTGCCTCACGACACCACCGTGTTGGATCCTTATGATTTATTTGATCCATTGGTAGCGTTGATCGGCTCGGCGGTCTTCGAGCCGGTCTATCGTCAGGACCTTTCCGGTAACATCTATGCTTCTTTGGCGGAGGGGATGCCGGAGCGGGAGGGGGAAAATACCCGCGTGCGGTTGCGAAAAGGGCTTGTTTCCGCGCGAGGATCGTCGTTGACGGCGAGGGACTTGCTCGCTTCGGTGGAGCGAGCGCGACGCAGCGCGGCAGGGGCGATATTGCAAGAGATTCCCGAAGGAAAGGTGGATCGGTCGGACCTGGGCGTGGCGATTTTTCGTCAGGTGGAACCGATGGCCTTGGCTCAGGCGTTGTCGTCGCCCCTGGTCGTGTTGACGTCCCTGGGGTCGACGCCTTCGCGGCCGGACGGCACGGGAGCTTTTCTGGCGGTGCCGGGGCGCGGAGGAATCACGCTGGAACGCAATCCTCATGCGGCTCGCGGGCCATCGTTTTTGCGTCGTATCCGCATCACCCCGGCGCCCGATCTGAAGACGTCCCTGCGTTCTTTCGAGGCGCAACAAGCGGATATTGGCTGGCTTGGGGCCGGCTTGCACCAGCCCCGTCACGACGCGATCGCCTTCGATGCGGGGGCGGTGGGTTGGATCGTACTGCGCACGGGACGAGAAGCAGGCGACTGGGATGCGCCTGGGGTGGCGCAGCGGCTGGTCGATTCCATTCAGCCGGCGCGTCTCGCCCATCTCGGACTCGGCCCGTTTTCGTCGTCGGCAGTGACGGAAACCTGGGGTGGGCCCGCTTGTAAGCTTCTGGCTCCGGCCTCCTGCGCGCATCTGGTCGAGGTAGGGGCCACCCTGGCCTCGATTCTGTCGCGCTCCGGCCACGAAGTGGAGCTTTCCGTAATGGGATCGCAGGAATTCAAAAATCGTAGGCAATCTCGCGCGTTTGCCCTGATGGTGGATGTGGTTCGCCCCGTGGGCCCGGTGGGGGTGGCGAGTTTGGTGGCCCTCGTTGCGGCCGACGATCCCGCGCGAGCCAGTTCCATCGTCAAGCATCCTCCCCGTCTTTCCTCGTTTGATCCCAGGGTATTGGCGCGAACGTTGCGGCTCGGCGTGGTGGGAGGGCTTCGGGTGGCAGGGGCAACCGCACCCTCGGTGGTGATGGTATTGTCGAAGGAGGGGGCGGGGTGGGATTTGGGGTCGGTGTATCGGAAGCGGTAGGGGGGAAAACTAATTGCAAGGCACCGTTGACACGGTGCGTCACCAGTTCTAGCGTGGCATAAACTGAATCGCCATTCAGCGCCCGAAAGATGGGTATCCCAAGGAGGGTTCATGGCAAGCAAGGCAAAAAGCAACGGGGCAGACCGTGTGGCTATCGTATCCGGTCTTCGAACGCCGTTCTTGAAACAAGGATCTGGTTTCAAGTCGATGACGACGTTGGAGTTATCGGCCACGGTGGTCAACGAGTTGATTCACCGGACGGGGGTGGATCCGAAAGAGATAACGGGCTGCGTATTTGGGCAGGTGATGCCCTCGCTGGACTACATCAACTTGGCGCGGGAGGTGGTTATCCGCACGGTGCTCGACGAGAGCGTGACGGTGGCTCACAGTGTGACGCAAGCTTGTGTGACGAGCGTTCAGGCGTTGACGACGGCGATCCAGGCGATTGCGTATGGGGAGCATGATGCGATGATCACGGGTGGGGCGGATAGCATGGATGATTTGCCGCTGGGGGTGAGTCGCAAGCTGACGGTTGCGTTAATGGGGATGCAGAAGGCGAAGACGGCGATGGATCGGGTTCGTCTGCTTTCCACGGTATCGCCGGGGGATTTGGTCCCGCCGACGCCTGGGTATTCGATGGAGCCGAGCACGGGGCTGACGATGGGCCAGCATTGCGAGATGATGGTGAAAGACTGGGGAATTTCGCGTGCTTGGCAGGATGAGATCGCGCATCAATCCCATAGCAAAGCGGCCAAGGCGTGGGCGGAAGGGTTTTATGACGACCTGGTGATGCCGGTGGTGGCGCCTCCCTATAAAGAGGCGTTCCGGCAGGACAATATCGTTCGCAACGATTCGAAGCTGGAGGATTACGCCAAGCTTCGTCCCGTGTTTGATAAGAAGCACGGTACGATCACGGCGGCCAATGCCTCGCCGTTGACCGATGGTGCAGCGGCGATCTTGGTGATGCGTGAGTCCAAGGCGCGTGCGTTGGGGCTCGAGCCGATGGGGTACTTGCGTTCCTGGGCTTATACGGCGGTCGATCCGATGTGGCAATTGCTCATCGCGCCGGCATTTGGCATTCCCAAAGCGTTGGCGAAGGCGGGATTGACTCTCAAGGATATCGACTTGGTCGAGATGCACGAGGCTTTCGCCGCGCAGGTGGCTTGCACGCTCGAAGCGCTTCGCTCCCGCAAGTTCTGCGAGGAGCACCTGGGGTTGAGCGAGCCCCTGGGCGAACTCGATCCGGAGCGTTTCAACGTCAATGGTGGTTCCGTGGCGATTGGTCACCCCTTTGGCGCGACGGGAGCGCGCATGGTGATGCAGGGGCTCAAGGAACTCAAGCGTAGGCAGAAGCAGTTTGCGCTGATGACCATTTGCGCGGGTGGTGCGATGGGCGTAGCCGCGGTGTTGGAGGTGGCGTGATGAGTGACAACAGCAACAAGAACCTTTCTTTCGAGCTTCGATCGGACGGTGTGGCCGTGGTCACCTTCGATGTCCCCGGAGAGGCGGTCAACACCTTGCAGGCATCTTTTGCCGATGAATTCGAGGCGTTGATTGCCAAGCTCGATGCGGACCCTTCGGTCAAAGCGGCCATCATTGTTTCCGGAAAAGCCGATACGTGGATTGCCGGAGCGAACATCGACATGCTCAAGGCATGCAAGACCGCGGCGGATGCCGAGGCGCTGTCACGCATCGGGCAACGGGGGTTTCTACGCCTCGAGAAGCTTGAAAAACCAGTGGTTGCCGCGATCAACGGCTCTGCCTTGGGCGGAGGATTCGAACTCGCGTTGGCATGCCACGCGCGCGTCTTATCCGACGACAAAAAAACCGTACTCGCATTTCCCGAGGTGCAACTCGGTCTTCTGCCGGGAAGCAACGGGTTGCAACGTCTTGCTCGTTTGATCGGGCTTCAGGCCGCGTTGGATTTCGGATTGACCGGCAAAAACATGCGCCCAAGCAAAGCGAAAAAGCTTGGGGTGGCCGCGGAGGTCGTCCGAAAATCCGCGTTGGTGGAAGTCGCGAGCAAGCTAGCGTTGGACCTTGCGAAAAAAGGCTCGCTCAAGGTCAAGCCAAGCAAAATCACGCTGGACGCCAAAGGGCTGACGTCTCTTGCGCTCGAACGCAATCCGGTGGGGCGAAAGGTGTTGTTCAGCAAGGCGCGAGAGATGACCCAAAAGAAAACCTATGGGCATTATCCCGCTACCGAGCGCATCCTCGACGTGCTCGAGACGTATGCGGACAAGGGATTCGAAGCCTCTTCGGACCTGGAAGCCCGCTACTTCGGCGAGCTGGTGATGAGCGAAACCTCCCGACAGCTCATCGGCATTTTCAATGCGGTCACGGCTCTCAAAAAAGACACCGGTGTGGATGATCCGGAAATCAAGCCGCGCGATGTCCATCGCGTGGGAATGTTGGGGGGCGGATTGATGGGCGGAGGCATCTGTTACGTCACGATGCAAAACGCCAACTTGCCCATCCGTCTCAAGGAGATCAACCTCGAAGGTCTTGCCCGAGGCTATCAGTATGTCAATGATATCTATGCGGAAAGATTGAAGAAACGCCAGATTACCAAGTTCGAGAAGTTGCGCAAATCCGCACTACTTTCCGGGACGATCGAGTTCGAGGGGTTGCGGGATACGGACGTGATGATCGAGGCGGTTTTCGAAAACCTCGATCTCAAGCGCAAGGTCCTTGCGCAAGTGGAGGAGGCCTGTGGTCCGAGCACCATTTTTGCCTCCAACACCTCGTCGATTCCCATCACCAAGATCGCGGCGGAAGCGAAGCATCCGGAGCTTGTGGTGGGGATGCATTACTTCAGTCCGGTTCATAAGATGCCGCTTCTCGAGGTCATCGTGACGGAAAAAACCGCACCGTGGGTGACGGCCACGGCGGTGGCTCTCGGCAAGAAGCAGGGAAAAACCGTGATTGTGGTGAACGATGGGGTTGGTTTTTATACGAGTCGCATCCTTGGACCGCTGATGAACGAGGCGGCATTCATTCTTGCGGAGGGGGTAGCCATCGAGCAGATCGACGGTGCGATGAAGCGCTGGGGATGGCCGGTGGGTCCGATTACCTTGCTCGACGAAGTTGGGATCGACATTGCGGCGCATGTTGGGCCGATCATGGTGGAGGCCTTTGGAGAGCGCATGACCCCGCCCGATACGATGACGAAGTTGGTAGCCGATGATCGCAAGGGCAGGAAAAACGCGAAAGGCTTTTATTTGTACGGCGAAGCCGCGAAAAAGAAGGGCAAGGGCAAGCACGTCGATACGAGTGTGTACGAGGTGTTGGGCATTCATCCGGACAAGACGTTGCCTCCGGAAGAGATTCAGATGCGTTGTTCGCTGCAATTCGTCAACGAAGCGTTGCGTTGTTTTGGCGACGGCATCCTGCGCAGCCCGAGGGACGGCGATATTGGTGCGGTATTTGGTCTCGGTTTCCCGCCCTTCCGAGGCGGCCCCTTCCGCTACGTGGATTCCGTGGGGGCCAGCGAAATTTTGCGTCGAATCGAGGGATATCACGATCGATTCGGCGCGCGTTGGGAGCCTGCTCCGGTTTTGATCGAGATGGCCAAGAACAATAAAAAATTCCACGAATGACCCCCACACGCTGATCGGAAGGACCAGGTGCCTTTCGCTTGAACCGCTCAACGCTCGCCTTTCGCGTGTGATGGGCCTCTATTCTCGTCAGTTCCCCTGCGAAATCCTGTGGCAAACCCTGTCCATTACGGGCAAACAGGGGGTGTGACGATCGGTTGTAGGACTCGTTATGGTTGAGGCAAGAATCGACGACGCGTCCCTTGTGCTTGGGGTCGACGTAGGTTCCGTGGCGGTTTCCCTCGCCTGCGTGGATCGGCAGGGAAAGGTGGCTTGCGAAGGGTATGCCCTGCATCGTGGCGATGTTTCGGGAACCTTGCGACAACTGTTGGTCGGGCTTGACTGGACGCGAATTCGCGCGGTGGGCGCCACGTCTCGGGCGCCGGCCGTGGTTGTGGCGCAGCAGCCGTACGACTCCGTCGTTGCGTATATTCACGCGGCGAGGTTCGTGTACGGCTCGATGAACGCGTTGCTCGTGGTGGGGGGAGAAACGTTTACGTTGGTTCGTTTTGGCGCGGATGGTTCGTATCAGGAGAGTCGCGGCAGCAGTTCTTGCGCTGCGGGAACGGGGAGTTTTCTCGATCAGCAAGCGCGAAGGTTGGGGCTCGAGGGCAGCGCTGCCCTCAGTCGTACCGCGTTTTTGGCCAATGGATCGATGCCCACGATTGCGTCGCGTTGTTCTGTCTTCGCGAAGACGGATTTGATTCACGCGCAACAGCAAGGGTATAGCCTCGAGGCGATCTGCAATGGATTGTGTCACGGTCTTGCGGCCAACGTCGTGGACACGCTCTTTGGGGGGCGCGACATTCCCGCCGGGCCCATCGTATTTGCCGGCGGTGTCAGTCGCAACGAGGCGGTGGGGCGCCATTTGGAGAAGATGATCGATCGGCGCTTGCAGGTGGATGGTCGTTCGCATCTTTTCGGCGCGATGGGTGCGGCGTTGCTCATGGATGCCGATGTGCGATCGGGTCGTGTTGAGCCTGTTGTCCTTCGGGGGATGGAGGACCTCATGCGGTCGGCTTCCGTACAAAAACGTTATATTCATCCACCGCTCGAGCTGCGGCGATCTTCTTATCCGGACTTTTCGCAAACGCGACAGCTATGTCTGCAACCGCGCGGCATTCACGGCGCGGCTGCTGTCGAAGTGGATGTCTTCAAGCCTCTTCGAAAGGGCGAATCTTGCCGTGCCTGGCTCGGGATCGACATTGGCTCGACGAGTACCAAGGCCGTATTGCTTGGTGCGAAGGATGAAGCGCCATACGGGCAAGAGCGTGAGATTTCCGATCGCGTGATCGCGGGGTTTTATACGAGAACGGCGGGGCAGCCCTTGCAAGCGACCCAGGCGTTGTTCGAGGTGATCGATACGCTGATGCGTGAACATGGCGTGGCGTTGCAGATCGCGGGTGTGGCCACCACGGGGTCGGGTCGAAAATTGATTGGCGCGATCGTGGGTGCCGACGAAATCATGGACGAGATCACCGCCCATGCCCATGCCGCCCATGCGTTGGATCCGCGAGTGGATACGATCATCGAGATTGGTGGTCAGGACGCGAAGTTCACGACCCTTGCCCAGGGACGGGTGACGTTTTCCGTCATGAATAACGTATGCGCGGCGGGCACGGGGAGTTTCATCGAGGAGCAAGCAAACCGGTTGGGCTGCCAACTCGCGTCGTGCGCGCGGCGAACCCAGGGTCAGAGAGCGCCGCTAACGAGCGATTGTTGCACGGTATTCATGGAGCGGGACATCAACCATTACCTGGCTTCGGGCTATGAGGTCGATGAGGTATTGGCGGCGGCGCTGCACGCGGTATGTGAGAACTATCTTCGGAAGGTGGCTCGGGAATCCGCCATAGGCCATCGGATCCATTTTCAAGGAGCGACGGCAAAAAACCGGTCTTTGGTGGCGGCTTTCGAACAACGTCTTGGAAAACCCATCCATGTTTTCCGGTATTGTCATTTGACCGGAGCGCTTGGGGCGGCGCTGTTGATCGAAGAACAACCGCCCAAGGAGACGATATTTCGCGGGCTCGAACTGTGGAAAGAGACGATCCCGATGCAAGAGCAAGACTGTGGGTTGTGCAACAACCACTGCAAGCTCAAGCTGGCCACGGTCGGAAACGAGTGCGTTGCCTACGGGATGCTTTGCGGACGAGATTACGAAACGGAGCGATATGTATCCGTCAATCGAAGCGGGTTTCAGTTGCTCAAGGCATGGCGAAAGCATTGGCAGGTGCCAGCGACCAAGAGACGATGGCCTATCACGATCGGGATACCCGCGAGTATCACGCTTCACGAAGATCTTCCGTTATGGCGGAATTTTTTCGCTAATCTAGGTGTTTCTACGGTGAGCAGCGAAGGGTTCAAAGACGCTGTCCGTATAGGGAAACGTCTTGCGGGAGCGGAGTTCTGTGCGCCGATGGCAGCGTATCATGGACATGTGGCCAAGCTTGCCCACGAGGCGGACTACGTGTTCAGTCCGCATTATTTGGAAGACGATGATCGGCCCGTGGGAACGCGCAGAAATTTTTGTTATTACAGTCAGTATGCGGCAACCCTTGCGGCTACGATTCCCGACCCGTTGGTGCGTAGCAAGCTTCTGACTCCCGTGTTGAAAAACGGTGAGCGTGAGAGAACACGAATCCGACGGCTCGTGCATACGCTACGGCCCGTGCTTGGTGCCACGTTGCGATGGGGCGAGGTCGCTAGCGCGTATCGTGATGCGCTGAAAACCGTGCGAGAGCGAAAAGCGTCGCTACCCCGCATCATGCAGGAGCAGCGGGACAAAGCGCCGAATGAGCTTGCGGTGGTGTTGCTAGGGCGACCGTATACGGTGCTTTCGGCGTCGATGAACAAGAATATTCCCGAGCTATTTGGGGCGCTGGGGGTTCGTTGTTTTTCGCAGTCGATGGTGGAGGTCACCGAGGCTCATCTGCAATCGATCGAACCCCTGCTCTCGTTGATCCATTGGGCGTATCCAGCACAAACGCTCGCGGCCGCGGAAGCAGTTGCCTCGACACCAGGGCTTTATCCCGTGATCGTCACATCCTTCAAATGTGCTCCGGATAGCTGCGCCATCGAATATGTGCGTCGCATCCTAGATCGTCGGGGCAAACCCTATTTGGTACTTCAACTCGACGAGCACGATTCGCAGGTGGGATACGAGACGCGGATCGAAGCGGCCCTCAGGACATTTCGCAATCATCACGCTTCTGCTTCGGAGTCCAAACGCTCGCCATCGCCACACCGAGCCGTGGTGCAAGAGCCCTTGTATGACTTGCGGGATCGCGTTTTGTTGTTGCCCTGTTGGGATCGCTATGCCTGCACCATGATGGCGGCAAGCTTTCGTCGCGAAGGGGTCGATGCCCGTGTGCTCGAAGAGGATTCGCTGCTCATCACGCAAGCGTTGCAACACAACAGCGGTCAATGCATTCCGCTGAACGTGATGGTGGAAGGCTTCGTGACCTATGTCAAAAAGCATGGGCTCGATCCTTCGAGAGCGGCGTTGTGGACGCATAGTTCTCAGATGGGGTGCAATATCGGCGCGTTTCCGCTCGTCATGCAGAGTCTTCTGGAGGAAAGGGGCGAAGGCTTCGAGCACGCGCGCGTGTATGTCGGACAGATGACGGGCAAGGATATATCGATGCGGGCCATCGCCAATCAGGTCCGGGTGTTTGTATGCGCGGGGAATCTTCGGCGCATGGGCTGCAAAATCCGTCCGTACGAGCTGGAGCCAGGGCAAACCGATCGGTTGCTGGAGGATAGTCTGGTTCGGTTGGCGCGGGCATTCGAGACGGGCGAGACGTTATTGCCGGTGGTGGAGGAGGTGGTTTCGCGGTTTTCGGCGATTCGCCGCCGGGACGAAAAACGTCCTAAGGTAGCGATATTTGGGGATTTATACGTACGCGACAACGATGTGTTCAACCAGGGGTTGATCGCAACGCTCGAGGCGCAAGGCGCGGAGGTGGTGACGACCCCTTATATGGAATACACGAAGCTGATCGCGGCTGCGTATTTGCGAAAATGGGTGCGGGAGGGGAAGGTAGCCCAGGCGGTTCAAGGCAGGTTGATGCTGCTGGCGGCACAGGCCCTCGAGCGGGACTTGGTCCGGCAATTCGAGCGGGTGTTGGGGCCTGAGCCTCGCGTTTCGAAGATGAAAATGGAAAAGGTGCTTGCGCCCTATCGGGTGACCGTGCAGCACACGGGGGAGAGCTTCGACAACCTGCTGAAAATACACCATTTGATGCATGTTTATCCGGATATCGAGCTGTTCGTGCAGCTCAGCCCGGCGTATTGTTGTCCGTCGCTCATCACCGAGGCGATGGCCGCGCAGATACGTCAGCGGACGGGAGTGCCGGTGGTGACGATTACCTATGATGGCACGCGAGTTCCCAAAAACGGGGTGGTAGCGCCGTATTTGCATTTTTTGCGAAACGGAAACCATGGGACACGGTTGGTGGGCAAGCCGATACGGGGCTCATGACCGACGGTTCGAGTTGCTCGAGGTTTGACGCGGCCTTTGTATCTCGCGGATTTTATGCGGGTTTCGGGACACCGCGGCCTTCTCCAAACCTTCCTCTGGCTCCGCTGTCAAAATCGATTCGGACGTCTGTTCCACCGGCTCTTGCTCATGGGGATTCCTTCGCGGCCCCGGAAATCCGAAACAGTAATAACCTATTGAATATATTATAAAATCTGCTCGAGCGTCATTGTGGTTCGAGACTCGATTTCAGCCAGCCGTCTTGCCTCCTCCCACCACGCTTCGAGCCCACCTACCATAAGCAGCACCGCCTCCACCGCCTTGGGCAACGCGCACGCCACGGGCTCGCTCAATCCAACCTCGAACTGCTGGAGGGCGGCAGCCTCGACCCCCACGAAACCGATCACACGGCCTTTGCGATCCGGATACAGCTTGTCGACGAGCTGCATGACCTCCGCGATACCCAGGCCGTGCGCACACGACGGGTGCGACGCCATGGCTTTCGCCTCCGATGGATCGAGGCAAACGCAAGTTCCCGCGGGGCGGCCACTCGTCATGGCGTCGACGATCACCAGCCGCTCGTATTGATGAAGCAAATCAACGAGGTCCAATCCAAGAAACGGCCGGACCACGACATCGATGTTGTCTGGAAGGTGAAGTTGGTCAAGGACGCGAGCGACTCGCATGCCCACTCCGTCGTCACCGACCAACTCATTGCCGAGGCAGACGACAGCCGTCTTCACGCTACGCCTCCTGCCTGAACGAGTATCGAAACGCACTGTAAAAGCAGACCTTTGCGCGTTGGGTAGCTAGCCGCGACGGGCTGGATTGGTTCGACCCATGGCGATGTACTGCACGATGGAGAAGCAAGTGCGATGTTCATGTCACGGCGACGCAGTATCATCAGGGCTCAGGGTGATGGTGGGGGGAGAAACGATCAGGTCGCAAGCCTGCGCACCTTGTTCGATGGCTTGATTGACCGCGTGGACTTCGGCGCTACGCATCGCGACCGCAAGGAATTCGTCTTGTGTAAAGGTGGTTGCCTGCCAGGCATCGGCGGCAAGGTCCTGCGCGCGCGCGAAAATGGGATCGTCGGATAGAAGAATTTCCGTGCCTTGCTGCCCGCGATCGTTTCGAACCAGGGCCGTTTCCGAAAAATGAACGGGCAAGGATTGCAGCACCATGCGACCGAACGCCAGCGGGACGAAGGCGAGCAACGCTTGCGCTTCCCGAGCGGTGGCCCCATCGGCCATCAACACGGGCTGAATGTCCTTATCCGGTGCGCCCGCGGCCTCGATCATTCGAGCCACGGCGCGGCTTACGTCCACGCCTCCTTGCAGCATGGCAAATAGGCGCTCGCTGGCGTATCCGTCCCGCGAAGGCCATGGCGCGTCGTGCAAAGACTCCTGGCCGAATTCCCAGGGCTTGTTATCCAACAACACTTCCCACACGATCGGGTTCCGATCGAGTTGTATGTGGGTCACGCGCACCCAATGCAGACCGGTAGGAATGGTCGATCGAGACAAGGTCGCCTCGAAAGCCTGGAGCCATGGCCGCGAGGTTTCTGTTTGCGAAAGCGGCACCGACGATATCGACCACGTGACGGTTCGTTCGACCCCGTCCACCTCGATGGTTTTTCGAATCGCAGGGCGATGGAGACCGAAAAGGGATACCGAAAGTGGGGGAAGCGTGCTTTGTGACAACAGGTTAAACGCGCTACGCACCGCTTCATCCCGCGTGCTTCCAACACCATGGCAGGAATCCACAATGATTTGCCCCGCCCAAAGCTCGAGCTGGAAGTCGAGCTGTACGGCTGTCACCGAAGGTGTCGATTCGAGATTGGAAACCGAGACGCGGCACGTCATGCCCTGGGGGAGCTTCAGCCAATCCCCTTGTATTTGTGAGGGTATCCCATGCTCCCGGAGCAACCCCTGGAGCATGGCATGATGGCTGTGCGCAGTGTGGTGCAAGAATGCTCTCCTGAAACGGGCTTTGGGGTGGCGTAAGGTTTGGGGAAAACAAGGTGGCCGCTTCGAAAATATCCCCTTCGTCTTTGCCGGGGGGTCGTCGCATAAGGTAGCAGCCACGGCAACCGACGAGGTGCGGGAGGGGCGGGAAACCGCTCGAAATGACTATGTTCCGCGAGATGCAGGCGGAACCGAACGTGCGCTTCCCGTACGACAGGTAACGGATAGGTTGTGGCCGCTGGAGTCAGACTCTAGATAAATAATAATAAATTCAATATGTTACACTAGTTTTGCAGAGTCGAAAACGAATCGCCCGCTGCCGTACGACGCTCGCTCCGGTGACCGAACAGCCGAAATAGCTATTTCGCCAAACCGATCCTACGAGTGTGAAGCTCCCCCGCCTCGCGCCCCTTGAGCCTGGATCGCGGTGATTGCCACGGTGTTGATGATATCCTCGACAAGGCAGCCGCGGCTCAGGTCGTTGACCGGTTTGTTGAGCCCTTGAAGCACCGGTCCAATCGCGATCGCTCGCGCCGAACGCTGTACGGCTTTGTAGGTGTTGTTGCCGGTGTTGAGATCGGGGAAGATGAACACGGTTGCACGACCGCCGACCTGTGAGCCTGGCAGCTTGGTTTTCGCCACGCTCGCGTCCACGGCCGCGTCGTATTGCAGTGGTCCTTCGAGCAGAAGCGAAGGCCGTGCCGCACGTGCGATCTTCACTGCTTCTTTGACCTTCTCGACGTCTGCGCCCTGCCCTGACTCGCCGGTCGAATACGAAAGCATCGCCACGATTGGCTCGATCCCAAAGTCCTGCGCGGTTTCGGCGCTCGCCAATGCGATCTCGGCAAGCTGTGAAGCAGTTGGATCGGGATTGACCGCGCAGTCACCGTAAACCAGCACCCGATCCTCGAGGCACATGAAAAAAACCGAGGAGACGATGCTGAAGCCCTTGCGCGTTTTGATCACCTGGAACGCGGGGCGGATCGTCATCGCCGTCGAAGTCGTGGCGCCCGCTACCAGACCATCCGCGTGGCCGGTGTGGACCATCAACGTTCCAAAAACCGTGGGTTCGAGTACGTACTCACGCGCCGCCTCGAACGTCATTCCCTTATGAGCGCGGGCGCGTTGGTAGATAGCGACGAATTCATCGAGCCACGCGCTCGTTTTCGGGTTTTCGATCCGTGCGCCATCGAGCGAAATACCGAGTTGACCAGCCTTGGCGAGCACGTTTTCCGGATTGCCGAGCAGCGTTAGCTCCACGGCTCGCAGCCGAAGCAATGCATCCGCCGCCTCGAGGATACGCTCCTCCTCTCCTTCGGGCAGGACGATATGTTTCTTAGCGGCACGGGCACGCGTGATCAGCTCATACTTGAAGAGCTTCGGCGTCATGATTCGCGGTGCGCTCAAACGAATCGCCTTGGTCAGCGCTTCCGTGTCCACGCTGGTCTCGAACTGCTGACGGGCCACCTCGAGTTCGCGCGCATGACCGGGCTCGATTCCCGCGCGCACCCGGGTCAGCGCGAGCACCGTCTCGTAGGTTGGCTTTGGCGAACGCACGATCGGGATCCGCGGTCCTGGCAGCCCTTCGATCAGCTCTCGCACCGGCGCCGCCAGCTCCTGCTCGCCAGAAAGCACGATCCCTCCGATGTTGGGCGCGGTATGGCTCATCAGGGAGACGAGCGCCATCAAGATGGCGTCGTGCCGATCGGTGTGCGTGACGAGCAGCAAGTTATTGTCGAGCAGCGGGATCATCGTTTCGACGGAGCCCGATGCCACGACAGTCTTGCCCACTTTGTTATGCAAATAGTTCTTTCCGTAAAGCACACGACCGCCGAGTTGCGCGGTGACCTCGTCCATGCGCGGCATCGCGAGGGTTGTCTCGTAGGGTAAGAAAGCGGCGAGCGCGATCCCCGCATCGTTGAGCCGTGGTGCGAGTTCGGCTCGTAACATTTCACATCCTGATCCACGCACCTTGTTCACGAACACCGCGAGCACCTCACAGCCCTTGGCACGGAACCCGTCGAATCCGATCTTCGCTTTCGAGAAAATTTCATCCGCCTCGTTCGAAGAGCCGTCGACCACGAGCACCACGGGTGCGTTGAGATCCCTTGCGACTTCGGTGTTGAAGTCGAATTCGATCGACGGGGTGGTGGAGAGAAAGTCGGTTCCTTCGCAGATCACGAAGTCCACTTTTCCCTCGAGTTGTTTGTAAGCCTCGAGGATTCGTTCGAGCAGCGCGCCTTGCTGTCCAGCCGCGGTCATCGTTTCGGCCTGCTTGCTCGTCACACCAAACATCTCGCTCACCTCGCCATCGAGCGAGAAGACCTCACGCATCAGGTGAACGTCGCGGTCGGGAACCGTGGTTTCGGAACCCGTCAGTCGATACGGCACAGCGACCGGACGGAAGAAACCAATGCGATGGATCGTGCGATCGAGGACCCCCATGAGTCCGAGTGCGATGAGGACCTTGCCGCTGTGTGGCTCGGCGGCGCTGATGTAGAGGCTCCTAGCCATTTTCAACTCCCCGCTGGCGGATCGTGCGCTTGATTGACGATATCATGCACGATACGAGGGCGGCTGCTCAATCGTTTCGACGTCGAGCGCTCGGCTAGTGGCGATCGCATGAGGTTGGGATGAAACTCGAACGCATGCGACTTTGGTTTGCGCCGTCAGACTTTTCAAATACCGTGATCACTCACTTGGGCGCCATTCGTAGATCAACGTTGCCCACCCAGAGGGTAACGAGTGCGCCACGAAAACATCCCCCTTGCGTTTGCGCAGGGCTCGTCGCACAAGATTATCTGAACACCAACACTCGAGGTGCGGGGATGGTCGGTGCAGGCAGAGATGATCACGGAATGACGCGTGAGGAAATCGCGGAGATACAAAGCCGTTATGGGTTGGGCCCGAATCTGGCCGCCGATCTTGCCGTGCTCACGGCAATCTGGTGGGAAGAGCAGGTCGATCTGCGGCTTTTGCTAATTCAGCGAAAAAACAAGCCATTTCAAGGGCAGTGGGCGTTGCCTGGGGGATTCGTCGACATGGATGAGGACCTGGAAACCGCCGCACGTCGTGAGCTTCAGGAAGAGACGGGAATTGGAGATCTCGGATCCACACCTATCGAACAATTGGGTGCATTCGGAAACCCATGGCGAGATCCTCGAAGTCGCGTGGTGAGCGCCGTATTTCTCGCGTGGGTGCGGCATGGCGATTTGCCCGAACCCCAAGGAGGGGATGACGCGGCTTCGGCTGAATTCGTTTCTCTTCGTCAAGGCATTCCGGTGGACAAGCAAGACAAGCCCCTTCGCCTTGCCTTCGACCATGATGTCGTCTTGCAGAAGGTCTGGCAACGCGTTCGCCTGCAAACTGCCCAGTCGTCCATCCCCCTCGTGTTGCTTCCAGAACGGTTTTCAACCCGCCAGCTCGTCGCATTATACGAAGCGCTGATAGGACCGTCGGAATCCCAGCCTCTGCTTACGTGGCTGCAACATCACGATTGGATCCGTCCCGAAGGATCATGGTGGGTCCGTGGGGATCGAGTTCATCATGAAGCTCGCCCTGCGTGGACTGTTCCCCCGCTCGTACCGATTGTTTCGTAGAATACGCATGGGTAGTAAGAGCCATAGGAAGCTGCCGTGCATCTAGGAATCGATTTCGGAACCACGCGTACGGTTGTCGCTGCATGCGATCGAGGCAATTATCCCATCGTCTCTTTCGCCAGCGAGGATGGTGACTTCGCGGATTGGTATCCATCGCTCGTCGCTGAGCGAAATGGTGAGTTGCGCTGTGGTTGGGCAGCGCATGCGTGCGCCTCTGACCCCTCGTGGGTCGTGCTGCGATCGTTCAAGCGAATGCTGACGGAACCCACGGTTCGACCGGACCATGTTGTCAAGGTGGGAAGCCTTCGTATGCCCTTGATCGATCTGCTGGTAACTTTTCTTCGCTCGCTTCACAACGATCTGCGGTCGCAATCGAGCATGCAGGCTGCATTGCATCCGTTGGAAAGCATTCCCGTGATGATTGCCACCCCCGCGAATGCTCATGGCACCCAACGGTTTCTCACGATCGACGCCTTTCAGAAGTCTGGCTTTCAAGTTCTTGCTTTGCTCAATGAGCCTTCTGCCGCCGGCTTTGAATACGCTCATCGTTATCGTTCCACGATCACTTCGAAACGTGAGCATGTCGTAGTGTACGACCTGGGCGGTGGGACGTTCGATGCTTCTTTGGTACGCATGAACGGTCAGAACCACGATATCGTGTATACGTCTGGAATCCCGCGTCTTGGGGGCGACGATTTCGATACGGTATTGGCCGATCTCGTGCTCGGCGAGAAAGGTATGATGGAGCTGTCGGAAAGCGATCCACGTCGTGAGCGGTTGGTTAGCGTGTGTCGCGAAGCCAAAGAAAGTTTGGTCCAAGGGTCTCGTCGCGTATTGGTGGATGTGGAATCCGCGTGGGGAGAGCATGCGCCCGTGCGGGAAGTCGCGTTACCCGTATCCACGTTTTACGAGGCCTGCACGCCGCTGATCGAACAGAGTATCGAGGCGATGATGCATGTGGTCGAACGCGGAGAGGGTGGCGGCGATACGAGAAATTTGCTTGGTATTGCTGGTATTTACGTGGTGGGAGGAGCGAGTGCTTTGCCCGCGGTTGGGCGGACGCTCAAGCATAAGTACGGTCGACGAGTTCATCGTTCTCCTTATCCCTCTGCGGCGACAGCCATTGGGCTTGCGATCGCGGGGGACAAGGAAGCGGGATATCGATTGGCAGACCGTTTTTCGCGGGTATTTGGAGTATTTCGTGAGCTTCGGGACGGTGCGGTCGTCTCCTTCGATCCGGTATTCACCAAAGATACATGCATGCCCCTGTCGCAAGAACGTTGTGTGACATCGAGTCGAACCTATCGTGCTGCCCATAATATCGGGCACTTTCGATATGTCGAATGCGATGATATCGATTCGTCGGGGGTTCCTTCGGGCGATATCACACCCTTTGCGGAGGCGTTATTTCCATTCGATCCGATGCTTTGTGAAGGGAAAGAGGATCTTCGCACGATACCCGTTCGACGTTTGGCCAGTCCTGGTCCTCTTGTGGAAGAACGATACACGGTCGATGCAGACGGAATCGTGGAGGTTTCGATTCGCAACCTGGATGCTGGATATGAGAAGAAGTATCGCCTTTGGGGATGAAGGCAGAGGTGTCTATTTGGCGTAGTCGATGGCTCGCGTTTCTCGGACGACCGTCACCCGGATCTGCCCTGGATACGTGAGGGACTCTTCCACTTTTCGGGCAATCTCCCGTGCCAGCAGAGCGCTTTCGGCATCCGACACCTCGGATGGTTCGACCAACACACGTACCTCCCGCCCCGCCTGGATCGCATAAGCTCGCTCGACCCCGGTAAACGAGGTGGAAATCCGTTCCAGGTCTTCGAGTCGCTGAACATAAGACTCCAGCATCTCTCGTCGTGCGCCGGGGCGTGCGCCAGAAAGCGTATCCGCCGCAGCCACCAGATGCCCCAACAGATGCTTGCACGGTTCGTCATCGTGGTGGCAGGCAATGGCATTGGCCACCACTTCATCTTCTCCGTATTTTCGAGCGATCTGGCCGCCAATCACCGCGTGGCCGCCTTCTTGTTCATGGCTGACGGCCTTACCGATGTCATGAAATAGTCCGGCGCGTCTTGCTTGACGGACGTTGAGTCCCAGTTCGGAAGCCATCAGTCCACAGAGAAAGCCGCATTCGACGCTATGCCTGAGCACGTTTTGTGCGTAGCTGTACCGATATCGTAACCGACCGAGAAGTTTGACGATTTCAGGATGAACGCGGGTGATCGAAAGCTCGAGCATGGCCTGCTCGGCAGCCTCTCGCATCGCTCGCTCCACCTCTTCTTGCGATTTGGTCACCACCTCTTCGATGCGTGTCGGATGGATACGACCGTCCACAATGAGTTTTTCGAGAGCGATTCTCGCCACTTCCCGCCGAATCGGATCGAAACTCGATACCACGATCGTTTCCGGTGTGTCGTCGACGATGAAGTCGACGCCGGTGGCTTCTTGCAATGCCCGAATGTTGCGTCCCTCTCGTCCAATGATACGCCCCTTGAGTTCGTCGTTGGGCAAGTGAACGGATGTGACGGAGCGGTCTTGGACATACTCACCAGCGAATCGTTGGATGGCGAGGCCGATGATGCGCTTGGCTTTCTTTTCCGCCTCCTCGCGCGCTTCATCCTCGATGCGCTTGGCATCGTTGGCCGCCCCACGCCGGGCATCGTCCTTATATCGCTCCATGAGGCGATTTTTGGCGTCTTCCGAGGACATTCCGGCAATCTGTTGCAGCTTGTCTTCTTGCGCGTGAATGATTTCCGCGATGCGTGCTTCTTCGGATTGAAGCTGCTGTTCGCGCGTTTGCAGTCCTTTTTCACGTCGCGTCAGCTCGAGTTCGCGAGAAGCGACGAGGTCTTCTTTTTCTCGAATGACCCGTTCTCGTTTTTGGGATCGTTTTTCGAGATCCTCGAGGGCTTGTTGCTGCGCGGTAGCGGCCTGCTGGGCTTCTTTTTCCGCCGCATCCCGTGCTTTGAGAAGGATTTCGCGAGCTTCAACCTCCGCGGCCTTGCGTCGCGCATCCACCTCCTGGCTTTTACCCTCCACGACACGAAGCTGCGTTTGAGCTTCCAACGTGATCGTATCGGCTTCTCGCTGTCCTTGTAGTCTGGCTTGCGCCAGGATTCTTTCTGCCTCCTCTTTGGCTTGACGTACTATTTGTTCGTCTTCATTGCCCTTGTGACGAATCTGTTGCTGAAGCTCAAAAACCTTCTTGCGGGCATTGCCCAGTACGATGGCCAGTCCCACCACCAGCGCCGTCAGCGCGATGGATAGGACCAACCATAAGGTTTGGTTGAATGGCACGACGATCCTCCTCCAAGGCTCGGTTGGTGTGGTGCGTGTTTTCCGATCCGCTTTCCACCCGCTTGTTACGAGCCTCGATGACCCGTCGGTCGGTCACGATGACCGCGACCGGTACATCCTCCGATGTACGCGGTGCCTCCGGGATGAGCTGGAATTCAAACGCAACCGCAAGAGTCATGGCCTGCGCCAGGTCTCGCAGCACGCGATCATAGGCCCCCGACCCGTCGTCTACGAAGAATCCGTCTGGGTCGACGGCAAGAACGGGCACGATGACCAGATCGATCGTGCCCGGTGGAACGAGGAAAGCATTCTTGGGAGCCTCGGCTGTTTCCAGCCCTCGATCTTCCAAGTCGGCCTCCGTGGCAATTCGATACTCCACACGTTGGGCGTCGTAGTCCACCCGAGGGTACGCCACGGTGATACCCCGAGACCGCGCTTGTTGCGCTACCCATGCGGTCGATACACCTTTTTGGTGGGCCGATTCGCTCAGCAGCACGGTTCGAACACGGTCCCATATCGGAAGTTGCATGATTCGTGTTTGCAACTGTCGTGATCGCTGCGCCATGGCTGCCGTCGGTATGGTTGCCCGCACGCCCCGCATCTGTTTTCGCAGCACACCCTTTGCTTGTTGGGCCAAGGCTTGACGATGCTCGAAAGGTTCGAAGGTGGGCACGGCGGCTCCCGAAAAAGATAATGAATACCGATGAATGGCGAAACGATGGTGACTCCCGGGGTCGTTCGACGCCGGAAGCGATATCTCACACCATGGCACGGAAGCCCGCCGCCGGAAAGGACTCCTCGCGATGCTGTTCAGACGCTTACGATTCCCCCCGAAAAACGAGCTTCGAAACCGGTCAGAACAAGCCGATGGAAAAGTGAAACGCGCCAAAGTCTTCCCATGACCGACGATCCAGATTGATCCCGTAGTCAAAAGCCAAAGGACCTATCGGCGTGGCAATTCGAAGGCCCGAACCGGACGCGTAGCGCAGTTTCCAGGGTTCGAATGCTTCAGGTTCTACCCAGACATTGCCAGAGTCCATGAACAATGTCGTATGAACGGTTGCCGTCATCGGAATGCGAAGCTCGAGCCGAGGATTCAAAAATACATCGCCCCCTCGTATGGCAACCTGATTGACGGTCAGCCGGTTTGGATCCTGCGGTGAGCCTTGGAGAATTCGCTCCGCCACATCCTGGGGAACGACAGAATCGCGCAAGAAACCGCGAACGCTATCCACGCCTCCCAAAAAAAACAATCGATCCGGATACGTGTCGGAACTGGACATCATCTGGATGATCCGGCCCGCTCGCATGCTCGCCGCCAGCGTCAACCCATTGTCGTTCAACGGTAAATACGCCGATACGATGCCGCTCACGCGCAAAAAATCGCTGAGCTTCGTATTCGGATTATCCTCTCCAGGAAACGCGCGCACATGCTCGACAGAGCCCCCCAACAGCGTTCCTCGCGTGGCCCCCAAAGGATTGTCGCGACGATCCCAAGACACCGTGGCCAATTGGGCCACCGCCAACGTCAACCCATCCGGGGCCAACAACAAACGTCGAAGATCCCCCGTGACTCCCGGGCGTTGCAAGTACTCGATCACGCTCTGATCACTAAAAATGGCCACATCGTTGCGCTCCAACGAACCTCCAAGACCGAAGGACAAGGTGCGAAACGGACGAATATTCAGCGTTGTGGCAAGGGCATTCTTGCTCAGTCCAAAGTCTCGCGCGTTCGAACGCACGTCGATCCCATCGAAGTTCAACGAGACAAGTGGCCCTAGACCTATTTCCGGAAACAGGACGGATGCCGTATTGTGCCGCTCCAATCGACGCGACATCGGAAGCGTGTCGAGGTTATTTCGCACATCCTCATCAAGGATGAAGACATCGGGCAAGTACGAAAGCCGAAGACGCAAGGTGAAACGAATGGCTTCCCCCGCAATGTTCAAGTGCCCGTACTCGAATTGAATTCGTACCCCTTCTCCCGTGGAAAACCCAGGTCGTATGTCCAAGTATTGCGGCAGTCGCTCCTGCACCTGAATCACGACAGTCTTGCGTCGCGCGGGCACATACGCATCCTGAAGCGATACCGCCACGCTCGAAAAAGTACCAAGCGTGGCAATGCGCTCCTCGGTCTTGCGCACATCGCTGGCACGATAAGGCTGACCTATTTTCAGCGATACTCGTCCGATAATCAGCGGTTCACTCGTTCTTTCCGCACCCACCACGATGATCTTGTCCACGATCACTTGTTGCGATTCATTGACGATGAAGCGTGCTCGCGCGCGGGTGTGATCCGGTGAAAGATCGAGTGTGGCTCGCACTTCCGCATAAGCAAACCCCATCTCCCGGTACGCCTGAATCACACGACGTCGAGCTTTCTCGAGTTCCAGGTTCGATGCCGGTTGACCCACATCGAGTTCCGAAGCCTCCAACAGATCCGCTTCCGGGATCGAACGATTCCCATCGAACGCCACATCGTACAACATGGCTCGAGGTCCAAGCTTGACCGGAATATGCAACCACACACGAGGTTCACACGTGATGGCCCGCGCACGATCTGGACGGCATTGCAAACGGGCATCCGGCGCCTCGTCGTCGACCGGCAATCCTCGCGGATCGAATTGGCAAGCACTGCTCGGACGAGACGGTAACGGCAACGGTACACACTGACCCGGCGGCGAATGCCGATGGCATGTCCTTCTGAGCACACGCACCGGACCGACCATCGCTGACAAAAATCCTTCGCTTCGGTACAAGTCCCGCACGTGCTGAACAACCTTGTCGTACGTGGCTGGGTCGTAGATTCGCGTCGGATCTGGCTCCAAAGGCGAAGGGCGCGCCCCCGTCACTCCCTTCGGACCCAAGGTAGCGTCCACGATTTTGGGATCCACACTCCCTATCAACGAACCACCAGGTAGTTCGTTCGTAAGTACGCCATCCACCTCCGCCAACAAAGCGTCGACGCTTCGCGGTCCTCCTCGAAGACACGGAAATTCTTTTCCATATACCTGAACGATCTCACCTTCACGGATGTGAAATACCAATTCATTGACCAAATCCGTGGCAGTGCCCCGTGACTCGGCGTGGATCTCCACATCGAGAAAGCCGTACCGACGATAAAACGATGCGAGTCGATCGGTCAGGGCCGCAGCGGTTCGATCCAGTTGCTTGTCGTAGTCAAGGACATCCGTAAGCTGATCGGCATCGAACCGTTCATTGCCTTCGAACCGAAAACGAAGATGAGGACCCGCTTGCACATACACATAGACGAACCCAAACCCGTCCTTCACGACCGAAGAATGCCGAACTCGCGCCATGGGATAACGGCGCGCGCGTAAGTCTTCTTCCAATTCCACATTCGCGGATGCCAAAGCCTCCTCATCCAATCGATCCGCTTTGCTCACACGATACCGTTGCGCCACATCCGAAAGAACGGACCATGTCGCATCCGGCATGATGAAGATGCGATCGGCGATCATCAACGGAGGACCCGCATCGACCTGAACGATCAACACAACCTTTGCTCGCGCATCCGTATCACGCGTTTGTACCGACACCCGCGCTCGAGGATATCCCCGGGAACGATGAATGTCTTGGACTTGCTTTTGGATTTGGACGAGCTTTTCATCCGTAAGCTCATCACCGTCCCGTAACCCCATCGTTTGCCAAAGCTCCGTGGCGTCCAGCGTGGAACCCACCAAACGACGTGCCGCTATCAATCGTCGCGGTACCGCCTCCAACCGAAGCCGAACCCCCTGTCCCGACCGCTCCACAAACACCTGCACATCGGAAAAACCACCGGTATTTAGCAACTCCTGCGCGGCTCGTCGCGCCGCCGCTCCCGTCATGGGCTCGCCGATTTTCACCGAGGTCACCAACGCTTCCGAACGCCAACGCCCCGTCTGCACCACCTGCACTTGTTGAATCGGTTTGCCGATCAGATCCCCGAGATCCGAGGCAGCGTGAATCGGAGTCAATGAGTCTTCTGTTTCTTGCGCCTCCGATGGTTGAGCACTCAACAAACACAAAATCAGTACTGCCGCTCGAAAACAAATCCGAAATAGGATGTCTCGCGTGCAGTACACCATGCCAATGGCCGACTCTAACTCGGTTCCTTTCACCGCGTGGCTGATTCGCCAAGGTGGGCGTGCTCGACGAGCCATCGCCGTATTTGCATCAACCGGACGTGTCGTCATGCTGCGATGGCGCGACCGCCCGAAGGTGTAGGTGGGTTCCCACCGCGCTGACGAGCACCGCCAACGGGGCGAAAGCCGGAGGAAGAAGCCCAAAGGCGATGGCCAACGCACTCGCCACTCCCGGCGCCAAACCGAGAAACATGGCTGCCCTTGCATGCAATCGGGCTCGCCGCGCCGCCACCAATCCATCCGCCGCATCTCGCACATCATCACTCGCCAACGTGACGGACCAATCTCCGACCGCGGACCCCGCCGCCTCGAGCACAATCGCCACATCCGCCGCGGATAACGCCGCCTCGTCCTCCCCAAGTCGGCCCACCATCGCAACCGTCGCCCCCGAATCCGTCATGCTCTTGAGTTCTTGGGCCCGATCCGAGGGAAGTACCTCAGGACGAACATGCTCGATATCCAAGGATCTCGCGATCGCCTCACAAGTCTCACGCGCATCGCCAGACATCAACACCGGCTCCACCCCTGCATCGAGCAAATGCTGAACCGCAGCGCGCGCACCCGGACGCAAACCGTCTTGTAAGGCTATGAATCCAATCAGTTTTCCTCCAATCCCCACAAGCAAGACCGTCCGCCCCATGGCCTCCAATTCCGCTAGCCGGTTTTCCACCGACGCCATCGATAGATGTTCGCGCATCATCAGCGCCCGGCTTCCTACACATAGCGGCTCACCAGCCGAGGTCACCGCCGTAACCCCAAGCCCAGGTACCACATGAGGACTCCGCACCGCATCGAGTTCAACCTGTCGATCGAGCGCGGCTCGCTTGATCGCCAAAGCTATCGCATCGCTTGCCAGCGCCTCGGCTCCCGCCGCCACCGATAACAACCGCTCCGTCGTCATACGCCCAAGACTGACGATTTCCGCTACGTGAGGCTCGCCGAGCAACAACGTCCCCCTCGCCGAAAATACCGCCAACGTCGATTGAGCGGCTCGCTCCCACGCCAACGCATGACGATAGGCCACTCCACGTTCGAGCGCCCCTAGTACGCCTCGCAACACATGCACCGATGGCGTTGCCCCCGTAGCCGCCGAGGCTACCGCCGCATGGGCCGCGATGGCCGCCAACAACACCGCGGGAGTCGACAAACCGTTCGAAAATGCCGCCAACCCCGAAACCGCCGCTGCCCCAAGCGCCCAACGCTCCACCAGTCGACGCGCATGCCGCGTCACCGGAGCCATCACATGCGCCGCACGATGAGGATCCG
The DNA here is from genome assembly GCA_002070115.1 of Deltaproteobacteria bacterium ADurb.Bin207. Lineage (GTDB taxonomy): Bacteria > Myxococcota_A > Polyangia > Polyangiales > Polyangiaceae > MWCO01. The sequence continues at coordinate 36,422 of MWCO01000052.1, forward strand.
CCGTAGTACATAACCAGGCACGATCCATTCCTGTCCAACTCACCGTCGCACGAAGACGGCCCGTAACGACCCGCGAACCCGCCACAAGACTCTGCCCCGCTACCCTGCTCGTCGCAGACTGCGCTCCCAACCAAGGAAGTACCGTCGCCTCCCCCGCGCTTATCACTACATCGGCCGGCACCACCTCCCCCGCGTCGATCACCAACTCCTCTCCAGGCCGCAATTGGTTCGATGCCACAATGGCATATCCAGAGGGCGTCACACGACGGGCCGGTGCATCCAACACCTGCTGGATGGTCGATATCCGATGCATCGGGCCGCGACGAACCTGCTCGATCAGTTGAAGGGAGGTTCCCGTGGATACCACGATTAACCCAGTAAGCACGGCGGACTCATCCGCTATTTCGTGACCGACCATACGAGCCCATAGGGCAATGATCGCCGCCGCTACCGCGGGACTCAGCAGAGCGGCAGGATGGGGATCCGATGGAGTCCGCGGCGATAGGCTAGACCGAATCACGAGCAGCACGACACCCAAACACGCCATGGCAAGGCGAATCGTCAACGCAAGGAGACCCGTTCCCGTGAGCGCGAGCGCAATCGCCAATACCCCCGTCACGGTCGCGCTTACGAGAAGGATCGCTCCCGGGTCCGACTTGGGTACCGCCGGCGTTGCCCCTATCGCCGCTTGCTCATCGACGTTGAGCAATTCAGTATCCGCATCGAACGCGACAGGCTCCGCATCGTCCAGGGTGGGAAGGGATTGAGCAAGGGCCTGGGGGCCTGGCGGAAGACTTGTTTTTGGGGTGGGACGAACCAACTCCGGATGCTGCGTGAGGTAATGAACGCGGCAGGAATAATCACAGAAGTAATGGAAGTTATTAGCAAATATTGCAACATGGCCGGCGCGAAGCGGATCGATTTTTCGTGCGCAGCCGGGGCAATCCACGGGCGCCACCATGGGGCCAGCGGGAAGACGAGATAGGGGCTGTTCTCGCTGAGTCATCGGCGATTCTTCGATCGGTAATGACCCCGGCGCGTGGACCGAGTCGGCTCTGACCGATGGAGTCTGGGTAGCGCAGGGAATAGATGAACCATGGGAGTCATGCGAGATAATGGGGGTTTACACCGGAGCCAAGGGCGATGCACGGGCCTTGTGGGTTGTGCTTAGTTCAGGTTCACGCAAGTTGGTACCCCGCGATGGATTCGCCGTGTTCGGTGTGAGGATGTGCCGATACAACGAGGCAACGATCCGGTGGTCATGCTCGGGGTTTAGATCGGGTTGATGCGGGCAATGAGGCTTTTCAAATAAAGCCCTTCGGGAAAGGCAGCCGGGACGGGATGATCCATTCCCTGAAACCAGCGTTCCAACACGATCGCCTGCATTCCGGCGTCTCTTGCTCCCATGGCAAGCATTCGTGTCAGGGTGTTCACGTCCACCGCCGCGGAACAAGCGCTCAGAACCATCAGTCCGCCAGGCCGAAGAACACGGCATCCTTGCGCCACGAGCCATCGAAAAGCCTTGCTTGCTCGCTGCAACGACTTCTGCGAAGGAGCCATGCTGGGTGGGTCCAGAACGACCAGATCGAACTTGGCGGTATGCTGCGAAGAAGAAAGCAGCGTTCGAACCGACCCACGCGAAAACGCAATCCGATCCGATAGACCATTGGCCTTGGCACAGCGCGCGCCCGTTTCGAGCGCGATGACGTTTTCATCCACCGCAAGCACCGACGTTGCACCCCCCCGCGCCGCCGCGAGAGCAAACGAACCCACGAAACAAAACGCGTCCAACACTCTTCGCCCCCGACTGAGTTGTTCCACCCGCGCGCGCAACGGCCGCTGATCGAAATAATAACCTGTTTTCTGCGTGAGAGCCATCGGCACCTCGTAGACAAAACCCCGTTCCATGAAACGATAGGCGTCGAGATCCATCGGGCCGCATACGATCCCTGGTTCCGGTTCGAACCCCTCCAACTTCGCAAATGAAGTCGGCGTCCGATCCACAATCGTTTTTACTCCAAACACTCCCTGAATCGCGTCCATCACCATCGCCCGGCGACGATGCATTCCCAAGGTCGTTAGCTGTATCGCCACGGTCTCGTTGTATCGATCCACCACCAACCCCGGCAAATTGTCTCCCTCCGCATGGACGAGACGAAACCCGTTCGTTCGCACCGTAGGTAGCCCCATCTCGTGGCGTAATTCGTGTGCTTGAGACAAGCGCTTTCGAAGCCACGAGTTGTCGAGGCGCGCTTTCGGATTACGGGTGGCTATCCGAACCACGATCGCCGAACGAGGGGAATAGTACCCGCTGCCGAGGTAATTTCCGCGCGGATCGAGCACCGTCACCTCATCGCCTGCCGTCGCCCCTCCTTGCACGCGCTCCACGGCTTGGGAATAAACCCATGGGTGTCCCGACCACACGGGCTGAACATGACCAGGTTTGAGTATCACTGAGGGCATGGCCGAACCATACCTGACAGACGACTGCTGTGGCATGTTCTGCCGCGGGTTGTGAACGATTCGTCACACGTCCGTGGAACCCAACGGACTCTATCGAAGGCATCCGTGGCGTTTTGTTCGCGCTCACGAAGCGCTGGCATCTGGCACTCGCATTGCTACGCTCGAAGTCATCGTCAAGGAGTCACTCCCATGCGTATCAGCCAGTTTTCCTATGCGATGGTGGTTGGGCTGCTGACCTGCGGCACGCTGGCACGTGCTCAAAGCACCACGCAGGAGTGCCCTCCAGGAGCTTGGTTCTGTGAAGAAGCGCCTGATTCGGCTCCCCCCCAGGAATTGCCACCCGCGGCCGAAAATAAACAAGCCCCCACCACCATCGTCGTTCCCGGAGCCCAAGCCTCTCAGCCCATTGTCGTTTACCAACAGACTCCCCCGCCGCCACCGAGGGTCGTGCTGGTGCGACGCCCCGCGGCACCCTTTCCCGTACCGCCACCGCCGCCTCCCAAAAAACGCGAAAGATACCGTCCGTGGGGCTTCAATTTGCACATTGCGGGAGTGCTCATGGACAATGAGTCGAACGAAAGCACGGGCATGGGAGGGGCCGGAATCGCCCTTCGTTTACGCCCCGAACGGTTCGTCGCCATCGATGTCGGCCTCGATATGCTCGGAGGACGTGACTACCAGGGATATCGACGTAGCGAATTGCCGTTCAGCTTGTCCGCCTTGCTGTATGCCAATCCCAGAGATGCCACACAATTTTACGTGCTCGGCGGTCTGGATTGGTCCGCCGCTCATGTCAAGATCCAGGAACGATCGAATGAATCGGTAGACTACAGCTATTTTGGTCTGCATACGGGATTGGGATTGGAGTTTCGCCTGTCCCATCCCGTTGCGCTCAACCTCGACCTGCTCGGTTTCATCCGCACCCGTACCGATAGCCTCGCCAGCACGAATCCCGAGTTTACGGATCCGGATACCGGCCAGACCACCAACAGCTCGGGTGGTGGACTGCTGCGCGCAGGACTTACTTTTTATTGGTAATGGGTTTCGGATCCAGCGCTTTGCGCATCAATCGTTTCGTCTGTCGCGTCATCTCACGATGTTGTTCGTCTGTTTCATGATCGTAGCCGATCAAGTGCAACAGACCGTGCGCTAGCAAAAAAGTAACTCGGTCGAGAAGCGGCTGACGTGCCTGGGTGGCCTGACGACGTGCTGTCGGAACCGAGATCACGACGTCGCCCAATACATCGGGGTTTACATCACCGAAATCCCCTTCCGTCATCGCGAAAGACAACACATCCGTCGTCTGATCCTTGCCGCGATACGTGGCATTGAGCGACTGCATGATCGTGTCGTCGACAAGAACCACACTCAGTTCACTGTCCAATCGTCCGAGAGCATCGAGCATGCGCCGGGCGCGAGTTCGCAATCGACCCCTAGCAACTCCATGGGGACCCCGTTGAGAGCGGATAGAAATGGACATGGATCAAGCGTCAGAACTGTCTTCGGCGAACGAGCCGTGACATTTTTTGAATTTCTTTCCTGAGCCACAGGGGCATGGATCGTTGGGTCCGATTCGTTTTGCTTTTGGTTTTTGCGCCACGGGCTCGGCCGAAATGGGAGGTGGTGCTTCGGAGGCACCGTAGCCATGACGCGCGGCGGCCTCCAACATTTCGCGGGCTTTGCGCGCGGCGTACTCGGCTTCCATTTGCGCGGCTTGTTCTTGACGCTGCACCTGGACCCGGAAAAGTTTGGATACGACGTTGGCAGAGACCGCCGCCATCATGTTGACGAACATATCGTACCCTTCTCGTTTGTATTCTTGTTTGGGGTCGCGATGACCATAACCGCGCAACCCGATGCCGTCGCGAAGATGATCCATGTTCGTCAAGTGCTCGACCCAAGCCTTGTCGATTTCCTCCAAGTAGATATGGCGAAATACGCGCAACAACAGCTCTTGTCCTAGGTCATTTTCCTTTTCGATGAAGGCGCTTTCTGCCTGACGATACATCTCCCCGGCCAACATTTCTTGATCACCTAAGTCTTCGATCGAATCCGGTTTGCGGCCGAAGTGATCTTCGAATCCTTCGCGGATGCTTTGCCAATCCCAGTCTTCCGGAGGACGATTGGCGGGACAGGATTCCTCGACCATCGCGCTGATGATGCGATCGATGAGATCGAGTGCGCGCTCTCGCTGTTCGGTGAGTCCTTGGGGAATCAACGCGGCGACTTCATCATACAGATCGCCCGGATCTTTTTTGCCTTCCACATCCACGGCGATTCCCCACAAGTGATAGATCTCATGACGAAGCTGTCCGTGTTCGACAACCTTTCCCCCCGCGAGCTGCTCGCGCGTGATCTCACGAGGTTTGCCATCGGCCCCGTGGGGTTGCACCGGCTGCTCGAGATATAATCCGATGAGCTGACCCACCACGGGCGTGACCGAGTCGACGATCGATTGCATCGGTTGAATGTCTCGTGTTTTTCCAGTGGGCTTACCGATCTCATCGAGCTGTTCGGGTTGGTATCTTCCCGCGAGAAGCGCCTGACGTATCCCATACACCGTCTTGCGCTGGGCATTCATGACATCGTCGTACTCGAGAAGATTTTTGCGAATGTCGAAGTTTCGGGTCTCGACTTTCGTTTGCGCGTTTTCAATGGACTTGGTGACCCAAGGATGTTCGATGGGTTCGTCGTCGGGCATCCCCATGCGATCCATCAATTCCTTGACACGATCACCGGCAAAAATACGCATCAGATCGTCTTCCAGGGACAGGTAGAAGCGGGTGGATCCTGGGTCACCTTGGCGTCCCGCACGGCCTCGCAATTGGTTGTCGATGCGTCGAGACTCATGGCGCTCGGTTCCGAGGATATGCAAGCCCCCAAGTTCGAGCACTTCCTGTTGTTCTGCCTTGCATTCGGTTTCGAGCTGTTCGACCGCCTTCGCGAACTCGTCGGGTTCGGCTTCCGGCAGACGTCCAGCCTCGAGGAATTGTAGCTTTGCTATCATCTCCGCGTTGCCGCCGAGAATGATGTCCGTGCCGCGTCCGGCCATGTTCGTGGACACCGTAATGGCGCCTTTTCGTCCTGCTTGCGCCACGACATACGCTTCGCGTTCGTGGTGTTTGGCGTTGAGTACGTTGTGGGGGACGTCGCGTTTTTTGAGAATGCGAGAGATAGCAGCGCTTTTTTCGACGCTGGTGGTGCCGACGAGCACGGGTTGTCCTCGGTCGTGAAACTCGATGATTTCGCGAATGACGGCGGTGAATTTTTCCCGTTCGGTTTTGTAAACGATGTCTTCGTGGTCGGTTCGAATGAGGGATTTGTTGGTGGGGATGGCGACGACATCGAGTTTGTAGGTGGAGTGGAACTCGGCGGCTTCGGTATCGGCGGTACCGGTCATGCCGGCGAGTTTTTTGTAGATACGAAATAGGTTTTGGAAGGTGATGGTCGCGAGGGTTCGATTTTCTTCTTGAATGTTGACGTTTTCTTTTGCCTCGACGGCCTGGTGCAGACCATCGGACCAGCGACGTCCTGGCAGGACACGGCCGGTGAACTCATCGATGATGAGCACCTTTCCTTCCGGGGATACCATGTAATTGACGTCGCGTTTGTACAAGGTATGCGCGCGCAGGCATTGGTTGAGAATGTGCAGCGATTCGAGATGGATGGGGTCATAAAGATTCGACAGGCCGAGAAGGCGTTGGGCTTGTTCGACCCCATCGTCGGTCAAGGTGGCGGAATGATTTTTCTCATCGACGACATAGTGTTCGTCGAGGCGTAGTTTGGGGATGGCCTCATTGATGATGCGGTACTTGTCGGAGGATTTTTCTCCTTGACCGGAGATGATAAGCGGAGTGCGAGCTTCATCGATGAGAATGGAGTCGACCTCATCGACGATGGCGTAGTGAAGGGGGCGCTGGGCGTAATCGAGCGCGGAGAATTTCATGTTGTCGCGCAGGTAATCGAAGCCGAACTCGTTGTTTTGGCCGTAGGTGATATCGCATTGATAAGCGCGTTTTTTTTCGGCTTCGTCCTGTTGCGCTACGACGACACCGACGGACATGCCGAGGAAGTTGTAGAGTTTTCCCATCCATTCGGCGTCGCGTCGTGCGAGGTAATCATTGACGGTGACGAGGTGTACGCCTTTTCCTTCGAGGGCGTTGAGGTAAAGGGCGAGGGTAGCGACGAGGGTTTTGCCTTCGCCGGTTTTCATTTCGGCGATGGCGCCTTTATGCAGGACCATGCCTCCCATGAGTTGGACGTCGAAATGGCGCATACGCAGGGAGCGTTTTCCGGCTTCGCGGCAGACGGCGAAGGCTTCGATGAGCAGGTCGTCGAGGGTGGCGCCGTTATCGAGTTTTTCGCGGAATTCTGCGGTTTTGGCTCGCAGCTCGTCGTCAGTGAGTTGTTGGATGGTGGGTTCCAGGTCATTGATGGCGGCTACGCGAGGACGCATTCTTCGCACAGCGCGGTCATGAGAGGTGCCGAAGAGTTTTTTAAGGGCCCAACTGAACATACGGGATTCCTCGATGTGGGAGGGGAAAGGCAGGGCGACGTTAGTTCGCGACCTAGGCGAGCGGAAAGCTAATGCCTGGGGCGACGGTGTGCAACGTTGGTGGAGAGGGTGGGTGCGAAGGGGGATATATATTTTAAGGAGAAGAAAAACGACGGGGTCAAAAACAAGGGGTTGACAGGCGGTGAGAATCCGGTAGGGTCCGCGCTCCCTGACGGCGCTGCCAAGCGGGGTTCCGCTGGAGCCGTCAAAGAGCGCAGCCTGTAGCTTTGCGTTACGGGTGCCGTGGTTCGCGGGAAGTTGACGACCGCCGGGAACGAAGCAAGCGTGAAGGCGCGGATTCGGTTGCGGATCGGGTTGACGAAAAGCGAAGCGGTGTTACGCTATAGGACTCGTCGGGCCCTTGGTGCGACGAGAGACGTTTTCATGGCTTCTTTAGAGGCGCCAAATAAAAAACGTCGGTCGACCAAAAAAACGGTTGACAAGCTGAAAGAGGCCAGCTACAAGTCGCCTCCCTTCGAAAGAAGGTGCCGAGTCGGCTCGAAAAAAAAGAGTTGACAGGCAGTAGGAGGTGAGCTACAAGACGCCTCCCCTTGGGAAGCCCAGGCTTCCCCTCGGTCCTTGAAAACTGGATTGTACGCAACAAAGGTCGATGTGGGCCGGTACGCAACGAACGCGACCGAGAGCATCGGGAGCGGACGTTGTGACCGTCAATATAAAGACAGAACAACGTAAGTCGTCGAGAGACGACGCAGCGTTCTACAGGTTCAACTGGAGAGTTTGATCCTGGCTCAGAACGAACGTTAGCGGCGCGCTTAACACATGCAAGTCGAACGAGAAAGGGCTTCGGCCCCGGTACAGTGGCGCACGGGTGAGTAACACGTAGGTAACCTGCCCTTGAGTGGTGGATAACATTCCGAAAGGAGTGCTAATACAGCATAAGACCACGGTTCCATCAAGGAACAGGGGTCAAAGCGGGCCTCTTCATGAAAGCTCGCGCTTGGGGATGGGCCTGCGGCGCATCAGCTAGTTGGTGAGGTAATGGCTCACCAAGGCTAAGACGCGTAGCTGGTCTGAGAGGATGATCAGCCACACTGGAACTGAGACACGGTCCAGACTCCTACGGGAGGCAGCAGTGGGGAATTTTGCGCAATGGGCGAAAGCCTGACGCAGCGACGCCGCGTGGGTGATGAAGGCCCTCGGGTTGTAAAGCCCTGTGGGGAGGGATGAATAAGGTATGGCTAATACCTATACTGATGACAGTACCTCCTTAGCAAGCACCGGCTAACTCTGTGCCAGCAGCCGCGGTAAGACAGAGGGTGCGAACGTTGTTCGGAATTACTGGGCGTAAAGCGCGTGTAGGCGGCCACGCAAGTCGGGTGTGAAAGCCCTGGGCTTAACCTAGGAAGAGCACTCGAAACTGCATGGCTCGAGCCCCGGAGAGGATGGTGGAATTCTCGGTGTAGAGGTGAAATTCGTAGATATCGAGAGGAACACCGGTGGCGAAGGCGGCCATCTGGACGGGAGCTGACGCTGAGACGCGAAAGCGTGGGTAGCAAACAGGATTAGATACCCTGGTAGTCCGCGCCGTAAACGATGGGTGCTAGGTGTCGCGGGCTTTGACCCCTGCGGTGCCGTAGCTAACGCATTAAGCACCCCGCCTGGGGAGTACGGCCGCAAGGCTAAAACTCAAAGGAATTGACGGGGGCCCGCACAAGCGGTGGAGCATGTGGTTTAATTCGATGCAACGCGAAGAACCTTACCTGG
>MWCO01000053.1 GCA_002070115.1 Deltaproteobacteria bacterium ADurb.Bin207
CAAGATGACGAGCGCACCGGCGAAAAGCGTCAGGATGTGCGTCTCGAACCAAGGCATTCCATCGGTGATCCACGCGATACGTGCGACCACACCGTCGCCGTAGTCACCGTCGGCTGGCAGGTGGCCCGAGTCGATGAGCCGACGAACGATGCGCTCGACTTCATAGCAATCGCCCCAGGTGTATTCTCCGCCAAGATGCACGAGCTGTCCGGTGCGCTGGTCGATGCACCAGAGCCGCAAACCGTTCGCCATCTTCCACGCGGCGCTCCACGTGTCATCGACGTATCGTCGCAGAGCGTGAGCATCGCACGACGCGTAGATGATCGGACGGCCCGTTTCGGCATCCCGCGTCGCACGCGTACGCAGAATCTCTCGAATCTGTTGAACGGGACGGTAAACCCACCGCCAATCCACTATCGAGCCCACGGCGGCCATGTGCGAGGCGATGGTGGTGTCTTCCAGCGAGACGGCACCATGGGTGAAGAACGTCAGCGCCTGCTGAGCGGCGCGGAAAGGATGCTCGCTGCCGAGCCGAGCCTCCCATTCCAAGCATAGTTGCGACGAGCGGCAGTGCTGATGCAACGGGAACAGCGTTCTGGCTGGGGCTCTGGTTGTCGTGGTGACCGTCCCGTTCCGATCGCGGTACGCGAAGAGCGGGAAGCGGACAGCACCAAAGGTCGTCGTAAAGGTGTACCAGTAGTCACGGTCGAGCCGCGGTGAGACCTGGGAGCCGTCCAGGCCTCGAGCCTGAATTTCCTGCTCCGTGGCACGGCGCGCCTGCATCGCGAACAGGGCTGTGAGAAGCAGACGTCCGAACTCGAGCAGCACCTTCCACACGTCCGACTCGAGAACCCGCTCTGAGGCACCAGCCTGCGCTGACTCGAAGAGCTGCTCGACCTGCGGAAGCAAGCTTTCGAGCAATTTAGACTTGACGACGCTGGGGGCGTATGAGAACAGAGAATCCGTGGTGGTCATGTGCGGACTTCCTTGCTGGGAATGGCCGTACATACCACTCTATCCGTCGCCAGCGTAGCGCAGATGAGCAGATGCCGTTCGTGCAAGAGGGGGCGAGCCGACACGGGGCGGATGGGCACGCGAATCATCTCGCCGCCATGATGTGGCAGTGGCGGCGACCCGACGAGATGGCGCTATCACGTAAACCCCTCAGCAACGGCTCAAAGACCGGTTTGCTTGAGCGTCAGTTTGACCGGGTGATCAATCACGCCCCCCGCGATGATCGCGAGCGTGGCGGGAATGAGCAAGTGCTTGGGCCCCAACGGGTAGTCCCGACCGAGCAATTCCTGCCCGTACACAATAATTTCTAGTCGCATCGAGTCCACATCCTTGGGGATGGGCATATCGGTTTGCACGACGAGCATGAGTCCGCCTTTGGCTGGCTGCTGGTCGCCCGAGCTACTCGTCATCGCGGCTGCCGCACCGAAAAACGAGCCCGACAGGACCGCAAAGGCAACGACTCGCGAAAACAACCTACTCGGAATCATTTTCATCTCGAACCCCTCACGCATCGTACTCGCGCCGCGCATCGGACATCGGGAAGTACACATACGAAACTGAGAAGACGAAACGTCTTGCCATGGGTTCTCCCGGCGCTCCTTAGTTTCCTGTGGATAGAATGGGAGTATACCATCCGAAAACGATATGTTCAGCAGGAATCACTGAGGAGGATGCACTCCGCTTTCGACGGGGCATCCAGGGGAGGCATGTCGAGAGTCAATTATTTGAGCCGAAAAGGGTGGACCGCCGTTCGCGCCGAGTAGCGACAGAAGAACCATCGTACCGTCGCATCAAAGGAATAGTCTGTAATTACAAATAGATAGACTGGTGCGCCGGGGTGATCAACAAGGGTGACGGTGACCGTTTTGCGCTTGCCGTGACCGTGACCGTGACCGTGTGCGTGACCGTAGCCGTGAAGGAAAAGCGCCGGAAAAATGAGGAGATGGCTCGGCACACAGCGGGCTCGTTCGCTCTCCTTCCGGTTACTTCTGCAAGCTCTTGTTTCTCGCCAGGGAAGCCATGACCCCCAGGATACAGAGAACGAGAAAAATCACGAAGCCGGTTTTCATCGAATTCATGAATAGCGCGTAATTGCTGGGTTGGATTGACTCCCGTCCCATATACAGAGCAAGAAGCAGCAATGCGATGGCCATGCTCGAAGTTTGACCCACGTTTCTCATGGTTCCGAGCATCCCCGAAGCATTGCCAAGTTGTCTTTTTTCCACCGAACTCATGATAGCGTTGGAATTGGGAGAGGAAAAAAGGGCAAAACCAATGCCCATGATGGCTAGTGTCCCCACGATGAGCGCCACCGACGTTCGTTCGGAAATGAACGCCAGCACGACCAACCCCATCGAGGTGAGCCCCATGCCCAAAGATGCCAAAACCCCAGGATTATAGCGGTCAGACAACTTGCCCGCGGAAGACGAAAGCAAAGCCATCATGATGGGAGAGGCCATGAGCACGAATCCCGCATCGCGTGCGCCAAGTCCTTTCATATATTGCAGATAAAGGCTCAAAAAGAAAGCCACGGCGCTGGTCGCTGCATAATGGATCAGAGCCGCCATGCTCGAAAACGCAAAGACCCGGTTATGGGAAAGCAAACTCATGTCGAAAAGCGGATAGGAAGCCTTTTTCTCGCGCCAGAGGAATAACGGCACCAGCACCGCGCCCACCGCGATGAGGACCTTGCCCTGTATCGTAAAAATCACGGAAACCCCGTACATCAACGAAGCAATCGAAAGACCATATAAGATAGCTCCCAGCCAATCGAAACGCTCCCCTTTTGCCTCCGCCCATTCTTGTTTGACTTTGGTCTGTAGCAGAATCCAGCTCACGATCCCCAACGGAACCAGGACCGCAAATATGCTTCTCCACCCCAAATACCGAGTAAGGACGCCCCCCAGAAACGGTCCCGAGGCAAGTCCCGTATACACCGCCGTCACGTTGATTCCCATGGCCTTGCCCCGCTCCCCCGGAGGAAATACGGACGTCAGGATTGCCATGTTGGTCCCGAACATCATCGCCCCTCCGATGCCCTGCACAATTCGTGCTCCAATGAGCCATGCGAAATGGGTCGATAAGGTGAGCGCCACCATCGATAGCGTGAAAATCATCACCCCGATGGAAAACACTTTTCTACGCCCGAGAATATCCCCGGCCCGACCCGCGGGAAGAAGAAAAATCGAGGTCGTCAGCATGTAGCTGCTGATCACCCAATTGAGACTCACCGCGTTGAGGTGGAAATCTTCACTGATGGCCGGAAGCGCCAGGTTGACCGCAGACCCCATGAAAGGAGTCAGAAACGACGCAAAAATCGTGACCCATAACACCGAGCGCTTGAGTTGGGTTTCTGTCATCCGCTGCTGTCCTATTCCTTGCCCGCAAACCCTATTCCTCCCCAGCAAAAGCCGCACGGAGAAAAATGCAGACACGAACCATCTTTCTGCACGACGAACCCCACGACCAGTGCCTCTATCGTAGAAAATTCATAATATCCCTCCCAAAGCCCCAGTTTTTTCGTCGACGCTGAGCCGTATGGTCATCTAATACCGGAATTTTCGTTGATACCGATCCTATGATTCGTTTTCCATTCCCGCATCCCCCGGGTTGCGCCTGGCACCGGCTCCGCTTCCTACAACCCAACCCCTAACCACTTATATTACCACCTTCAGCGCCGCTGGGCCTGCTCCACCGCCTCGATTACCGTCTTAGCCTGCGTTTCCATCATTTGATCGTCGAGCCCCGGATACACCCCCACGAAAAATCCCCCCGCGAGAACGTGATCGGAAACCGGCAAAAGCCCCACCTTGCGATGCTCCACATGGCGATAAGCCGGATGCCGCAGCAAATTTCCCGCGAAAATCCGACGATGCCCCACTCGTTTCGCATCGAGTATCGCACAAATCCTGTGCAAAACCTCATGATCCGGCTGTTGCAACACCATCGCCAATCCGAACCAGCTCGGATCGGCCCCCGGCGTGGCCTGCACGAAATTCACCCTACCTTCGAGCGGTGAAAGCAACTGCCGCAGTCGAGCCCAATTACGGCGACGTGCCGCGCCAAATTCACCGAGCTTGCGAAGTTGAACCCTCCCAATAGCCGCCTGAATGTCCGTCGGCTTCAGGTTGTAGCCAAGATGCCGGTATACGTACTTATGGTCGTAGCCCGCGGGCAAATCATCCCATTCCCACGCAAAGCGTTTGCCGCAGGTATTGTCGCGACCGCAAGCGCACCAGCAATCGCGTCCCCAATCCCGAAAACTCTCGGCAATTTTCGCCAGATGAAGGTCGTGGGTATAGACAGCCCCCCCCTCCCCCGCCGTGATATGATGCGCGGGATAAAAACTCGATGTACCAAAATTCCCAAAGGTTCCGGTTAGTTGGCCTCGATACCGGCTCCCCAGCGCGTCGCAATTATCCTCGATGAGAACCAGATCATAGGCCCGACAAAACGAGAGCACCGCATCGAGATCGAAAGGATTTCCAAGGGTATGGGCCAATAGAACCGCGCGTGTCCGCTCACTGCGCGCCGCCTCGAGCTGCGTCACATCCACCCCAAGCGTCGTCATATCCACATCGACGAATACCGGGATGCACCCCGCCTGCACGATGGGATTGACCGTGGTGGGAAATCCACAGGCCACCGTGATGACTTCATCGCCTTTGCGCAGAGGACGATCCAACTGCTCGCTGGTCAGAGACATCAGCGCGATGAGATTGGCGCTCGAACCGGAATTGACCATCAACGCGCGCTTGACTCCAAGATATTCCGCCAATTCCCGTTCAAAAGCTTGCCCCTCCGGGCCGAGGGTAAGCCAAAAATCGAGCGACGCCTGGACCGCCGCCTGCACCTCACGCTCGTCATATACCCGGCCCGCATAAGGAATCGAGGTGATGCCAGGCTTGAAGGGCCGACGTTTCCCAAGGCGTCGTCGAATCAATTCCCCCGTCAACCTCAGGATTTTATGCTCCAATGCAGCATCATCTTCCGGAATCTCGTCCATCGCGCTCGCCCCGGCATCCTTTTGCCATTCCTTGGTGGAATCACTCACCTTGCACCTCCGAAGACGTCGGCCCGCCGTGAAGACGCGCGCGATCGTGGGCTTCGAGATCGCGAATCGATACCCCTTGCATATCATCCATGCCTTCGTGCCACGCGCGATACCATCGGACGGTCAATTCGATGGCTTGCCGAGGTTCGAAGTATGTTCGAACCCCGAGCCTGGACGTTGCCTTATGCGAATCCAAGCGTAACACCGGCGCTTCGAAGGGGACGTCCGCAAGAGCCTCCGTCATCCAACTGCCTTGCCCCCACACGGCACATATCTCCGCTACCAAATCCGCCACCCGAACGTCTTTGCCGTCGGGAGGACCGAAATTCCACGCGGAAAAACGCTCGGGCTCATCGCTGGCACACATCGTCGCCACAAGCGTGAGATACGCATGCACGACGTCCGTAATATGCTGCCAGGGGCGAATGGCTCGAGGATTGCGAACGATGATGGGCCGATTTTGCGTGAGCGCTCGAATGCTATCGGGCACGATTCGATCTTGCGCCCAATCGCCTCCCCCGATCACGTTTCCCGCGCGAGCGCTGGCGAGTTTGACACCGTGAAAGGCGAGTTTTTCGGGGGGAAAAAAGGATCGACGATAGGCCTGGACGACGAGTTCCGCGGCGGCTTTGCTCGCTGCATAGGGATCGTGACCACCAAGAGGGTCATCTTCGCGATGCGAGGGAACGTCCTTCCCCGGTTCGTATACCTTGTCGGAGGTGACGATGAGCAGAACACAAGGCGTGCGTCGCTGCCGCACGGCTTCAAGGATATGCAGGGTGCCGAGGATGTTCGTGGCAAAGGTTTCTTCTGGAAATTCATAGCCTTGCCGCACGATGGGCTGAGCGGCCAGATGCAGGACGAGGTCCGGGTTGGCACGTTGCAGGGCCTGTCGAACCGTGGCGGCATCGCGAACATCCCCCAACATTTCCGTGCGAAGGAGCGCTGCGATGCGCGCCAATTCATAATGGTTTGGTTGCGTCGGAGGGGGCAGCGACAGACCGTGAACGATTGCGCCAAGACGATGGAGCGCGAGACAAAGCCATGAGCCTTTGAAGCCCGTATGGCCGGTGACCAGAACGGATCGCCCCCGGATGACATCAAGGGGCGTCACGTCCACATTCTCCACGGGGGCGCGCCGGAATTCCACATTTCCTCGAGGTTTTGCCAATCACGGTAGGTGTCCATGCAATGCCAGAAACCGCGGTGTTCGTAGACCTGTAGCTGGCGATCTTTCACGCATTTTTCGAGGGCTTCCCGCTCCAAGGCCGCATGAGGCACTTGTTTGATGTTCTTCAAAAAGGCCGGTTCGAAAAAGAAAAAACCACCGTTGATGAGCCCCTGGGCCACCTGCGGTTTTTCGTTGAAGGAAAGCACTTCCCCATCTTTCGCCTCTATCTCCCCGAAGCGGCTCGGAGGCCGCACGCCCGTTACGGTAGCCAGCTTGCCGTGGGAACGATGAAACGCCAGCGCGGCGGCCAAATCGATATCGGCCACGCCATCGCCATACGTCACCGCAAACGTCTCGTCGTTCAGATACTTCGAAGCACGCAGAATCCGTTCGCCCGTCTGGGTCGATTCGCCGGTATCCACGAAGGTCACGCGCCAATCTCGAAGGTCCCGTGCGCCCATCCCATGATAATGAATCTTCCGCTCGGCTCCGAATTCGAGGGTGAAGTCACCGAGAAGCGCTTCGATTTGAAGGAAATACTGCTTGATGACGGCACCTTTGTAGCCGAGGCAGAGCACGAAATCGCGGATGCCATGGTGCGCGTAAATCCGCATGATATGAAGCAGCAAAGGGTAACCGCCGACTTCAATCATGGGCTTGGGCTTGACTTCCGTTTGCTCCCGCAAACGCGTTCCCATGCCGCCACATAAAATGATCGCTTTCAATGAAGTGCCTGTGCCTTGAAAACCTTCCGACGATCGTCGCCCCACGATCGTAGTTGTCCCAGAACGATGGCGCAACGAGGGTCCGGGACAAAGAGGCGCCTCGAGTTCGGAAAGGGAAACGTTTCTTCACGCGAAGCCCCGCGCGACGCAGCATCATCGTCAAGGAGCGTTCATCGAAGTGAACAAGATGTCTGGGCACATCCAGGTGCAACCAACGGCGTCCCCCTACCCTGGATTGCAAGCTTTGGTTGTTGGGAATGGCCAGGAGAAGAACGCCATCGCGCTCCAGCCGATCCCTAATTTTAGTCAACAATTCTAATGGGTTATGAACGTGCTCCAAACTATGCCACGCCGTGATCGCGTGGAAGGCCGGGGCATCGCCAGGAAGCCGAGGCACGAGGCGATTTCCGCAGCTCACGCAACGCGATGGCGTCAAGGTTCGTCTCCGAAAAGTTTTTTTCCTTGTGCGGACAAAAACCGAGGAACGTGAACACCGTGCAAAGCCAGTCGGCAAGCCACTGCCGCGTTCAAGACTCCGAAGCCGTACACGACACTGGAGGAAAAGCCAATCGACGATGATTCCGCGGTGTAGACCGTGGGGCAGGTCACTTCGGCGATTTTGAAACCGAAGAACACGGCTTGCACGAGCATTTGGTTGTCGAAGACGAATCCCTCTTCGTTTTCTTCGAGCGGCAAGGTCAGAAGGAGTTGCCGAGAAAAGGCGCGATAGCCGGTGTGATACTCGGATAGTTTCTCACCAATCAACAGGTTTTCCACCGCGGTAAGCGCTCGGTTCGCCACGTATTTGTACACGGGCATTCCTCCCGCGATGGCCCTTCCGCCGAGGATGCGTGAGCCAAGGGCAGCATCGTACAGTCCACTGGAGATACAAGAGGCCAACGCGGGGATCAACCGAGGCGTGTATTGATAATCCGGATGGACCATCACGACGATATCCGCATTTCGTCGAAGCGCTTCCCTGTAGCAGGTCTTTTGATTTCCCCCATAGCCGCGGTTTTTTTCATGCACGATCACGTGCAATCCAAGACGTCGCGCAATGGATACGGTGTGGTCTTTGGATTGATCATCGACGAGGATGATATCGTCGACGATGGTCTTTGGAACCTCAGATACTGTTTTTTCAAGGGTTTCCGCCGCATTGTAGGCAGGCATGACGACGCAAACTCGTTTGCCATCGATCATGGTCTTGTCCCTTTTACGGTGAGTAGTCTGGCAAGAGCGTCCATGGCACTCGCGAGTTCATGTTGATTGTTTTCGAGGACGAATGCACGCAAGGAATCGAAGAACAGGATGGCTTGTTTTCGTTGATCCGTATCGTGCAGTTGCTCGATCCAATCGATGGCAGCAAGCGATAGTCTTGGGTTTCGCTTCCATGCTTCTTGAAAAAAGCTGATGGCCTCCTGAGTTTTTCCATGGCGTAGGAGCAACCCGGTGGCATGAAGGGCGAGCGTTGTGTCTTCCGGGCGCCGTATCGAGGCTTGACGAAGCTGCAGGATTGCTTCCTGGGTTCGGCCCAAGGAAAGCAAAGCAGTGGCAAGGGCCATACGCGCGGACGAATTATCTCCGTGCAGGCGCACCGCCACTTCGAGATAACCGATGGCCAGATTCGTTTGACCGTAGGCAGCCAAAAAAATTCCCAGGCGGTGATAGCTTTCGGGATTGGCCGGATCCGCGGCCACAGCCTTTGCCAGCGCGGTCGCGGCCTCGTGCAACATATTGAGCCGCTCGAATTGTTCCGCCAACCGCATCCACGAATCCACGCCGCGTGCCCATGTCATCCAGTCGAGACACTCGCGAACCGCTCGATCGCGCTGTCCAAGAGCCAGGCATGCCTCGATGAACGCTCGCTTGGCCGCGTGATCATGAGGATTCTCTATTAAAGCTCTCTCGAAGTGAATCGCGGCCCGGGCGTGATCCCCCGCACGCCAATACAGCCGTCCCAATCGGTAGTTAGCCACATAGCTCTCAGGATCGAGGCGCAATACGTCGAGATAGTGTGCCTTGGCTCCAGCCGCATCTCCGCGGTCATCGAGGATTTGCGCCACATTGAGATGCACGTCGGCCACGTCCGGTTCCAGCACCAGCGCGCGTTTCAAATGCGTTAGTGCGCGATCATAATCTCGTTGGTGCGCCAACACCGTACCCAGCGCCGCGTGTCCTTTGGAAAACGCCGGAGCTGCCTTTACGATGAGTTCGAAATGTCTTCGCGCCTCCGCATCGTCCCCTCGCTCGAAACAATCGATGCCCACAAAGTAATGAGCGTACACATTGAATGATCGGCTGACGGCCAGCGTGTGACGGTACAGGATCGCATTGTTCTGCCACCTCCCCGCTTGAACATACGTTGCCGCGGCCAACGCCACACTTACCGCAACGCCTACCGCCCACTGCCATCGTCGGCCATGACGAAAACGGCCTGCCATCTCATCCACTCCCCAAGCCAACGCCATGAATACACCGATCGACGGGATATAGGTGTAGCGGTCGGCGATCGATTGCGATCCCACTTGAACCAGACCGATGACCGGAACCAGGGTACCCATGAACCAGAGCCACCCGACAAGAACGAACGGTTTTCGCTTCGCCATGACAACGCCAAGCAGCGTGATCACGATCAGAAGGATCGTGGAACCTACCGTCCACATGATGGGCCAACGGCCAGGGAACGGATAAAAAGCGCAGAGATCTTTCGGCCAAACGAGGATTCCAAGATAACGGGCATAGGAAACGACAACGTTTTCAACGCGCGCCAACAGGGGCAATTCTTCGATCGTCCGAACCGCTCCACCATGTCCTTGTACCCAGACCGTCACCCCGATGGAGAGGATGGACAGAGCGAATAGCGGTATTTTTTCGCGGAACGAACCGCCGAGTTTCGAAAGGAAAGATCGATCCCAGGACAAGCGGCCCAATGGCCAGAAATCCAATAAAACAAGTGTAAATGGAAGCGTTACGAGCATCGGTTTGGCCATGAGACCGAGGCCAAAGACCATCATCATGGCGCCATATCGTTGCGGTTTACGGTCTCGAAGCCAGAGCACGAACAGCCAGGTCGTGAGCATCCAAAACGCGGTGCTCAAAACATCTTTTCGTTCGGAAATCCACGCCACGGATTCCACATGGGCCGGATGGATCGCGAATAGATACGCCGTCAACGCGCTCGGAAATCGAAAGCCCGTCATGATGCGAAGCAACACAAATAAAAGCGCCGCGTTGGCGAGATGAAGTCCGACGTTGATCAGATGAGGCCCCATGGGATCGAGGCCAAAAAGCTCGCAGTCGAGCATGTGGGAGAGCCAGGTGATGGGATGCCAGTTGGATGCATGACCGGTGGTGAAGGCCCACACCACACCATCGAAGGTGATGCCCTTTTGCACCACAGGATTGCTCGTCACGTAGTCGGGGTCATCGTACAAAATGAATTGTGCATGGCGAACTGGCAGGAATGCCACCCAAGTCAGAATCGCGAGAACGGCTAGCAGTCCCCCATCCCAGCCATCCAGCTTGCATGAGTTCTTGCGTGAATTGAGCACGTTCTCGTCCATGCCATCACTCGAACATTGAAGACGAAGTCCGACTCATTATTTCCTCGAGAGCGCATCCCATGTCGAAGCCGTCGCCATTGTGGCCCATTGCGTGGGACGAGCCTTCCGGCGAAGCGAGGCCGGCTCATCACAAGTATTTGATTTTATTATTATATTACCATATGCAAGGGCTGTCTTGCTGTCCTTGGGATATCGTACGAGCGGGCAGAACGGGCAGCTCAGGGAGCATAGGCGCTGAGGGGGGCTCGGTTTTCATGGTGCATCCACCAGCCGCCGGGAATGAGGTCCTGCACGTGCAGGTCCGCGCCGCGAATGCTGTCATGGGCGGCTTGGTAGGCTTGATCATCGACGGGCTCGAGTTTGTCGATATCGCTCAGCTCACGAAGCACGGCCTGTCCTTCGGGCGTCGATGCAAAAGAAGTCATGGCGCGGATGAACTTGTCTCGTTTTTCGGCATCGAGGTCAGAACGGAAGAAAATGGGTTCGTTGGGGATGGGGTCGGTGGTGGCGATGACGCGCAAGGAGGTATCGCCTTCGACGGCGCGCGCGTAGGTTGCGGCAGCATCGACTTTTCCGGTACGAAGCTGTTCGAGAGCATTTTTATGGGATTGCGCGAAGACGGTGGTGGGTTTCACACCGGCTTGTCGCAAGGATTTGGCGGGGTAAACGAAACCGGAGGTGGAGTATCGATCGACGAAGGCGATGGTTTTTCCCGCGAGTTGGTCGAGTTTTTCGATGGGCCCATCGGCCCGTGTCACGATGACCCCGTGGAACGATCCGGTGCCCGAACGCATGAGCCGAAGCCCCGCATGAACACCGTATTCCTGGTGACAGAACAGGTAATCAAATAAGGGAAGCAGCCACGCATCGGCGGTAGCCGCACCGACACTGGCCACCGCATTGGCCTGCGAATCGGCCATGCGTATCTCGAGTTTGAGCCCGGAGTTTTCCTCGACATATTTTTGCATGGCAGCGATCTTCGCGGGCTCCGCATGATACGACGGAGACAACACGAAAACGAAAGAGGTGGCGGCATCTGCTGTCGATTGCTTCTTGCAGGCTGACGTGGCGACCACGATCCAAAGCAGCAAGGGCAGAGCGAGCACGTATCTTCTGAGTGTATGCATGGTGAACAGGGGGCGTTTAACCTGGGGAGCGCGAGGCGGCAACCCTATCGGGGACATATCGTGGACAACGCTTGGGATCGATGGGTTCGAGAAGCGGCAAGAGGTTTTCCAGCAGGCGGCCGCGACTCAATTTAAATGAATTATTTTAGCTATTTAGGCGGAGTGATCGTCTTGCATCCGATCTCGATGTCGATCGATCCGCTATGGGCTTGCATGAATTGGCAAGATTGCGGGCACAGCAGGATTTTGGTGGGCTCAGCGATTTTCGGGTCGGTATCGTAGAACCATCCGCCCATGTTGGGATCACAATCTGCGAGGGAACCGACATAATACACTGGGAATTTTTCTCCGTTGGGGGCGGTATAGACGACGTTGACTTCGTCGTAATCCATGGGGATGCCTGGATTGGGCACTTGAAACTCACATTGCATGAACGCGCCACGGATGGCTTCGAGGGCTGCTTTGAACTGCGCGGTCATGTCTTGGTTGACCTGCACGATGAGGGCTTGGTTGGTGCCGCCCGCTTTTGCGACTTCATGCAAAGAATTGCCCAGAGGTCCCGCGCCCGCGGAGAGCACGCCGATGACGAACGTGCGAATCGATGGACTACCATTCACGCCAGCGGCGGCGATGCTCTTGACCTCGTTGATGGGGAAAGCCGCTTTGGAGCATGCGGTGGGCTGACCATCCGTGGCGAAAATGACGATGGTCGTATGCCCCGGATGCTGCGTTGCCCATGAGCGAGCATATTGAATGGCGCCCTCCAACGCGGGGGCCGACGGGGTCATCGTAAGTGGGCTATGCGCGTTGAGCGAGGCAAGGATCTCTGCATTGACGCTAGGAATGGGTGCGATGGGCACTTCCGGGGTGGCGTAGGCGGAAACATCGCAAGAATCGTTGCTACAGAATTTGAGCGTGCCCCCATTGCCATCATCGAAGCTCATGCACTCGGATACCGCGGGGCAATTGGCATCGCTCGTACACTTCGCCACGCAATGCTTACCGTTATCGAGTTTTACGCAGATCGAACCGGAGGCACAATCCGTTTCCGACGAGCATTCGAGCGGCTCCCAGGGTGCGATGGGCAACGGGAAATATTGAATTCCCATGCTCATTCCGGTCGGCGTGGCCGGATCGTTGAGAAAGCCGACGAAAGCTTTTTTGACCGCGCCCCATTGGGTTTCCCCCAAAGGCTGCATCAAGTTCACGGGCATCGACATCGACCCGGATTGATCCATCATCACGTACATATCCAGCGGGAATGGCTCCGCCGCCGCCGAGGTCTTCAAACAAGAATCACCATCGGGAACGAATACATCCGTCGATGCCTCCGGGTTGACGGAAAGCGTGTCGGGGGTATCCGCCTCGGGAACCGTGGTGCCACTATCCAAGGTGCCCCCTCCTCCCCCAGAAGCTCCCGCAGCGGAAGAACCTCCGTGCCCATAGTTTCTTTGGCTATCCGAGTCGGCACTGCACCCAGCCAGCGCCCAGCCAACCACAACACATGCAACGATCCTTGGCAGCATTCGAAGCCTCCAACGACATAACGTACCATGGCTCATCGCCGTAGGCGATGATGGGTCCACCCCTGCACCATTTTTCGGATGCGGCGCGACACTGGGAATCGTCAACGCCACCGCTATCCGCTAGAATCGTCGCATGAGTCGATTCAAGTTCTTGCAAGCGATGTTCATGGTCCTGGGCCTCGTCACGATGCTCGGATGCTCGAAACCCAAACCGCCCCAATTGACCCCGGAAGCCACTTCGGTCACTTCGGTCAGCGGCAAAGGCATCGGGATTCGCGTCGTGCTCGCCGCGTACAATCCCAATGATTTCGACTTGAACACACGAAGCGTGGAGGGAACCATCAAGCTGGGCGATACGGTAACCCTTGGCCCGATCACCAAACCGCACGGCGTCAAACTCCCCGCCAACAAGAGCACGAATGTCGAGCTGGAGTTGGAAGCCACCTGGGGCCAGGCAGTACAGCTAGCCCAGCTCGCCACCTCGGGGCCCCAGGTTCCCTACGTGGTGGAAGGAAAGGTGACGATTGGTGGTGAAACATTGAACGTGGATCTGCCGTTTACGATCAAGGGGGAAGTGAGCCAGACACAACTCATCGCAGCGGGATTGAAAGGGCTTCCACCCATTCCCGGGCTTCCGCTCCGGTAAATCGCATCGAAACGTCATTTGACCCCGTCTTTCCCTTCCGGGGGGATTTCTAAATTTAGGTTGAATTACGCAAGGTTACGATCATGGAATAGGATTTTATGGAGTCGAGCGAGGCCTGGGCTGGCGAAGGGGAGAAGTGACGTATGGGGAAGCGCGGATCGGTGAATAGGGTTAGTTGCAGCGCATCCCGAATTGTCGCAGGGCAGCATTCACGGCGGAAGCATCATTATTTCTTGCGGCGGCTTCACAAGCGGCGGCGGCCTGCAACATGAACCCACTTTGCGGCGGCGGTTGAGATTTTGCGTTTTGAGCGAGCGCACGGCAGCAAGCCACCAGGTTGCTCGTGCCCGTTCCTACCTTGACTTTGGCCACGGAACGCATGGAGCCGAACAGGGCGGTACGGTCCGCGCCTTCATCCCACGAGCCCAACGCCAACAAGCCTTCGGTGGCCATGAAAGCCGTACTGACTTGCGCGCCGTTGCGCTGGCAGAGACCATCCGCGGCCTGAGCCATCAGCTTATCCTTCCCCACGGAAAAGGATTGGGTGGGTTGCCAGGTACACCCGGACAACCCGGTGGAAGCCATGGCTTTGTCCAACGCCGCGGAATGTCCTTCCGCGCCATAATTCGTCACACCCATGCGCGACTTTTGATCCGCCGCAGTCGCGGTTTGAACGTCGGCTTTGGCCACGTTCCAATCGTTGGGGACTTGCAAGTTTGCTTTGGCCCCGGTGACGGTAATCGCTTTGCCAGTGATGCCGTCCTCTCGATCCTCGAGTTCCGGGCGAACGATTTCGCCTGGTTTGGGGGGTTCTACGGTGGTCAAGGTGGCAGGAGCCGTGGGTTCCGGCGTGACCGTCGTGGCCGGCGGCAACGGCGGCGGCTCATCCGATTCTCTCTCGCATGCTTTGCACGAGGGCAAAAGGGGCAGCAGCGCGCCAATCAACAGGTAGGGAAGCAATCGCATGGTATCCTCCGAGGACATCGCCAAGATGTTCGATGAAGATTCAATGCTTGAACGACGACGATGTCAACGTTTCAGTGCGTTTGTTGTTCGATGTTTCCACGCTTGGGGGGCATTATGAAGCTGCCACAACCTCGTGCAGGACGTCGATGGGGTTGGGCTCAAGGGAGGTTTTATGGCCTATTTGCCATGATTTTGGCGATAAGACATAAGAAATATGCCCCGCCTGGGGGTGGACGATGTGCCGGTAACGCTTGCCGAAAAGAGAAAGGATCGGAAAGGCGGTTCGATCGGGGATCATGACGTCCCGGCCGCCGAAAAAGCCAATGATCGGCAAGGGTGTATCGTCGAGGATGGTTTTCAAAGACAGGGATTTTCCTTGATAGGAGGCGGGCAATTCGCCGTCGGGGCCAATTCCTTTGGTGAACAGGCGCGACGAATAGCGAACGAGGTCGATGGGTAAGGCGAAGCGACGCGCGCTTTCGGGCGAGATCCAATAAGCTCCGGCCAGGTCGCGCCGCTGGCGTTTGGACAGGTCCTCGACCGTGCGGACTTTCGCGTAGGTCGTTTCATTCCAGCCCGCGGCGACATGGGCGAGCGGAGTTTTGTGGAAGGTCGTTCGCAATCCGAGGTCGAGAGACATACGCATGCCATCGCCGGGAACGTATCCCTGTCCAATGAGCTTGGCGATGGCGAAGGATAAGTCCATCATCGCCTCGGGCATCAACGAGGGGAATTCGGCAAGAATCGAGCATTCTCGACCATCGTAGGGAGAGACGAAGGTGGTGGCGGCATGGAAGCGTTCGGTGGCTTGTCGAGGTTTCGCGGCGACAAACGCGAGGGTTTGCATGCCGTGGCCGCAATAGCCTTCCAGGATCATTTTTCGTTGTCCGTGATGCTCGAAAGCGATGGCGGATAGAGAATCGATGGCCTCGATGAGGTGCTCCAACGTCAGCCCGGCGTAGTCGATCTGCTTGCGGTCGCCGCGCAATTCGACGGCGTACACTGGAATGCCGCGTTCGAGAAAGCGATCGAAGAAGTTGGATTCTGGCAGGAAACGAAAGATGCGGTCGCCATAGGGGATACCCCCTCCCGCATGAAAAAGTGCGAAAGGCGCTTGTTTTTCAGTCGTTGGGGGCGGCAAATAGGAAAGCTGTAGGAAAGGTCCCTGGGAAAGAACCTGTTCTCCCTCGAAGGTCGCGGATCCATAGAGTTGTTTACCCCATCGTCGTACCAATTTTCCATATTTTGCCGCCGCACGAACCCTATCCACGCTCTCTTTTGCCACCTCGAGGGCTTTGCGATCACCTCGAAGAGCAGCAACCACAGAGCCAGAAAAGGCTTCTTGCATCCCCAACGCCGCTTCGAAGGCAGGAAATACGCTGCCTTCCATCGTCTGATGCGTCACATAGCTCATCATACGAAGGAGTTTCAGCGAGTCCCGGGAGTTGCGAAACGTCAAGGCCGTGGAATTTCCCACCCAATCCGCGGCTAGTTGTCGTGCAGAAGTGGTGATTGATGGTGCCATGAACTCCTCTCGTCGACGCTCATGATTGTGCGGCGCACAATATTGGCCTCTATCTTCATGCGATGATAATCTGGTTCTTGTCAAGAGGCGGAAGCCAAGGCCGGGCCATGGATGCTGCATGGCAAAACCGAATCTTCCTTGACCTTGGGGTTGGAGGGGGGTAGCGAAAAGCGGGGGAGAAAGCACCCATTTTCGCCGTGCCCACGCCGCTGAATTCCTCCACCGACGAAGTGAAATCCGCGCCGGTGGTTCCGATAAGCGGTGGTGTTGCGCAAGAAAACATCTCGCTTTCCGCAGTGTTCATGGTGCTGGGGGCAGGTTTTTTCGTGGCCTTGGCGGCCTTGGTGAAAGCGGCGTCCGACGAGGCGGCGCCGATGCAAGCGGTTTTTTACCGTTCCGTATTTTCGGCTCTCCCCCTGCTCGGCATCATGCGTATGCAGCGTGTGAGCGTCGTGGGAACGCGCATGAAACTGCTCGTGGTTCGCGGGGTTCTGGGTTTTCTTGCCCTGTTTTGTTATCTGTGGGCGGTTTCCCATATTCCGTTGGCGGACGTACTCGCGTTGCAACAGACGAACCCCGTATTCGTTGCGTTTCTTGCGGTTTGGTTGCTGGGGGAACGCCCCCGTCGCAGTCATTATTTGCTTGCGGGCGTATGCCTGATCGGCGCATGGCTGGTGGTTCGTCCCACGCGGGGCGTTGCCTCCCTGGATTCGCTGATGGCCTTGATTTCTGCTCTGTTTTCGTCAGGAGCTTATGTCACGGTCCGCGCGTTGACACGAACCGAAACGACTCAGCGCATCGTATTGTGGTTTTCGCTCGTGGCGGCCGCGCTTTCGTTGCCGTTCGTGGCCGCCGATTGGCATCCGCTTTCGTTACGATCCCACGGGCTTCTCGTTGGCGCTGGGTTGCTCGCGCTCTTGGCTCAAAGCTTCATGACGGCGTCGTATCGAAGAGCACCGGCGCATCTGGCTTCGGCGTTTTCTTATGCCAGCGTGCCGTTGGCCTACCTGGCAGGCCTCATTTTCTGGAATGAGCGACCGGACAGCCTATCGCATCTTGGCATCACGTTGATCGTGGCAGCGGGAATCGTGCTGGTGGTAAGGATGCGACCGTCGGGCTCGACGTAGCGGAGGGAGTGCGAAGGGTGGGTTTATCCTTCGCGAACCTCTCGTTTCAACTGCTGTTTCAGGATTTTTCCCGCGGCGCTATGCGGCAGCGAGTCGCGAATCAATACCTGTTTCGGCGTCTTGTACTTCGCAATGCGGCTCGAGCAGAAGTGAAGCAATTCCTGCGCATCGAGCGTTTGCCCAGGCACGGGAGAAACGAAAGCGATAGGAACTTCGCCCCATTTTTCATCGGGTTTTCCTACCACCGCCGCCTCCGCGACGGCCGGATGCTCGAGCAGGACTTTCTCCACCTCCGCGGGGTACACGTTCTCCCCTCCTGAAATGATCATGTCTTTCTTGCGATCGACCAACGTGAGAAATCCATCGTCGTCGAGGAATCCGATATCCCCCGAATGAAACCAGCCATCCCGAAGCACCTCGGCCGTAGCCTCAGGCCTGTTCCAATAGCCTTTCATCACGTTCGGTCCGCGAATCACGACCTCTCCCGGTTCGTTTTTGGGCAGGTCTTTGCCATCTTCTCCCACGATACGAACGTCCACATAGGTACACGTGCGTCCCGCGGTTCCGGATTTTTTCAAGCATTCGCCCGGTCCCATTCCCGTGACGCCCGGCGATGTTTCGGTCAATCCATAGCCTTGACGGAATTCTAGGCCGCGCTCGTGGTACTTGCGCGTCAGCTCTTTGCCCAACGGCGCCCCCCCCGAAATGAACGCTACAATGGAAGATAGATCCGTCGTGTTGAACTTGGGATGGTCGTAAAGCATTTGATAAATGGCAGGAACGGCCACCATTCCATTGACACGCTCACGCTCGATGGTTTCGAGCACGTCGGCGGGATCGAATTTCGGCGATAAGATGACGGTAGCCCCGATGTGGATCATGGGTGTGACGCATCCGTTGAGGCCGCCCACGTGGAACATGGGAAGGATCACGAGAGCGACGGTATCGGGACTCACGCCCAGCGCCCAACCATTGACGGATTGCCAGAAGCAGTTGGCGTGGGTGAGGATGACGCCTTTCGGAGTTCCCGTGGTACCGGCGGTGTACATGATGAGATGAGGGTCGTCACCGCCCACGGCGGGGTTGACGGCATCGCTTGGATCGCCGGTTTGCAGATAAGATTCGTAGGGCGATGGGCCTCCATCGTGGGCGACGGAAAGGCTCAACGAAACCGAGGGGCATTCGGCGGCGAGCAAGGCGGCCTGCTGCTCGAACATGGCGTGAAAAACGAGAGCTTTGGGCTGGCAGTCTTTCATGATGAACACGAGTTCTTCTTGACTGAGACGCCAGTTGAGAGGCACGGCGATGAGCCCGGCGGCGGAGCAAGCAAAGACGGCTTCCACGTATTCGTAGCCGTTGAGCAGGTACAGGGCGACCCGGTCTCCAGGCTTCAATCCCGATGCGATGAGCGCATGAGCAAGACGATTCATGCGTTCGGCGAGCTGCCGATAGGTAAACGAGCGGTCGCCGGTTTTGGTGGCGATTTTATGGGGATAGATGATCGCGTTTTGACGGATCCAATGTCCAATATTGACGTTCAACTCTGCCATGCTCTTGCGCCTCCGTCTTTGCTGGTGTCGGCCCCGGGTTCCTATCGATCGCGTTTCGCACGCCCGAACGTGATGTCATTGCCTTGTCTATGCGGTTTTCGGTCTTGGCATCCCATGTGGCGCATCATGTTCTGGTAACGTTTCAAAGCGTGATCCATCGAGCGGCAGCCGTGACGACATGGTCGTCTGAGGCTTTGATCGCGTTGTGCGACGCGCCGGTCGACTTCGGAAAGCCATTCCCAAGCGGACGCAGGGTAGACGAGGGGAGGGAAAAGTCAAGGGCAGAATTGTGCAGTGCAACAACGCGAGCCTTCGCGGTCGAGAGGTAAATATCTAAAATTTATGATAATATTTGATTATCTATAAACCGTGAAAGAGTGGAATTCGGCATTGACACTATAAACCCGAACACCGGCGCGTCCGGTCATGGTGCCGGACACGGAATACGGTTGCGTTTGCGCCACAGCGCCGTTGCCATTGCGATATTCGCATGTGATCGAGGAGCCATTCCAATAGGCTCGCAACCATCTTTGCACGGAAGATCCAGTAGATGTGTTCTCGACACTCGTTTTCCATTGCCGGCGAACGAGGCTACTGCCAGTATTCTCCCACAACTCCAGGGTTCTGGAGTACTGTTCACGGTCCAAAAAACACCCCCACCACTTGTTCTGTCCAGGACTTTCCCCCAAAAGCACTCCGGCCCACCCAAAAGACCCAGACCCATACAGTAGCGAGGTTTCCACGGCGTAGGGAGTCAAACCCGAGATCTCGGTTTTCCAATATGAGTTTTTCCCGCAATTACCGGAGGAACAATTCTCGTTGTTTACGTTCAGCACATCAGTACCAACCTTATAGCTGGAATTGAGATCCCACGAGCTAGCCCATCCACTCTCGAAAAAAGGCTCGAAGTACATCACTTTGGATAGGGCGTCCGAATTGTTGTGCCATTCACAAGCATCTCCAAGTCCATCTCCATCGGTATCTTTTTGACTTTGATTCGCAAAAGACGGGCAATTATCACAGCCATCATCGACCAAATCGAAATCTTCGTCGTGCCCCACCGCAGTGCAACCGCCGCTGCCGCCAGAACCGCCTGTGGCACCGCCTGTTCCACCAGTCGCGCCCCCGGTTCCGCCTGTGGCACCGCCTGTTCCACCAGTCGCGCCCCCGGTTCCGCCTGTGGCACCGCCTGTTCCGCCCGTGGCACCGCCAGAACCGCTTTCTGCACCTGTTCCGCCCGTGGCACCGCCAGAACCGCTTTCCGCACCTGTTCCGCCCGTAGCTCCACCGGAGCCCCCTTGTGCGCCTGCTCCCCCGGTTGCCCCTCCCGCGCCGGAAACCCCGCCCATCGCGCCTGTGCCTCCGTTGGCTCCCCCCGCTCCGCCCGTATATCCGCCCCCTCCAACGCCGCCACTTCCACCCTGCCCCCCATAGGCGCCGGAAGCCGGCACACGATCCGCCTCGAATAGCTTTCCAGCGTCATCCGCGCCACAAGACCCCACACCCATAGGCATCGCAAAACAAACCATGGCCGCAATCCAAGAAGCTTTTTGCATCATTTCTTCTCCTGGGGGCAGACAACCCTTAAGTGTAGCAACTTAGCCGGGGGTATCCTAGAATTCTTTGGCACACCCTTCCGCTTGCCAAGTCCCCAAAACCACTTGTTTTCCGTGACTTTAGGCAGATGTCGTAGCGATTTCGGCGAACTCGAGTCCAGAATGACTAGAAAAATCAAGCTCCCCCCTTGAGGATGCCCCCTTGGTGCGCTAGGCCGAGCGAATACTTTCCCAATCCCGGCAACGACTTACCGGGCGGTAGGAGAATACACCATGCGAACCATCCATAAGCTTGGACTGATCATCGGACTCGGATTTGCCGTTGGCGTGGCTGCTTGCGCAAGCGATAGCGACGATACAGACGGAACGCCCAACAAGGGAGGAACGGGTGGTGCCACGGGCGGCAGCGGCGGCGGAAAGGGAGGAACTGGTGGGGGGCAGACCGGCGGCAGTGGTGGCGGTGAGACCGGCGGCAGCGGTGGCGGAGAAACAGGCGGCAGCGGTGGCGGTGAGACCGGCGGCAGCGGTGGCGGAGAAACAGGCGGAACTGGTGGCGGAGAAACAGGCGGCACCGGTGGCGGTGAGACCGGCGGCACCGGTGGTGGAGAAACAGGCGGAACCGGCGGCGCTACCGGTGGCACCGGAGGCGGCACGGGTGGATCGGGCGGAGGCGTCGTGCCCTGCAATGGCACCATCGAGCAACTTCGCACCGAAGCAACGGGCGCCAACAAAAAACCTGTCGATCTCGAAGTCTGCGATGTGGTCGTGACGTACGTTCTATCGACTGGCTACTTCATCCAAAAAGACCCTACCGGTCCCGCCATCCAGGTTTTCGAAGGAAATAGTTGGACCCCCAACGTTGCCGTGGGTGACGTCATCGATATGCGCGTCACTCAGGTCACCCACTTCAATAATCAAGAAGAAGTCTCCGGCCACGAACCCATCGTCAAAAAGTCCAGCGGAACGGATATCACCCCCCTCATCCAGAATCTAACCGTCGCTCCCACGGAAGATTATGAGTCGGAGTTGGTCAAGATTACGGGCGGAACCATTGTGACCCTCAATGGGAAAGACGGCACGATCAACTATGGAACCGCGACGAATGTGGTGTTGCGTGCAGAGAGTACGGGAACGCTGTGCGTGGGAGCGAAGTTCGACCTTCTCGCGCCGGTTTCGCAATACCAAGCCGACCATCGGCTCCAATCCTGGGCGCTTAAAGACTTTTCGAATATCGATACCTCCGGGTGTGCAACTGGGACGGGCAAGATCCCGAACGTGGGCGACTTGATCATCAATGAGGTCATGGGCAATCCGCCGCTCGATCTCGAGGGCGATACGAACTGCGATGGAACGCGCGATGCTTCCAAAGACGACTTCGTGGAAATCGTCAACAACACGGATGAAGTTCTTGCCCTGGGAGGGATCACGATTGCCGATTCCGAAAAGGTACGATTCACCTTCCCCACGCCCACGGATCTTCCTGCTCGCGGGGTGGTTGTAGTGTACGGCGGCGGCGAGGCGAAGTGTACGTATCCCGCGAACGTCATGACGTTCATCTCCAGTGGGCTCGCTCTCGGCCCGGATACAGATTCAGTCAAAATTACTCGAGGAGATGGGACCGAACTGGCGTCGATGACCTACTCTGGCACGCAAAACGACCGTGCATCGTGGACACGAAACCCGGACTTGACGGGCAACTTCGTGCTTCATAACACGCTCGGCGCGCTGAAGTTTTCGCCTGGCACGAAGAACGACGGTACCCCGTTCTGATCCGCGATTCTCGCATGGGTTGTCGCGTCGATCCCGACGCGCGATTCACCTGCCATTACATCATCGGACAACGCCGTCTTGGCGAAAGAGGCGTATCTTCGTTTGATTTTCGAACGCATCGCGCACATCTCGCCCGAGCATGTTCGCAATCCATGTTCACCTCCATGTGTGAAGCGTTACGGCGATGTGGTGCCACGGATGAAAAAGCGTCATGATTCAACGATGAATCGACGATGACGGAGGCTCCGATGATGCACGCATGGCAGACATCCGCCTGGGCACTGTGGATGGGTTTGACTATGGCAAGCCTATTGGTCGTTGGCTGTAGCACGACCTCTGGCGCGCATTGCAGACCCGTGGAAAATGGTTGCTTCCTTCGCCTCTATGACGGAGACGATTTCGAGAAGTCCGAGGCTTGTCTCGTGATCGATGAACCGGGACGTTATGCGAACCTGGATCAAGTTCCCGGGGCCACGCAAAACTGGACCGGCGAAGCGGATAGCTTCGAAGTGGGCCCCCAGGCCACGGTCACGGTGTGGAGCGAAAGAAATTTCTCTGGAAATTCAGTTATTTATGCTCCAGGGGCTCGAATACGGTCGGTCGAACCGGAACCTGCCTCCCTCGAGCTTCGCTGCGAATAGCGAGCGTTCATGACATCACCGCACTCGCTGCCTTTCGTGGCGTTTCGGAGCCCGGTCTCATCCACGCACGGTCGATGAGCCATGCAAAACGTGACTCATCGAAAGGAATCGATTCGCGCAAAAACTCATGATTTCGCACGCAAACGAGTTGGGCAGGAGCGTAAGGAAGAGGGCTCATCCACGGGACGCTCTCGATAAAAAATTCACCATCTTTATCATCACAGGCAGGCTTCATCTATGCCATGGTGGCGTGGCATGATGAGGTTCGATCCATGAAACCAAAGGTATTTTGTATCATCATGGGCGGAGGACGTGGTCGTCGGTTGCGCCCTTTGACCAAGTTGCGAGCCAAGCCTGCCGTCCCTCTCGCTGGCAAATACCGTCTCGTGGACATTCCCATCAGCAACTGTCTTCACAGTGGTTTGAACCACATCAGCATACTGACGCAATTCAATTCGGCTTCCTTGCATCAGCACATTCAGGACACGTATCGATTCGACTCGTTCAGCGGGGGTTACGTGGACATTCTTGCGGCTGAGCAAACGATCGAGGGCACGTCGTGGTACCAGGGCACGGCCGACGCGGTCCGTCACAACCTCCGGCATTTCTCCGCGCACGATGGGGATCTATTTCTTATTTTGTCGGGGGATCAGCTCTATCGCATGGACTACCAGGAGCTTCTTCGACAGCATCATCGCACGGGTGCCCGTGTCACCATCGCGGCCAAGCCTTTGAATTGCAATCGCGTGGATCAATTTGGCGTGCTTCGTGTGGCGGATGATTTATCCGTGACGGCGTTTGTCGAAAAGCCGACCGACCCGGAAGTCGTTCGACAGATGCAATCATGGTTGCCACCGCGTCCCAACGGCACGGCTACACCCACGGGTGTGTGCTGGGTCAACATGGGGATCTACGTATTCGAAAAACGGACCCTCTGGGATGCATTGACACAAAATAGTTTGAGCGACTTCAGCAAAGAGATCATTCCCAGTCTGGTGGGAACGGTGCCCATCTACGCCTTTCCCTTCGAGGGATATTGGCGCGACATTGGAACCGTGCGCGCGTTTTTCGAAGCCAATCTCGAGTTGACCTCCCCTTCCCCACCGTTCAACTTTTTCGAACCTGGACGTGTCATCTACACCCATCCTCGCTTCCTTCCCGCTTCTCGTTTGCAACGATGCACCATCGACCAGGCGATCGTGGCCGATGGCTGCATCATCATCGACGCCGTGCTCGAACGTAGTGTGATCGGCGTGCGGTCGATGATTCACGAAGGGTCGCGATTGAAAAACGTCGTGATGATGGGTCAGGATCAATACGAGTCCCCCGAAGCGGAGACGAGCGCCAAAGCGCGCGGGCTTCCGCCCATTGGCATCGGCAAGTCCTGTTTCATCGAAAACGCCATCCTGGATAAAAACGCGCGAATTGGAGACGATGTTTCTTTGTCTCCCGCGGGCTTGCCCGACGACTTCGAGCAAGGAGATGTAGCGGTACGCGATGGTGTGCTCATCGTGACGAAAAATGGCGTGGTCCCTTCCGGATCGCGGATCGGCAACGCATGATGAAAAGCGGTTCGGTTCAAATCCCTTCAACCCATGCATGATGGCTGACTCTGGACAACCCATGAAGCAATGTAGCGGTCTTGTTGTAGAGACGATCACCAACGGTCCTTTTGTAGAAAATTGTTATCTCGTTGCGGATCCCATCACCCGCAAAGCGATCTTGATTGACCCGGGCGACGAGGAAGATCGGATTGCGGATAAGGTGAAGCAAGCGAACGTGCAGGTGGTCGAGATTGTCAACACGCACGGACACATCGATCATGCGGGGGCCGTGGCCTCGCTCAAGCGGCTCCTCGACGTACCGTTTGCGATTCATCCGGGCGACCGGGGCTGGCTCGAACATTTGGGGTCGAGCGCGGTTGCTTTCGGTCTTTCACCCAGGCCAACGCCTGAAGTCGATCGTGATCTCGAGCATGGCCAAACGTTGATGGTCGGCGAGGTGAAAGGAATCGTGCTTCACACACCCGGCCATACGGAAGGCGGATGTTGTTTCTACTTCCCGGAGCCGCGTGCCGTTTTCGTCGGCGATACGCTATTCGCCGGCTCCATTGGCCGAACGGACTTGCCTGGAGGGTCATCATCCACGTTGCTCCGTTCGATCCAGGAGCACCTTCTGACGTTGGATGACGACGTGGTGGTGTATTCCGGTCATGGTCCTACCACGGATATCGGAACGGAACGTCGGTCGAACCCTTTCCTTCGTCCTGGCGGACCCATTTTCTTTTAACCGATCGTTCACCACAGAAACGACGGCATCCAAAGGTTTTGGCCAGCCTCCGCGGTGGCTTGACTCATTCCCTGGCTTGTTCTCGGGCGCTGATTGGATAGCCTATCAGAATGACCGCAATTCCCTTTTCCACACTGAACGTCTTGCGACGATGTCATGATCTCGAAGTGTTGATGGAAAAGGTATACCGGGAGTTGGCGCAGCAACATGCGGACATGCCGAGTCTTTCCGCTTTGTGGTTGAAGACTGCCGCGGAAGAGCGAAATCACGCTTCCCAATTTTCTCTTGCGATGTCGTTAGGGGGCGATGTGGTCCCTTCTTCCACGGTGGATATCCAGCAAGTCGAAGACGCTTTTTCTTCGGCATCCGCGTTGTTGCGTCGTGTTCGCTCTTCCAGGCTGCTCCCCAGAGAAGCCTTGGAAATAGCCATTTCTCTGGAAGAGCGGTTCGCCATTTTTCACGCGGATGCAGCCATTGCCTTTTCCTCCTCCTCGCATGAGAAACTCTTTCACGCGATGATGGCTGCGGACAAGCAACACGTCGACGCGTTGCGGCAGGAGTTGCAACGACTATCGCCCGCGAAACAACCAGATTGAATCCAATGGCGAGCAGTCGTCTCTAACGATTTGCCGTGACTTCGCCGTGGAAACGAATTCTTTTCACATCGATGGCTGCCGCCGGAGGCGCGGGCGTCGGTTGGTTTTATGCCGTCGTCATCAATTCCTGCGGGGGTACTTGTCTCGTGGGCGCTCAACCGTGGATTGTCATCGTGGGTCTGGCGCTCGTGGGAGGTTACGCGGCCATGGTTGCGACGCGACCACAAGCGCAATGACACGCCGCTCTTGTCACGGCCGATACGGGCGATTACAGGGCGCTTTGCCATGCGAGAACGCTGGGCACAGGACATCGACGCGCGCGCCCGTTCCTATTGGACGGAGGCGCGAACCCGTGGGCTATTGGGAACGAAACATCTGATTCTTCCCCCTTCGGAGTATGGACCGTTGCTTCGCGCCATGGGTTTGCTCAAAGCCGACGCTTCGATGGGGCCCGAGTCCGTGCGCAAGTACATGCAGATCAGTCATATGCTCACGCTGATCGAACCGCAGATCGAAGAACTCAAACGGCAAAACTCCGAGGTTTTCATCTTGGATCTTGCGTGCGGCAACTCTTACCTCACTTTCACCATCGCCACGAGTCTGGCTCATCGCTTGCGGCACCCGGGGCAAGTGCTCGGAGTGGATCGCAACCTTCGGCTCATCGAAGCCTGCAGGGAGCGCGCGTGGCGATTGGGATTGGAAGATATCCTGCGTTTCGAAGCGTCGAATATCGAAGAGGTCGACGTGCAGAAAGCCTGGCAACGGGCATTTGGAAAAAACGCCGACGGCACGGTGCATCTGTTGCTGGCGCTTCATGCTTGCGATACGGCGACGGACGAAGCGTTGGCGCTTGGTATCTCGTGGAACGTGCCATCGATGGCGGTAGCGCCATGCTGTCAAGGAGAATTGGCTAAGACGTGGGCGGAAGGCGAATTTGACGATGCTTTCATGCCGATTCGCCGCTGGCCCCATCTGCGGCGGGAAGTAGCGGCGACCATGACGGACGCATTGCGAGCACTGATTCTCGAGGGATGTGGTTACGAAGCGAACCCCATCGAATTCGTCCCGTCGGCGCATACGCCAAAGAACACGCTATTGCGAGCGAATCGTCGAGGACAAGGGAGCCCAGAGTCATTTCGTGAGTATGTGGCGCTGCGAAACGCTTTGGGAGGAATGTCGATTCATCTCGAAAGGCTTCTTACGGAGCCGCATCGATCCCATCTGAACGCGCTTTTGATGCAAAGGCCGCACTAGTAAAATACCTTTTAATTTCGAACACATACACCATGAGTGACATGTCCGACATCGCGGCAATCTTGCGCGTCACAGAGAGGGTCGTCGACGCCTAATTTGCAAATCGACGAGCACTTGCCGGCGTAGCATTGGTACAGGGTTCCGCATTCATTGCTTTTGGTGCAAGAAGAGCCTTGGACGCCGCAAAGCGCGGCATACAAGCATGTTTCGCATCGGCCATCGGTAGGCGAAGCGATACGGCAGGCGTAATAAATGTTGTTCCAGCAGAAAGCGCCGACTTCGCAGGCTGCCCCGGAGGCATCGGGAAGAGCAAGTTGGGGATCGAGAGTGCCTGGACCGAATCCGGCGGAAGCGCCGGTGCCCCCGGTTTGACCACTGGAACCAGCTTCACCAGCCGCTGCCCCGGAGCCGGAGGCGCCGCTGCTACCAGCCGAAGCGCCGTTTCCTGCTGTTCCTGCTTGCGCGCTACCCCCAGCACCGCCGCTCTCGGACCCACCTACGCCGCCCGTATTGGCGATGCCTCCCGTACCTCCCGCTCCTCCCACACCTCCCGCTCCTCCCACCGCGGACCCACCCCCAGAACCGGAATGACCGTCGGCTGAATCACCGTGGGATAGTACGTCTCCGCCATCGGTGAACATGCGAGGTTCCCCATCCTCACCCGTTGCGCATGCTCCCAATCCAAAGCCACCTAGGCAGAGGAAAACGACGTACTTTGGCCATAGCGATTTGCACATACTCCGCAGTGTACGCGAGCCGAACGTACGAGCAAGCCCTTCGTTTCCCGCAAAAATAGCGAAAATTCCAAAGGAACGGATCGAAAAGGATTCCGGATTGGGGCTGAAGGCTTCGCGACGGGATGAGCGAACAGACCGTCCCAAAGCAAGAAGGCCAAGGACATCATGGCATCAATCGCCTTGCGCGAGGTTCCTAGGATTGGTTTGCTAGCATCCCCTTCAGAGAGAGGAGCCATCATGCGACGCGAGGAGATGATAGCGAGGGTAGATGACCATCGACGCCCGTGGGATATGCTTTTCGTGGGGGGTGGAGCGACGGGAGTCGCGGGAGCGCTCGATGCGGCATCACGGGGTTACGAGGTATTGCTTCTCGAGCAATCGGATTTTGGCAAAGCGACGAGCAGCCGGAGCACGAAGTTGGTTCACGGCGGCGTGCGCTATCTACAACAAGGTAATCTACCGTTGGTGATGGGAGCGTTGCATGAGCGCGGAATCATGCGACAAAACGCTCCTCATCTCGTGCGAGACCTCGGATTCGTCGTCCCGAACTACACCTGGTGGGAGGCGCCTTTTTACGGCATCGGCATGAAGGTTTACGACATGCTCGCGGGCCGATATGGGTTTGGTCGAAGTCGTATCCTCAGCTTTCAAGAAACCGTCGATCGGATTCCCACCATCTCCCTCGAAGGACTGCGTGGGGGTGTTGCCTATTATGACGGCCAGTTTGATGACGCCCGAATGTTGTTGAACATGGCTCAGACGGCAGCGGAACAAGGGGCGACGTTGTTGAATTACACGCGCGTGGTGGGGCTTACGAAAAACAGTGAAGGGTTCGTGGACGGTGTGATCGCCTTGGATCAGGAGACAGGCAAAGAACGAACGATTCACGCCAAGGTCGTCGTCAACTGCACAGGACCTTTCGCGGATGAGTTACGTCGCATGAACGATCCGGAAGCGCAGCGGATGATCGCGGGTAGCACCGGGGTTCATATCGTTCTCGATCGTTCATTTTTGCCGGGCGACAACGCGATCATGGTGCCGCGAACGGCGGACGGCCGCGTTCTATTTGCCATTCCTTGGTACGACAAGGTGGTGATTGGGACGACGGATGTTCCGACATCGGATTTCGTGTTGGAGCCTTGGCCCACGGACGAGGAAGTGGATTTCATTCTCGAGAATGCGGAGGGATATCTCGATCGTTCTCCTGGGCGCGGCGATATTTTGAGCGTATTTTCAGGGATACGGCCGCTCGTCAAAGCCGCGGATGATGCCAATACTTCGCAACTGAGTCGGGATCATACGATTACGGTTACGAAGACAGGATTGGTGACCATTGCGGGAGGCAAGTGGACGACCTGTCGGCACATGGCGGAGGATTTGATCGACAATGCGATGGTGGTGGCCGATCTGCCGCCGCAGCCGTGTGTCACGGGGCAGCTTCGAATCCATGGATACCATCGGTATGCGGACAAATTTGGGGAGTTTGCTTTTTACGGTTCCGACGCGCCGGCGATCCAAGACTCTCTTCGTCGCCATCCCGAATATGCTGAACGGCTTCATCCTCGTCTTCCCCTCGTCGCCGGGCAAGTCGTATGGGCGGTACGCGAAGAGATGGCGAGAACGGTCGACGACGTTCTGGCGCGTCGAACGCGTTCGTTGCTTTTCGATGCGCAAGCCGCCATCGAAGCATCTCCCAAAGTGGCGAAGTGGATGGCCGCGGAGCTTGGCAAGGATGAGTTATGGGTTGCCGATCAGATCCGAGACTTTTTGCAGGTGGCGAAGAGATACCTGGTATCGGAACTCGTCAGCCATCACAGGGAGAAGGCATGAGAAACAGCCGAAGGATTGCTGCGTGAAGGTTCACTTGACCTCGAGCAATTCAATATCGAAAAGCAGGGTGGCCCGAGGAGGGATATCCGGTGGTTTTCCTTCTTCGCCGTAGGCGAGATCATAGGGGATGGTGAGTTTTCGTTGACCGCCGACTTTCATGCCGACCACGCCTTTTTCCCAGCCTTTGATGACCTGTCCCAGGCCGATGGTGAACTCGAACGGTGCGTCGCGATCGCGGGAACTATCGAATTTCTTACCGTTTTTTAGGGTTCCGGTGTAATGCACCTTGACGGCGGAGTTTTCTTTGGCTTCCGCGCCATCGCCGACCTTCACGTCCTCAATCTTGAATTCATCCTTCTTCTCTGTGACCGTAACGCCGGGTCCGGCGGGAAGTTCTTCTTTTTTCCCGCAACCCGAAAAAGCCAGCACCATTGCGGCGGCCAACAAGAAGCTAGTCATGCATCGCATCGTTCGCCTATCCATCTGGTTTCGTAGGAGTTGGTGGTTCAAGCCCCCAGCAGGCGCAAACGTGCGGGGAGCGGTTGGAAGCATGAGGATCTCACGCAGAAGCTGCCCTACCGCAGAGCTACGGACTTGTCATCCCACGAGCGACAAAAGCAACGCGGGCCGGGAACAGCTTGTCGCTCCCGGCCCACGGTCCCTGCCCCAACCCATTCGGGGCACGGTGCCATGGCCTGACGGCCTACGTGACCACCTCCGGGTTGGGTTTACGGGCTCTGTTCATGTTGTCCGTACCTCCTCCGGCGTGCCGGCACCCACCAGCCGTCGTTGCAAGCTGGGCATTGGGTGTTCCATGGCGGGGACCACAGAAAACCTGGGTCCACGTTATGAGTCGGGAACGAAATGACTTCGTCAGACCATTCTGGGCATGAAGCCTCCCGGAGCGATGACCATGCCACGAGCCAGGGGCTCGAGCAACCCGATGTTAGGTGGTGGGGGTGGCTGGGGCTTCTCATCCCTCCATGTGTTTTGTCTTTCGCGGCTCGGTTCGCCCCCCAGGTCAATGTGGGGGAATTCTGGGGAGACCAACTCACGTATCTCGGCTCCGTATTCACGATTTCCACCACCCTTTACGTTCTGTCTTATACGAAAAGCACACGATTATGGTTCGGTTTCATCCTTTTTGCCCTCCTATCGCTGCTCATCGTTTCACTCACTGACAGCCCCG
Source organism: Deltaproteobacteria bacterium ADurb.Bin207 (assembly GCA_002070115.1). GTDB lineage: Bacteria > Myxococcota_A > Polyangia > Polyangiales > Polyangiaceae > MWCO01. The sequence continues at coordinate 30,860 of MWCO01000053.1, forward strand.
GCGTTGCCGCTTTCGTGATGATAGGAACTGCGTTGATGACGATCGGTCATGGGATCGGCGGCATGATCGGCTCTCGTATCCAGCATCCAGGGCATCTCCTACCCGCCTGTGTCGTGGCCGCATCGTTCGATATCGCTTCGGTCATTCATCCCCAAGGCCCCTCCCACGCGCTCGTGAGCAGTGAACATGCATTACCGTGGCTGACGTTATCGTTTCCCGTGTTCGGAGCGAGAGCATTCTCACCAAACGTTGGTATTGGAGACGTCGTATTCGCTGCATTATTGCTTGGTGCGGCGGCTCGGCATGGATTGTCCAGACCACGGTTTGTGGCACTGATCACCGCGGGACTGATCATCGCCGGACAGCTAGCCGCGCTCTTGCAACAGGCCATTCCCGCGCTTCCCATCATCGGAATCTGCATCGTGGTCGGGGTAGCACCGGCGCGTATCATGAGACGCAAAGAACGACGTGTTGCTTTCTGGTTCATGGCAGCATCGGTTACGCTTGCGCTGGGCGTGATTGCCTCTCGATTCCTCGCATGACGATCGGGCATCGGGCCACATCCGCGTGCATCCATCAAGCCTCTGTCCTATGAATGACTCGTGCCTGAATTCTTGAGTCAGCTTGCGGGCAATCCGTGGTTATGGTTCATCGGCACCAGCGTATCCATCGTCTTGTTCGTAGCGACACTCGTAGGCATACCCATCCTGTGCATTCGCTTACCCGCGGATTATTTCATTCGTCCCCATCAGCCTCAACCGATATGGAAAGTGACCGTCCGGTTCGTCGTGGCCAGCATTGTCATCCTCATGGGCATTGCGATGCTCGTGCTTCCTGGACAGGGTCTCCTGACACTACTGATAGGAATCTCGCTTCTTGATTTTCCAGCCAAACGCGTGTGGCAGCGTCGGTTACTCCAACATCCACCGGTGTATCGAGCTTTGAATGCGATACGAAAGCGCGCGGGCAAAACGCCATTTCAAACATGAGGGTTTCGGTCATGAGACCATGAAACGATGAGAATTGGCGTGGAGCGCTGCCTAAGGGACACGGTTTCGCATGAGCCATCGATACAGCCACGGACCTGTATCGACTGATGACGCAGCATAGTGATCGCGTTCCTCCGCCGTGCGGAGTTGCAGTCGCTAACACTGCTGGCCGAAGCCAATCATTTTTCGAACATGACGTCATCCAGCAAGATGACGGTGGGCTTTCCTTGGTTGCTCACGGTAACCGCATCGATGAGAGGCTGCTCGGCACATACCGATGCGATTTCGATCGATACATCGGACCAGTCGGTTTCCACGTTGACGCTCGTCTCTTGACAGCGATCGCCTTGATAGCTTGGGGCTACGGTGATTTCGCTGTTCTCCAAGGTCGATCGCACGCGCATGGTCAGCTTGGAAAAGATCGATGGCGGAAATGCTTGTCGATAATAAATGTGAAACCCTTCCCACTGCCCCAGGTTGTCGACACGAATGCATGCTCCCTGGAAACAACCTTCGGTTACTTTGGAATCCGATGCTCCTCCCCATGGATTCATGGTCCAACGAACCTTGTCGATGCCGCCATAGTCGTCATCGAATACGACACGCGGTGGCTCGAAAACGCAGGTGCCTCCAGAAGATGGATGCTGATCGGTGAGTTGCGCTCCCAGATCGAAGACCGTTCCTTTCGATTGGGCGTAGGGGAGCACCCGTGGACACTCGAGAATTTCTCCTTGTGCGCTGGTAATCCGAAAGACGCCGCCAGGGGAACCCGAAGCAAAGGTCTTGTTGTCATCCAAGACGTGCCATGCTCCACCGCTTCGTTGCACAGGGCGCCAGACCGTATCGTTATCCGCTCTGTAGTCGGCGTTTCGTATGGGGATCCGATGATTGACGAATTGGAATCGAACATATCCCCATTCATTTCGGTCGAGGATTTGAATATGAACGTTACCGTCGACGGGACACGGAACGCGGCGAGTTTGTCCTTCGAACAAACCTTGGGCATCCAGAACTTTCGCGGCCTCCCCGGAAAGATCGAAATGAAAGTGACCGCCCGCGCATAAAGGGTTCCCTTCGATCGGACACAAATCGTGAACCATGACGATGCGAGTATCCGCAAGCGTATCGAGTTCCCAACATTCCCCGCATGATTCACCAACTTCTCCCTCGTAGGAACTCCGGTTGTAGGGCTCTGCAATCGCTAAGGTCATCCCCTCTCGCACGAACGAAGGGAGAATGGGAAGCGTTCGATCGTATTCGCACCAGCCTTTCGCGGAAGCCGTATACGACGTGAGCCGCACGCTAGCGCAAGAGTCATCGGCAGGGCCTCCTGCCGTACCAGCGGCGCCTCCGGTTGCGCTCGTTCCTCCCGTTCCGCTCGATCCTCCCGTTGCGCTCGAGCCTCCTGTTCCGCTCGAGCCTCCTGTTCCGCTCGAGCCTCCCGTTCCATTGGCACCGTGCGAATCGCCATCGCCATCGTTGCTGCATGCGATGAGACTCACAACGCATAACGTTGAAAACATATATGTGCGCACGGAGCGATTTTAGCATTCGAAGCCATGTGCTTCGACAAGCAAGTTCGACGAGCATGCGCGTGGCCGGTCAATTCGCATAAGGCAAGGGCATGCGCCCCCGCGGCAAGTTCTTGCTCCCCCCTCGTTCCTCTGTCATTTTGCCGCCGCTGATTCGACCGTGGAGATAGTCGTGCGTGATTGGGATTTGATCAAGATTACGTTCACCATCCTTCCGATGGTTTTGGTGGCGGCGGGATGTCGCTGTAGTAATACCCCCTCGGAACAAGTGCTTCCAACTTCGAAAGCCAGCGCGTCACCCCTACCCACGGTCGGTTCGGCCCAATCCTGTCCAGCGCGTCCCGCCTGGGCTGGCGAACCAACCCCAGATATGGAAATCGAGCTTCTTCATGCGCGCACGGTAGGCACCAAGGAGCAAGGCACGGGGTATCGTCTTTATCGAGATGGGAGTCTCGAAACCTTCGATACGGTCACGGTCGAGCCCGATGACCAAGGCAGAATGGTGCTCAAGACCGTGGCCGGTTCTTGGAAGAAGCGGGGAAAAGTCAAAGAATCCGCACGGTTATCCTTGAAGAAAAAAATCGCTTCTCAGGATCCCATGACCCTTCGCGGCAAGTGGCGAACGACAGGAAGCACAACAACCCGAACGCACTTGCTTACCCGAGTGGATGAACAGGAAAACGTGCTTTGCTATGTCGGCGAAGACGCCCCATCGTCGATACAGGAGCTTCAGAAAAGCATTCATGATCTGATGGGGCAGTTGGAAACCGCAACACCATGACAGGGGATGCAAGACGATACGGGGCGAACAGCAAACGCCTTGGAGACGAAAGAAATGCCTGACCATCGACAGAAGAGGCTTGCCAAGCAGAAAAAGAAGCGTGCCCATGTAAGTCGTGCAGCCATGTCCTACGCCGCCCCGGATGAGCTTCGACGGGTCGAACGAGCGGTTGCCGATCAGATACTCCAGTTTCCCGTGGGCCCTTGTTTCATCACGCAAGACTGGCAAAACCCTGCCAAGCCACGTCTGCACTGCCTCGTGGCCACACGTCGCTTGCAAGACAACAAGTTCCTTCCGACCATGTTCTTACTGGATTTCGGCTGTCAGGGGGTTCTTGACGCGTACTTCGCAGAACCCATGGGAAATGAGACCTTGAGCGCGTTGCTCGACAAGCTGCATCCTGTGTTTCCGCAGGGATTCGAGTCGATCGACCCCAGCATCGCCTCCCGTATCGTCGGCGCTTGCATACAATACGCGACAAAGCTCGGGTTCGAATTGAAACCGGAGCTTTTCTCCTTCCTGTCCGCGTTGTCGGAACATATCGACACCACGATCGACATCGAATTCGGTCGCGGCGGGAAACCGCTGTATTGCCCGAATCCGAATGAAGATACACGGCCGATCGTCAAACGTCTCGTCGAAGCGGTCGGCCCCGATGGGTTCAACGTCGAGCTGCCACACACAAGAGGCACAAGCCCATGACACACGTTATCGCGCTCCTTGCAGCGCTGGCTTTGAATGCCACGGCCAACCTGCTCATCAAGTTCGGCATGCGCGGCATCGATCTGGAACTCGATGGCGCCAGTGCTCTCGACGGTGGATTGTTGGGGCTGATCAAGTTGCTGCTTCGGCATTGGCAGGTGCTGGCAGGGCTTGCCTGTTTCGCCCTCAATGTGGTTTTCTACGCGTTTGCACTGCAGAAACTACCGATCAGCGTTGCCTATCCCATCATGGTGACAACGGGTTTCGCCATCATCGTCACCGTCGCAGGATGGAAGCTGCATGAAAGCTTGACGGTCTACCAATGGATTGGTGTCGTAACCATTCTGATAGGCGTGGCATTGGTGGCAAAAGATGCCGGCCGTCAGATGGGTGGGGGAAAAACAGGCGAGGCACATCAGGTTCACGATGGGTAAACCCCGATTCCCATGCCATCGTTCCCATCCGCAAGGGGAGCGAAAATATTGTAACCCTACCCCGACAGAATTAAGGCATCCTTCCAGCCGCCATGGGTAGTCAACGATTCTCGGAGCGAGCGGAAGAAGCACGAAGAGCCCAATGGAGACTCAACGACTTGCCGTGGGACGAGAGGATCAGGCTCGCGGGAGATAGCCGTCGCGAGCGTTTGCTCGCCAAACTCGATCTTCTCGGGGCTTGCGAAGCTTTGTATCACCTGAAGCTCGGAGCCCGATCGCGTGCAGGAACGTTGTATTTTCATACCTGGAAGCAGGACGACCCCATCATCGAATGTCTGGAATGGTTGGACACGGATGAATTGCGGCATCTTCGAACGCTGCGACGGCTCATCCAGACCGTCCATTCGTCCGAGCAAGAGGATATCGAAGCCAAACCACACGCTGATCCAACACGAATGTGGCGGGTAGGGCGCAATCCCCGCGGCGGACCCTCGAGCCTCGAAGCGGAAGTGTTGCGCGCTCTCGTAGATGAGGCCACGACGCGATGCTTGTTGAGCACCATATCTCGTCAATCACGCGTTCCGATCGTGCGAGCTGCCTTTTCTTCCTGCGCCCGGGACGACGGTCGTCATATCGCTTTTTTATCCGACCTGGCGAAGTTGTCTTTGAACCACGACGACACCATGCACGTGGTGCGAATGCAAGGGGTCGTACTCCGACACATCGCTCGCATACAAAGCTCGCTTCGACCGTATTTTCGCGTGTTTGCCGCGGTCACGGACGCCACGATCGACAACGTGGCAAGCGAAGTCTTTCGCGCGGTTTCTGCTGTCGTGGCGGATCTCGGCACACCATGGGTTCGATACCCAACCGCTCGTGTCATCCATGAGGCCGATCGCTCCCCTTGGATGCTTTGGCTCCTTCGATAGTGATTAGCCTCCCCCTTCGAGCGAACCCAAGGAGGAAAACGTCGACGGCCCCGTCACGCAATCACCTTCTCCCCACGTGCCACAAGCCTTTGAATTCCTTCACGAAATACATTAGTCGCCGCGATCAATCCAATCACGAGTATTCCTGGAATGGGAAAACCAAAAAACGATCCGGGATGAACAACGACCCCATCCTCCAACACAAGCAATTCCGCCCACTGTTCATCGGACATCACCGACGGAACGCGAAGACAAGCGTACCACCCACCATCGATGGGCAACACGGACACCGGTGTCGCGCGAATCGAATGTTCGAGAACGGCAAGGTTTTCTTGGATGCGCTGAGCCAACATGTCACGAGCCAACGTTGCCCCATCGAGGAAGGCTCCCGCGGCGTGTTGAATCGGTGTCGATACGGAAAGATAGGTATCCGCGATCATTTCCAATCGGTGAATCGTGTCTTGATCCACATGCTCGCCCATGACGATCCAGCCCAGCTTCATCTGCGGCAAACAAGCCGACTTCGATAAGCCCCCAAGGCTGAATGTCGGAACATCGGCTTCCAAAGCCGCACAAACGACTCGGTCCGTATCCTCTTTCCAAACATACTCCGCGAATACCTCGTCGCACACCACCGCCAAATTATGCTCTCGCGCCACTCGCTCTATCGAACGCAGCTCGCTGCTGTGAAGATACGAACCCGTGGGATTGTTGGGACTGACCGCGAAAATAGCGCGTGTACGGGAATCGACGACTTGTTGCACCATCGCTTCGCAAACACGCCAGCCGTCTTCCATCATCAATGGATAGCGTTTGACAGTCACACCCTCGAGCCGAGCAAGTTGATCGAATAGGGGATAGCTTGGTGCGGGAACGAGGATCGAATCGCCGGGATCGCATAATAGCTTGAGCAACGTGCCATAGGCTTCGGACGAGGACGCCGTGAGCATCAATCGATCCGGATTTACGGCAAGTCCCCGCCTCGCGTACCACGAGGCTACGGCTTCACGAGCACACGGAATCCCCAGGGGATTCGGCTCATACCGTGTGGATGCAGGGTGACGCAAAGCATCGAGCATCACAGGCGTGAGTGTATCGAGACCAATGCGAGTTGGGTTGGATTGAACCAGATCCAATAGTTGCTGACCTTCGCGTATCCTACGTTGGCAAGCCGCGGAAAAGGCGTTCGGGGTCAGGTCCCACCCCGCTCGATTCGAGGGTCGAATCCTCATGATCGTTTCATGATACCCGCGAGGTTGCGGTGTCAATTTCCAACGAGCCGCAAATGCCGAGGAGGAATGGAATCATCATAGGGCACCGGGTAATGCCCTGAAAAACACGCATCGCAAAAAGACGAACAGACTCTCGTCGCGTCCTTCGAATGATCCACCACCGACAGCATTCCTTCCATCGACAAGAACCCGAGCGAGTCCGCGCCAATGAATTGTCGAATGTCATCGTTCGAGCGAGTCGAGGCAATGAGTTCACTTCGCGTTGGCGTGTCAATCCCATAATAACAAGGCCATAGGGTAGCCGGGCTCGCAATTCGGACGTGAACCTCTTTGGCTCCGGCATGACGAAGCATCAAGAGAATTTTTTTGATGGTGGTCCCCCTCACAATCGAATCGTCCACGACGATGACTCGTTTACCTCGCAAATGACTTGCTACGGCATTGAATTTCAGACGAACGCCAAAGTGCCGAATGGTTTGCTGCGGCTCGATGAAGGATCGTCCGACGTAATGGCTTCGTATCAACCCCATTTCGAAGGGCAAGCCTGCACGCTCCGCGTACCCCAGGGCGGCAGGAACCCCGGAATCCGGGACCGGAACGACGAGATCTGCTTGTGACTCATGTTCTTCGGCTAGTTTTGCGCCGAATGCTTTTCGGACCGTGTACACGCTATTGCCATTGATGACCGAGTCCGGACGAGCAAAGTACACGTACTCGAAAATACATAATCGGTGGTCCACCGAAAGGCCGGCGAGAAGATCCGGCATCGTGGATCGAATCGCTTTTCGGTCGATCGAAACCATTTCCCCAGGTCGAATCTCACGCACGAATCGAGCACCCACAAGGTCGAAGCTCGTGCCTTCACTCGCAATGAGAACTGCCTTTTCCCGCGATGAGGCGACATCGAGTTCACCAAGACACAAAGGTCGAAAGCCGTAAGGATCTCGCACCGCGATGAGATTTTCTTCGGTGAGAAACACGAGGCTGTACGCGCCACGGGCATGAGCCATGGCTTCTTCGATGCGATCTTGAACCGCTCTTTGTGTAGAAGTCGCGATCAAGTGAACGATCACCTCCGTATCCGAATTGGAAACGAAGATCGAACCACGCGCTTCCAGATGCTCACGAAGATTGCGTGCGTTGGTGAGATTGCCGTTATGGGCTACCGCAATCGACCCGCGCGCATAGTCGACTGCAAACGGTTGCGCGTTTCGAATGTGGCTATCCCCGGACGTCGAGTATCGAACGTGTCCAATGGCCGCATGCCCGGGCAAGCGTTGAAGATCGGTCTCGGAAAAAGCGTCGGCCACATGGCCCAGGTGCCGATGAACGAACATCTGTCGTCCATCGGTGGTAACGATCCCGGCGGACTCCTGACCTCGATGTTGAAGAGCATGAAGACCTAGATAGGTAATGTTGGCTGCTTCTGGATGACCGAAGATGCCGAAGATGCCGCACATGCGCGCCTCATAGTACAGGTGGTCGAGAAAAGGTACGCGCTAGCCAACAACAGATGGATAGGCACAACGAGAGAATAGAAGTTCAACCGCGCGGCATTTTCTGGTTGGGATCTTCTCTGGTTCCGCATCTCATCGAGATGCCGATGACGTGCCTATCACCGGATCATGGGATAGCCACACGACGACACGGCGTCATTGCTTTCTCAGCCACGCGGCATCGCGGTTCCTTGTGGCCCCATGGGAGCCACGCGTCCCTCAATCATCGCACGCAATTCGTCCTGATCCGAAGATCGACCCATCGCCTCCTCCAACGAAATGAGGCGACGCACATACAGCGAATACAGGGATTGGTTGAGCGTTTGCATGCCGTGTTTTTCCTGCCCCACCTGCAATTGCGAGTAGATTTGATGAATCTTGTCCTCACGAATGAGGTTTCGGATCGCGGGGTTCGGCACCATGACCTCGAGAGCAAGGACACGACCAGGGCCACTCGCCCTGGGCAACAGCAATTGTGTGACTACCCCCTGAAGAACGAACGACAACTGCGCGCGAACGCGTGATTGTTGATGGGACGGAAACACGTCGATGACGCGGTTGATGGCCTGCACGCAAGAGTTGGTATGCAGCGTGGCAAACACGAGGTGCCCGGTTTCCGCAATCGTCAACGCCGATTCGATGGTTTCGAGGTCGCGCATTTCGCCAATGAGAACGACATCGGGATCCTGTCGCAGAATATATTTCAGAGCATCTTTGAAGTTGACCGTATCGGTTCCAATCTCACGCTGATTGACTACGGACAGCTTATGGGGATGAAGATATTCGATCGGGTCTTCGACCGTGATGATGTGCTGACGGGTCTCGCTGTTGATCTTGTCGATGATGGAAGCAAGCGTCGTTGACTTCCCAGAGCCGGTGGGCCCGGTGATGAGGACGAGGCCCCGCGGTTTCGCGGACAACTCGGCAATGACCGGAGGAAGACCAAGTTCCTCGAAGGTCAGAATTTTGAATGGGATCGATCGAAAAGCGCCGGCGACAGCTCCCCGCTGCATGAAGATGTTGGCCCGAAAGCGTGAAAGGCCGCGAACACCGAAAGACAAATCCGTCTCGTTGCGTTTCTCGAACGATACTTTCTGTTCTTCCGTAAGAACCGAATAACAAAGCTGCTTCGTTTCCACGGGAGATAACGCGGGAAGTTTGAGCGGAACGATCGCGCCATCAATCCGTAATAGCGGCGGAGACCCGGTGGTAATGTGCATGTCACTCGCGCCTTTCTCAATCATGGCGCGAAGCAGTTGATGCAGATTGACCTTCAAACCCTCAGGTGACCCCGTCGACATGGTATTCGTCCCTTTCGCTGCTTGTTCCTACGATCAATCGGCCATCGTGACGCGAAGGACTTCTTCCGGCGTCGTTACGCCTTGCGCGATTTTGAGGTTGCCGGCAGCACGCAAGGATATCATCCCGTTTTTGATAGCCGCCACCTTGAGTTCCGCCGTCGAAGCCCCCTGAAGCACCATTTCCCGTAGGTTTTCGGTCATTCTCATGACTTCGTACAAGGCCACACGCCCCTTGTACCCGGTGTTGTTACAGGTACGACAGCCAGCCCCTTTCATGATCGTGGCATTCTCCATCAGCTCATCGGAAAAACCAAGCTCTTCGAATACCTTTCGATCCAACACGGACGCGGTCGCGCAATCCTTGCAAACACGACGAGCAAGACGTTGTGCCAACACCAAGTTCACACTCGCCGTGATGAGAAAAGGCTCCACACCCATGTTGAGCATACGAGAAATGGTCGACGGAGCATCATTGGTGTGAAGCGTCGACAGAACCATGTGACCCGTCAACGCTGCCTTGACAGCAATTTCAGCGGTTTCAAAGTCGCGGATCTCGCCAACCATGATGATGTCCGGATCTTGCCGAAGAAACGATCGCAGCGACATTGCGAAATTCAAGCCGATTTCCTCATGCATCTGCACCTGGTTGATCCCCGGAAGGTTGTATTCCACCGGGTCTTCCGCCGTGCTGATATTCACCCCATCCTTGTTGAGATCGGAAAGCGCGGAATACAATGTTGTCGTCTTGCCAGACCCCGTCGGCCCCGTCACCAACACCATGCCCCAGGGTTGATTGATGGCCCATTGAAAATCCCCTAGCGGCTTCGGATCGAACCCAAGCTTGGTCATGTCGAGTTGCAAGTTCGACTTGTCCAAAAGACGCAAAACCACTTTCTCTCCCCACATCGTGGGAAGCACCGACACGCGGAAGTCCATCTCCTTGCCCTTGCCAAGCTTCAGCTTGATCCGCCCGTCCTGCGGAAGCCTTCTCTCGGCAATATCCAGCGAACTCATGATCTTCAACCGGCTGACCAACGCCGCCCGTAACTTCAACGGCGGCGTCATCTCCTGCATCAAGACTCCGTCCACGCGATACCGAATGCGAAGCGTTTTCTCGTAAGGCTCGACATGAATATCGCTCGCCCCCTTCTTGATGGCGGACAGCAAAATCATATTCACCAGACGCACGACCGGAGCATCTTCACTGGCCTTTTCAAGCTCCAATACGTTTATCTCTTCGTTGTCCTCTCCAAAGTCGATCTCCCCTTCATCAAAGTCCGCCATCACATCGTCGTACGAGGGTCCGACGTTGTAATAACGCTCGATGGCCGCCATGATCGCGGACTCCGCACATACGACTGGCTCGATATTCAAGTTCGTCAGAAACTTGATATCGTCGATCGCATGTAAATTCGTGGGGTCGGACATGGCCACAATCAGCGAAACACCCGCCCGCGACAACGGAAGTAGCTTGTGCTTCTCCGCGACATCCTGCGGCACCAGCTTCAACACTTCCGCATCGACTTCGTATTCATCAAGGTTGACCGCCGGAACACGATACTGCGCCGACAAAAAACTCGTCATCTCGCGGTCGGATACATATCCAAGCTTCGCAAGAGCATAACCAAGGTTCTGCCCCGTCCTGCGCTGCTCGTCTTGCGCTTGCCGGAGTTGCTGCAAACTGATCAACTTCTCACGAACGAGAAGCTCTCCCAACCGAGTCGGATTTGGTGCCATGTCACTCCATGAAGTCCAGAAACACTGTCCTGCCGTCTGCTCTGACTCGCTGACCATACAGCCCAAGAGCCACCGGTGCCATGCCCTCGTGGCAGGAATTGCCAAAGTCGATGACGCCTACATCTTACCCACACCTCACCGTCGCGATGGTTATGCCCCTTGGCTCCCCGCCCTAACCTTGCAATGCTAGCCCCATGGGTCTGCTGAGCCGTCTCGTCCACCGCCTTACCCACAACACCGTCGAGGACCAGGGGTCTCGATTCGAAGCACAAGGACGGCTCGAAGAAGCCTATGAAGCCTACGTTTCTTCCGGACAACTCGAACAGGCCATCCGTGTTTTGCTCGTCCGCGCCGACTCCGAACTGGACCTGCAAAAACGACTCGCCTTGCTGCAAGTCGCCGTCTCTCGCACCGCCGCCGACTCCCCCTTCGGTCGCGAAACCCGCCAACGCGCCGCCTCCTTGCGTCTCGATTTGGCCAAAAATTCCAAGGGTTCCATGTTACAAACGGAACTTCTGGCGCTGGCAGAACTGCTCGAAAGCCTGGATATGAAACGGGAAGCCGCCGACGCCTTCGGTCTCCTCGGCGATTCCGATAACCAATCTCGCCTTCTGGCCGGCTGCGGCGCCATCGATGCCCTCGAATCCTTGCTCGAAAACCAGCAAGAACAGCGAAACCAACAACGTCAGCGGGAAGATCTCTGGAAAGAGATCCATCGCCTCGAGGCCATCGGTCAACGCATAGCTTGCCTGAAGCTCGCCCAACAATGGCTCGAATCACACCCCGAAGACGAACCGATCGCTGCTTTTTCGCGAGCCGTCAACGCCCGATTGATTCGCTCCAACGGCATTTCGCTGCGGGTCAATGACGAAGTCCTTCACATCGTCACCGACCACCCGCTGACCCTTGGCCGCGCCGACTGCTCCATCGATATTCCTTCTCCAGCCCTCAGTCGACAGCATCTCCAAGTGCGCCGCGCGCAAGAACAACTCATCGTCGAAGACCTCGGAAGCCGAAACGGCACATGGCTCGCCGGAGTCCGGTTGGATGGCCCATTGCCCATCGGAAATGGCATCGATTTGCTTCTCGGCGGTCAAGTCCCCCTTCATATCGAACCCTGGAATCAAGGTGTCTCCCTGCGTTTCGCCAACCAACACATCGTTGCACCTCTCGGACCTCTGCTCATTGCCGACTTCACCCTCTGTCGAAGCGACACCGGGTGCATGCAACTGCATGGCCAGACGAACACCCCGATCCTCAACGATTTATCCGCGGAAAAATGCATCGATCTGGCAATCGGTGACAAGATCAAATCCCTTCGATCCGGCCCTGTCCTGCTGGAGGTCATCGCATCGTGAGCCTCTGGTCCAAACTGTTCCGACGTTCCAACGTCGATTCCTCAGACAGCCCTTTGCCGACCTCTCATCCACCGGCCCACAAATCTCCTCCGCCTTCGGACAATGATGAAATCGCCTTATTGTCACGTTTCGGCACCGAAGACGGCCCCGACGAAGCGACCGCGGACCGTTTGCTCCACATCGCCCTGACTACCCCACGACAACAGAAAGCCATTGATGCCATCGCTCATGCCATGATGCATCATGAGGTCCCCGAACGCTTGCGCTTGGTTTGCGCCCACACGTTGGTCCAACGAGGAGAGATTCCCCGAGCGCTTCTGTTCCTCGATTCCGTATCACAAACTCCTTCGCTCATGCTCAAAGCGGACTTGCTTCACGACCAAGGCAATGTCGCTTCCGCCCTTTCCATCATCGAACGCGTGCTCGCACGCGATCTCGACACCCCTGGCGCTCGAGAACGACACCGACGGTGGCGCGCCCAACTCGCTCCTCATCTCCCCATTTCCCAAGACTCTCGCGACGTCACGGTCGCAGTCCCCAACGCACAACAGTCCCCTTATCGAATCGTGCGCGAAATAGCCAGAGGAGGCGCGGGTACAGTTTACGAAGCGCGAGATGATATCCTACAACGCAGTCTTGCCCTCAAGGTCTATCACCAATCTTCGGATCAGGAACAGCTCCAACGGGAAGCACAGATCGCAATCCAACTCGCTGGCGAAGGTATCATCCGCATCTTCGATATCGACTTGAACGGCGGCTGGATTGCCTTGGAATGGCTGCCTCGAGGCTCCGTTCGTGAAGCCATTCGCCGAGCCCACATCGATGCGCTCGGTGAACCATCATCGTTCATTCACAAACTGGCGCTCACCCTGTCCCACGTGCATGAGCGTGGCTGGGTCCACGCCGACCTGAAACCCGGCAACATTCTGCTCGATGCTTCGGCGGCACCCATCCTCAGCGACTTTGGCATCGCAGTTCGATGCGGTGAACCCAACCGCGGCGGCAGCACCGGATATCTATCCCCTGAACGACTGGCTGGCGCACCTGTCGAGCCTTCCGACGACATTTATGCGCTGGGTCGAATCCTGGAGGATATCATTCGCACGGAGCACCATGCGTGGTCCCCCTGGCTTTCCCTGGCGGAACACTGCATGACCGAACGGTCTACGAGACCGCGCAACGGCCAGGCTCTCCTCGCTTTGCTCCGCCCATAGCATCAGGCCGAACCGAGATCCTTCTTTCGATTCGTCACCAATAACACCATCGCAGGCATCACCACCAACGTCAACGACGTGGATGTACCATTGCCCCCATTGACCACTACCGCCACCGGCTTCCGAATATTCTCGCCTGATCCCGAGGCGTACAACATCGGAACGTGAGCGATGAAAGTCGTCAATGCGGTCATCAACAATAGTCGAAAGCGAAGGTTGCATCCCTTTCGAACCGCTTGCGTCAAAGCCATACCACCATTTCGCAATTGAGCAATAAATACCCTCAATACCATGCCGTTTTGCACTGCAATCTTAAGCAATACCATGAAGGGGATGGCCGCCGACACCGACAATGGCATCCCAAATATCACAATCGTCAATACCTCTGGCAGATCCCTTCGTTTTTTCCTGAATTGGAAAGGGACACGAGCTGAGAACTCTTGGGTGCGGGCGAGACGCCCGCGGTCCCAGCGATAAAGGAGTCCCAGCGATACCGAGGTGCGGGCACCATGGGGGCGTCCTTTAACGTATACATTGTCGCTTTCGCGCAACTGCCTGCGGTGTACGCCCAGGCCGCGAT
>MWCO01000054.1 GCA_002070115.1 Deltaproteobacteria bacterium ADurb.Bin207
TTTTTCGCAACTTCCAGGATCCTGAGGGAGTTGTCGAAGCTTGAGTCCTGAGTGTCACGCCAGGATCACGAAAAGTGCGGGTCACACCACCGAAACCGTTCCCCAAAACGGCCTTTCTGGGATGGGAACGAACTAGGAACTAGGAACTAGGAATGCGAAAGGGGAACCAGCCCCTTTCCCCTTGGTATGGTTCAGCCAACACGGGGCGAATTATCATCAAAATCTACGGGATTTGTGCTACCGCGTCCCCCATGAAGGATAATGGCAGTCTGGCTGGCGAAGACGGCACCACCTCGCCCCTCTCCCGCCTCTTTCTCACGCGAAGAAGCGTACGAAAATACGAAAAAGGCGCGGCTTCCCAGCAGCAAGTCGCCTATGTGGAGCACTGCGCTCGCAGTTTCGCCTCTGCCATGGGCTTTCGCTCGGCACGATTGCACGTGGTAGGGCAAGGAGAGCAACGGGACGCCATCGTCCGGGCCGCCGTATCGGGGGTCATCGGTAAAGTGAATCCCTGGCTGCCCTTTTCCCACGCACGCCACCTCATCCTTTGCGGTGCCGTGTTGCCCGACGACGCTTCCCGCAACCACGTGCAGCGGGCCATCAAAGAAGCGTCGATGGTCATGCAAGTCGCTTTGCTTGCCGCCACCGAGCAAGGCCTCGGCACGTGTTGGATGGCGGGCATCCACCACGACCGCGTGGAATCCACGTTCCCGATGCCCGATGGGGCTCGCTTGATCGCCATGTCGCCGCTGGGCTTGCCTCCCGCTCGCTTGACCCTTTCCTGGGATACCCTATCCCATTACCTCGTATCCAAGCGTCGTAAGCCCCTCGAACAACTCTGGATGCATGAACGATGGGGAGTTAAAGGATGAACGGCCTGCTTTCCACGTTGGTGACCGAGCTTTGCGCGGAAAATACCACGAAAAATACGGCGCCGGTGGCGGTTTCCCATCAGCAGCTCACAGCCCTTCTGTCGTGCGCCAGAGTCGCTCCTTCTGCTGATAATTCGCAGACTTGGCGCTTTGTCACCGTTTGGTCCCCCTCGACCCGCAAGGCCCTCAGCCAGCTCGTCATCCCATCCATCGCCCCGTTTGTCGCCGAGGCGTCGGTGGTCATCGTGGCTTGCGGTGTTCCCGCACTCATCTCCCATGTGCGACGGGAACAGCCTTTCGTGATGATCGACGTCCCCATTGCCATCACCCATATCGTGCTAAGGGCGACGGAGATGCAGATACCTTATGTGTGGACGCTGGATTGCGACGAGACCGCCATGCGCGCGCAGCTCGGGATTCCTGCCCATGCGCGGGTGATTGGCCTGATTGCCCTGGGCCGGGATTCAGAATAGCGGGATCGTATCTTCCGGGGGAGGTAGAGCGGGCAGTGTTTCCGCATCTCGTTCCATGGCGGGCACTTCGGGCACTTCCTGTTCGGAGGCAAGCGCGTCATGCACACCTGCATCAAGCTCGACCCGTTCCGTGGGCTCCGTGCCCGACAAGAAAAACTCCGTCAGCGTATCGGTCTGGTCTTCGGCTGGCAGCAAGCCCGTGGTCGGGTCGATGGAAACCACCAGCACGTCAGCCGGTCGAGGAAAATCCGTGGGAGGGGTCCCCGCGTGGGCCGCTTTCATGAACGACACCCAGGCCGGTAGCGCCGCCGTTGCGCCTGCTTCACGACGCCCCAGGGGCCGCGCATCGTCGTAGCCCGTCCAAACCGCTACCGCGATATCCGTGGAATAACCGATGAACCAGGCGTCTTTTGCCTCATTGCTCGTGCCGGTCTTTCCCGCCACGGGGCGACCAACGCCACGGGCCAACTGCCCTGTTCCCCGGTCAATCACTGACGTGAGCATGCTGGTGATGAGGTAGGCTTCGCTTTCTTCCATGACGCGACGGGAAGGAGGAGTTGGAGGGAGGGGAACCTCCTTGCCGTTGGGGTCCTGGATCCGGGTGATGAGCCTGGGGAGTTCGAATTGGCCGCCTGCAGCAAAGGTCGCGTAAACATTGACCATTTCGATGGGTTTGGCTTCGTAGGCACCGAGTGGAAGGGATAAGTCGGGGCCCATGGGGGTGGTGATCCCAAGCGCTTTTGCCCAGGATACGACATTGGCAGGGCCGACTTCGCGAATCACGTGGACGGCAGCCACATTGACGGATTTTGCAAGCGCTTCGCGCAAACGGATCGTCTCGGTGGACGCGGCTTCGGCCTCATCGGCGGCGCGAATTCCCCGTACGGAATTGGGTCGCACATCGACCAAGGTGGCGGGGGTGAAGCGACGTGTGTGCAACGCATAAGAATAGACGATGGGTTTGAAAGTCGATGCGGGTTGCCTTCGGGCTTGGGTAGCCCGGTCGAGGCCGCCGACGACAGCTTCATAATTACCCACGAGAGCGAGCACCTCGCGGGTTCGGATATCGAGAGCGACAAGGGCGGATTGGGGACCGGATTCGAGACGAAGAGGGACGGGAGGGGCCTCGGTGTTTTTGCCTTCGATTTCTTTGGGGTCGGTTTCTTTGGCAAGCAAGCTGACGCGAAGCAGCGTGCCATTGGGGGCGAACTTGCTCGCCACAAGCTTTTTGGGGTTGTAGCGAGCGTGGTCTTCGAGCCGCACCACACCTTCGAGGTCTCCCACGCGAACGTAGATCAAGCCGAGTTCGTCGTTGGCTTTCGTGACTTCTCCGACGAGGATCTTATGGTCTTCGAACCGCGGCATTCCTTCGAAGGGCGCGTCGCGAGAGCCTTTTTTCGGCATTTTTTTGGGAGGAGCCAGGGGGCCTTGCAGCCCGTGCCGTTCGTCATATTTCTCCAAATTGGCTCGAAGGGAGCGACGAGCTTCTTGTTGTAATTTGGGGTCGATGGTGGTGGTGACGGTATATCCGCCGAGCACGGCGCCGGGGCCAGCGACTTGTTGCAGGGTGCGTTTGACGATTTCGATCACTTCGGGCGCGAGTTCGGCGTTTTCGCTTTGGGCGGTAGCCAGCACGATGGGTTCATGAAGTGCGGCTTGTTGTTGATCGGCATTGATGAAGCCTTTGGTTTGCATTTGGCCGAGGACGTACTGCCGACGTTGCTCGGATTTCGATGGGTTTTTTCGCGGAGAATAGGCTTCCGGTCCGGCGACAATCCCGGCGAGCAGCGCGGCTTGCGACAGGGAGAGGTCGCGCGCATGGCGCCCGAAGTAGTATCGCGACGCCTCCTCGATACCGTAGCGCCCATGACCAAAATAAATCTGATTGAGGTATAGTTCGAGGATCTGATCTTTGGTCAATTCCTGCTCGATTCGTCGCGCGAGCAAAGCTTCGCGAATTTTTCGACGATAGGTCCGCTCCGGATCGAGCAAGATATTTTTCACCACCTGTTGTGTAATCGTGCTTGCGCCCTGGCGCGTTCGACCAGAGCGCAGGTTGATGAGCATGGCCCTCACCATGCCCAGGTAGTTCAAGCCTTCATGCTCATAAAAATGAGCGTCTTCCGCTGCAAGAATCGCGAGCTTCACGTGCGAAGGCAACGATTCGATCGGTACGACGGTGCGTCGTTCGGTGAATAGCTCCGATAGCACGGTGCCATCGCGCGCCAGCACACGCGTGACCTGCGGGGGGTGGTATCGCCCTTCTTTGATTTCCGCGGTGCTCGGAAGATCCGCTTCGTAATGCCGTACGGCGAAGAAAAATCCAACGGATCCCAAAGCCAAGAGCACCAACAGCGAGGTGATGGCTCGTTTGCACCAGCGCCAGAAAAAACCGCGCATTTTTCCTCGAGGGGATAGGTTGCGTTCCGATGTGGCCATGGATTCGCCAGAGCTAGCATTCAGAGACAAATTGGCCAACGCCCGAGCGGTGGAGATTTGTTCCCGCAGGATGTCGAACGCTAGGCAAAAGCGTCATCGGGGGGCGAACTTGGGTAGAAGGTTCGAGATCAGGGCGCGGGCAGGATAGAATGCGCGTTCGGAGGTGTCGAACCAGCCAGGGCAAAATTGAAATACTTAGTAAAATCAGGGTCTTTCCCGTCGACGAACATGCCTTTGGGCACCCCAGCCCATGTCCATTCTCCCGATGAGCTTTCATTCAGCATCGCCATGGCAACGGCCAGGGTGGAGGGGGAACCGATGCGGGAAAGAGGAATCGCCATTTCCACAAATGAGCCCTTTTGGTAGATCTTGCCTGTAAAATCCCAGCTATCATCCACCCAGGCGGACCCATTCCACTGTACGGCCCGCGTGTTGGAATTATTCGCTTTCCAATGGACCTGCCATTTGGCTTCGAAGGGCAATTGGGGGGTTTGCGACTGGTAGGTTACGCCCGTGGTCGTGCCGCCCGAGCCGCCGAGATACACCACGAAAAAAACCGTGGGAGAGGCTTGTCCCACATCGGAACCGCTCAATCCGACGTAGAGATTATTGGCATCCCACGCAATGAACCCCTGAAACGAGGAGGTGGTCGTCTCGAAAGTTTCTTCGGCGGCAAAATCATTGGTGCCGTCGATCGTAATAGTGTGGGAATAGGTGGTTGCGCCGCCTGTTCCGCCGGTGCCGCCGGTAGCTCCGCCCGTACCACCCGTGCTTCCGCCGGTGCCACCTGTACTTCCGCCAGTACCGCCCGTACTTCCGCCGGTGCCGCCTGTGGCGCCGCCCGTACCACCCGTACTTCCGCCAGTGCCGCCCGTACCGCCCGTACTTCCGCCCGTACCACCCGTAGCGCCGCCGGTACCGCCCGTAGCGCCGCCGGTGCCGCCCGTTTCACCGCCTGAGCCGCCTGTCGCACCCCCTGCTTGCCCGGCAGCACCGGATGCACCTGCCTCGCCAGCGCTTCCCGCAGCGCCGCCCGAACCCGCGTAAGCTCCCGAACCTCCAGTGGAACCGCCGTCGGCTTCGGCGCCTCCGCTACCGCCCTTGGCACCTGAACCGCCCGTGGGCGGGTGAAGCGCTCCGGTTCCCCCATTCCCCTCGGAGTCTTCGCCCTCCGCGCATCCCATCACCGATAGCCATGCCAAACAAGGGAGCCAAAGCCAGCCATACGCGCGCATATCGAACCTCCCACCCAAGCGAGGTGTTTGCTTGTATTCACAACGTGCCGCAGAAATGAGGCACGCTCCGATACCCCCTAAGCCTACCGTTCTTCGCCCGGTTGGCCAGCACATTTTTTCTCCATCCACGATGGGCGGAGTTTGTTCGCGGGCCTCCCCCCCCGACCCGACAACCATGGACTCAGGTTTTTCGAGGTACGATCGCCGCTAGCAACCGCCCGCTTCGGCTCCCATCACGGCGATACGAAAAAAAGCGCTCCGAATCACAGACCGTGCAACCGCGCACGTGGTCGATTTGATTCGGACGCACGCCGGCTTGGAGCAATTGGGCGTGCAGGATGCGTCGCAAATCCACGTGGGGCCGTCCGCGAGGGCCCAGGTGAAGCACATCGTGTACGGGGCTGGCGCGAGAGAGTCGGGCGGCGACATCATGTCCGGTCTCGAAACAGCAGCGTTCGATATGAGGTCCTACGGCTGCGATGAGATGATGGGCGTGGCAACCATGATCGCGGAGCGTATCGATGACATGGCCCGTGATATTTTGTTCGGTTCCGCGCCAGCCGGAATGGATGGCTGCCACGAATCCGGAGACAGGGTCGGCCATCAGGATGGGAGCGCAATCGGCAATACGCACGCCACAGGCGATGGACGGCTCGCGAGCGATGAGAGCATCGCCCTGCCATTTTTCTGTTTCGTCGAGGGATAGGGGGGGCGCCGCAAGATGGGTCACGATGCCATGAACTTGTTTCAAAAACAGGATCCGCTGGGCATCGACGTTCAGGTCTTCGGCAGCGATGGAAAGGTTGCGCGCGACCGAGGCGGGGTCGTCACCGACATGGGAAGCAAAATTGAGCGAGTGAAATGGCGGGAGGCTGAAACCCCCGAGGCGTGTAAAAAAGGCGTGTCGAAAACCAGCGGCCGAAAGACGAGGGGAGCGGAGCGCCAAGGGTGAATGCACGGCAATCAGGGTATCCGCGACCTGTCGCCAAGGGGTGAACAATCGTCGCAGGCTTGGGATGGTAGCTTGGGATCGCGGCCTGACAAAGCAGGTCCTCTCGGCGTTGCCTTCCGATTCCCCCATGGCTCACAATTATAAAATTAATGTATAAATACAATTGGTTACAATAGTGCCACGGATCGTGGGTAGGCTCCATCAGCCCGCTTTTCCCATGTCATACCCCCAAGACTTCGACGTCATGATTCGTTGGTCTGCCGCCCCACGGGACGAATGGACAATTGGGTGGCTTTGAAGACGACGCATCGCGCTTGCCGCGCAACCGTGGTATTCATCGGGAGCCATGGCAGGGCCTGATCCCTTTATCGGTCGTGATATCCTCGACAGTCAATTTCGAATCCTCCAGAAGATCGGGTCGGGAGGTATGGGGTCGGTTTATAAAGCGTCCCAACCTTCGATGAACCGAATGGTGGCGGTGAAGATCCTTCATCCGAAGCTGGCGAATCGTCGGGATTTGGTTTCGCGTTTCCGTAGGGAAGCGAGTGCGATGAGTCACTTGAGCCATCCCAATACGGTGAAGGTATTCAATTATGGGGAACTCGAGGACGGTTCTTTATACATCGTGATGGAGTATCTCGAGGGAAAGAATTTGCATCAGACGGTGCGCAAGGGAGGGCCGTTGCCTTATGAGCGTGCGCTGCCGATATTGATCCAGGTCTGTGGGGCCTTGGACGAAGCTCATCGCAAAGGGATCGTCCATCGCGATCTGAAGCCTGAAAACATATTCCTTTGCACGGATCCTTTGGGTCAGCAGGATTATGCAAAGGTTTTGGATTTTGGTTTGGCGAAGGTGACCGAACGGGAGATGAACCCAGGTTCGATCATTTTGACGCAGGAGGGCATGGTATTCGGTACGCCCGAGTTCATGTCGCCGGAGCAAGCGCAAGGGAAGGCTCTCGATCCGCGCAGTGATATTTATTCGCTTGCGGTGATTCTATACGAAGCGTTGACAGGCAAGCTTCCGTTCGATGCCAAGACGCCGATGGAGTTCATTCAGCACCATGTGGCCACCAAACCGATCGATTTGAATGCACGGGTAGCGGGTCTTTCCTTTCCTCCCGCGCTTGCGGAAGTATTGGCGAAGGCCATTGCCAAAAAGCCCGACCGTCGATTTCAAACGGCCGCCGAATTCGCGCAAGCGCTGCAAGAAATCGTGCCTGACGCAGCCACGGAACGCGGCACGATCCCAACCGCGTCGCCCGCTCTTAGAGCATCGATCACCGAGCCAACGCCGCTGCCCGCGCAAGCCTCCCCGAAAGTGTCTACCGTTCCGCTGCTCATCGGTGTGGCGGTGGGAAGCCTCGTTCTCGGCATTCTCATCACCATCGTGTTGATGAAGTTCGTCCTGTCCTGAATTCGTTGACCTTGGGTCGAACGCTGGATCGTTCAAAAATACACCCTAACCCCAACTATCCGAAATCGGATAGCTGGGAAGGATTGCGGATGGGAACGAACGCGCGATCTCGTCAGACTTGTTCCCGTGAAGCCCGGACTTCTTCGAGGGATTCGTCGACCAGGGCCCGAAGATCATCGATGGACCCATCTGTTTTTTTGCTGTCGGCGCTCTGCGTCTTCCGACGTTTCATCTCGGCTTCGAACTGAGAGAAACCATCCTCGTCGAACACTTCCAGATTCCTTTTTTTCTTTCCTCCCAACCCCAGAACCCGCGCAAGCCAAGGCTTGGCTTCTTGGACTTCGAGCATCTCGTCGCGTGCGACCTCGGCCGGGTCACGGCGCAATCGGCGAATCAATTTTTGATTCGAGTCCACCCACAGCTTGGCCTCACTCATAGCGGCTCGTTGTGTGGGGTCGAGGGTATTGGTAAACGACGACGTGATTTCGTGATGAGCCACGAATATCGCAAGGCCAAGAGCGATTTCCGTGACTTGCAAGGCGGTGGCCCGATCGACGTGAACGCCGCCGCAACCTTTCGAAAACATATAAGAAGCATTGGCGAGCAGCACACCAAAACCCAGGGTGATGGCGGCTAGCTCACAGGTCGAACGCCATTCATTTTCCGGCCACGATTCATCGAATCCCCCGGTCTCTTCGATATGAATTCGCGCCAAGGCGGTGGCAAGATAAGCGGTCAACGTCTCAGGCTTTCGCGCCTGGCTGAGCAATACATCCACTCGATAGGCGTCGGACAAACGAACGACAGGCGGCAAAGGAGCTGGCGCCACCGCGTTGCCCTGCGTTCCACACGACCCCGCTGAACAGCATCCTGCTCCGGACGCGGCTCCACCATCATCGATGAACCGAAGCTCGACATCGAGATCCGTGAGCTTGCCATGCTCTTGCAGACGCCAAAACAGCAGGTTGACACTTCCCGCGTCGCCATCGAAATCATCCGGAAAAAATTCGCCGTTGGGCAAAACGACCGGACGTTTGACATTCGGATCCTGCTGTCGCGTGAGAAGGGCGGCCGTACGATGAACGAGCCAGCGAACGGTGGTATCGGAAGGAAACTCCATGGGGGCATTGTGGCACCGGAAGGGTGCAATGCAATGGGCAGCGTCATGCGAGGCGACGTAAAAAATGGCCTTTTCGATAGACGAAGCCGTACACGCAAGCGAAGGCGACGTGAACGCCTGCGAGAACAGCCCAAAGTCGCTCGGGGGTTTGAGCGTGGTGAACGGCCCACAAGCTCAGCGGAAGCTGGACGAGCAGCACGACGAGGCTGTCGATGGTCAGGGTGAGTCGGGTAGCCCCCGCGCCCGTGATGGCATTGCCAAGGACGATGCCGACGCCCAAGGCTAGGTAGAAAGGCGAGACGACGCGCAGGTACTGCACGGCCATATCGACCACGGCTGAATCGCTATCGAAGAACCGAACGATGGCGTCACCCGCGAGATAAAAGAGGACGGCGAGTCCAGCCATGGCCACGGCGTTATACGCTGTGGCGTACCATCCGCTGTCTAGCGCACGACGATGTTGACCGGCGCCTTCGTTTTGTCCGAGAAACGTTTGGGCGGCGCTTCCCCAACCCATGGCGATGAAAAGCGCCAGGGTTTCAAGGCGAAAGACGATGCCGAGCGCGGTGGAGGCGTGCTGGTCTTCGGCGGTGGTGAAGGCCCTTGCCACGAGCGAATGGGTGAGAAGCATCGCGGTGATGCGTACGACGAATTGTGTGCTCGCAGGCCAGGCGATGCGGGTGATGGACCGTAATACTCGAGTATCGCGAGGGAGGGATAGGTGGCCTCGAAATAGGTGAAATCGTCGTTCGATGAGGAAAATGAGTGGGATGAGAAATACGACGCGGGCGCCGATGGTGGCCCAGGCCGCGCCAACCAGTTCCATACGCGGGATATGAAGGGCTTTGGCGATGGGTGGCCCCCAAGAAAAAATCTCGGGAGCCTCTCCCGGTCCGTAACAAAACAACACGGCCAGAACCAGATTCAAGGCATTGGAGCCAAGGAGAATCATGACGGGCGTTTTGCTCGAACCCAGGGCCCGTTGCATGCTCGTGAGTTGAAGGAGCAAGAAGATCGAGAAGCTTCCGCCCACGATCACCCGCAGATATTGGATGCTCATCGTGGCCACCGCGCCTTTGGCTCCCACGACATCCACGATCACAGGTTCGGCCCATAACCATCCCGCCAGCCCGAATAGCCCACTGAGTCCAAGCACCAACCACATCGATTGCGCAGCAACCTTACGCACGGCCTGGGTGTCACCACGGCCCTGATACTGCGAAAGCAGCGCCGCGGTCGCGATCGAGATCCCGTAGGAAAGAATCGTGCCCAAGGCTGCAATCTGATCGCAAATGCCAATGGCTCCAAGAGCAGGTCCGGCCACTTCGGGACTCAACCGGGCAATCAGATAGGCATCCACCAGGTTGAACGTCACCTGCAGTCCCATGGCAAGGGCCAAAGGCGCTCCAAATCGTGCGATTTCCCAGGCCAGGGGCCCTTCCAAGATGCGGCAGGTTGCCCGATCCACCCGGCCCGATGTCATCGATCTTTTTTCTCCTCGGCAAGGCAATCTCCCCTTCGAGTGCCCGTCCGACTGCCATTTCCGCGATCCATCGCTTTCGATTCGCATATAGCAGCGTTCATGTTGCGTGCCTCGCCGCCGCTTCTCACCGGCAAACCTTCATCGTTATTTCCACAAACGCGTGCGATCCGAAGCATTTTGCCTTCCGTACTCACGTGTCGCCCCGATAAGCAAGAAACATCACCGGATCTTTCGCGAGCACCTCGCAACAAGCGACCGTTCCACCGTACCGCGGGTCAGGCAACATGGTCGAACGATGCAAGGACCGACGCACGAACGAGCCAAATGATTGCCGAACCTGCCCCGTCCCCGCTCGGTGTTGCGTTCCACAATCTCGCTTGCCTCGCCGTGCCATGAGACTCGTACCTCATGGTGCGCCTCATCATCATTATCCTCGTGCTTACCGCGGCTGTGCCGTTTCTTGCGTGAAGTCGCTACAGCCGATCTGGGGCTTGCCCGCCTTCGCCCTGCGACAACCTGGGCGCACTGCTTTTCCCATCTCTTCAGGATGTGGGACATCCCAGATCCAGCATCATACCCATTCTCTGCGTGGGCTCGCTCGACGGCCTGGCATTGCTTTTGCTGTCCGTTTAGAAATTCTGAAGAATTCCAATGAGGAGAGCATGAAACGTAGCTTCTTTTTTCTGTGGTTGACGGCGTCGTGGGCGATGGGATGGATGGGCTGTGGGGATAGTGATTCCGCGGATTCCAACAGCTCCACGCCCACGGAGTCCGATGCCGGTTCCGACGTGGTTTCGGAAGGAAGCACCGGCACCGACGCCCTTTCGGACGGTGGCTCCGACGATACCGCGAGCGAGGCGGCCATGGAGGGAAGCACACCCCTGGGGAGTGTGATCACGACGGTAAACCTTCACAATCCCACGGAAAAAGAGGCTATCGACGTGCCCTTGACCTTTGGTCACGTCTTTCGTCCGGGAGACGTTCCCAAAGGGACGACGCTCCAGGCGCGCGTGGGTGAAACACTGATTCCCACCCAGGTCGATAGTAAAGCACGTCATGCGGATGGATCGCTCCGGCACGCCATCGTGACGGTCGTGGCTAGCATTCCTGCCTCGGGGGCCGTTCAAGCGGAATTATTGACCATTCCGTTGCCTGAGGCGCAAACGGCTGTCGAACTCGGGGACTTGTTGAACACGGACTTCAACGCTTCCCTCACGCTCACGGTCGATGCAAAAACCTATTCCCTCGACGCCAAGACCTTGTTGCAAGGAAAAATCGACAGAACCTGGCTATCGGGGCCGATCGTCAGCGAATGGATCGTCGCAGGCCCTGTCGTTTCCGGCCAAAGTTACCATCCCCACCTTTCCGCGCGATTCTCCGTCCGCGCGTATACGGGGCTGAAAAGCGTGCGTGTCGGCCTATCGGTGGACAATGATTGGGCTTTCGAGCCCGAGCCTCGAAATTTCGTGTACGACGCCTCCGTGCAGATGGGCAGCAAACAGGTGTTTTCCCTGTCGAACCTGACCCATCATCGTCAAGCGCGCTGGAGGAAAGTGTTCTGGTGGGGCGATGAGGTGCAAGCGTACGTAACGCACGATAGCCGGTATTTGATGAATAGCGGCGCATTGCCCCATTACGACCCGGAATTGACGATTTCCGACGAGGGATTGGAAAAGCAATATGCCAAATGGGGTACGTTGAACACGGGACCGATGGGGATCGGACCGATGGAACCGTATATGCCAACGACCGGGGCCCACGACGATATCGGTCCGCTGTCTCGATGGGATGCTCTTTTCCTTTGCAGCATGGATCGTCGTGCGCAGGAGATGGCGATGGGACTTGCGGACCTGGCTGGAAGTTGGCCGATTCACTATCGCGACAAGGATACGGGCATGCCGGTGCGTCTCGATGACTATCCCTATATGAGTTTGCTGGGCAATCCGGGGGATAAGGTAAATCCGAAGACAGGTAAGTCGGAAGCGTTTCCCGCTTGTGCGTCGCAGGCGGATTGCAAAAGCCCGTACACGCCGGATTCCGCTCATCAACCCTCGATGGGGTACCTCGCGTATGTGGTGGGAGGTGATTACGACCATCTCGAGGAACTCATGTTTTGGGCGAACTATAATATGCTCGAATCCAATCCTCATTATCGGGCTTTCGAACAAGGATTGCTCAAGTGGGGCCAAGTGCGCGGGCAGGCCTGGTCGTTACGAACGTTGGGATTTGCGGCGTATATCGTCCCCGATGACCATTCGTTCAAGGCGTATTTCAACGAGCGGCTCGATTATAATTTGCAGTACTACCTCGACCGCTACACGAAAAACGAACCCAATCCCCTGGGTATCTTCACGGATGGATACGCGTTTGCGTATAACGAAGGGCGGGGGATCGCTCCTTGGCAAGACGACTTTTTCACGTGGTCTGTCGGGCAACTCGTGGCGATGGGGTTTCCAAAAGCTGTTCCGCTGCTGGAGTTCAAAGCGCAATTCCCGGTGGGGCGGATGACGGCCCCTGGTTTTTGCTTCATCCACGCTGCGGCCTACCAAATGAACGTACGAGATGAAAAAGGCGCTCCAATCTATGATACGTTTGCCGAAGTCTATCAGAAAACCGTCGATCCGGCGATTCAGGCGCTACCCTGTGCAAGTGCGGAGATGGGTGAAGCGCTTTCGCTTGCCCCTGGGGAGCTGACTGGCTATTCCAGCTCCACCGCGGGGTATCCTTCGAATATGCAACCGGCGCTGGCCGTGGCGGTCGAGTCTGGCATTCCGAATGCCAAAGACGCGTGGGAAACCTTTGCACAACGCCCTGTGAAACCCGATTACAGCGCCTATCCCAATTGGGCCATAACACCCCGAATCCAACCGTGAGGAGGATGCGATGAGCACGACAAACACCCGTCCGCCGATAATCCGCGCCGTAAGGGTCCGCCCAACGGTGAAAGCACTGGCCTTGGGGTGCTTGTTATTTTCGGGTTGTTCCGATGATGATGGAGATTCCAATCTAGGAGGTTCTGCAGGCAGCCAAGATGCAAGTGCAGGCGGTTCATCTCTTTCGGAAGCAGGCCCGGAATCAGCGAGCAGCGGAAGCGGAGGAACGAGCGGAAGCGGGGGAACGAGCGGCAGCGGGGGAACGAGCGCAAGTGGGGGAGCGAGCGGCAGCGGGGGAACGAGCGCAAGTGGGGGGAGTGGAGGAAGCGGTGGAGCAAGCCAGCCCGTTTGTGGCGATGGCTTATGTGATAAAACAGAAACCGCAGGTAATTGCCCTGCAGACTGTGCCCCCTGCCAGCCCTTGCCTCCCAACGCCACCCCTATCGAAAAGCTTCTTTACGAGCTTCCCCCCGATACGTGGTACGAAATGCCCAATACGCCAATGCGCGCCGTCTGCCCCCCCAAGTCCGAAGTCGGGGGCGTTGGCGATTGCGAGATGGTTGTGAGAGCCTGGGGCGGAGGCGCATTGGATACCAAGCGCAATCGATTGATCCTTTGGGGAGGAGGCCATAACGATTATTGGGGAAACGAGCTATATGCGTTCGAAGTGGCCACGGGAACGTGGAAACGCCTTACGGATCCAAGCAAAGGTACGGTCACGAACCAAGATCCGCTGCCGGATGGTAATCCCGTATCCCGCCATACCTACGATGGCATCGATTATGTCCACCATGCGGACGTGTTGTTTGCACAAGGCGGGTCGCGGGCGAGTGATGGTGGGGGCACGGACGTGACGTGGACATTCGATTTCGTGACGTCGGCCTGGACGAATCATGCCCCGGATCCGAAAGGACCTGGCGGCTACTGCATAGCAACAGCGTATGATCCCAACTCGAAGTCGATATTCGCGCGCAGTACCAAGAATTTATACATATACGATCTAGAGTCCAATGTTTGGACTCCCCTTGTCGGCTTCGGCTATACGCCTTTATGGCCGCGCTACGAAAGGTGGGGGGACAAAACGGGAACGGTAGATCCCAAACGGCATCTGTTTTGGTCGGTGGGCAATGGCGATATCCTCGTGTGGAGCATCGATGAAAAAAAGCTCGTTACGGAAGATTGGGTAACCACGGGCGGGGGCGATTATTCCAACGCTGGATATGTCAAGGGCTACCCGGAGCAGCTTTTCGAAAGCGGCGGAGGGGCGGTATATAATGTCGATGCCCCCGGATTTGATTATGACGTACAAGCCGATGCGTTGGTGGGATGGCCGAACGCGGGAAGTCCTTATGTTCTCGACTTAACAACGAAAATATGGGAGAAAGGCAGCGATCAGGGCGCCCCAACGTCAAAGACCAGCGGTGGCACCTATGGCCGGTTCCGCTACATTCCCGCGTATAACGTTTTCATCCTCGTGGTCAGTGTGGACAAAAACGTATTTTTCTATAAAAATCGCGGTTGCTGAATCTCCCCTTGCCGCTCGTCAAGGTTGGTCCTTGGCCGGGCGACCTATTTGATGCCGTGTGTGGGCTCCTTGGCCTTCAACCCCGCCACGACGCGCTTCTCGTTAGCAGACGTCTTTTTTCCCTTGGCGAAGGAAACAATCCTGCGGAATACCAAGCCGTTGTCGAAGCGCTTGGGAGTTGCGAACGAATGCGTTCGTGACCGGATCGTGATATCCGCTTGCATCCGGCAAGGTATCGTCGTGTTGCCGATAGAAGCGGACGATACGGTTCATCAGCATCTCCCGCACCCACTTTCCTACCAGGGAAGCGATGGACACGAGGGGATCCTTTTCTTCCGCGTCTTGTAAAAAGCGAATGGTTCCGATCCCTGCCAGACGATAGGCGCTTTCGGATCGTTGTTCGTGCAAAACTCCATAAGGAAAGCCGGAAAGGTGTGTAAATTTCGAGGGATAACGCATCATGCCCCCGACTTTTCCGCAGCGCGCGTCGATCGGTTGTTGGGTGTGTTGGACGATGGCAAGGATCAACGATTCCATCGCTTGCAGATCGAAATCGAGACGACTCACTCCACGATGTCGTCCGTCATTGAGACGCCGCACGCATAGGATGACGCATCGTGCATCGAGCACGTCGACGCCGAGCGAACGCAGATCCTTCAGGTCGTTTCGTGCGAGGCAAACCTGGTTTTCGGATGCTTGGAACGCCTCATCGTGAGGGGACCAGCATTGGGGCAGGGCCGAATCGGGGCAGAGGGAATGACGTACGGCTTGGCTATCGAGGCAGAGGTGTTGGAGCAAGGCATCGGGGCAAGCGGCGGGTCCTGCGATCGCGCGCGCCCAGGCTTCGGCAAGTTGTACTTTTTGATGACTCACGAGTTTTTTCGAATCGGCAAGGCGATCATGGAAAAAGACCGTGGGGTCGTGTGTCATCCGTTGTTCGGCTTGGGCTGTGACCTTGGCCGTGACGGCGGTTACGACAAGAGGGCCGAGTTGTGGGCCGAGTCCGTTTTCATCGATACCGACAGCGATCGACATGGGATAGGGGAGCTTACACGTTGGGGAAAGGTGCCGCGAACTTTTCCCCATGGGCCCAAGGCTGATACAGGAAGGTCGTCATGGGTCCCTTTCATCACAAGCGTTCCGTTCGACACGTCGTTTCCAACATGGCCAGCGTCGGGTTGTTGCTTCTGGCTGTTGGATGCATGGGGCAAACCAAGATGGCGAAGTTGCAAGAGGCAGCTTCGGACTTGAATATGGCCACGCGATTTGGGCGGATGGATGTGGCGACGGAGCGTGTATCTCCCAAGGATTTGGAAGGTTTTGCGAGGCGTCACGCGGCTTGGGGCGGAAGCATTCGTATCGTGGATGTGGAGTATCGAGGGATTCAGATTGTGGATGACAATACGGCGGTTGTGTTTGTGGCGGTGGGGTGGCAGCAGCCCGATGATCCCAATCTTCGTGTGACGCAACTGGCGCAGCAGTGGGAGTATGGGCAGGGGGGATGGAAGTTGAAAGACGAGACACGCAACGCGGGTGACGTTGGTCTATTGGGGGAGACCACGGAGTATTTGAGGCCGGAAAGCAGGCCGGACGTGCATTACCCTAGCATTACAATTCGCTAGGATAATCAATAAGTTACGCTTCCGTCGGGGAAGTTTCGGTCTCTGGCGTCACGGTGCTTGCGGCATCGACTTTGGGCGGCAGGGCCGAGGGCGTGAGCTTTTTGACTTTGGTGCCGTTTTTGCGAGCTTCGGTGACCAGGGCCTTGCGTCGGGCTTGTGTACGGCGCTTGCTGGCCTCGCCGCGGCGGCGCTTCATTTTCCGGGAATTTCGACGATCGTTTTTGGCCATGAGGCAATCCTCTCGAGCGTGGGCATTTTCGCAGGTCGCAAGCGACGCGGTTGCGAAGAGTTGCCTCTTTTGGTCCAGCGCGTTGTGAAAATCAAGAGTTTCCTATGAGGGGGTGCATCGGAGCCGGTTGCTAGCAGGGGGCTCAACCGGAGGAGGCGCCTTCCAGATCTTGTCCGCGACCGCAAATTTCCAGTCGGTATCGGCTGTTGACGGTTTCGATGAAGAAGACGTCTTGTCCTGCCACGCGGAGAATCCGCCGAACTGGGGTGGTTACGTACTCGTGCAGCCCATTGGAGAACTCGACGACGATGACGGATCCTTTCCTCGGCGCTCGCACGAGGCGACCGGTCACAGCTCGCGAGCCACGTCCCAGCTTGCGTAATACGACCAGCACCCCCCTATCGTAGCAGCAACCCTGGGTTCGTCCACCGCAACGATTGAAAATCGATACAAGTCGGCAAATGGAGCATGAGCGGATTGGGCAAGCGTGGGAGGGGTTGGGGGGGCGCGTGGGAAGGTTGGCTACCCGCGGTCGTCAAATCTCATTCCGTCTCTTGCGTTTCCGTGCGAGCGGCGCTTTGCTGCCGCGCCGTGGTCGCTGAGTTCAATCCTTTTCCATGGCTGTCTTCTCCCTCCATCGAACCCCGAGGTCATATCGAGGTGGTTACCGGAGGCATGTTTAGCGGCAAAACGGAGGAACTCATTCGACGGCTTCGTTTGGCGATGCACGCGAAACGAAAGGTGCAGGCGTTCAAGCCACGGATTGATGACCGCTATGATGCCACGAAGGTGATGACGCATTTTGGGGTTGGGATCGAGGCGGTGGCGGTGCCGAATTCGGCGGCTTTGGAAGCGCGGGTCGAGGCTGATACGCAGGTGGTTGGCGTGGATGAAGCCCAATTTTTCGACGCGGGGATCGTCGACTTGGTGGAACGGTTGGCTGACCGTGGCGTTTGTGTGTTGCTTGCGGGCTTGGACCAAGACTATCTCGGCCGTCCATTTGCGCCGATGCCGCAACTCATGGCCATCGCGGAGCATGTGACGAAAGTCTACGCGGTCTGTGCGGTTTGTGGGGCGCCAGCGACGCGATCCCAACGGATCGTCGAACAGAAGTCGACGATTTTGGTGGGGGGAGACGAATCGTATGAGCCTCGGTGTCGTTGCTGTTTTCAACGACGAGAGTTGTCCCGAACCTCGTGACGGTCGATCTTTCGAACTGCAGGAATCTTGACCAGAGCTGTGGCGTTCGATAAGCGCGGAAGGATAACTATGGCGATACCAGCCCTGACTCCTGTACCTCGCGTGCAACGACCCCGACGAGCCACACCCGCGGATGCCGTTCGACCGACCCGAGCGGAGGTCAACCTTGATCATTTGCGGCATAATTTACGTGTTTTGCGACGTTTGTCGGGAGGCACGCGATTATGGGGGGTATTGAAAGCCGATGGTTACGGACACGGGGCACCGGCCGTGGCGCGGACCCTCGAGCGGTCTGGCATCGATGGGTTATGTGTGGCGTTGCTGGAAGAAGCGGTTGAGCTTCGTAACGCGGGAATTCACGCGCCTGTCCTCGTGATGGGAGGAAATTATGGTCATGGCTGGGGAGAGCTGTTGGCGCATGAGCTTACGCCCGTGATCTACGATCGGGAGCAACTCGAAGCGCTCGCCAAAGAAGTGCATCTTTATGGGTTCGCGCCCATCGGAGTGCATCTCAAGGTGGATACGGGCATGTCTCGTCTCGGTGTCAGGCATGATCGTTTGGGGCCCATGTTGGACCGAATTCGTGATCTGCCCGAAGTGCGTTTGACGGGCATGATGACTCATTTTGCGAATGCGGATGATGATGAGATGGAGGCTACGCAGCACCAATGCGCGCTGTTCGAGCGGGCCATCGATGAAGTTCGTGCGGCTGGATTTCATCCCGAAGTCATTCATGCGGCCAACAGCGCGGCGCTCATCCGACTTCCTCGCGCGCGCTATGATTTGGCGCGTCCGGGTATCGCGCTATTTGGTGTCTCCCCGCGAGCGGATCTCATCGCGGACTTGCGTCCTGTGATGCGCGTACGAAGTGAGGTCGTGGCGCTGCGAGAAGTACTTCCCGGCGAAGGGGCCGGTTATGGTTCCTCGTGGAAAGCGCGACGAATATCACGGCTTGCTACCGTGCCCATGGGATATGCCGATGGTTTGCCGCGGAGCTTGTCCAACAAGGGACGGATGCTCGTGCGCGGAACGACAGCTCCGATCGTGGGAAATGTCTCGATGGACATGACGATGATCGATGTGACCGATGTGCCTGGGGCTTCGTTGCGCGATGAGGTTGTGGTGCTTGGTCCTCAACAAGGGCCGCTCGGTTCTGATTGCATCACCGCCGATGAGATTGCCAACCATGCGGATACCATCTCATGGGAGATTCTCACGGGAATATCTCGTCGAGTTCCACGGTTTTTTAGAGAACCGTGATTTGTCGTGAGCGGTCGTGGCGCGGACGGTTCCGTTATCCTGATTCAAATATCTGGGGCCGGACGGTTTCCTACCGCCGCGATGGCGTCGTTCACCGCGTTGGAGCCTCGCAAGCAAGGGTAACAATCGTGACCTCCCAGCCGGCCGCAGCCGTATCGCGAAGTGAGTTTGCCAAGCATGGGCAACGCGCGTCGATCGGCTCGTTGTTGTACTCGTGGAAGCAATTCCGCGACTTGTTCGCATGTGGAGGCAGCGCGTAGATCGAGAACGACAGCGAGGGCATCCGAGGCGGCCTCGCGAATCTCCGGTGTATACAGCAAGCTTTTCGCAAGCTCGAAGGCAATCGTCCCATCTCGTCGTCGAACCCACACGTCGTAAAGCATGTCGACGGCCAGAGGTGTTCGTAAAGAAGCGAGGATGGCAAGGGCTTCGGTGGCGGTTTCAGGGTCTTCGGTGAATGGTTTGAGTTTTGCCAAGGTACGTCGGTCCGCCGACAGAGGAAGATCGGCGCGTAATTCTTTGGCAATCAACTCCAACTGACGGTGTTTGAAGACGGACTTGCCTCGCGCCCAGGCTAACGATTCATTGAAAGTGCGGTTGGGCGCGGGTCGCCGTTCGATCTGGTCGATGGCATCAGGGTCTCCTTGTGCTGCCCGTTCGGCAAGAGAGGGCAATGATAGTGCGGAAGGAGTGGTTTCCGATTCTGTCGAGGCGGGGCCGCTGGGAGTCGAGCGTGTACGTGTCGGGGAGGCGACGGTGGCGGAGGCGATGGGGTGGTGATGAGTTTGGGGTTTGGGAAGGAACCACCATGCTCCGATGGCGCTGACCAAAAGGCCGATGACGGCCGCGCCACCGATCCACATTCCCAATACTTTCAGGCCGACGGATTTGGGCAGGGGTTGGTCGGAGGTAGGGGCAAGAGGTGGTTGCCCGGTGGGGCGAACGGTTATGTTCTTGGTGGAGGCAATGCCTGGGAGTTGCGACATTTCCCACGATTCCGGTGTGGGACGTCCCAATTTTTCGATATGTGGCGGTTTCGCAGCGCTCGGTGGCGGCGGTGATCCACGAGAGAAAGAGGGGCGAACCGGTGGAGGGGGTGATGTGCGTACGGGTGGTGGGACACCGGAGCCGGGGGGAGGGGGGACCGTTGTGCGTGCGGGAGGCGGTCTGCTCGCTCGCTCTAGCAGTTGTGCTGGAGGCGCAATCAATGTCGACTCATCGTCTCCCACCGTCTTGGTGGGCGGAGGAAGAACCGGAGGGAGTCGATTGGACCGCGTCATTTTTGGGAAAGAGTAACCCGATGAGTCCGTGATGGGAAATGGGCAATGGAATGGTTGTACCATGCATTGGCGTGCCGATGTGTCAACCTAGCTAGAAGCGATCCTTTCACAAGCGAGATCTGCCATGTCCATGGGATATCGATTGATATGGGGAATTGGTTTGCTGTTGTCATTATCCGCTTGTAGTTCGGGTGATGACGCTTCTTCATGGTCTTGGGGGGGAGATTCCGGCAATTCGGCAGCCGATGCGTCGGGGGTGCCCGAGGATAGTGCCCGTGAAGGGGCGGCGGAGGCGGCGCAAACCGAGGGCAGTGTCCCGATTGTGGATATGGATGGGGACTCGGTTCCGGATGACGTCGACAACTGCCCGGATATGCCAAATCCAGATCAAATGGATACGGATGGGGATGGTCAAGGGGATGCTTGTCAGTATCAAGACGGAACCTTCGAGCATCCGTTTTTCATTCCCGCGGATCCTCGACTGCCGGATTTT
Source organism: Deltaproteobacteria bacterium ADurb.Bin207 (assembly GCA_002070115.1). GTDB lineage: Bacteria > Myxococcota_A > Polyangia > Polyangiales > Polyangiaceae > MWCO01. The sequence goes on from MWCO01000054.1 coordinate 20,474, forward strand.
CATGATGCGCGCAACACGAAAGACGCGACCTCATCGGTGGTCGACAGCTATCCGGGGTTCGAAAAGACGAACGAATCAGGTCCAGAATTCGTGTATATGTTTGCTCTACAAGACAAGGCACGCGTCAAGGCATCTTTAGCGTTGGAGCCGTCGGGGACGGACGTTGACGTACATTTGTTGTCTTCCGTGGATCCGATCGCGCTTGTGGCGAGGGATGATCGAAGTGTCGATGAACTACTCGAACCTGGTCGGTACTACCTTGTGTTGGACACGTACGTGAGCAGCAGTGGCGCGATGGCGGGGCCCTATGATTTGACGGTGGGGTTTACGGCATGGCATGCGGGGACGTTGGATGATCCGATCGTCATTGGCAAAGATCCGGACGCCGCGCTGCCTTTGCCTTTCGTTTTTCATGATAATCGGGACACACGGGAGGCGATATCCGATGCGATTGACGCTTATCCTGGGTTCGAACACCTCGATGAATCCGGTCGTGAGATTGTGTATCGATTCCGCATCGACGAGCCAGCGCGGCTTGCCGCTACGATTGCTTTTACCGAGCCGCAAGGAACGGATGTCGACTTGCATCTGCTGTCGTCCATCGAGCCTCTCACGTTGGAAAAACGAGGGAATACGGCGTTATACGCGGTGTTGGAGCCGGGAACGTACTACGTGACGGCGGACACATTCGTATCGTCGGGCCAAGAACTGGCAGGCCCGTATTCTTTGCGATTGAGTCTTCGTCCGCGCAAGGTGCCGCCAGGGGATTACTTTCATGACTATGTGCTTTCAGCGGTCGATTACCTCGATGCGCAGTATCGGTTGCTCGGATACGACTCGGCGGTGTTGACGCATGACATACCGTATGGAACGTACGGAACGATCTACCGAACGGGGGGAGCGAAGACGATGTGTGTGGCGGCGGCGATGGAAGTGATTCTCACGGCGATGACGATATGGGCGGAGGATACGGGAGACACGACGGTTTTTGATTTTCTTCCTATCGAGAGTTGGCAGACGCTGCATTCGGATCACATCAAGGCACATATTTGGGTCAATCATTCGCTGGACTCGTATGGGACCGCGGATGCGCTCGTGCATTTTGGGATGGGTGAGACGGTATCTTTCGAGCAGCTCCGGCCGGGATCATTCATCAATCTGAATCGCACCAATGGAACGGGTCACGCGGTGATTTTCCTATCGTTCATCGATATCCAAGGCACGGAGTATTCGGTTTGGAATGAACGGGTGGTGGGATTCAAGTACTTTTCATCGCAGGGGGGATTAGCGGAAGGGGCGGGTGGTTTGGATTATCGATACGCGGTATTCGATGAATTTGGCCAGCCTACCATGCCCTACAAGCGAGATTCAGGCGTCATCAACAGCAAAAACCAAAAATACCTCAACACCGGGGAGATGTATGCTCCCACGCGCTGGACGAAGACGAAGGTTAACGTGCCGCTTCACGCCTTGCCGACCGTCTTTGACAGGACGTATTTCACGGGCAAGACATTGGACGATTGATCGATGTTGGGGCCGTGGAAAGGGGATTGGTATTTTCATTCGGAGGCGACGATCAAAACTCGTGAGGCATGAGATCTCTCGGGCTTCGGAAGTGCTGGATGGGAGAATAAAAAAGCAAATTGGAAACGCGGGACGTATAGACACAAGCGTAGGCTTCTACCTGTTGTCCGAAGCTGGACAGTTCCGTGCCTTCTTTGAGCAGGGGGCCCCAGGTTGGGTGGAAGCGTTGTTCGATCCGCGCCTCGATATCGCGGGTTTCGCTTTCGTTGCTTTGGAGCAAACCGCGAACGCGTTCGACGGTACGTTTCTCGAGTTGGCGTTGCACTTCGACAGCGGAAGTCATGGCGATGTCCCGTGTGGCGCGAACCGACTCGAGTTGTCGTGACTGATCTTTGAAAAGCGTTTGGTGGACACGAAGTTCGTCTTCCAACTCTTCTCGTTGGGAGGTCAAGTCTTGCAAGCGTTGGATATCGGGAAGGGAGGCTTCATGGGCTCGAAGTTCATCATCGAGTTCGTGCAGCACGAGGCCCGTGCGCCAGGAGGCTTCTTTTTTCGAACGCAAGATATCGCCGTAGATATGGTCGCCCACATATAAGATCCGGTCACCGGGAACGCCGAGCAATCGTGTGAAGTCCGACAGATTGCCGCCTTCATAGGATTTTCCTCGTTCGAACGAGGTCGAAGCGCGCAGGACAACGGGGCGTTTCGAGTCTCCATCTTGTTCGATGAGGGGCTGACGTTCGAGGAAGAATTGTGGTTTGTTGGCCGAGGTGATGACGATGTCGAAGTAGTGTCTCCAGGTGGGATATTCGGGCATTTCGCTGCCGAGCAGGTAATCCATGACGGCATGGGTGAAAGGCCACGGCGAGTTGGTGAGAAGAAAGAGCTTTTTCCCGCCGGAACGTAGTTTGTGAAAGGTGGAGGCGAGTTGTGGGTCTTTTCGGATGAAGCGCCTGAGGTCATCCGTAATGAGCCGAGGGATGGTGCCATCACGAAAAAGACCGTCGGCGCAGGTTCTGATCTGGTCGAACAGATGGGAAGGGTCGATGCTGTGGCGTTGCTGCTCGAGCGATTGGATCCATGCGGCGAATAAAGAAGCCTCGCTTCGTGCGTAAAGCGTATCGATGCCAAAAAATTGTGGTGTCCCCACGCGGATTCGTCGGGCTTCATAGGTTTTGGCAAGCTGGTCGGGCGAAAGCTCCCGCAAACCGTGGAATCCTTTTCGAACGACTCGATATCGGTCCAGTTTGAGGATATGGCCGAGTCGTTTGTCGATGACCAAGCCTCGGATGCAAAAGGAGGGGTCGACGTTGGTGGGGGCGTGAGGGAAACCTTGTTGGCGAAGCCTATCGATCATCGAATGGATACAAAGCGAATCCAAGGCTGATGGGTCGTACATGGCGATCGTATGATCCATGTCGAAGCCGATCCACTCGACATCCCCCATTTTCATGCTTTGATTGGCGAAGATTCGATGAACCCGCGCGATGATCGTGCGCGGGGCGGTCTGGATCTCTGGGAAGGGCAGGGCGAGCTGTTCCGGTTTGAGCATCGATGAACTCACGCTGAGCGTAGCGTAGAGCAAGAAGGCTTGAGCCTGAATCCATAGACTATGATTCGAGAAAGGTGGTGTGGCGAGTGCAAAAGATCGGCTCTTTTCCGCGATGGGCTATTCTCGAATGGCTGTGATTTCCTGGGTTGTAGCGGATCGGTTGACCGCCAAGCGGCCAAGCTCTAGGACGGTTTGCGACTAGACCCGGCGTCTTGCCTTTCCGAGGAGTCCCCATGGACGTGGATCTGCTTGCACGACTGCAATTCGCTTTCACCCTCATGGTGCATTACGTATTTCCCCCGTTGAGCATCGGGCTTGGGGTGCTGTTGGTGGCCATGGAGGCGACGTACGTGAAGACCCGGGACCCGGACTACGAGCAGATGACGAAGTTCTGGGTGCGGGTGTTCGGGTTGATCTTTGCTGTCGGCGTGGCGACGGGCATTGTGATGGAGTTTCAGTTTGGGACGAACTGGTCGACGTATTCGAGATTCGTGGGGGATGTCTTTGGGAGTCCCTTGGCGGCGGAAGGGATATTTGCGTTCTTTTTGGAGTCGGGATTCCTTGCGTTGCTGCTCTTTGGTTGGAATCGGGTGAAGCCGGGCGTGCATCTTTTTGCGACGGCGATGGTGGCGTTGGGGAGTCACTTGAGCGCGGTGTGGATCGTGATCGCCAATTCTTGGCAACAGACGCCTGCGGGGCATCATATCGTTGGCGAAGGAAGTCAGGCGCGAGCCGAAATCGTCGACTTTTGGGCCGTGGTATTCAACCCTTCCTCGGTGGATCGGATTTCCCATACGATCATGGGGTGTTGGCAAGCGGGGGCATGGTTGGTGCTCTCGGTGAGCGCCTATTATTTACTGCGGGGGCGCCATGAAAAGATTGCCAAAAAGTCGATGCAGCTTGCCCTTGTGTTGGCGTTGGTTTCTTCGCTTGGGCAGTTGGCGACCGGGCATACGAGCGCGGAGGGGGTAGGGGCCAATCAACCGGCCAAGCTTGCGGCGTTCGAGGGACACTACGAGGCTTCGGCGCCCGCGGATTTGTATTTGTTCGGTTGGGTCGACGAAAAAAACGAGAAGGTCATCGGCATAGGAATTCCGGGGATGCTCAGCATGATGTTGCATCGGGACTTCAAAGCTCCCGTGACCGGGCTCCGTGCGTTTGCGCCTGAGGATCGGCCACCGGTGCAGATTGTGTTTCAGTCCTATCACGCGATGGTGGGTATCGGCATGATCCTCATCGGTCTTGCGGCGGGGGGGCTCATGTTGCTGCGGGGAGGGCGTTTGTATCGAATGCGTTGGCTTTTATGGACCTTTGTTGCCGCCGTGCTGCTTCCCCAACTCGCGAATCAACTCGGTTGGATGTCCGCGGAAGTCGGACGGCAACCATGGATCGTGTATGGGTTGCTCAGAAGAGTCGATGGTCTGAGTCGGGTGGTGAACGCCAACCAAGTTCTATGGTCCATCATCATGTTCGCTTTGATCTATGCGCTTTTGATGGCCGTCTTCTTGTTTTTGTTGGACAAAAAAATCAAACATGGGCCTGGTCCCGATGAAGAAGCGACGGTGGCCGATGGGATGCTGACGGAAGGGAGGGATGCGTGATGCCCGATCTACCGACGACATGGTTTGTTTTGGTGGGGGTACTGCTTACGGGCTATGCGATCCTCGATGGTTTCGACTTGGGGGTAGGAGCGTGGCATCTTTTCACCAAAGACGACAAGGAGCGTCGGGTGATGCTCAACGCCATTGGCCCTGTGTGGGATGGCAACGAGGTATGGTTGGTGACGGGAGGCGGAGCGTTATTTGCCGCGTTTCCAGAAGTCTATGCCACGGCTTTTTCGGGATTTTACGAAGCGCTGATGCTGCTTTTGTTTTGTTTGATCTTTCGTGCGGTTTCGATCGAGTTCCGCGGCAAACAACCCATGCTGTGGTGGCGCCGGTTATGGGATTATGGTTTTTCGATAGGCAGTCTCGTGGCGGCGCTGTTGTTGGGGGTGGCCGTGGGCAATGTGGCCTGGGGGTTGCCGTTGGATGAGCGGCATGAATATGCCGGATCTTTCGTGGGAATGCTGCATCCTTACGCGCTGCTGGTAGGGGTGACGACCGTGGCGCTGTTCATGATGCACGGAAGTTTGTACCTTTACGTAAAAAGCGACGGTTCATTACAGGACAAGGCGCGACGCTGGGCGCGGGCGGCTTTGATAGGTTTCGTCGTCTGTTTCGTGCTCACCACGGCAGCCACATTCTGGGCTGTGCCGCATATGGTCGACAGGTTCACCACGTATCCCGCGCTTTTTGTATTGCCTGTGCTCATTGTGCTGATGCTGGGGAATATTCCACGGGAACTTCGCCTTGGACGCGGGTTTCGGGCGTTTTTATCATCGTGTATCGCCATGGCGGCGTTGGCAGGAATTTTTGGGCTCGGCATGTATCCGAACCTGATTTTTGCGAATCCCGTCGAGCACTCGCTGCATATTCACAACGCCGCTTCCTCTACGAAAACTTTGACGGTGATGCTCACCATTGCTGCCATCGGGATGCCGCTCGTGTTGGCGTATACCTCGTTCATCTACTGGGTGTTTCGAGGCAAAGTAAAAATCGACGCCACGAGCTACTGAAGCATCGTCAATTCTCCCACCGTGGAATACTTGCCTTGGGGGAGTCGGCGGACACCCGTTGACCTGGCGGGTAACCTTCTCTAAGCATCGCCGAGCGATTGGTTCATCGAAAGGTTGATTGATGAAGTGCATGCATTGTTCTTGGGTCATTGCGTCTATCGTGCTGGTGATGGGGTGCGGAGGTGGCCAATCCGCGGCCAATGCCCCCGCGGAGGCTCCCTCGGCTGCTCCTACGCAACAGCCTAAACCGGCCGAGCCCGAGGCGAAGCCAGAGCCCGAAAAATTTGATGTCGATTTTGTGGAGGCCAAACCATCGGCTGCCGTGGATAAGCCTCCTCGGGTTACGATCGACGTGCCGGGCTTCAATCAATTTCTTCCAGCGTCTCTTGTGGCGAACACGCGAATTCGCTTCAAAGTACAGGGCTTTTCGGATGCTCCGGAAGGCTCGTATTTACAATTCATTCTTGATAACAAGCCATTTCGCCCCGTGACGGATCCGAATGAGAAGATCATGCTTACGGATCTTGCGGGAGCGGAGGGCCTTGCGGATGGTGAGCATATCATTGCCGCGTTCATGAGCTATCCGACTCACGAAGCGATCAAGTCTGAGAAAGGCATTGCTGTACGAAGGTTTTATGTGGGCAAGCGAAGCGACGGGGGATGGGATAGTAACCGATCGCCTTTGCTGCTCCTTGCAAGCCCTCATGGGACGGTGGCAGAGGATCCGATCGTGGATTTTGTCGTATTGAATGCTTCGATAAGCAATAGCGAGTATTCCGTGCGAACGGTCGTAACGGGGCCAGGGATCAAACCGGAGGGAATTCAACGTGTGATCACGGACTGGAAGCCATGGGTTATTTTGTCGGCTCGAGATGGCGCGGAATACAAGGTGGACATGCAACTTCTCGATCCCAGCGGTGAGGCGGTTCCTTATGGCGCTGTAAGCCGTACTTTCACTGTCAAACGTCCGTGACGATGGCTTGAGTGGTGAAACGAAACCGCATACTCTGCGGCAATCCAATCACGAACCGGAAGAGCGTCTCGAGCCGGTGCCCATCTCGGTTCACAGCAAGAAAGTGAGGAAACCCGCATGACGAAAGCAACGTTCGAAGCGGAGCTATTGCCGCACTTGGCTGATATTCTCATGGGGGGCGCTCATGCCGATGAGCATCTCGATGGTCGAGAAGTCGATGCGGTGGTCGAGCTACTGACCGGTTTGATCAAGGATGCGGATGAGCTTCCAGAACCTCTTCGAAATCGTATCGACGCTTTCGATCCTGAACAATTCGACATCAAGCGCACCGCGTATGCCATGGGAGATCTGAGCAAAGAACAGCGTCGCGCGGTGCTCGAAATGCTCTCTGATCTGTCAGAAGTCGATGATGAAATCGATCTCAAGGAGGATGAATATCTTCGCGCTGTGGCCGATGCATTGGGTTCATCCACGGAAGAACTCGAAGGCTTGGTTGTCGAAATCGAGTTGATCAGTACGCCATCGCGCCCCGTGCCGCCGCCTCTTCCTCCGCGGTCCAAACCCTAATCCATCGGACATCGATTTTTTTCGATTCACCATCGCTGGGAGGATCCCATCGACGCGATATCGTTGATGGATGTCCTGGCACGTGGCACGCTTTGCCCTGAAGCCAACGCCGACAAGTTTGGTCATGACGCACTCTCGTCACAAATCCGGGACCTCCACGACTCCGATGTCTTCGGAAGAGGAGTTGCAAAGCGTGGACCCGACGGAACGGTTTGTCCGAACCGACGAAAGCCTGGATGCAATCGTTTTGCCTTCCGTGGACTCCGAGGGCGAATTGGCCGTCACACAACCTTTTTTGAAGGCTTCGTTGGGTGAAGAGGACGAAGACTTGATTCGAACCCGTGAGCTTCCGATTCGCGGAGAGGATTGGTTTGGAGCAAGCAAGGGTGGGCAGGAGAATCCGAAGACCATGCCGACCGGCGAGAACATGGGAGCTTTTTCCCATCCGGCGCTAGGCGCACGCCTTGCCGTCTCACGGTCTGCCCCTCGTTCTGCCACGTCAAAACCACAGGCCGCGGATGCACAGATTCGTGCGGCATACGCCAAGTACGTCGAATTATGTCATGCCACTGGCAAACCGGCTGTGGTCGAAGACCGTTTTACAGCTCGTTTGGCGGAACGCCTCGAACAACTATCCATCTCTTATCCGCGCGAACAAATTGAGTTTTCGCCGACGTTGGATGGGGAAACGGTTCGAGTTCGAGTGCTTTTGCGGCGGAGATGACTCCAGGATCGTCGAGGAATGCAACCGCCGACGGCACGTTTGCGATCGGCGGCAATCGGTAGGCTTGTCAGGGAATCGTAGCTGAGCCGGAGATGGCGAGCGGATAGCCATCCGAGGTGGTGGCGCTACCGGCGATCGAAATCGTATCCTCGGATGCCAAAGCAGCGGGTTGGCCTTGTGCGGGTGCCACCTGAGTAGCCTTGGGTGGTACCGAACCGTAGGTGATGGGGCTGGTGAATCCGGGCGGTTCCTTTCCCGTGAGCATCCATTTGTTGTCGCCTTCTGAGTCGCTAACCATCAGCAGATTGACAGGAAGGTTTGGAGTCCAGGAGATTTCGTTTCCGGAAATGGACAAGGATAACTCGATACTATCGTAGCCCTGATCGAGCGTGACGGTGATGGGGCCGGAGGGGCAGTCTGGGAACCATCGTTCGCTGAAACGGAACACGTGATGACCTTCTTCCGGGTCGGTGGAGTACATGGCCATGAGTGTCATCGTTTCGAGTATTCCTGTCGTAATGACAAAAGAGCCATCGGCCTCGGAGGTGGCCAACAAGGTGCAATTTTCGAAGGCTTGTCCGCAGACGGATGTCAACCATTCGGATTCGACCGAGTCATCGTACGCAAAGACAGACGCACCGGACACGGGATTGCCTTTGACATCCTTGATGAAGCCGGACACCGTGCAGAGCGCTAGCTGTAGGGTTTTATCATTGGTGAGACGGATATCGCCCATGTCGGTACAGCCGCCTTCGGAGCAGGTGGCGGCGGTAGCGTCGATGTCGACCTTTCCGAGGTCGAATACTTTGTTTTGATAGGAAACTCGGATACTTACGCTATGGGTTTCGCCGGTGACGCCATCTTGATCGAGGTCTTCGCCGGGACCTTCGCTTCGCATGACATCGACACAGAATCGACCGTCGTTGCCTATCGTTTGCGGCGATGAACTGCCGGTGTACGTCGCTCCCCGAACGAAGACCGTGGCTCCCACCGCGATTTTTCCGTTTTCGTCCAAGACGACGCCAGAGACGCAACCGTGGGATTCGACGGGCCAATCGACGTTCCAATAGGAGAAGTGGGAAACATCGCCCACGGATACCACGGTGTCGTCATACGAGCCGTCCCGGATGGCCGGCAGAGATGATTCGGGGATAATGACTCCTTGGCTGTCCTCCAAGTAAGCCTCTCCATCGCGCACCCACGTTCCAATGTTTTCGTCGAAAGCGTAGAGGGGCACTTCGATACGGTCGGTGCCGGGATGGATATCGATGATGATGTTCCAGGTATCGACGGGCACGGTCATACGCAGCGTGGCGGGTGATGGCAGATCTCGCAAAGCGTTGCCGTTGGCGTCCTCGAGTTCCACGACAGAGAACACGCCCGAGATGAGAAGCTTGCCCGTGCTTTCTTCGAAGGCTCCAGGAAATGCTTCCGGTTGAGCCACGGGGTTGAAGAGCTTTGCGAATCCCGAGGTGCCTTGTGGCAAACCATCGATACGGAGCTGGTTGCCCTCGAGCAAGCATGCGTTTGCCTCGCACTTCAAAGGTTTGAGTTCCGCCATATTGACATCGATGACGGTTTGTCCGGGACCGCTGGCAATGATCCTTCGGTAATGGGGCGCTAGCCCTTCATATCGGTAGCTCATGACCACGTGGTCGCCTTCCGATACACCAACACTGACCGTGTAATCGCCGTTGAAGTCGCTGGATGCATGCACCATTTCGTCATCGGTGATCTTACCGTCGCCGTTTCGATCGATGCCGGCGGCCACATCCACGTTCCCCAAGGGGGGCGGAGGCGCGCCCATGCCAAAACTCACGCCGGTGATATGGCCGCGAACGATCAAGTCGGTTCCCGAAGAACCGTTGGTGTTGGGGCCTCCTTGGGAATCATCACCGTCGGAGGAGCAGCCCGCGATCGAAGCGATGACAATGATGAGTAGCGACAAGTGTCTCATAAGAGCGCGACAAGATGTTTTGCTCATGGTGGTCTCCTTCTGGGGATCTACGCGAAAAGTACGGGAAACTTCCCTCCCGAAACCTCGATTGATGGTACGTCTCCGGCTGCAAAAGCATGTTCCGGTGGGCAGACGATGTCGTTCGGATTGGTGAAACGATTTGAACGATGACGAAACGATGCGTTCGGAGGCGGCATCGATCACGCGTCGGTTTTCGTTCGCACGAGGGTGCTACGAATCGTTGTTTGTGCTTTTTCCTCCTTGCGCTAGCCTATCGTGTCACGGACAGACGCAAGGGGTATGCATGGCGCAAGGCGATCACGAGGTTCTCAACGTTCTCGTCATTGACGACGACGAGGCCGTGCGTTCCCTTTTCGTGGACATTCTTTCGCGAGAGGAGCACCAGGCCGTTGCCGCAGCGTCCGCGGAACAAGGGCTCGAATTGCTGCCGTTTTGGACGTTCCAGGTTGCGTTCATCGATCAGCATCTTCCTGGCATGGATGGAATCGTGCTTGGGGAGTATTTGCGGAAAAACAATCCCGACATGATGATCGTCATCATCACCGGAGACTGTGACGAACGCGTGGAACGTCGCAGCAAGGATCTATCGCTTCGGTTTTTGGCGAAGCCATTTCGTGTTCAGGATATTCTCGACGTGCTCGATGCATGGTTCGAGGCGAGTCGAGAGCGCGAGAGGATTTCGTCGATTCGGGGAGGGGTTGATTTCGAGCCGGCGTTGGCTAGTTTCGTGCAAGACCTTCCGGCTTGTTTTGCGATGCCGAATGTTCCCGCGCGAATCGAAGACAGAATTGTCACCACGATCCGACGTTGTCTCAATGACTTGCGTAGTTCGCGAAGATACACGGAGCGCGATCGTGTGGTGGCGTTGGCGGGTTTGCTTGCGGCGCAAGTTCTTGGAATTCAGCTTCCGCGAACGAGTCAAGGCATGACCTTGTTTCAGGAGTATGACGAGATCATGAAAGAGCGTGGCAAAGCAACGGCTTTTGAGACGGAGGGATGAGAGGTTCGTTGGGTGGGAGGCCGTGGGGTAAAGGGCTTATGCTACCCAACGGTCGACGATATTTTCGATGACTTCTGGAACCACGCCTGCCATTCGAACGATATCCAGGCATGTCAAGCGTGATCGCATGGCGCTTGCGTGTCGGAGGGCCATCAAGAAGCGTTCTCGCGAACAACCGATATGGCTGAGTTGGTGAGCCGCGTTTGCTCTCGCGAGCTGGTCTTTGACCCATTGGGGCGATCGCAAATGCGGACGAACGTTTTCCTGGATATGCTCCCAATATCCCGATGCGGATAGTTTCTCACAAGTTTTGTGGATGACTTCGGTCTTTTTCGAAAGATGTTCGGCTACGGCGGGGGCGGATTTCCCCCATACGTTGGCGTCCCAAGGAGGCATGAAAGGTTTGAACGTAGGTCTGCGAAGATGAAGCATATGCTCCCACAGAGCGGCTGCCACGATGGTGGCGACGCCGACTTGTCGTCCGTGCAGATCGTGTGGTTGTCCATCGGCATCGCTCATCATGTCCAAGGTGTGACTGATGACGTGTTCCGCTCCGGATGCGGGCAGACTCGAGCCATGAAGTGTCATGACGCATCCGGAGACAACGAGGGCATGGAATAGGGCTTGGATTGCTTGTGGTTCTTCGGAGGCGATGGCTTCAGGCCGTACCAAGACGGGCTCGGCCCACCGTTCTGCCCACGACGTCAACCGGGGACAGAACGTTTCTTTCGCAACCATGGCATTGAGGATCCAGTCGGCAATGCTGACGGCTTTTGCGAGTAGGTCACCAAATCCAGCCGTGGTCAGGCGATGAGGCGCGGATGCGAGAATATATGGATCGGCCCCAATCGCCAGTGCTGCACGCCCCGGCACCAGTGTTTTGACCCCTTGCACCGTCGCCGCCACATTGGACGAAGAGTATCCGTTCATGGATGATGCGGTAGCGAAGACGGCATACGCCACGTTGTTTGCGCAGGCGGTCCACTTGGCAAGGTCGTTGATCACACCGCTTCCCACTGCGACAACGATGTCTACAGGGGGCAATCGATCGACAATCCAACGCAGCGTGTGGTCGTCGCAAACGGGCCCTTTTTCGTTGGGATCGGGAAGGAGCAATTCCGTGACGTCGAAGCCCGAGTCCTCCAGCGCCCGACAGCAGGTTGCTCCTGCTGCGTCGTAGGTTCTGGTGTCGAACAAGACACAGGCGCGTCGTTGCGAAAGGGTGTTTGACAGGATCCCGGCGAAAGGGATGCTGGCGTGGTGTTCGACGATTCCGTGTTGGGCAAGCAGGCCTAGACGGCTTGCATACGAGGCACGAACGTCGTCATCGATCCATTCGATGAGATTCATGGGGAGTGAGCTTGCCATGCGAGGGGTTGAGTCGGAAAGGTGAGGCGTTATGGATTCGTCGGAGGCGTGGACAGGCAAACCCGGTTTCGTCCTAGGGTTTTGGCGGCGTACATGGCCTGGTCGGCGCGTTCCTCCAGGTGCGCGGCGAGTTCGACACCATCCCATTGGGCAACGCCGATAGATACGGTTTGCGTTATGGATTGGTCATCGCCGATGACGAAACGGGTGTTTTCGATATGTGCTCGGATGCGTTCGGCGGCGGCTTTGGCGCCATCCAATGGCATGTTGGGCAGGACGACTACGAATTCCTCACCACCGCGTCGAATGAGCAAGTCAGACAGTCGAATGCTCTGGCGTACGCGATCGGCGAATGTGCGAAGAACACGGTCGCCGGCAGCGTGGCCGTACGAATCATTGATGTTCTTGAAGTGGTCGAGGTCCAGGAACAGCAAACTCAAGGGTGTGGCATAGCGACTGGCTCGACCGAGTTCTTCCTCGAGGCGGGGCAGCAAGTAGGTTTGTCGATAAGCAAGGGTGTGGGGGTCGATGACGGCAAGGCGTTCGAGTCTTGCTTTCTCGATGGGCGGAACAGAGCAATTGGCAAGCAACTGTAATAGTTGCAATTCCTCTTCCGAAAACGCGTCTGTACGATCGGAAGAACAAGACAAAGCTCCGAAGACGCGTCCGGCCGCGAGCATGGGCACGACCATCAAGGAGCCAACGACAAATCCTTGTTTGGCGGGATTGCGTTTGAAACGGGCATCGTGACGCGCATCTTGAAGAAGGACAGCCTCACCATGGTCAACCACCCAGCCGAGTACGCCTTCACCGCGCCGAAAGCTCAGGGCAGGACGATCGGAGCCAGCTCCAGACCGTACGGCGGCAAGCAAATGTTCTCCGCTATCGTCGAGCAGGCGTAACGAGGCGTGGTTGGCGCTGAGCAAGCGGACGGCGGCTCGCGTTACTTCACCAAGAGCTTCCTCGAGCGGTCGCTCACCACGTAACGCGCGGGTGAGTTCCAGCAATGTCTCCAATGCGAGCTTCGCATCCAGCATCAAAGTCCATACTAGGGCGACCCGTGGTGATGAAGTCAAGCCGCACACACATCGATCAAGCTTGTCGTGACCCGAGCACACCGATCCCATACAATTGCGTCGGGACCGGTCGTCATGATTTCGTGTCGAGCCGCAGTCATGGAGGAGATACATGAGATTGGGTTGGCAAGGGAAAGGTCGAAACGCCGTTGTCGGTGGTCGTACATTCCGCTTTGCGATGGGATGGGGTGTGATCTTCACCGCGCTTTGTGTTTCGAATCCAGCCATTGCCCAACGCCCCAGTGAACGTCGGGTCATGGTTTTTCGCGATGGCGCGGTGCCACAACTCCAGGTGTCCGGAGACCGCTTCGTTCACGGTGAGTTTCAACTCGAGATCCAGTTTGTCGATACCAATCCGCTTTGCTTCGCCTATGTCGTCGATGGACATCCGCTACCGGAAATGGCGCCACCGAAAGAAGCGGTGCCATGGAACGATTCGATGACCGCCGCGGAAGGCACGCTCAAACTGGACACGTTGGAAGACGCTCTGACTGTGCTTCGAATGCGTTTGCAGGACTTGGGAACACTCAGCACGGAAGCCGCTTCCCAGGCATCCCTCGAATCCGTGTGGGAAGCTTGCCTTTGGGCTGACCCGCCCTCGCGCGTCATACCGCTGCAAAAAAAACGTATCTCCGAAGTTGATTCGATGCTTCGCACCCGCCTCGGTGACAATGGCGCGTGGACGCGCATTTTGGTCAGTGCCATCGATACCTTGGCCTCCGTCCGCCGACAGGTAGACACGCTGCCGTCACGCGAGGAACAAGGGGAAAAGCAAGAGATGATGCGGCGCAACGTTCGTTCTGCCATGACGGGCTTCGAGCGATATGTGACCGCTTCTCTCGCTTTGATCCAGCGACTACAAGAGGATTTGCGACGAGCGCAAACCCGTCTTGCAAGCACTCCTTCGTCTACCACACGCTACATCACCGCGAATCGAGACGTGGTGGTCGAAGTGCAGCGCAGCCGTTTGGATCGGGGAAATCGCGATTCGTCACTCGATACCGTTACCGTCGTCAGTGAAGCGTATCATTCCTTGCCCCCCATTCTTTTCGATGTGGGAATTGGACCGGCCCTCACGTTACACAACACCGAGAACTACGGTCTAGGCCAGCGAAATCCCGATCAATTCCCCAACGTCCGAAGAACGGAAGACAATGCCAATATCGATGTCGTCGTTTCGTTGAGCATGTATGTTTGGGGATATCGTTATCTCGACGATGGAATATTCGACGTCAGGCAGCTTGCTCCGAGGCCGATGATTGGTCTTTCCATGAAGCAGCTTTTCAGTTCCCTGTACTTCGGTTTTCAAATCGATCCCGTGCAGTTCTTGGATATTTCCTTTGGCGCTCGGGCCTATTCCACCACAACCTTGGTGTCTCCCGCAGAGGGACAAATCGCTACCGCGAACGTGGATGGAAAGCCGTCGGAACCCGTGTTGCGCGAAGGAGTAACCACACAAGCGTTCGTGTCGTTGACCGCGAGTACGGATTTGTTTCAACGTTGGATTCAGCGTTCCTTTTAAGATCAACGAACCGGCGGACTCGTCACGCTTATAAGGAGACGCTCCTCGCGCGACTTTTGGTTTTCCCCTCGAAACATGGATCCGTGACTGTCATCTCCGTGGTCGAACGCGGATCTGTCATTCGACGAAGAACAACGAAACGTGCCCTGGACCGAGGTCTTTCCCTTGTGAATCCGTGAAGGAAATCCCATCGAAGGGCATGTCGTCTCCGGGAGCAAGGGTACGATACGGCTGCGCTCGACAAGTCAACGCGCTATGCTCGCGCTATGCGTCGCTCGTATGTTCAATGGTTGCTTGTGGTGGGAGTCGCGGTTGTGGGGCTATCCTGCGGGGACGACGAGGAGGAGCGGAATTTTGCCCATGGTACCGGCGGTTCGTCGGCCTCGGGGGGCTTCGGGGGAACGTCGGGAACCGCTGGGGTGGCAGGCACCGCTGGAGATGCGGGACCTGAGGATGTGTCTGTCGAAGACGTATCCTCCGACGTGGTCGACGACGATCCTTCTTCGGATATTTCGCCGGATATTGCCGACACGGGTCCTCCGTCTTGTCCGGTGACGTTCAAGTACAAACCAGGTGGACCTGCCACCAAGATCGTGGTGGCAGGCGAGTGGCAGGGATTTGATTTGGCTACTGCGCCCGTCATGAGTCCTGATGGAACGGGTTCCTACCAGGTGACCGTCAATCTCGAGCCTGGGCTTTACGCGTACAAGGTGGTGGTGGACGGCGATTGGCGGCTCGATGCCTCTCAACCACGCAGAAAATATGTTGGCACACCGCTTGTGGAAAACTCGGCGATCAAGGTTGCGGATTGTAGGATGCCATCGTGGAGAGTCGAAACCAGTGAAGTGACTCGTCCTTCGGCGGGAGAGGGAACCTATCAAGCGGTCCTTCGCTTCGTGGATGGAATCGAGGGGACGGGCCCAGATATCAAGGGTTATTCGTTTGCGTTACAACACAACGGAACCGACAAACCGGTTTCTCTGACGCCGGACAATAGCGGTGATGTCGTGGTGTCTTTGACTGGGCTGCAAGATGGCAAGTATCGGTTGTTGGCGACGCCACGAGCGGGCAATGGCAGGGAAGGAACGCCGTTACGATTGGTGTTTTGGGTGGAAAGGGAGCCGTTTTCCTGGAAAGACGCCTTGATTTATATGGTTTTGACGGATCGTTACCGAGATGGGGATGCATCGAACAATCCGGGAGCGACGCAAGGGGCGGATTCACGGGGGGATTGGCAAGGGGGAGACTTACAAGGCGTTCGAGACTCCATTGTGGATGGGACGCTCGATGCGCTTGGGGTTCGGGCCATTTGGCTCACACCGTTTCAGACCAATCCAGCGGGGGCTTTTTCGGCCTCCGATGGTGTGCATAAGGTCACGGGTTATCACGGCTATTGGCCTGTAAAAGCACGGCAAGTCGATCCTCGCATCGGTGGAGAGACAGCTTTGCGTGAGCTGGTTCGCGAAGCCCATGCCCATGGAATTCGCATCCTTCAGGACTTCGTGTTGAATCACGTTCATCAAGAGCATGAATATGTGGCTTCGCACCCAACGTGGTTCCGCACCGGATGTGTATGTGGAACCAACAATTGTGATTGGACCGCTCATGCCCTCGATTGCATGTTCGCCAGCTACATGCCGGACATCGATCATCGCGTTCCGGAGGCGAACGCGGCGTTCGTTTCCGATGCGGTGTGGTGGTTGGATGAATTCGACCTTGATGGATTGCGAGTCGATGCGGTCAAGCATGTGGAGGAATCCGCCACGCGCAACCTGGCGGCGGAGGTGCGCGAGACCTTCGAAGCGGCTGGAACGCGCTATTTTCTCATGGGCGAAACCGCCATGGGGTGGAACGAATGCGCGGACCCTTGCAACGATGAGAACTACGGGACGATTTCACGTTACATTGGTCCTTTCGGTCTCGATGGTCAGTTTGATTTCGTGTTGTACCACGGTGTTTCTTATCGAACGTTTGCAGAAGACAGCAAAGGGATGCTTCATGCGGACTACTGGTTCCAGCACGGCATGAGCAAATATCCGGCGGATGCGATCATGACGCCGTATATCGGCAGTCATGATACGCCTCGTTTTTCGACGCTTGCGGATCCTGACAATGCATCGAAAGCGGGCAATCAATGGGAAAATATCGCAACTTCGCCCTCCCAGGTGTTGCCGTACCAGCGCACGCGCATTGGATTCGCGTGGTTGCTCAATCTTCCTGGCGCACCGCTATTGTATTACGGCGACGAATACGGTCAGTGGGGTGGCGCTGATCCCAACAACCGGCTCATGTGGAAAAAGCCTTCTTCGCTCACATCCGATGAGCAGGACACCCTCGCGTTCGTTCAAAAACTTGGTATGGCCAGAAAGAATGTCCCCGCTTTGCGTCGTGGGGATTACGTTTCTCTGTTCGTCACCGAAAACACGCTCATATTTGGAAGAAAAACATCGAGCGGTTCCGCCATCGTGGCGCTTACGCGTGCCGGGAGCGCACAATCGGTGACCGTGCCCGATGTGACCACCAAGGTAGGGATCGCTTCCGGTACGGTTCTTCACGATCATCTGGGAGGTCCGAACGTTACGGTGTCCAACGGCTCGATATCGTTGTCGATTCCCGCGAAAGGCGCGGTCGTATTGAGCCAATCGCCATGAGGGAAAGAACGTCCTTCGATAGTCGCACGTATCTCACGCCGTGAACGTCAGGGAGACTGGCCCGCGAGCGACTGTAGAACCGTGTCGAACATGCGCTGGGCTCGCTGCGCATCCGCATCGGCGGTATGCGTGAGCACCACATAATTCGTTCCTTTGATGGTAACGATGGCCACCACGTCCGTGGAAGACACCAATCCCAGTTGGGTGGAATGGATGGTTCGTGCTTCGACGCGTTGGCCAGCTACCATGAGAGTGGAAGGCGTCATGGTAGCTTGTGCGTCCATACGCTGACGGGTAGCTTCGCCGATTTCGTCTAGGACCATGGGTTTGGCGGGATGGGAGGGATCGAATCGGATGACGAGCACACCGGGTTCTTGGTTGTGATCGATGGCTATTTGGTGAATTTGGGGGTTGGTGGTTACCGTTTCGACTTGGTAGGGTTTGGGATACGTGAAGGAAAGGCCAAGACCTTGAAATGATTCGAGTTTTAGGGGAGGCAAGGGGTCGGGGGACAGTCCCGAGGGATGGGCCGGTGCGGAGGTCGAGGCCGCGGTGGGCGAAGAGGTTTTGGTTTTGTCCTCGCAGGCGAAGAGAAGGCCCATGAAAAGCAATGGTGTGAGGCGTTGGAGCGGATGAATCATGGTCTAATGGGGGGTCATCCTTGCGGGGCGATGGCGTCCCATCCGGTGACAAGGGCGAGTTTGGACATCGCTACATTCAGGTCCATGATGGCATTGAGGTGATTGAAGCGTTGTTGAGCGTATTCTTTGGCGGGATCGATGAGTGCTTTTTCTTCTTCCGTGCCTAGATCGATGCCTTGTTGCACACCGATGAGCCACTTTTTCGCGAGGCTTTCGGCTCGACCGTAGGCTTGTTCCCGCTTCTGCGCGCTAGCGACTTCGGCGTATGCGGTTTCGACTTCAACGCCCACGCCACCCAAGGCCATTCGTTCGATGGCTCGGGTTTCTTCGAGTTGCGCGCGGGCTTGCTCGAGGCGGGCAGCCGCCGGAAGGAGATCCAAGTTCCACTGCATGACAAGTCCAAAACCGAGGGAAACGAAGTTGGCATTGTCTTTGACATACGGGTTGAGTTGGTCATCGATTTCTGGGGCGCGTGTCCAGCCCGCGCTCATTCCCAGGGCGAGATCTGGATACATTTTGGCGCGAGCGAGGGAAGCTTGTGCTTCTCTGGCGCGAACCCCGGCGCGAGCCATATTGATTTCCGGACGATGAACACGGGCGGCTTGAAGATATCGGGCAACGGGACCAAGCACGTGAGGGGAAGGTTCGAGTTGATCGGTATTGATATCGAATTTGGTTTGAATGCCCGTGAGGAACGCAAGACTCACGAGAGCGACCGATTCGTATCGTAAGGCTTCGGCCATGCGAGCGTCGATTTCCGCGCGGTAGGTTTGCAGTTTGAATAAGTCGAACTCGTCGGCGTCACCGTCTTCCACCTGTTGCGCAAGCTTATCGATGGCCTTGTCCAACTTGCTGATCGCCTCGGTCAACAAGGTGGAGGAAGCGCGTGCGAGCAACAGCCCGTAATACGCCTTGCGAACGTCGAGGCGCACTTGGTTGCGTTCTTTGGCAATCTGGTGCTCGCCCAACTCGACTTGGTTTTCGGCCGCATCGATGAGGTTGGATATTTTCCCGAATGTAAACAAGGGGATAACCCCTTCGACATTGGTTCGCCAGGCAAGGCCCATATTGGATTTGAGGGCGACATCCGTATCCGGGCTATACACCGACGTACCTCTGGAGGTGGGAGCCAGGGCGATTCCAGCGCTTGCTTTCCACTGGCTGAAAGGTGCCGACCGAGCTTCGTCGAGTTGGGCGCGGTAGTAATTGGCTTTGGCTCGTGCCTGGGCGATCGTCGGGTAGTTACGTTCTGCGAAAGCAACACATTGTTGCAGCGAATACCCGGAACGCCGCGCAGAAGGTGTCTGGCTCCGTGGCGTCCTCTCATGGCTTGGCGCAGGCTCGTCGTTCGCGCGAGCCACTTCCGCGAGCGGTGTCAAAACGACTCCCGCAGTCAACAACGCCGTGGCCAATTTGCGTCGGAAAAGCATGGATGGCTCGCGTACCCTAGCAGATCACGGTGCGGGGAGAAGCCCTTGCGTTTTGGTTACCCCAAGAACGATGGTGTCCTGTAGGAAGCACGGCTGTTTTACGTTGCTTGCTGTTCGTCCTTCCCCTTGCCGTGGTGAATCAAGGTAACCCAATGGGCGGAAGAACGGACCTTCGGATTGCCGTGATGAACGAGGGTCGATTACACTTGCCCATGTGGACAACGTCTTGCAACCAGGGACTCGTCTCGCGGGCCGCTACGACGCGATCCGTGAACTCGGGCGCGGCGGCATGGGCATTGTGTACGCCTGCGTCGATATCGTCACGGGCGAGAAAGTAGCGCTCAAGCTACTGCATACGGCGGATGGTACACCGCTGCCGGGAACGGCTGCATGGTTTTGGGCCGAGGCGCGTGCGCTTGCGTATCTGAACCATCCTGGAATCGTTCGGGCCCGTGACTTTGGGGTGCTGCGCAACAACGCCCCATTTCTTGCGATGGATATCGCGCCAGGTTTGTCTTTGGTCGACTTATTGGGGGAGACGGAATTGAGTTGGCCTGCGATTTGGGCCATTACGGACCAGCTTTTTGCGGCTCTCGCCCATGCACACGCGCGAGGAGTCATCCATGGTGATCTGAAACACAGCAACATCATGGTCGAGGTGTTGCCTGAGGATTTGAAGGTGCGTGTGCTGGACTTCGGTTTGGCCTGGTTATTACGTGACCGCTTCGATCATCGTATCGACGGCACTGCCCGAGAAGGTCCGATGGTTCGTCCGCATGCGGGGACCGTGGGGTGGATGGCTCCGGAGCAAATTCGGGGTGCCATTCCGCACGTAGGCCCTGCCACGGATCTCTATGCCTTGGGATGTGTCTTGTTTCAGCTTCTCACCGGCAATGAGCCCTACGAAGCGTCGGAGTTGGAAGAAATCCAGAGGCTGCATCGTAACGCTCCGGTGCCCGAAGTGTCTTTGGCACCTGACGTCCCCGCGGCGGTCGCTCCTTTCGTCCAGCGCTTGCTTGCCAAACGACCGTGGCATCGATTCGCATTTGCGGCCGATGCTCGACGGGTATTTGCTGGTTTCCGTCCAGAAGGACCGATGAGTTCTTGGTCCTTGCCCGTTCTCGCCAACGATGATGACGTTCCTACGCTCCGGCCGCCACCGTCGCGGGATACGGAACTCAAGCCCACGTTCGAGATTCCCATCACGGATCAGTCGCCCCCTGGGTTGCTAGGGTTTGGGCCTGCTCGTTGCATCGGTCGAGAGGATAAAAAAGCAGAACTGTGTGAATCGCTAGACCAGCTTTGCAAGGCCGAGCGCGGTGCGTGTCACATGGTGCTGCTCACGGGGCCCGCGGGTGTTGGAAAAAGTCATCTTGCGGAGTGGTTGTGTGAAGATGCTCACGAGCGAGGGGTTGCCATCCCCTTGCGTGCTCGACACAACAGGATTCCAACGCCATTTGACGGTATCGTGGGTGCGGTGATGGGGTATCTCGGCCTCGAAAACGCCGACCGAACCACGATCGAGCGCGTATTGATGAACCTTTGGCAAGTTCGCAAGGAAGATGACGACGCGTTGGTATGGGTGGCGGCCGTTGCGGAATGGTTGCATCCGACGGCCCCCGGCTCGCAGACGGAAGTCGGACCTTCGGGCAAACGATTCGTCATCAACTCTCATCAGATTAGATGGGCGATCATGCGCTACGTGCTCACCTGGCTTGGGCAGGAGCGGCCTTTGCTGTTGTGGCTCGATGATTTGCACATGGCGGGTGGGCGTGACTTCAATTGGATCGAGCAACTCGAAAAGCAGCCGCTTCCCGTGCGAATGCTGATTTTGGCTACGACGCCCACACGAGGTCCTGAGGCAGCCGTGGTGCAACAGCCGCGAATCCTCGAACTCGTGGAAAAACTCGGCGCTCGTTGCCTCGAAATCGAGCCCCTGACCGCGCTCGAAATGCGTGACTTGCTGCTTTCTTCCGCGGCGCTCGACGAAGGTGTGATCAACTTGGCGTTCCGTCGGTCCCGCGGTATTCCCCTTTTCGCTTTGCAGCTCATTCATGCCTGGGCGAATAGTGGCGCCCTGCGCATGCGCAATGGTCGCTATTTCGCGGAGGGGGTAGCGGAAGATGAAGTGCCGCCTACCACCGCCGCGTTGTGGGAAGAACGTCTCTCCACACTGCCCGAAGAAGCATTGCGAGCCGCCATGGCGGCATCGGCGCTGGGAGGCGATGTGCGCAGCGAGGTTCTGGTCCCCTTGCTCGCATCGCTCGAATTGTCGGCTTTCGAAACGATCTCGCTGCTCGAACAGACCCAACTTCTCACGAAAGTCGGTAAGGACCGCTATCGCTGGCCGCACGGCCTTTTGCAAGAACACTTACTCGCGAAACTATCCGAACAGCACGACGCCTCCCGCGTTCTGAAACAGGCTGCCTTCGCGTTGGCCTCTTATCACCCCGCTGCCGGCACACGTCGTATCGTTCGTCATCGCGTGACCAACTTGCTGCGCGCCAACGAAGAAAGCGAAGCCGTCCGCGTCATGATTGATTTCGTGTCTCGCTCTTGGGAACGCACGCGAGACGTGAGCGCTACGATCAGCGACCTTCGCCTCATCGAAGGGCTGCCGCGCGGAAGCTTCGCCGCCATGTACAATCGATGGCTCGCCGAAGCGCTCCGTCATGCCGGGCAGCTCGATGAGGCCCACTCCCTCGCTTCGTTGGCACGACGATCCTTCTCCTATCTCAATGATCCTTTTCATGAAGCGCAATGCCTGCGTTTGCTCGGCCATATCGCATCGGAGAGAGGTTCTCCACGAGATGGACGGGAGATGGTGGTGCAGGCTCGCGCCACGATGAATGCGCTTCACGAGCCTTGGGGACGCGCTCAATGCGATGTTTTGTTGGGAGAACTCGACTACCTGCTCGGAAATCATGCGTTGGCCATTCGCGAACTCGAAGCGGCCATCGAACCTTTGGAACAGGCACAAGATATCCTTGGTCGAGGCCAGTGTCAGGTGTTGCTCGCGTTCATCGATCTCGCCAGAAATGATGCTTACGGTGCGAGAAAACACCTTGTATCCGCTCGGCAGGGATTCGACCGCATTGGGTATCGCCTTGGTACCGCGCAGTGTGATGTGGCTCTTGCCCATGCGGATCATCGGCTATTGGAACTCGAGTCCGCGAGAGCACGAGGACAAAACGCATTGTCGGCGTTTCAATTGTTGGGAACCCCTCGCGGGCAAACCGCTGCCTTGCGCGTCATTGCCATGGCGGCTCTCGATGCCGGAGACCTGGTGGACGCGGAGCAAAGGGCCACGGAAGCCCTTGCGCTTTTCGAACAACTCGGAGACCCCTGGGGATTGGCGGAAAGCAAACTTCTGCTGGCACAGGTCGCGCTCGCTCGGGGAGCGCCAGAGGCTCGTGAAATCCTGCAGTCCATCGAAATCCATCGCGTGCAAGAACCTGAACCCCGACAGCATTGGCACTTGACGATGGCTTGGTGGCTCGCCCGTGAAGGCGCGTTCGACGAGGCCTTACATCATCTCGAACAAGCCAAGCTGACCTTTGGCGATGAACGAGTGGGCGATCATGCCCTTCCGTTGTCTTCGAGGGTCGCCTCCGTGCCGTGGCCAGATGCTTATGCACAGCGTCTCGATGCGGTGTTGCTGAAAGGAAGCGTCTCACCGAAACAAGAACCCTGAGAACCGGATTTCGTCGTGGGATTCCAGTAATATGTTGTAAAATTCAATAGTTATGTGTCGGTGGTACCCGACAGGGGTAGCGTTTTCAGCACTTCGAAAAACACGAGATAGCGCTGCTTATCCCCTGGATCGCGGGAGTGTCGACGCATGGCATACAATCGTTCGGTGTCTTTTTCTTCATGCACCTTTCGTAAGTACAATCGTTTTCCAGCCCATTTTTTTCCACCTTCCGGGACCGCCTCGATGAAGAGATAGGCCGCATGGGGATTGGTCTGAAGGTTGGCATGGG
The DNA here is from genome assembly GCA_002070115.1 of Deltaproteobacteria bacterium ADurb.Bin207. Lineage (GTDB taxonomy): Bacteria > Myxococcota_A > Polyangia > Polyangiales > Polyangiaceae > MWCO01. Next base: position 44,080 of record MWCO01000054.1, read on the forward strand.
TTTGCTTGTGCTGCATGATGAACGCCACGGTGCCGTCGTCCATCACATGAGGTTTGGCGAACATGGCGATGCCAACCTCGCCTTTGTCATTGGACGTGGATAAAACCCCGTGTCCGCGGTGATCACGAAAATATGCTTTCAAGTCCATGATCCTTGGAACCCCGAACTCCACGTTTGCTGGATGCCGCGACGCAGGTGGCAGACGGTGTACTTTTCATCGAAGAGGGCTGGTGCGACGGGATCCTTTACGTTGTCGGAGGGCGATCCATCCTGCCGCGCCAAGAACCCATGACCAAAGGTCATTGCTATACGTATGCGGATAGACGCTTGTGGCGCATCCGGAGGAAGATCCGGCGGAATCGAAAGAGGTGTCCGTGGAGCCTTTCTTTTTATAGCAAATACCTTGGTTTTGTGCGCATTGATAGCCTCGTGGGCAGCTACCTTCTCGGGTGCAGTAGGGGGCACAGTATTGAGAGCCATCATTGACGCAAACCGTATCCGGTGCGCAGTCCTCGATGCTGCTGCAGTCGGTATTTCGCAAGCAAAGGGCTTGGGAGGGATCACAGAAATGGCCTGGTCCACAACTTGGCTGGGAAGGGTCACAGGGGTCGGCGCATAGAAGCGCGCCCATATCCAGAGCGAAGATCTTCTTGTTTTTAAGCGCTTCCGGTACATCGCCGCGCACAATACGCTGAGCCAGGCCTTCTACGGCCGCTGTCTTTCC
>MWCO01000055.1 GCA_002070115.1 Deltaproteobacteria bacterium ADurb.Bin207
GCAGGGCGTAAAAAAAGGCCTGGACAAAGGGCTCGCTCCGCTCGTTCGTCTTTATGAACGACGTCTTGGGCGCGCGTTGTCGAGCCGCGAACGAACGGCATTGCAGGAGCGTTTGCTCAAAGCAGGGCCAGAACGCGTGGGCGATGTCGTGCTGGATTTGTCCGCCCAGCAGCTTGCGGACTGGCTTGCGGATTCAAACGCCCTCTGATAGCTCGTCGCATTTTGGCTATGATACCCGAGCCTTGAGCCACCGACTTCCAATACCTTTTCTCTGGAGGAATCCTTCGATGGATGATCGTCGAAAAACCTCATTCCCCCATTTTTTGAGGGGATGAAGACACGAACGACGAGCGGTCTCCTCGAGACGGAAGCATTCTCTGTGACCAAGGCTTGCGCGGTGAGACGCAAAGGTGCATGAAAGCTCGGCCCATTATCGAGGATGCCCGTGAATGCCCAGTCGCCCCATCTTCCCGCTGTTCCGGCTGTGGCGGAAGCAGCGGAATTGCTGCACGCAACCCAAGAAGCGGTAGGCCGCCTTCGGCAGGCGGTTGCTCGCGCTGTCGTCGGACAGGAACAAGTCGTGGACTTGATGCTCGTGACGCTTTTTGCTCGAGGACATGCTTTGCTCGTTGGCGTGCCGGGGCTTGCCAAAACCCTTCTGGTATCGTCGATTGCACGTGCTCTGGACCTTCGATTCGGTCGGATCCAATTCACACCGGATTTGCTTCCCGCCGACATCACCGGCACTGACGTCCTGCACGAAGAATTGGATGACAACGGCCGTGCCGTTCGGCGCCTTCGTTTTCTACCGGGGCCGGTCTTTGCCAATCTGGTTCTTGCCGACGAGGTGAATCGGACACCTCCCAAAACCCAGGCGGCTCTGTTGCAAGCCATGCAAGAGCGTCATGTGACCGTCGGAACGGTAACCCACGCGTTGCCCGACCCGTTTCAGGTTTTCGCGACCCGCAACCCTATCGAACAGGAAGGGACGTATGCGTTGCCAGAAGCCCAACTCGACCGGTTTTTGTTGGAAATCCACGTGGATTATCCCAGCGAATCGGAAGAGCGGCAGATCGCGCATAAAACCACATCCGGTAGGCCCGTCGACATTCAGCCCGTCTTACAGGGCGACGAGGTCAGGCAAATCGGAAGTCTGGTGCCTCGTATCCCTGTGACAGAAGAAGCAGTGCAACTTGCGGTTCGATGGTCGAGAGCCACACGTCCTGGACCGGATAGCATCGAGATGGTGCGCGATTATGTTCGCTTCGGCGCAGGTCCGCGCGGAAGCCAAGCTCTGGTTTTATGCGCAAAGGCCCGGGCTGCAACACGAGGAGAGGCGGTAGCCGACGTCCATGATGTGCGCGAATTGCTGATTCCAGCCCTGCGCCATCGCTTGGTGCTCAGTTATCGCGCGGAAGCCGATGGCGTACAAAGTGCGGATGTGCTTCATGCGATTCAGCGCGCGGTGAAATAATTGACCGTAGTCGGCCATGCGCCAACCCCCACCGCCGCCGTATCGTCGCTTGCCGTCTCTTTCTAATCGGATGCCCTTCGCGAATTCTCTCCGCGTTCGAAACGACTCGTTCCCCTCTGCGCCGGAACGCCCGGGACAAACGTAAATGGCCGGAATCAATAAAGATTCCGGCCAAAAAAGGGAGCGGGACACGGGACTCGAACCCGCGACCCCCAGCTTGGGAAGCTAGTGCTCTACCAACTGAGCTAGTCCCGCGAAGGGATGCATGAAGTACTCTTGCCCTGACCGCTTGTCAACGACGGAATGGTAGGGTCGTCGATACGCCAGCCCCCCGTTGCGCTAGCCCCAAAAGCTTGCGGGTAACCATCGCCCGCTTGGGCTCGTCGGTGCGCTCTCGCAGCCACAAGGCATGCCGAAGCGCCGCTGCCGCCTCGTCCCAACGTTGTTGACGCATACAAGCGGCTCCTAGCATCGTCCACAACGTAGCATCCCATTCTTCATGCGCACAGGCCTCCCGCAACGCATGAACCTCATGCCGTGCCTGCCCCTTTTTTCTCGCTCGTCGCGCACGAACGAGCGCCCTATGCACCGGGTCGACAGGTTGACTTGCGATGGCATGGGCCAAGGATCGCTTCATGCTCCTACAGTCGAGTGATCGCCGAGAATGGCCAAGTTTGCGTCTCGCCTTCAAACGTGTATCCTCCGCTTTTCAGGTGCTTCATGGATGCTTGCGAGCATGGAGCGCGGACGAAAAACAGATTTAGCTTTGGCTTTTTTGCGTTTTTCGCTGTCGTTGCCCATGGCTTTGGCTGCGGAAGCCCAGGAGAAGGAGTCGCCAGACCGCCTCCTCCTGGCTGGGATGGGGGACAGCAGGATGCCGATGGCCATGATGCGCAGTGCTCGCCCAAAACTTGTTCCATGCTCGGTGCGCAATGCGGCCACGTGCCAGACGGTTGTGGTGGCGCGTTAGCGTGCGGACAATGCCCTCCCAATATGGTGTGCGGAGGTTCCGGTCCCAATCAATGTGGCACCGCTTCCTGCGTTCCTCGAACCTGCGTCCAACTCGGAGCATGCTGCGGCACCGTATCGGATGGATGCAGTCAAATCCTCGATTGCGGACAATGCACACCGCCAGAAATATGCGGCGGCACCGGTGTGCCCAACTCATGTGCTCCGCCCTGCGAAGAAGCCAGCAAATCCTGTGCGGGAACCTGCGTCGCCCTCGATGACCCCGCATTCGGCTGCGAAATGCCCCTCGACCCATCCACCCCCTGCGCCCCTTGCCCTTCCGCCCCCAATGCCACACCGGCCTGTCAACACGGCTCCTGCGCCCTCGCCTGTTCGCCACTGTGGGGTGACTGCGATGCAAACCCCGCCAACGGCTGCGAAACCGACCTCAACTCCGTCGACCATTGCGGCGATTGTAAAACCACTTGCTCGACCACCGCGGGACAACCGATTTGCACCAACGGAACTTGCGATGTGCTGATTCCCACTTGGTCTTTCACCCATTGGCGGGTCGACCAGCCCTCCTCGACTTGCGCCGAATGGGGAAAAGTTGATGAAATTCAATTCCTTGTCGCGGGAACGTGGGCCAAGAATCATGCGACGGGCTATGCCTCAGGCACCGTAGCGGATAAAAAAGTACTCAGCATCGACCATTCTGGTGACTCCTCCACCTACGGAGTTGCCTGGCACGCCTTCGATGGTACCAACGCTCCCTGGCAAAGTTTCAGCAATAACTCGTATTTCTGGCAAGGATCCGAATTCATTCGCTTGCAAGTCGCTCAGCCCATCGAAGCCCAATCCGTCCAAGTAGGGACTTTCTGGGGGTCGACACGATGCGTCCGCCTCTCGGGCTCCCATGATGGCATCCAGTGGACGATTCTAGGTTCGGCCTGCAATACAGACTGCAACTCCGCCGTGACCTTCAAACCCTGAGCCAAAGGATTGCCAAACCGCCCACCTTGCATCGATGCGTGGACTTGTGTCTAACTATTGAATATGATTGAATAATTTCTGTTTGGGGCGGGCGCTACCTACCGACGAAGCACCAACATCGTTCCCAACCCCATCTCCGGACTGCTCGATACCCCTGACCAATCCTGCGGAAGCACGGGCTCCGTCCACGCAAATACATACCGCGCATCCTGTGGCGATAGATTGATGCATCCACCACTTTTCGGCATCCCAAAGTCCTCATGCCAATAGGCGGTGTGGATCGCAAACGGACGAAGAAAATATTGCGTATACGGAACGTCTTGGATCCAATGCTTCTTCGGATTCGGTACCGCTTCCGGTGTCATCGTCGTCGAGAACGTCTTGAATGTGATGCGATACGTCCCCAAGGGCGTATAACTTCCTTGTACCAGATCCTCGATCGACATCTTGCTCGAGGGCGCTCCTCCTCCCCGTCCCGGTGAAGCCAACGTAGAGTAAATAGCTGTTTTTCCTTCATAAAGCGTCAGCGTCCCCCGGCTCGACGAAAACTCGATCCACTTCTGCCCCGGTTGAATCGTCGACGGCAATGTCGTTTTCTCTTCCACTACCGACACGTCGGTATCCCGGATCCAATGCCCCTCTTGCGTCTCATGATACCGCTTGCCTTGGCTGGTATGTACCGTTCCTGTAAGTGACAACACCGTTCGCGGAGGCCATGACTCGCCCGTCGGCTCCATCGTGCCATCCTGCAATTTGCGCATTTTTGCCCGTGGAACCGAACGCGTCCACCCGATGGGAAGACGAACCTGAGCCCCAAGTTCGATTCCATGAAATGTGGTTTCCCGAAATGGACGAACCCTATCCGCCGGAACCCATGTCAGATCCGGACTCAATAAATAGGTACGGCCCTCCGATTCCACCGCCGAGCCAAACGACAACAAGGATCCCGAGGGAATCGTCTTGCGCACCAAAGCCGCCGTATACCCTCTCAATCGAGGCAATTCGGGCGTTGCGAAGACCGGAACGGGATCCGTGGCCGGCAAGATATCCGACATTGCCAATTCCCCATAACTCGACTTGATTTTTTCCGTACGGGACAAGGTATCGACCCGTCCATACTCCCGCGCTTCTCGCTCCCGTTCTTTTTCCGAGGGGAATCGTCCGTACATCGGCGCCCCCATCGAATACCCATATCGATAAGGTAAAACGTGCTCTCGCGGACGAACGACCTCCGTTAACGCAACAAATAACGGGGAATCCACATCGAGCGTGACCGTTCCGTCCTCACATACGAACCCCTTGGGCCGTACGGCATACCATCGTCCCGATTGACAATCACTACCGCCTTGCGGCTCCTGCCCATCAAGAACTACCGTCGTTCCCGGGCGCACGTATCCGATGGGCTGCTGCTTACGACTCGTATTTTTGTAGATCCACGTGAAATGAGACACGGAGCCGAGGCGTGGCAACGGCGGTTCCGGTTCGACCACCACCGAAGTCTGCTCGGATGGTGGCAGCTCTTCTTTTTCCACGACGATATCCGGCGCCACAGCCGTCTCGTTGCCTTGCGGTGTGGATGCTCGTGTGGGTGTCGGGGCGATGGGCTCTACCCGATCTCCCCCACATCCTACTGTCATCAGCACGGCCACCATGGCCGTCGCTGTCTTCACGCCATTCGTTGAACACAAGGCCGGCCTGAAACAAGCGGCCAAGCGCATCTTGGGTTGCCCATCATCGTGGACGACACCACGCATCATCGACGTCATCGGTTTCGTTTTTCCACTGCACACGAGAGATTTCAATAGATATGCCGCTCAATCCACCGCTTCGAAACGCGCATTAAAAGGTGTCTCTGCCGGGTGTTTTTTGATCCCTCGACCGGGATTGGCGCTCAAATGCTCGAGGATCTTGAATATCGTCTCCGCTTGATCGGGTCGTCCAATGCTTGTGGCAATCGCTTCCACCGTAGCGGCTTGTTTCGACGATCGCATGCTCTGCATGACTTGTTTTTGCAGTGAAATCACCTCGTTCGCCGCGACTTTCCCCGCCTCCACGCCCGGCTGATGATAGGCATTGATCCCCACCAGCGTGGCGTAATATCCCACCGCTCGCTCGAACAAGGCGATGAGCACTCCCAGCGCCCGCGGATTCATCCGATCGATCGTCAAGGTCATCGATTCCCGATCGTTGTCGTACAGTGCTCGACGAGTCCCGAGCATGAATCCCAGCAGATAATCCCCTGACGTGATCTGCCCATCTTCCACGAACGTGGGAGCCGCTTGCGCGTCGTGAACCACATCGATGAACGTGACGAAAAAGTTGTGAATCCCCTCACGGAGTTGCTGCACATAGGCATGTTGATCGGTCGATCCCTTGTTGCCATAGACCGAAATACCTTGCTGAATCACGTTGCCGGAAAGATCGCGGCTTTTGCCGAGCGACTCCATGATGAGCTGCTGAAGATACCGGGAGAAAAGCTCCAATCGGTCTTTGTAGGGTAAAACAACCATATCTTTGGCCACCCCGGCGGACCGGGAATACAGCCACATCAAGGCGAGGACCATCGCGGGATTTCGACGAGCATCGCGGAGCCTGGTGATCTCGTCACAGTCGCGGGCTCCTGCTAAAAACGCTTTGATATCAAAGCCTTGCAAAGCAGCGGGCAGCAGTCCCACCGCCGAGGTTTGCGAGGTGCGACCTCCCACCCAGCTCCACATCGGGAATTGTTCGAGCCAATTTTCTTGGGTCGCGACTTTCGACAGAGCGCTTCCTTCCGCGGTAATCGCAACCGCCTGGGGACCAAATGCAAGGCCCAGTTTTCGGAAAGCCGCTTGCACCTCGAGCATTCCGTTGCGCGTTTCCTTGGTCCCTCCGGACTTGGAAACAACGAGCACCAAGGTGCGGCTCAATCCTTCGGCACCGAGGGTCGAAAGCACGCGCTCGATACCATCCGGATCCGTATTGTCGAGGAAATGGATCCGCATCGCATCTGTGCTTTTTCCCAAGGCTCCCTGCGCGAGTTGCGGGCCCAACGCCGAACCTCCGATCCCTACATGCAGGATATCGGTGAATCGATCGGCTCCCGGGGGCCTGATTTTCCCCGAATGCACCGCCTGGGCGAACGTTTCGATCCTGGCTACCGTGTGTTCGATCTGTGTCGCTATCTCCGGTGTAGGAGCCAGCGATGGCGTCCGAAGCCAATAATGACCCACTTGCCGATCCTCATCGGGATTCGCTACCGCTCCTTTTTCGAGTTGCGCCATCGCATCGAAAGCCCGTTCCACCGGCGCCGCCATCTCCTCGAAAAAATGTGGGCCAAACTTCATTCTGCTGATGTCCAGCCGAAGCCCCAAACTCGGATGATCGACGAGATATGTCTTGTAACGCTCCCACAATGCGCACGCGTCCATGCTGTCCTCCAATCGGCAGAGCGAATTCGTCGATCGAGAAAGGCAAACCGTCAAGGCCCTTCGACCGATTAATAGTTGCCCTTCCGGGGGCCCGCCGCAATCTTCCCCCAACGCCTCCTCCATCCTGCATGAATCGAAGCGAAAGCCTTCTTCACCATCATCGCGTATCGTGAACGTGGTCGAAGAAAACCATGCGCGTTGCCTTCCTATCTGGACTTCCCCACCGTAGAGCCGCCGCGCGGAAGCGAAATCACCCGTGGATGGATGGTTCGGTGACCGGGGTACGGTTCGGTATGTCGGCCCCAAAAAAGCACAAAAACCTGCTTTCAGCAGCGGTCTATCGTGTAGAAGGGCCGAGACTGGAAGGCCGTCGCGCTCTGGTCTATGGACCCGTATCCCATTTCGTCAGGCGGTCGACTTCGAATCGCCCAGGCGTGCCAAAAGCAGAAAATGGCTTGTGATATGGCAATGAGGCAGCATCGCTATTTCTTCCCGCGGCTCGCTGTCCTGCTGGATGCCTTCTCGCTGCTTCGGCCCGCGACTCGCGCCCATGAAGTTGCCAGCCTTCGACTTCGTCTCATGGCGGAAGCTTCTCCTCGACAAGTCGACCCGCAGGAACGCCGTCTGGCCCTTAGGCTTCGAGACATGCGAACGCAGATGATTGGGCTCATCGGCGACGTTCGAGCTTGTCGGAGTTGCGCGCGAGGGTATCCGCTCCCTCATGGTCGTTGGGAGGGAGGATACTGCTGCGGAGGAACGACGGAAAACGTGTTTCAGCAGGAAGAATTGGCTTGTTTGCGAGCCTCTGGAACGCGCCCACGAGATTTTCGAACTCCGCGCGCGGTTCATGCGGGATGCGCATTTCGTGGTCCACGGGGATGTTCCCTTGCCCCGGCTCATCGTCCCAACCTTTGTGTTCGATACACATGCCGCGATTTGCACGAAGAATTTTCAAAACGAGGGATCGAGCGGCAGGTGCGACAGCTCGCTTCGCAGATTCAGCGCACGTTTTCCGAGTATCGGTCCCTGCGGTCGAATCGGCTCGACCGCGAATCTCTCGAAAGGTTCGAGGCTGAAACGAAAAAAATCAGTGGAAAACGAATGAATTCGTGAGATCCGAAGTGTCCGTAAACGGTTAGAGAGAGCCTTGATCGGAGGCCAGCAATCGTTTCAAAGACGACAGGAATCGTTCGTTGTCTTCTCGCTGCCAGGGGTTGACGCGAATGGCGCCGGGATAGCCGTAGCCTCCCATGGGCCTTACGATGATTCCCTGTTTTTGAAGCTCTTCAAATAGCCATTGGGCGTTTTTCTTCGTATCCACGAGCAAGAAATTGGCTCGCGACGGAGGGACGATCACGTCGAGTTCTTTCATTCCTTCTCGAAGAAATGCAAGCTCACGGTCGTTGAATTCTCGCGATCGTCGAACGAACTCATCGTCGTCGAGCGCCGCCATGGCACCCGCTTGCGCCACCAAGTTGAGGTTGAAGGCCACCCGGCACGTCATCAGCCCGTGAATGATATCCGCGGGACCGATGGCGTATCCAACCCGAATCCCCGCCATTCCGTAGGCTTTCGAGAAGGTACGGAGACACAGGATTCGACGTCCCTGCCGGTAGTGCTTCATGGGATCCGGCATATCCGGATATGGACAGTATTCCGCGTAAGCGCTGTCGTATACCACCAACACGTCTTCCGGGACATGAGCCATGAACGTATCGAACTCCTCTCCGGAAAACCACGTGCCCGTCGGATTCGTTGGATTCGCCAAAAATACAATCTTGGTCCGATCGTCGACCAGCTTGCCTATCGCCGGAAGATCGTATCGATACCCACCGTCGATCATGGGCGCCATACGAAGCTGGGCATCGATCTTCATGGCCGCGAGCATGTAGATGGCAAACGTATGCTCTGACGTCACTACCCCATCGCCAGGTTCAACGAAGGCTTGCACCGCGAGTTCGAGCACTTCCACCGAGCCGTTCGCCGCAAAGACATTCTCGAAGGCTACCTGATGCGTCTGTGCGATCTTTTTTCGGATGTAAAACGCGTTGTCATCGGGATAAAGGTATACTTCCTCGATCGCTTTGCGCATGGCCTCGAGGGCTTTGGGAGACGTGCCCAAGGGGTTTTCGTTCGATGCCATCTTGGCAATATGGCCTGTCAAGCCGTACTCGCGACGTACTTCCTCGATGGGTTTGCCTGCGACATACGGTTTGAAGGCCCGAAGGGGAGTGCGAAGCAGAATCTTCTTTGCCATGCCGCCATCCTAGCCATCGATGCGCCGCGTTTCCACCAAAGGCTTTCGAATATCGTCAGGAAAGAACGTGTCACGGAAGAAGTCACCGCCTTCCCACCATTGACCCTACAGAACCCTCGACGTACGACTCCATCTCGAAGATGTGGATCGCCCAACAACCCCTGCGCTGGAAGAAAGTCTCACGAATGAACGTACGATGGCCCCAACTCATCTGCATGGCCTGTGCTATCGCCCAAGCCGGGTGTTCAGAGGATTCCGATCATGATCGCAATGCGAACGGCGGCCAGGCAGGGGCATCCGGTGCAACACAAAGCATCGCCTGTGAATCCACGACCTCCCCACAACTCGAGGGGACCTGGGCCGTTCTCGCACGCTATTCGCTCCAACTCCAAAGCAGACAAGGTGGCGTCGTGTCGATGTGCCCCGTCGATCAAGTCGCACCGGCTACCTTGCTTTTCATCCTTGATATTCAATCCTCCGCACAAGCAGCCCTCGATGTTTCCGCCGTGCCCTGCCAACTCGAATTGCCCAATGTCTCCGCCATGGTCGGTGAATGCCGTCCCGAACAAAGCAACGGCCTCAATGTCACCATTCCCATTCCTGAACCGCTGACTCGTGGCTTTGCCACCGTCCCACCCACCCAAATCCAAGGCTCCATTTCTCCTTCCGATGCCCTTTCTTTCGAAAGCTTGGGATTTACGTGGGGAACGCGAAGCCCCACACTGCCCGAATGGAACGCATCGGCATCCGGTTGCGGCATGAGCGACCTCGACATCGGTCGATCCGAAACCTGTGAGCCCTCTTGTGTCGACGCTTGCGATGCTCTTGTCGACGACGATCAGGATGGGTTTCCCGGCGTGACAGTTCATGTCTGTGGCACCACGGAAGACGACGTGCGAACGCAAGTCCCCTGTCATGCCGAGCAACCAACGATACCCGGTGTCACCCTGCAAGGCATGATCCGAATGGCCCTTCGAACACAACTCGTTCTCCAAGGCCAAGCCCTTTCCTCCTGCGAAGCCTTGGGAACCTTCGCGTCGCAGACCGAATACGCTGTGGTCGGTGCCGATACCTACCTGACCAATGTTCGGGTCAGCGTCGCCAGCGCCAGGCAATCCTTGCCCCTATTCAAAGGAAAAACGGAGGATAGCCGTTGGCGCATGATCCGTGTCGACGGTCGCCATGGGGCTGCAGATTGGAATCTCCCTCAAGATGCCGCTTCACGCTGCTCTATCGTCCGCTCCCGTCGCAACGAACTCGAATGACGCTACGTCACGATGGCTCGTAGCAACGCGGAATCTGCGAAATCATCCGTATCTCGCATGCCGCCCTGACTCCGTCTGAATATCGGTGCCCGAGGCAGAACGGCTTTTTTCAAGGATGAGTGGAAGATTGCGCGGCCATAGAAAGCCTTCATCCCGGGGAACAAATGCCGTGCAACAGGGTCTGTGTTTGGTCGCGCACCCCTGCAGGAGGTCCACCGAATGCCGTCAGCATCTCGCGCTGCGATTCATTCCAACGTGGAAACCCATGAGGCTCATGCGGAAGTCATCGCCTGGGCTCGTCGCCAATCGCTGCGACCGCTGCGTCTGTTGGCATCGGTTTGTCTGATGGTATCCACAGCCGTGGCGATCGGCTGGATTTCGCAACGTATGGCACGACCCACCAGGTTCGACGAAGACTTGGCGCTAGCCAAGGCTCCGATGAAACCAGAGCCCTGGTTGCCTTGTTTCGATCCCAACGCCATCGAATCCATCGATTTCGAGGCTGTTCATGCCCATCTTCTGCCCGAGTGGGTCATTGCCTTGCACCATGATCCCTACAGTGTAGGAAGCAGTCGCGAACAGCGTCGCTTCGATGCCTTGATCGCGGAAGCGGGCAAGGACCCGAATCTTGCCCTGTTGTTGAGGCGTTTGAGAGATCGAGCCACCTTGGGCGTGTCGTTGCACGCTCTTGAAATCTCTCAGTTGTTGGATGGTTGGAACCACACCATGCAACAGGCGGGGTTGCCCTGGTACGTCGCTTACGATTCGGTCGAGTCCGCGCGAGGCGGTCGTCTTTATACCCGATGCTACCATGTGCAAGCCGATGTGCTCGTTCCGGTGGGTCCGCAAACGCATGGGGTCCGACTTCTCTCTCGTGTGGATAGCACCAACGTTGCGGAAGCTTTTTTTGGGCAAACCAGCACCGAAGAACAGCGAGCCTTGGTGGTCGGTGATCGCGTGGCCGAGTTCGCCCTCGAACGCCTTTGGCCCATGATGGAACCCCAGCTCGATGCGAAATGTTCCGAGATGGACCGCGCTTTTGCTCCCGCCCTGCGCCATGAAGCAAGCCAATGGCTTTCTGACGACACCCTGGAATCGTTGCGTCAAGGAGCCATGCTACGACATCAATTGATCGAGCGTTTGCAGGAGATCGAGCGCAAAAAAGGATGCGGCCGATGGTTAGCGGTCGATCACGTGCCGTGGAATGGTCTGTCCGAAAAGGGACGATCGATCATTGCTCGGGCGGCCCAGGTCAACGAACGAAAGCGCTGTGACCGGTTGACGCATAAGGACGCCCAATGGCTCATCGGCGTGTCCGAAGCGTTGTCGTCGGATGAGAAATTGAAGGATTCTCTCGGACAATTGGCGGCCTGGCTGGCGCGAGCCGTGGCTTCCCATGAAGTGCGTCATCTGGCCGATGGGGTTCCTGGCCGCGTACTCACATGCGATGCTTGTCCAGAAGGGATGTCCGAACGTGCAAAGGCCGAGGTATCCGCTTACGTAGCCTCGTTTGCCTCGAAGCGCACGGCGTTTGTGGCCTTGTATCAAGCGTGTGGCGTGGATGTGCCAGTCTCCCATGGCTCCGGTGATGCGTTGCGATTCGTGCTTGGCGTGTTGATGCCGCAGGGGTGTGAGTCTCCACCACCGAATAACTTGGTCGAGCAAGCGCGGCTGCTGGATTGGATCTTGTTTAAACGTGTTCAACCTATTGAAATTACAGATACTTTTCCCAAATCCGTCCCCCTGCCCAAGGAACGAACGCCGCCCTCGCTCGGATTCGAAACCGTGGCCCAAGGACAGAAGCGCCATTCGCTCCGACCCGCCTTTCCGATGCGTTCGCTATGAAGACAATCGACGCCGCACGGGCGTGACACTGGAGTTATCGAAGGTCCTGGGGTAGGGGAGAGGCCATGAACAACGCCTCGGACCTTCAACCGTCGGAAGAACAGATCCGTGAACTTGCGATGTGGTTGAAGGCGATGCCGGAACTTGCGGATCTTGCGCAAAGGCAGCCGGGCGACCCGGAGCGTCCCAGACTATTTTATGCCAAGCTCCGCGATAAGCCCGTGTATCCGATGGTGCATATTCCCGTGATGGGGCGTGCTGGAACGCTTTGGGTGGGCCGTATTCCGGGGGCCGGCTTGCTCGACATGACGCGGGAATTGGACGCGATCATGGCCTTTGGAATTACGCGGATCGTCTGCTTGGCGCCGCTCGATCAGTCGTCGGCCTATGCTGCGGCGGCGCGGGAAAGGCTGTCGGATGGTTTCATCAATCTTCCGGTGGCGGACTTTGGCACACCCGCGGATGATCGAAGGTTCGAGCGGGAGGTCCTGCGAACGGACGAGGCGTTGCATAAGGAGCAATCGGTGCTCGTTCACTGCCTTGCGGGTTGTGGTCGAACGGGAATGTTCGTTTCTTGTCTTTTGGTGCGGGTGGGTGCGGCGCCTCAGTCGGCCATCCGAGGATTTCGACGGTTGCGGGGGTGTGGCCCTGAAACGCCGGAGCAAGTGGCGTACGTGGTTAGGTATGCGCGACGGTTGGGGGAAAACAGCGACGATTAGACTTTTTGGAGAGCTTTGTCGAGCGCGCGAATCAGATCGTCGGGGTCCTCGATTCCCACGGAGATACGAACGAGGCCATCGGTAATGCCGCCCTTGAGTTTCTTTTCTTTCGGCACCGAAGCGTGGGTCATGGAGGCCGGGTGTTGGATCAGTGAATCCACGCAACCGAGTGATACGGCGAGCGTGAAGATTTGAATCGTATCCATCAGTTTTTTGCCTGCTTCGAAGCCGCCTTTCAATTCGAAGGAAAGCATCCCGCCGAAGTCAGCCATCTGTCTTTTTGCCAAAGCATGCTGGGGATGGGATTCTAGACCCGGGTAAAACACACGCTCGACTTTGGGATGGGACTCGAGAAAACGAGCGACGGCCATCGCATTTTTACAATGCTTGTCCATGCGAATCGGCAACGTCTTGAGCCCCATATTGACGAGCCAGGTATCAAAGGGGCTCGGATTGCTGCCGATGTCTTTGATCACCTTGTATAGCTCGTCCTTGATGGTGTTATGGCGCGTGGTGGCCAACCCCCCCACGACAGCGCCATGTCCTCCGATGTATTTGGTGGTGGAATGTACGACGACGTCTGCTCCCATTTCGAGGGGCCGTTGCAAGTAAGGGGTGGCGAACGTGTTGTCCACGATGACGCGCATATCGGGGTTGGTTTGACGAACGATTTCGACGACAGCGGGGATATCGACCAACTCGAGCGTGGGGTTCATCGGCGTTTCGAAAAAGATGAGCTTCGCGTTGGGATGGGCCTTTACCGTCGCTCGTACGGCATCGAGATCGGCCATATGTACTTCCACCGTTTTGATACCGTATCGTTTGAGTACGGTCGAACACAGGTGCTCGGTGGCGCCATACACGACGTCAGCCATGATGATGGTATCGCCGGTGGAGGCACAGGCCATGAGGGCGGCGGCGATGGCGGCCATGCCAGAGGAAAAGGCCAGGGTAGAGATGGTGTCTTCGGGATGCTGGAGCTTCCAGGAGCCGCCTTCGAGAGCGTTGATTTTGGCTTCGAGAACCATGACCGTCGGGTTGCCCATGCGCGTGTACACGTAGCCAGGGGTCTCACCTTTGAAGATGGCGGCACCATGGTCTGCATTCTCAAAAATGAAAGTCGATGATTGATAGATGGGTGTATTATGGGCGGGCGTATGGGGTTGACCGACGTGTTCACCGGCGTGCAGAGCACGGGTAGAAAAGCCGCAGTCGAGGTAGAATTGTTTAATGAAGTCAGGGTGTTTTGAGTCTTCCATGGTTGCCTCGAAGGCGCCGCTGGGCGGAGTTGGAATAGGGGTATGTCGCAACGGTGGCAGCCTCGCTCAGCCAGGGGGGCCAGACGTTGCGGTGGGCGGTACCCTAGCACGGGGCGCGATGGAGGAAATCCTAATTAATCGTTGCAATTCCGCAACATGGGAAAGGTGACGATAACGTCAGGGGGTGATTCACTATTTCCTTTCGCAAACTGGGGTCGGGTATGTCAATCCTGGTGGACACGAGCGGATCACACCATCTATAGTGAGGGAGTGACCGTTGGCATGTGCGAACATCTGGGGCAATTTCCGTGTTGTTGGCAACAATTTGATGTTGCGGTAGCGCTTGAAGCACGGACTTTCGCGCGGATTCCAAGAATTGACGAAGGAGCGGGAGGCGAGTGAAAAACCATTTTGGGATATTGAAGGATACATGGATTCCGTGCTTGAACAGATCCGTTGGGGCAGGTATCGTATCCGATGACCTCGTGCGATGGGGGTATTCGAGGGGGAGAGAAAAAAAGCAACGGGAGGGTAATCAATCATGAGCCTCGTGTCTGTGGAAAGCGTTCCCTCCTCGATCGGTAAATATCGATTGCTCGCGGAACTCGGCCACGGCGGTATGGCGCGCGTCTTTCTTGCCGTGGCGAGTGGCCCCAGCGGGTTCAGCAAGCTTGTCGTGCTCAAGATGATCCGGGTCCATCTGGCGGAAGACCCGGATACACTTCAAATGTTTTTGGACGAGGCAAGGCTCGCGGGGAGGCTCAACCATCCCAATGTGGTGCATACCTTGGAGGTAGTGGAGGAAGACGGTCGTTACCTGATGGTGATGGAGTACCTCGAGGGGCAGGCGTTCGCCTCGGTACTGCGGCGTGCTCGCAAAGAAAATATGCCAATGCCTTTACCGCTGTATCTTCGGGGGCTTTGCGATGCGCTCCAAGGACTTCATTACGCTCACGAACTCAAAGACTTCGACGGAACCCCGCTCAATCTCGTTCACCGGGACGTATCACCGCAGAATATTTTCATCACGTACGACGGCCAGGTGAAGATGTTGGACTTCGGGATTGCCAAGGCGATCACGTCGTCCTCGGAAACGAAAGCTGGGGTCATCAAAGGCAAGATTGCCTATATGGCCCCTGAACAGTTTTTGGGAGAAAAACTCGATCGTCGCGTGGATATTTACGCGATGGGGGCGGTATTGTGGCAGGCCGCCACGGGGCAGCGGCTGTGGAAAGGCGTCCCCGATGGTCAAGTGATCCATCGGGTCATTCGTGGAGAGGTTCCGGAGCCCATGAGCGTGAATCCCGGAGTCCACCCGGAATTGGCGCGAATCGTCATGAAAGCGCTTGCCAGGGATCGAGCCGATCGATATGCCACATGCCTCGAATTACAAAGTGATCTCGATGCGCTCATCGATAGCCTTGGAGAAAAGGTCTCAGGGCGAGATGTGGGCAATTTCGTAGGCGATATGTTCGTCGACGTGCGAAAAGAGATTGCGGCTACCATCGAAGCTCAGCTTTCCAAAGCGCAGAATTACGATACGCAAGCCTTCGATCGCACGGTCATACCCGCCATCCAATCGATGACCAATCCGGGCAGCTTGCTGTCGATGGATAGCTCCGGGCAGCACCTGCGATCTCTTTCGGGGATGAAGATGCTCTCTCCGGGGCATACGGATAGCGAGATCATCAGTGCTTCGGTACGTTCCAACGCCATCCTTTCCAATTCCGTGTCGGGAGCGCATCCGGTAGGAGGACGAAAAAGCGGTTTGCTCATCGCTGTGGTCGCTGCGCTATTCGTGGGGATTGCAGGGACAGTTTGGCTCGTTCCTTCCGTGAGATCGGCCATTTCGGGAGAACAAACTCCGGCTACCCCTTCGGACGCGCCCGCAACGGCGGTGGCTCAGCCATCCACCCCACAGCCAGCCCAATCCACGGAGTCAACCGCGAAGGAACCCGCCGCTACGCAAGCCGAGATCGAAATCCGTGCGGAGCCAGCCAACGCGAGAATCTTTTTCGAGGGAGCGGAACTCGCCACCAATCCAGCGACCCGTCGTGTGCCCAAGGATGGAAAAGTCTATAAAATACGTGTAGAAGCCAAGGGCTTCGAAAGCCGGGAAGTGGAGGTCACCGGCGAAAAAGACGTCGTCGTTACCGTCGCCCTGGACAAGTCTCGTGCCATTGGAGGTCCTGCCGTAGCTCCACCTCGTGTCACCAAAGAAGATCCCAAAGGACACAAGCCCCCGGAGACGGCTCCACCCCCTACTTCATCCCCTCCGCCACCAAAGTCAACGAAAACACAAGAACCGAATGCGCGTGATCGCATTCGCAATCTCGACAAAAGTAACCCATGGGAGCAATGAGAGGCATGCACTATAGAAAAATCGTTGCGATGGGCATCGTCCTCGGCGCCATGGCGTCACCGGGTTTCGTAAGTGCACAATCCGTGGGAACGCCAGCCGCACAGCAGGAAGCCATGCAGCGCTTCCAGCGCGCCGTGGACCTATACGAAGAGCAAGACTACGCCGCCGCACTCACGGAATTCAGGAAAGCTTACGAATTGGCGCCTTCCTACAAACTGCTCTACCAGATTGGACAGGTATCCTACAAACTGAAGGATTATGCGGGCGCTCTTCAGGCTTTTGAAAAATATTTATCTGAAGGAAAAGATGAAATTACGCCGGAGCGGCGAGCTGAGGTGCAAGAGGAAATCAACTTGCTCAAAAACCAAACCGGGCATCTCGAAATCAACTCCAACGTATTTGGGGCGGCGGTTACCATTGATGACAATCCCGTGGGCACCATCCCTCTCGACGGGCCCATCCTTGTCAGCGTGGGAAGTCGAAAAATTACCGTGAGCGCGGAAGGTCGACAGTCCGTGACCCAAGCGATTACGGTGGCTGGGCAGGAGCTTCGGAAACTCAATTTCGATTTGCCTGAACTCGTCGGTGAGACCCGGACGGTCTATCAGAAAGAAAGTCCTTCAAAAATGACCACTTGGTCTTGGGTTGGCGTCGGAGTGGCGGGCGCGCTGGGCATTGGCGCCACCATCACCGGGATCATGGCCATGAACGCGGACGAGGATTTGTCGAACATGACCTTTGTGGGGGGAACGCCAGATTCGAAAATCAAAGATCAGCAAAGCAAAGTCGATAATCTTGCGCTAACGACGGATATTCTCGCGGGGGCGGCTATCGTTACCCTTGGCACCACGTTGGTTTGGACTTTCGCCCGGCCCGATGCGCCACCTGAATTCGATAGCGAGCCACCTCCCGCGGAAGCAAAACGTCCTTTCATCCAACCCATGATCGGCCTCGGTTCGATCGGAGTCACAGGAGAGTTTTGAAATGCGTCGTACGAACTTGCTGCGCACCCTCGCTACGACCTTTCTCAGCGTCGGCTTCGCCGTTGCCGCAGCTTCGAGCTGCTCGCTGATCACCAGCAGCGATATTGCCCCTGGCGGTATCGGACAGCCTTGCAAAGACGATTCCGATTGTCAGGGCGCGAGTTGTGACAACGGGCTTTGCACGGCGGCTTGCAGTACCACCGCCCAATGCCCGGAACCATCCCAGTGCTTGAACAATACATGCCAGCTCCCCTTGCGTGTCGCGGGCATTTGGATCGGCTTGGCCACTGCCGCGGAAGGATGGACCCTCACCCATCAGGAAGGTATCGAATTCGCCAAAGAAAAACTGGGATATATCGATTACGTCTATGAGGAAGGTGTCCTTGGGGAGCCGGCCGAAAAGGCCATCGATAAGTATGTCGCTGATGGCTATCAGGTCATCATCGCCAACTCCTGGGATCACCTTGCCACCGTTCGGAAAAAGGCTGCCCAATATCCCAATACCACCTTTTTACATTGTTCAGGAATTCCAGTCGAGCCTAATGTCTCCAGCTTTTTCGCACACATGGAACACGCCTGGTACGTCGCTGGCCGCATCGCCGCGCGAAAAAGCAAAACAGGCCACCTTGGCTTCATTGGTTCTTTCGTCACCGCCGAAGTCGTCCGCCACCTCAATGCCTTTGCCCTCGGCGCAAAAAAAGAAAACCCGAATGCCAAAGTCGAGGTTCGCTGGCTCGGATTCTGGTACGACGTCGACTTCGACAAAGCCCTGTGGGAATACACGCCCAAACACATGGGCGACAAAGCCGTCAAGAAAAACATGACCGGTGAGGAATATCTCACCGCCAAATTGATCGACTCCGGCGCCGATGTGATTACCCATAATCTGGATAATCAGCTTCCTTCTAGATATGTGGGAATTCATACAACGGCCAAAACAATGAAAAATCCAAAAAATCCCGATCAGGATTGGGTGGTCTGGACCATCGCCAACGACAACATCCACGGCTGGCGAGACCAGAGCGGGCAGCCCTTCGCCAACGCCATTGGTGCCACCTACTGGAATTGGGGATACCCCTATATCGAGATATTCGAGGACATCCACCGGGGCCGGCTCACCTCCAAGGCCTATATGTACCCACTAACGACCGATACGGAAACCTCGGTCGTGGGATTCAACCTGTCGTCTGCCGAGACCGATGTCACCACGCTCAGCCTCAAGGTGCTTCTCGACGAAGCCTCCAAGATGAGGGATGTGTATGAGGGGCCTGTGAAACAAACCGGTCAGCGCCCAGGCGGTGATATTCCTCCCGGTACGGTGATCGATGAAAACGAGTGGCGCAATATGTGCTGGTTCGTGGATAATGTGGTTGAGCGCGCCAATCCGAATGATTTCGATTCCGAACTCGTTTCCGCCAAAGTTCCCACGGCAACGGTCAAAGGCAATCTAGGCTCCCAGAAAGAGCCCACGGATGGTTCCCCTCGCGAGCCGACGACAGCTCCCGAAATTCTTCTCGACCTCGGTTCCAATGGTGCCATCTGGGATTGCGTCACCAATAGCGCTCCGGGTGGCTGAGTCCGCCCATTCTTTGAACCGTATGCCTCCTCGAGGCATCCCATGTTCGCCTTGTCCAACCCCTTTGCGCGCGCGCTGGCCACGGCCATTGTGCTTCATATCGCGGTTTTCGCCGCACTGGCGCATTGGGCTAGCCGTCGTCCCACGCCCCCGGCCATTATTTCGGTCCGTTCTCCCACTTGGATCACGACGCTAGACCCTTGGGTTGAAGTTGATGGTTCGCCAACTTCTTCGCTGCCCTCGACTTCCGAGACACGGTACTCTCCATCCAATCCCAATAACCCATTGGATTCGTCGACGCCTCGGGCGATGGTACGACCTCATCGTAGTGCGCACGCTGGGCCAGCCGAGAGCAAAGACGATGGGGGCGGCGAAATGGGACTAGGGCGGGAAGACTACGGTCATGGTTCGATACCTAACGAGCCTAATGGGCTCGAACCATCGGATGGAGTCGGGAGGGGAGGGGAGCGTCGAAAGCCCATCGAACTTGGTCTTCGGCGCGATCTTACCCATTTGTGGACGCAACCGGAGCATGGGCCACCGAAGGCTTCCGGCTCCGGATCTACGACCGGAGGCTTGCAAGAAGCGCTCGATGCACACGACCAAAAAATCGGTCTCGGTTTTGGAGGACCCATTTTAAGCGCTTTTCATGCGGTGGCCTCGTCGGAGATCGCACCGCGCTCGGGAGCAGCGACCTTCGAAGCCATCATCGATGCGTCCGGACGTGTGGCTGAGGTTCTCGTTTTATCTGGAGATAACGACTTACGCGCATGGACTGCCCTGGCCCGAGCCGTTCATGCGTCGTTGCGCTCCCGTGTCCTGCGCGCTCCGCGAAAGAAAGGCGTCGCGGTCGTGGTCGACGTTCGGATCGAGCATCGGCTACCAAGTGGCGCGTTGCCCGATAAGAGGATGGACGTCAACTCAGGTGCGGTGGCTTTTGATCTAGCCGATGTGGGGGCTCGTGCCGTGCGTCAGGTTTCCGTTCGTATTCTGTCGGAATATCGACTCTGATGGTTGTAAAAACGCCTCATCGGCTTGCTATACAACGAGGTTTCGATAATCATTCATGAATGCGCTCTTGCATTTTGCATGCGGTTTGCGGGCTGGGTATCTGTCTGGGTTTTCTAGGCTGCACGCTGGATCGTGAAGGGACAGGGGGAGAGCCTGACGCTGGGATGGGGGCTGGACAAAGCACGGGTGGCGCTTCCACCATGGATGCTTCCGCGGGAGGGACGGGCGGCTTCGATGGAAGTGCCGGAACGCAACAAGGCGGGCAGGGTGGAGCTGCGGGAATCGCCACCGGTGGTACGGGAGGGATACAAGCAGGCGGTTCAGCGGGAGAACCGGGTGGATCCGGGGGAGGCCTAAGTGACGAGGTCTGCGATGATGGTATCGACAACGATGGAAATGGGCTTGTGGATTGTGAGGATGGGGCATGCAAGGCGGTCGGATACCGCTGCGTGCCCGCCGTGCCGGAAGAATGGGAAGGGTATTTTTGGATTCATGTGAGACCATACCAAGGTGAAGACGAAGAGACTAGCTGCCCGGGAGGTGAGAAAGCAAACCGGTATTATTCAAGAAATGCTGAAAAGGCGATTTGTGATCCTTGCGCATGCAGCCCGCTCGAGGGCACGTTATGTGACGCTCCGGGCATCGCTTGTGATTATAAAAGCAAGGATTGCGCGAATGCCGTTCCTCAACCGGATTTAGAAAACTTCGATTGTCACAATCTATCTGGGAGTTCCATCTCCTGCCAATTGACAGGAAACAATCCGATAGCCAAGCTGGGATCGTGTGCGCCGATTGACGAAGTCCCTGATTTTCCTAATAAATTCCCATTTCAGGATGCTGTCGATCTTTGCGCGGCCCCACCCAACGCAAACACCCACGGCTGCGATTCGCAGATCTGTATGCCGCCGGGAGAGGGAGGTTTTGCCGGAGCGATATGTATCATGCAGGAAAGTGAACAGTCGGAGTGTCCTCCGCAATGGGATGCCGAGAATCCTTTGCGTTTGCACCTGCTGGAAAACGCCATCGACACCCGTTCTTGCAGCCCCTGTTCGTGTACCGTTGATGGTGATTCCATCGATTGCGAGGGGGGAAGCTATAAGGTGTACGATGATGATGGCTGCAAAAGTTGCAACGGTATTTTTTGCGATGACGAGATGATCGTGTCGACGACAGAGTGCATTAATCTTTCGAAATTGGCGGATTGGGATACAATTTCGATTCGGGCCAACGCTCGACCAACCCCCAAAAACGGTAAATGCCGCGTCAGCGGTGGAGTGGCGCAGGGAAGCGTGCAAACCATGAAAGGCGTCACCCTCTGCTGCGTTTCTCCTTGATAGTGCCGTCTCCGCCAAGAAACAAACCTCGAATCGTCGGTTTCAAGGCTACCGAACCCTACTTCATGCCAGGGCTGTCGCTTCCTATGTCATGGGCGTCGGCCATCGTTGGACAATAAGTCAAACCAGAAATAGATGGCCATCTATAAGTAGGTTGCCCAAAGAACTCGCCCAAGGGCGGCAATTCATTGAAATTACTGGCTATTTCTGGCCGTAGGATACTCGAATCGCGTCGATGGCGCATTGCTTTCCCCTCATCCAATCATTTCTTTGAGCTTGATGACCAATTGGAGAGCGTCGAGCGGGGAGAGCCGATTCGGATCGACTTGCTTCAAGGTTTCGACAGCAGGGTTGGAGGGTTCGGGCTGTGGCGGTTGGGGAGAAAAGAGGTCGAGTTGCACGGAACCGGAAGCGCTGCGGCCCCGTAAAGTGGCGTAGCGTCCGCCGGGCAGGGCGCCCCCGGACTCGAGGGACGATAAAATGGCTTTGGCCCGAGCCAACACGGATTCACCCACGCCTGCCAGGCGTGCGACGGCGATGCCGTAGCTTCGGCTGGCCGCTCCGGGAACGAGTTTGTACAAGAAAAAAACGTCGTCGCCTCGTTCCCTGGCGGAGACGGATACATTGACGGCATGGGGCGACGTTTCCGCCAGTTCGGTCAATTCATGGTAGTGGGTTGCGAACATGGCGCGACATCGGATGACATCGTGCAGATGTTCCGCAACGGCCCAAGCAATGGCCAAGCCATCGTAGGTACTCGTGCCACGCCCGATTTCATCCAGGATGACCAACGACCGACAAGTAGCCTGCCGAAGGATGGAAGCGGTTTCACGCATCTCGACCATGAAGGTGCTTTCGCCGCGAGAGACATTATCGTTGGCGCCGACACGGGACAGAATGCGGTCGACCATTCCGATTCGAGCTTGGCTTGCGGGGACGAACGATCCTGTTTGCGCAAGCAGGACGATGAGCGCCACTTGCCGCATCAACGTGGATTTTCCGGCCATATTGGGTCCGGTAATCAGCCACAAACGTTGTTTGTCTCCTTGCAAGCAAACGTCATTGGGAACGAAACGCCCCGCGGCAGCCAGGCGTTCCACCACGGGATGCCTACCATCGCGAATATCGATCGTATCGCTTTCTTCCACGATCGGACGACAATAGTCAAAGCGATGAGCTATCTCCGCAAACGAGGCAAATGCATCCCATGTAGCGATCTGATGCCCCACCGCTCGCAAAGCCGATGCGCGCTCGGCAATATGCTGCACCAATTCGGAAAACAACAATGACTCCCGTTGGGAATGACGTTCTTCCGCGTGCAGGAGCCGATCTGCCAAGTCATCCAACGCGTCGTTCGTATACCGTTCTCCCGTCGCGACGGTTTGTTTGCGACGCCAACCATGGGGAACTTTGGATGCGTGGGTTTTCGATACCTCGATATACCATCCGAATACGCGGGTGTAGCGCACCTTCAAGGTGGGAATGGCCGTGGAGGCACGAAGATCCGCTTCCAAGGCGATGATCATATCCGCGCCTTCTCGCTGCAGTTTTCCCGTTTCATCCAGCTCCTCATCGAACCCTTCACGAAAAATATCCCCATCCCGAACGGTGGGGGGAGGACGTTCGACGAGAGCCGAGAGCAGCAGATCCCGCAGCTCGAGGAGCGTGGGATCCATGCCATCTTTCAGAAGGTTTTCGTGGACGGATGGATCCGTCATCTGCGACACGATATGGAACGCTTGCGGTACGGCAATGAGCGAATCGCGCAATACGCCAAGGTCTCGTGGTGTGATTTCGCGAAGGGTAGCTCGAACCGCAAGCCGCTCGATATCTCCTATGTTCTTGAAAATAGTGCGTAATTCTGTTCTTGCCACGGGGTCTTGCACGAACGCTTCCACGGCATCTTGTCGACGACGTAGGGCGCGCATATCGAGCAGCGGAGACAGAATCCATTTGCGAAGGAGTCGAGCCCCCGGCGCGGTGACCGTCTCATCCACCACCGATAGAAGTGTGGCTCGTTTCGATCCATCGATCGAGCGAACCAGTTCGAGGTGGGTTTGTGCAACTTCGTCGATTTGCACGACGCCTGATGAATCGAAGGCCACGATACGTTGAACCGGAAGCGATTGACCTGGATTGCATCCCAAGGCCATGCGCAACGCTCGGGCGCAAGCGCGCAACGCTGCGCAAGACAGGCTGTCCGATGCTTCCGCCGCTGCCTCGCCCGCAAGAGCTTGCTCGAGGATCGAGGGCACATTGTTTTGTTCGAGCGGGGGATCTTCGCGGAAAGATGTGGTGGGAAGAATCTGTGTCAATGCCGTTCGAAGGTCATCATGACCTTGTTCGAGAAGGACTTCCCGTGGTTCGACTCGAGCCAACTCGGCCATGATCGCGGCGGTGTCTTCGAGCGTGGTCGCGAGCATCTCGCCGGTGGAGACATCGAGCAAAGCGAGACCGAAACGCGAGTCCGAAGCATCCAACGCGCATAAATAGTTGTTGGAGCGCGCCTCGAGTTGGTCTTCGTGGGTGACCAGTCCAGGGGTGATGACGCGAACGACCTCGCGGGGCACGATGCCCTTGGTCTTGCTCGGATCGGCCATTTGTTCGCAGATCGCGACCTTGAATCCTGTAGAAACCAGTCTAGCAATGTATCCGTGGGCGGCATGGTGCGGCACGCCAGCCATTGGTACTTCATCGGGCGCGCCCTTGTTGCGGCTCGTCAGCGTAAGGTCCAACTCTCGCGCCGCCACCACTGCATCGTCGTAAAACATCTCATAAAAATCACCCATCCGAAAAAAAAGGATGCAGTCCGGATGAGCTTGTTTGGCAGCGTGATACTGCCGCATCACGGGCGTGAGCTTTTCGGTATCCTTCCCTTTGTCGCCCGACATCCGCGCGGACCTCTCAGAAAAAGGATCGGGAAACCCTGATCGACCCCAGATCCACGAGGATCAATCCTTGAGCGGAACCATCCGCAATGGCTAGCTCGCCCGTGGGAGCCAGTGTCAACGACTGGGGCTGAACGAAACTCGTGGCAGCCGCAAGGTTGATGAACAGCGGATAAAATCCGTCTTTTTGCACGAATGTGAACGCCATCTTCCGTTCCGACGGCGCTGTTCCTCGCCACAGCACGAACTGCAACGCGGGATTTCGGAACACCCCAGGATCGTCGAGAGCCGGAACCGGTTCACTTCGCTCCCGCTCCAACACTCTCGCGTTGAGCAAGGAACGGTTGGGATCGCATGAGTCCACGCAACGACCCGTGAACGGGTCGGGTACGACACGATGCAGAAATCCAGCCGCTGTTCCCGTCACTACCCATTGGTTGCGAGGACGCACGGTATACGATACCAGCGTGGGGAAACAGCATCGCACGAAGTCCCAAACGCCTTCCACCACAAGGCTACCTTGATAGGCTTCCGTGATAGGAAGATCGCGCGTCGACTTGGGGTCACGCACCGTGCCAAACGTTTCCCGACACTGGAGCCATGAGCAGTGATCTGCCACAGAATCCCAATAGGGATCGTCTTCCAACAGAAAGTCCTCGGTGATTTGCAGCACGTCTTGGTGGTCGCGCGCCCAGGTTTGCATGGTCGCGGGATCGGAAATTCCTTCGTTTTTTCCAATAGTTAGAGCGGCATCGAAGTCGTGGACCCCCCGATCGCAGAAAAACGCTCCCCCATCGAAAAACGTCGTTCGCCCATCTTCGGAAGCCGGACCAAGACGACCCACATGGCCTTCGAAACCAGGAATGGCACCTTCAAACGCTACCGACCAATTCTGTTCGACATGCACCCGGGGCTCCCGAAGATCGAATACCACGGAGTTTTTTTCAGCGATGAGCGGGTCGGTTTGCGGCTCGTCAGCCACTCGTCCGCCTACCATCAAAGGAATCCCCGGCGCCGATGGCGCGAGCAATTTCGGATATCGAACCCCATCCGCCGTCTGATCCGTAGGCAAAATACTCGTGCCGAGCGATAGCACGGGATACGACTGGAGACCGGGCACTCTTCCGTTGGCATCGTTGGATAGGTGAAGGAATGCACTACTGCGTGGCTGATGCGGTTGCACCATCAGGCATGACAACTCGCCCGACGCGCCCTCGAAGCTAGCCTGTTCGTCCCCATCGCAAGCCGTTTTGGGCCTACGACACGCCGCATCGAAATCGTCGACGTCCACGATCATGATTTGCCCATTGGTCAAAGCGATCGTGGCAAATACGCCCCGCAGGTTGTACGGCCTGGCACCGCTGGAAAAGTCTGATGATGTTCGATATCGAGCCCCCAACGAATCGTCGTGGGTGGGATCGCAGGCGAGACCGACAGCCGTGGCTCCAGCGCTTGGATCGGTAACGGGTCGATCACGAAGTACGAATTCGACATCACGCACGGGAACCGAAAAAGAAAGGCGGTCCAGGGGCTGGAATGGGTTTCGCCACGGATACGGACGAAGCAATGGCGTTCGATCGGTGGACTGCAGGCTCACGTCGAAAATCATCACGCTTCCGTCGAGCAAGTCGGTGGCATATAAGTATTTTTTTCCAGCCGATGTGGTGGGGCTTACGGCAAGGCTTCGCGTGACGACTTTGCGCTCTGGCCTCACGACCGACATGGGCAGAAGTGGTGAAGACTCCGAAAGCTCACACGGAGAAGAAGCGTCGAGCACGTGGATGACCGGCGCGTCTTCGTCGGCAATGAAAAGCCTTGACGAAGAAGGATCGAAAGCGAGTCCTGATGGGCGAGGCAATGGATTCGATGCGGTGGGGATATCAGGACGCTGCGTCATGGCGCAAACGCTGCCATCTGCGCTTTCCCCAGGAGGGAAACCGCCTTCAGGAACGCGTTGCTGGGGTAATGCGGGGGGAAGGTCCACTTGCAAAGATACCCAGCGTTCGATGGGACACGCTCGAAAACTACCAGGTGGCTGATCGATGAGTTGTTGGGCGTCCATCACCACGACCGCTCCCAAATCAGGGAGGGTGGTTACGAGTTTCAGCGTGCCGGAGACACCATGCTCCAGGGCGAGATCGCCCTGAGGATGATCGGGGTCGTCATACGGCTCGGCGTTGCATTTCGATGGCGAGATAATGTCTGGCGTGGGTTGCGTAAGCACGATCATTTCGCCCGGAGCCGAGGGTAAGGCGCATGCCGCAAACGAGGTCAGATGCGGATTGCCTTGGACCACGGTTCGGGTGGGCACGATCCAGATACCTTCGCGCCCGAATTCCGCGGAGCCGACGAAAGCTGCGGTTCCCCCTGGCGTGGCGGCGATATCGACAGGGACGGCACCGACAGGGATGAAGTTGAATCCGGGTTTCGATGGGTTCAGATCCACGACTGTTTCTTCATTGAGATCGATGACCGCAACCTCGCCGCGTGTCATCTGGGTGACGAAAGCGTGGAGCGTCCCCGGATCCTCACTTGAAGAATTCCTAATCTTTCCGCAATGTTGCATAGGTCGACCCGGGTGTTCCCGGTCGTTACGGGACAGGCAAAGAAACGCTACATTGCCGGATTGTTCGAGCGAGCGCACCGCGACAGACACCGGTTGCTCAGAGCAAGACAGGGCTAGCCCGCCAAGCATCGAGCCTAGCAAGACTCGTCGTCTGAACGATTGGCGAGAATCCACACGAGCGATCACTTCGATTCCCTCGGGGGTAACGGAATACCCAGCGTCGCAATGATACTGGGATATGTGGTGGCATGACGCTGGTCCAGATCCACCACACCGATGTACGAGTCCGTGAAGTGCGCCACGTACAACAAGGGTTCATGCGGGTCGAGGACCATGGCGTGTGGACCACGACCAGTCCGAATCTGACCATCGATACGTCGTGTCACCGGATCATAAATAAAGATGAATCGCGCATCGAAACAGGAAACGAAAACACGACGTTCCGATTGTCCCGCGGTGTTGACCACCGAGCCGAGCAACACCCGCGAAGCTCCGTAGGTCAAAGGAATCGTGTCGAAAACCGTCACCAAATCATCGCTGGCCGTAGGGCTTACGTTGGACCGGGTTTCGCCTACGAGCAGGGAAGGGGGCGTTCGATTGGCTACATATACTTGTACGGGCACGCTTGCACAGGCTTGAAGGCAGGCGAGGTCATCCTGACATTCGGCTTCACACGCGCGTCGATCGGTGGGGTCGATGGCGATACCCCGGGAATCGTAACCGCTTGCATTGACACGAATGGGAGCAACACCCGCGCGTACGAGGAAAGGACGCGCCGGTGCCGCCGCCCGATCATCGAAATATCGAATCAAATCGATTTCGGGGGATGCGCGGAAAGTAGCCAAAAAACCAGGCTGGTAATCGCTTTGGGATACCGTGACATACCGGGGGACGGGCAAGGCCGCCACGCCGACTCCACCTATGGGGAACCCTCCTGATACGAACTCTAACGTGGGAATGCCGTCCCATGCATTGCTCACGAGACTGACAGAACCCGTCGTTTGATGCGTGACCACGACGACATCACGGGATTCCGAAACGGCTATGCCGTAAGGCTCGGGCGGAAGAACCGTTCTTCGCAAATTCGTGTTTGGATTCTCTCCCGCTCGATGCCGTGCATCGCAACGCTCTCCCCCGCAATGCAGCACGCGATGGAAAGGCGGCTCGAGATCCGTGTCATCCTCCACATCGATCCACGTGATTGATGGGTCACCTCGAACCGGAAGAAATAAGCGCGAAGCGGGGGCGTCGGGACGCTTGACCGCAATCATGTCGGTGGCGAACGCGCCGATACGAACGGAGGCCGCGACGAGTGACCCTTGACCATCAGGAGGATGATGAAGCGATATCGGTCCGCATGGCCCCGGATACAGAAGCTTCATCGTGTTTTGCCCGAGCGAGCCACACGGTGCATTCGCTTCCCATACACGCGGGACGTTGCTGCGCACTCGATCTAGGTCCAACGCGATCACCGTGCCGCTGTTGTACTGCAAATCGAAATCCGAATTCGCAACATATAGCGTATGGCCTCCCGGTGATACCGCGAGCCCAACCGGAAAGTACATGGCGTCGGAAGCGGGAAAAGGACCTTCCCCTGGGGAGACGCACGAACACGACGTCACAACAGCGAGCGAAAGAAGCGAATAAGCGAGTCGACGTCGAACCATTGCGCGGCACCCTAGTGAGACGCGGGAGCCGTGTCCAGACGCCATTTTCCGAGGCAAGGTCGAAGCTGGGTTCAAAGCTTCCTGACCGGGGAAACGGACGATAGAATCACAACGTCGTCTCGGGATTGACGGCGTAGGCTTTCGCGGGGCATCTTGCCATGATGACTCATCCCTCGAGGACCTTATCTGCTTTGATTGCTCAACCGAGGTCGATGATCAACACGCCACGCTCTTTGTCTTCCTCATCGTCCGCATCTTCCGACCGACCAGGAGCAGACGGCGTGGGCACTTCGAGCACAGGCTGCTGCTCGCCGCGTCGTTCCTGTTCTCGCTCGCGACGTCGAATCTGGTCAATGATGAACGCTGGAAGCACGGTGGTCTCTCCGGCCTTCTCGTATGGTTCACAAGCCACTGGGGGCTCTAAAAAGTCACTCTAGCAATCGCCAATCTACGGTCAAGCTCAGTGCAAACCTACAACCATCGACATGATTTTCCTGCTTGTTGCAAACGATGGCAGCCTTGGCTGACGAGCACCGTTTTGGCTATGGTAGCACTGCTCCTCGCCCCGGCCGCAAGGGCGGTCCCTTACGATTTCGATGGTGATTCGTGGGAAGGTTGCTCCGTTTTTCTCGATGTGCTCCGAGACAAAGTCGGCCGGAATAACGTCGTCGCGACCTCGGAACTGCGTTGGGAGAACTTGAATCCCAGAGACGCGTTGGTGGTGATTTATCCACTTCGTGAACTCAATGCCGATGAGTTGTCTTCTTTTCTCCGAGCTGGGGGACGCGTGGCCATCCTCGACGACTTCGGCGCCTCCGAAGCCAACTTGAAGCGGTTTCAAATCGAAAGGATTCCAGCCCCTTCCAGGCCTGCCCGCACCTTGAGAAACAATCCCGCCTTAGCTATCGCCGAACCCGTCGCCGACATGGTCGCGGGTGTGCCCGCCGGTGTGCATCCAGCCGTGGCTGACGTTGTATCGATCGTCACCAACCATCCAACGGCTTTGACCCATCCGAACCTCACCCCAACCTTGCGCATTGCTGCTATGGATGAGCCGGATGGTATCGTTGCCGTGGCCGGGCAAGTCGGGCGAGGAAGGCTTTTTGTTGTCGGTGATAGCTCGGTCGTGATCAACCAGATGATGCGATATCCCGGAAACCGTGCTTTTGTTCAAGGATTGGGAGCTTACCTATCGTCCGACGATACCTGGGGGGAAAGGAAAGGCACGATTTATGTCGTGGCACGGAGTTTTCAGGAGACGGGAACGTTTGAGAATCGTTCGAGCGTGGGCAAGTCTCTGGGGGCAGCAGGACGGGCTTTTCGGCGCTGGCTGGCCGAAACCCGCGCCGCTGGGTTGCCCTCTTCCGTGATTTGGGCTCTTGGCATGATTGCGAGCGTGATATCGCTGCTGTGGGTGGGGAAAATGGCTGCAAGGACGTACCCGCGCCGCAGTCCTCGGTTTGCGTGGCCCACACCCCTCGTGGCCCAAGGCGGTGTGGCCGGACGAGCCGCCGTCCTTACGGCCCCCTCCACACACAAAGCCCTTGCATTGCTCGAAATCAAAAGTGCAATGGAAGAATCCGTGGCCGCCCGCTTCGACTTGCCTCTGCCCCTGTCTACACCCGACCTCTTCGAAACGGTCGAGCGATCAGGTGCTCTGGAACTCTCAGAATTGAAACAATTCAAGCATTTGCTGTTGACCCTGAGCACGGTGGAGACGAGCGTCGCTGCCGGTACTCCCCTGCGAGTTCGAGAACGCGACGTTCAGGCCGCGATTCAAAAACTGCATCATCTTCTTGCGCGTATCGACGAGAAAGGCTCGAGCCGCTGAAATGACGGAATCTCCCGATGGTCGCACGGCGGATATGAACGAAATCGCCGCAGCAAAAGAACGACTGGAAGACATGCGTCGCCAAGTGCTGCGTGTATTCATTGGCTCATCGCGCGTGACGGACCTGTTGCTCACCGCACTGCTCGCCAAAGGCCACGTGCTGCTCGAAGGTGTCCCCGGTGTCGCCAAAACGACACTCGCCAAAGCCTTCTCTGCCGCCCTCGGATGCACCATGCGTCGTATCCAATTTACGCCGGACCTCTTGCCCGCCGATATCACCGGAACCTACGTCCTTTCCCCCAAAGAAGGCACATTCTCTCTGCGCCCAGGACCCGTGTTCGCCAATCTCGTGCTCGCCGACGAAATCAACCGAGCGCCCGCGAAAACCCAATCCGCCCTGCTGGAAGCCATGCAAGAACAGCAGGTCACCATCGAAGGGGACCGCTTCGAATTGCCAAAACCTTTCGTCGTCGTGGCCACCCAAAACCCCATCGATCTCGAAGGAACATACCCCCTGCCAGAAGCGCAAATCGACCGATTCATGCTCCGCGTCGCCGTCGGCTATCCAACCCATAAAGACGAGGTCCTGATGCTGCAAACCCACAACGCAGCATCTCCTCGTGCCCATGCGGTCCTGTCCGCGGACGATGTGTTGGCGCTTCAAAATATTGCTGCTCGCGTGCATGTCGAAGAGGACCTCTTCGATTATGTCGTCAATCTCTCAGGCTTCACACGAATGCACGCTCGAGTGGCCTTGGGCGCCTCCCCACGCGCTTCCCTCGCCTTGGTGCAAGCCGCCAAAGGAGCGGCGGTTATCAACGGACGCAATTACGTCACTCCCGACGATATTCGCTCGCTCGCCGGACCGGTGCTTGCCCATCGTCTCATCTTGGTGCCCGAAGTAGAAGGAGATGACTCCGTTCGTGAACAGGTGGTGGAAGAAGCCTTATCCAAAGTGAGCTATCGTCGTGCCGTCCGGGCTGTGTGAGGAAACGTGCATATTTATCCCACTCGACCCGCTGTCCATGTAGCCTTCGCAGGCGCGGTCGTGCTGCTCGCTGGCGTCATTGGCCAGCGCCCGCCCATCATCGCTTGGGGAGCAGCGATCCTCATCGCCCTGGTATTTGCCCGCGCCGCCGCACTTGTTAGCGTCTCGCGGATTCGTAACGCCGGATTCGAAATGGTCTGGTCGGAAGAAAAAAAGGTGGTTGCCACCGTTCGAGGGGCCGAAGTCGAGTTGGCCGCGGAAGTGCGTAACCGCGATAATCTTGCTGCACGCTACGTGCATCTGCGGCCAGTGGCTTCGAGCCATTTGCTCGTATCGCTCGAACCAACCATGGGTGAAGTGCCTGCCGGCGGACGATTGCATGTGACCGTGCGGGTTCAGACGCCTCGGGTCGGACGACATGCCATTCATGGTTTGTCGCTCGAGGTACAAGGTGCGCCAGGGCTTTTCGAAGTGCCCTTGACGTTTGCAAACCCCTACGGAATCGAAGTCCTGCCCCGTCCGTTTTCCCCTCTTTTGCTGTCCGCGCGCGGAGGGCGTAGCCGACGAGAAGCGGAATTGGGTCGTCCTGGACCTATGCGCGGCGATGGCGTTGACCTTCGAGAACTTCGAGAGCTGCTTCCGGGAGATTCTTTCAAGCGCATTGCTTGGCGTGCTTCCGCACGACGGGGCAAGCTGATCGTGCGGGAATTCGAGCATGATGAACGAGATGTGGTGTGGCTCGTGCTCGATGCTTCGGTCGAGCATTGGGCGGGTGTCGTGGGAAAAGCTCCCTTGGATTATGGAATCGATGAGGTAGCGGCCGCGGCGCGAAAACACCTTGGCCGGGGAGATAGCGTGGGATTGGCCGTGTTCGGAGGCCGGTTACGAGGCCTTCTCGAGCCGGACCGAGGCCCCCGGCACGCGCATCATATCGCTCTCGCCTTGACCCTTTCTACCGCAACGTACGATGCGGATCGCAGTGAACTCGAGGAGCGAGAAGTGGCCGCCCGGGTTCTCGAACACATTCGTCCGCTGGAGCCGAAGTTCGGTCGTATCAAAAAATATGATCTCGATCGCCTCGCATTTCACGCGGAAGCGGCCATGTCTCGCGCTCCTTTTCGCGCGACCACACCGGAGGCTCCCACCCAGCGGGAGCAATCATTGCGCAAGTATCTGGCCGCGTTCGGAATCGAGAGCCCCGCCAGAAGCGATTCAGAAAAAATCCGAACCGAAGAGGCGATGAATCGCTTTTTCGGCCGCTTGGCAAAGCGCAAACCCAGGCCCAGCCTGGTGCATGTCTGGGCCCCGGGTCCCGATTACGCCAAGCCCGAATTCGTCCAAGCCCTGTCTCAACTTCGACGCGTCGGAGCCACCATCCGGTGGACCACGCCAAGGGTCGAATTGCCGGCCGATCCCCGCGACTCCGTGATGGCCCAAGCCGTTACGCAAGCGGTCCTGCTTCGTTCCCACACCGCCCGAAAACGCGCCGAGCGCGTGCTGGCTCGCATGGGCGTGCGCATGCAAAGGATTCGTCGGTACCTACCTGCTGAAAGCGAAAGCCCGTGAAGCCGTTCGACCCCCCAAGAAAAAACTCACTGTCTGCAAGACAAGGTTTTCGCGACAGAGGATTCCACGCCAAGCGTTCCTTCGGTCAGTGCTTTCTCGCAGACCAGAACATCGCCCGACGCATTGCCCAACATAGTGTGCCTCAACCAGGAGGAACCGTTCTCGAAATCGGGGCAGGAACCGGTGCATTGACCGGTCCGTTGCTCCAACGCCAAGCCATCGTCGTCGCCATCGAACGAGATCGAGACCTCATTCCCCTGCTCGAAGAATCGTTTTTCCAACCCATCGCGGACGGTCAGCTATTCGTATGCGAACACGATGCCGCTACGAGCGACTGGCTCGCCTTGCTTTCCGAGCACCCCACTCCTCACGCGGTCGTAGGAAATATTCCCTATCAAATCACCGGTCGCCTGTTGCAACGAGCCACGCAAGTGGCTTGCCATGTGCAACGCGTCGTCTTCATGATGCAGAAAGAAGTCGCGGATCGAATCCAAGCGCCTTGCGGATCACGGCAATACGGTGCCCTTTCGGTTTTCGTGCGACGCTCGTTTCGTGTCGTCGAGCGCATTTCCGTCCCTCCCACTTGTTTTCGTCCGCAACCTTCGGTGCATTCCGCGGTGTTGGTGCTCGAACCTCATCCCACGCTTCCACCGGCCGACCCCATCTTCGATGAATTGGTGTCGGCCGCGTTTTCTCAACGAAGGAAAACGCTGAGAAATGCATGGCGGGGGAGCATGGGATTGTCCGTACAAGACTGGGAAATCATCGCCCCCGATGCTGGAATCAACCTCGATGCCCGGGCGGAAACCTTGTGCGTGCAGGACTTCGAACGATTGGCCTCGAGGCTGCGTCAAGTTCGAGAAAAGCACGCGGAAGGGCTTTAAATTTATTCAATAAAAACAATAGATTGCAAGAATGTCGCCGCGACGTCTAAGGACAGATCAAATACGCCTTGTCCGGATCGTGATCGGCAAACCCAGCCACACACTTTGCTGTCGGCGGAGCATTCGCCTTACCCTGCCATAGGGGGCTTTGCGCGACAGACCAGCTTTTCCACTCAAACGCCGCGTTGAACTGATAAACCTTCCCATCGTCGTATTCCCGATACAACAGCAGTGCGTCGGCGGATTGCTGGTACTGGGAAGGATCGAAACGCTCGACAGACCAGCGAGCCCGAACATCTTTTTGATTGGGGCCGCCCTTCGAGGTGTCGTCTGTCATGATGACTGGAAAGTCGTCTGCTTTTGTTACCGAGTCGTTGATGTCGTAGTCGTACAAATACGCATAGGGGACTGCGGAAAACGTGAGCGTTGCCCCCAGGTTTGGACCGAATACCGAGTAGGGAACTTGGTATACGGAGTCGATCGTCGCGGGAAGGGAGGGAAAACGGCCGGTGGCAAAGATAGGGGCCATCCATACCCCATTTTTTCGCCAATACAGCATCCCATCGTCGGTAAAGACGAGCAATCTGCCGATATCCGTGAGTTGCACGGCGGCCATGACATTTGCGCAAGCCGGAGGCGCATTCGCCCCTTTCCATGCATCCGACAGGAATTGTGAACTCCAGGCTTGTCCATCGAAGGGCATGGAGAAAAGGCGAAGTCCCGTCTTGTCATCGATGGAACCATTGCAGTCGTCATCGATGCCGTTGCAAGTTTCCGGAATCGGCAATACGGCTCCTTGGCAAGCGCCCCAGAGCCCATTGACACAAGTTTGTGTGCCCCCTTTGCAAGGGCCTACGCCTTCGGTGTTCGGCGGTCCGCCGTAACAAGGCACTGTATCCCCATTGGAGCAGGCACACCCTTCATCCACGGTCCCGTCGCAGTTGTCGTCGATGCCGTTGCACTGCTCGTCGGTGGGAAGAATTTGTCCGTCACAGGTCGGTGGGTACTTTCCGTCGCTGCATACGTGCGTGCCGTGCTTGCAAGCGCCAACATCCTTGGTGGTGGCTGGGCCCGTGTAGCATTCTTCCACATCCCCATCGACGCAAATTCCGGGCCATTGCCCTGCTTCTATGGCGGGACCATCAGGCTGAGAATCGCCGCTACCATCGTGGGAAGAAGAATCGAAGGGGGCATCCACGGAAGCATCGCCATCGGGTTCTTCTGGATTGGCATGGTATTCTGGACGCGAAGTAGCACAACCAACGATGACGAGACAGGGAAAGACGATAAACCCGCGCATGTTTGACGGAATCATAGCACAAGGGAGATATCGTCGCTCGAATGCGGCTCCATGAGGACGAAAAAATTTACGGCAGGGATAGCGACAAGAGATCAGGGACGAGGGGTGAGGCCGTCGTCATTGGGCCGGAGGAGCTTCCGGTTTTTCTGGCGGATTTCCCATGATATTTAGGCGTCGAGGGAACTCCCGTTGCATCGATAGACTTGGGCGCGGTCGAATGAGGTTGGGCATGCGACGAACGTGAAGCGGTACCTCCATTTTAGGTTCCAGCGGGTCATTGCTTACGATTTCGAGCTTGCCGTTGAGATTGGCGTCTGGGGATTCCTTGTCTCCCGCTGCTTTGAGCGTGACATGGACTTCGAAGCCCGGACCTGTTTCTGGTTTCGTCACCTTGGCTTCGTAGGGGCCTTCCACAACGCGAGCAGCGGTGACTTTGAGATCGTCACGCTTGCTCGTGATGTTGAGAACGCGTTCTTTCCCTTGGGGAGATTGGGTATCGAAGTACAACGCACGAGGGCGGAGCTGTAAGTTGCCCATGACGGTCGTATCGAAACGCAGCGTCAGCTCGGGCATGGATTCCACGCCGGTTTTGACGGAAACGGTTCCATTTCCGCGGCCCACTTTGGTTCCTTTGAACGTGAACCGAACCCCCACGTGGCTTTCCTCGCCTTCTTTTCTCTCTGTCAGCGCGATTTTTACGCCGGTGTCTCCAGTCACTTCACCCAACGTGAGCTTGGCGTCTTTCGCCAGCTTGCCCGTCAACCAGGCGTCCATGGTTTGCTCTTCGTTGTGGCCGACGGCCAATCGAACGATCGAAGGTTGAAAAGCCAAGAGTTGCTCGATCATGGCTTTGATTTCGAGCTTTGCACTAGGCGTGTTTTTGTCGTTGGTTTGCAGCGTGATCGTCTTGCTGTTGGGACCCATCCGACCACGGGTGTTGAACGATACTTCCACCTCGGTCGTTTTTCCGGGCCCAACTTCTGATTCCTTGGTTACCGCGGCCGTGCATCCACACGATGAACGGACTCGCTCGATGACCAAAGGTGAGGTGCCGGTGTTTTTGATCACGAAGGTATGCTTGACGGTCTCTCCTTCCGTAACGGTCCCGAAGTCATGAACTGGGTCGACCAATTCGATGCGCGGGCCTTGTCCGCTCACTTCGGCGCTGCTTGCGCCCTCTGTGGCAGAATCCTTTTTTTTCTGAGTGCACCCTCCCACGAGGACAAGAGTCGAAACACCCAACACAACGCCTATTTTTCGAATCAAGTTTCGTTTTGTCATGGCAACGACGGCATTCTGATCCTCCGCGATGCCACTTGCAAGGGGGATGTCAACGATGCTTCAGCTTGGCGGGTTCCCGTCCACAATCCGAATGAGTTCGATCTCAAAAGTAACGTCCAAACCGGCCAATGGATGGTTGCCATCCAAAACGATTTCATTTTCAGTCACTTCCGTGACCTGGACGTGAAGCATCGCCCCGTCGTGGTTTTGCATTTTCAGCACTTGCCCCACCTTCGGACAGGTTTCTTTCGGAAAATTCCGAGCATCCAGACGAAGTATCAGGTCTTTCTGACGTAAACCAAAGGCTTCTTTGGCGCGCAGCAGCGTGGATTTTTTCTCTCCTACTCGCATGCCCACGAGGGCTCGTTCCAGCCCAGGAGGGACGGAGCCATTGCCGAGTTGCAACTCCACGGCTCCAGTTTGCGAAGAAGAACCGACGATGCTTCCGTCGAGACGTCTTCCCGTGTAGTGAACGAGAACCTTGTCGTGATGGGAAACGAGATTCATGGGTCGCTGGAAATGAAAAGATGAACCGTCCGAAGCGTGGGGCCGAACAACCAACAGTCAAGGGGGGCTCTGCCGATGCTGGACGAGTTGTTTGCCTCGGGCTCGCTGACGCACTGCCGATGAGCGCACGGCGTCGCGACGACCGGCATAACCGGCATAAGCGTCCCAACGCACCGCGAGTTCGGGAAGAACGGTGGCACCCATCTGGAAAAGGTGTGCCATGTGATGTCCACGGGTATTGCCTCGATAGCCGCGGATGCGAAAACTGCCCACCTGCTGATCCGCATAAGGTTCCAGCTTCCGCACGTCTTCTTTGGCCACGGCACCGCGCATGGATTCGAGTTTTCGATACGCCGGAACCGCCAGGGCAGAATCCTTCACTTCCCCCCGCTTTTCCGCAACCGACAAAAGATGCTCTGCCGTGGCGCGACTGCCCGCATATCCAGGCGGATCAATCTCCGAATACGTCACCGAAAACAACAACTCTCCAGAAGCTGCCGCTTCCGCCGCTTCATCGAACGAGGCCAACCGTCGCTCCACCAGCGTTCCCGGACGGCCTTGCTCATATCCCGTGTGGATTCCGTCAAGGATCAAGAGCGCATCGAGCGGATCCTCACCTCGTCGTTGCTGTAAAATGGTCGAAATAGCTCCATACCCCGCGCTCCACGCGGATAAGGCAACACGTCGAAGACGAGCGTTTTCCAGACCGCGACGCTGTACTGCGGATTGGATGGCCGCCAGCAAGTTTTCATACGTACCGGGCGTGGCATAAGCATCCTGATACGGGCCGGAGCCGACACCGAGGTTGACCACCGCGATCGCAGCGTTGAGTTTGGAAACAGCCGCGCTTTCCACCACCACTTTTACGTTTCCGTGAAAGTGAATCAAAAGGTCGTAGGAACCATCGCTCGAACGAAAAGACTCGGGCGTATACAGCACACCACCGGGAATGGAAGCGTATCCGGCGTGCTCGAGAGCTGCATCGGCGCGACGCTGACGGAACAGGGAATTGAGTTGTGCTGAGTCGACCTGTACCATGGTACTCGACGCGAGCTGCGGCAGATCGTGAACCCAGCTCCCCAAGGTCATGGCTGGTTCCTGCCGTGGCACTTTCACCCAAGTCACCAAAAGAGCAATGACGATACCGAGCAGTACCGCCCCGCACATCGCGCTTTTCCCACTCGAACAGGGAACGGTTTGGGCGATCGGTTCGCTCGGAGTAGGAGAGACGGCAACAGGCGGTGGCGTGACGCTATAGGATTCATCCCAACCAAAGGGCTCGTCCGCTTCGTCTACACCGCAAAGAGATTCCCGAGACGACCGGGTTTTCACGTTGCGGGGAAGGTGCTTCATGAAACGATGCATCCAACACTTGGTCGCTTCGGGCCAAGTTCTTATGTCCCCAATGATCGGTATGGCCAATTCGTCTTGTCACGACGGCACCGCTCGATGGTATCTGCCTCGGTCCTCCGAGTATTCCACGGAATGCTTCGCTTTACGCTGCGGGGCAATCAGGCTAGAGCCAGGCCATGTGGCGCTTTTCCCCCATCGCGATTGCTTTGCCCTTCATGCTCACCGTGGGGTGCGCGGGCTCTCAGCAGCAACCCGCGGCTCCCGAGGGATTCAAAGTTTGCTCGTATTGCTGCACGACCGCGAATACCGTCTGCCGCTGCGAGGTGATCGAAGCCGTCGAATGCCCTGCTCCGGACCAGACCGCTACGCTCCCGGCGTGTGCCGAATGTCGAAGCTGCACGAAACGATTGGAGTCCGGTGAAAGCTGCCAACCGCAATGACGGTGATAGGGCGCATCGATCCACCATGAAACCCAAAACCCTTGCCATTCTCATCGCTGCTTTGGTTGCGGCAGTCATCGCGGCCCTTGTGGTATGGGATATCGTCGTCGTCACCGATCAAGAACGGCTCGAAGCATTTGCGGATTTGGTCACTTCGGAAGTGAGTCCGGAAAATATCGAGGCGGCCATGGCTTACGTAGACCCGGCCGTGCAGCCCATCGTTGTTGAAGTGCGACACCAAACACTTCGGTTCGACAAGGACAATCGCGATGACTTCTCGCTCATGGCCCGCGGCCGCTTGCGCCCGTACCATGGCATCAAACAGCACGTGATGCGAAAAAGCGTCGACGTTCGGGATTCTCAGGCTTCCATCAATACCGAGACCTTTTCGCGGCAAGGAAGGGTTTCGGTCGATTGGGAACTGCGCAAACGCGGTGAGGATTGGTGGGTCAGCCGCGTGGCCCTTCGATAGGATCAGGGAGCGGGGGCAGGCGTTTTTCTCGCATCTTCCGCCGCCAAGGCCTCTTCCGAAGGGGGTTCCGGACGAACCGCCTGGCGTTCCCAGGTCCATCGGTCGAGCGCTTCTTCACTGGGGGTGAGCAAGCCCATGACCGAGGTCATGACAAGAAAAAAAGTAGCCGTAACAGCCACGAACCAGCATGGAAATAGACCTTCTACCCGCAGCCGCTGGTAATAGTCCCAAACCGAAACCGGGCTATGAGGATGGATGAACACTTTGGTGAGCCATACCCCGGTGATGAAGTACACAAGCAGCAAGTAGTTGCGCCGCAGCCTCAAGCGCGTGGCCATATACCAACTCATGGTAAAGTGAGGGCGTCGAAGGTCGAAAGCGAGTTGCCTTCTCCACCCTGGTTCCGCCAGTCGAGCCGAAGGCCAAAGCATGTTGGCGTAGTAGTTGTGGTCGAACAGGGCGAGTCGCCACTTGCTATGATGCAAACGCTGGTAGCGTCGTGCTTCGATGACCAGACAGATCGAAACGATGGCCAAACCCAGGAGCATTACGTAATGGGGGACGCTGGTGGTCCCAAGCACGAAGGTAGACATGCCGAAGGTCAGAAGGATGGCCCAGTTGCTCGTGGTATCGAGTCGTTGTCGCCATACGGTCATACGGTTCATTTCCGCGCGATAAAGATGGGCGATGGCCGTATGAAAGACAGCGGTTTCTTGATGGCAATCGGCGGGGGCCGAGTTGGGGTCGAAGCTGGTGGGCATGGAAGTCGTTTGCCTGCTCTAATCCGATCGTTTTGAAACGCAAGAAGGGCAAAGAACGGCCTATCGCGTGGATAGCCCCGCGAATGGTCTGGCTCGAAGACCGCCATTTTCGCAAGGATGGGAAGCGACTCAGGGGGCGGCGTGGGCGCTAACCTATCGAATCTCATCGGTTTGCCAGTCGCGCGGGGTATCGGAGCGAACGAACCCGGGTTGCCTATCGTGCAGGCTTATGGAGGACGGTAGACTCGAAGCGACACTCGCGCATGGAACGATGAGCCTTCGAATAGCGCCATGGATTTGGTGGTTCATGGTAGCGCAAGGCGTGCATCGGACACCGCTTTGCTCCCGTGAGTGTTGCGGGGGAAAGGAAGCAGAGATGTATATTTATTAGGTATTTCAAATGGTTACGTTTTAGAGATGGCTGTGAGCTACCGTCCCACTACCACGAGGGTGCCTCGTTCATTTCGGTGGGGAGCGATGGCTTGCCAGCCATCAGGTAGCGTGGGTTGGGTGAACGTGAAAAGTCGTTCGGCATCGTAGGGGGAAAGGTTGGGGCATCCTGCGCTGGTGGGAATACCGAAACGTTCGTGCCAATAGGCGCCGTGCAATGCGTAGGGTTGCTCGAAGTATTGAACGAACATGACCTGGCTGATCCAAAACGTGGTGGGAGCGCCTGGGTCTGGAGAAAATGTCGCATACCGCTCTTTCCAATTGATGGGAAACGAACCAAGGGGTGTCGTGTAGTTGCGGACATCTCCTTTGCCTCGGTGAACGCCGCCTCGTCCGGACGCATGCAAGGTGGCGAAAACCGGACGCAATCCCTCGTAAGCGACCAGCGTTCGCTCCAGCGTGGATACGTAAATCCAAGGCTCGTCGTCAGCGATTCCTTCAGGTCGGTTGTCGACCAGATTCACTTCACAGACCTGGTGAGCGAGTACCCAATGAGAATCATCACGGAGTTTTCGGTACTCCCGACCTCGGATTCGCTCCGTCTGTGGTGTCAACCGCACGAGGTGGCGTGCGGCGAAAGACTGCCCCGTCGCAACCATTTTTCCGTCTTGCAGGGCAAAGCGGGCGGTTGGGGAAGCACAGGTCCATCCGAAGTGCGGCAGCAGTTCCCTTGTGATCGTAACGCCGCGAAAAGATGTGGGTTTATAGATGAGCACGCGGTCGGCGGGCACGGCGGAAAGGTCATCGGCCAACAAGTACCGGCGTCCTTGATATTCGAATGCTCTTGTGAAGGCGAGCATGGAGCCATGAGGAAGTTTTCGACGCACGAATCCGTGGGTTGCGTTTGGGCTTGCCTTTCCGTCGAGAAAAAAGTCAGGGACGGGTTTGATGTCCGACGCGGGATGAGGGTCTACGAGGTCTTCGAAGGCGCTGGCCCAATCGCCTAACTTGCGGGCGGGGGGATAGCGCATCATGACGATGCGATGGGTGGGCTCATCCGGCAGTTTGTTGTACATCGGCGCGCCCAAGCTCAGGCCGTAACGATAGGGAAACGCGCCTTCGGCGGGCTGGGCGTACTCGAGGTAGGCGCGAACGGTGGGGTGGGAGGCATCGACGGTGACCTGGAAGTTGTTGCACACGAATCCTCGTGGTTCGATGGCGTAGTAGCCTTGGGGGCAGCCTTGTGCGGGGGGGCCTGCTTGAGGCTCTCGCAAGGCAACCGCTTTGCCGACGGCGAGGGTACCGAGTTTTCTGGCGGCGCGGTGGGGTTGGTCCAGCACCCAAACGACCTGTCGAATGGCGTAGAGAGAGGGTAA
>MWCO01000056.1 GCA_002070115.1 Deltaproteobacteria bacterium ADurb.Bin207
GGTGGCAGGAGGGGATTGTGGTTGAAGGACGACCCATCCGGTGATTCCCGCGCCGATGCCGAGGATGGTGGTTCCGAGGATGAAGGCAGTTTTGGGCCAACGGGATTTGGGAGGTGGTGACGAATCGGTGGTGGGGATGGACCCAGAGGAGTCGATAAGGTTCAGCCCGTTGTTGGCGAGAATTTCGTCATCGAAATGGGGCAAAGGATCGTCGCTGGGAGAAGATACGACAGCGTATTCGCCGGAGCCGGGGCGAATGGTTTGCGCGGTGCGGATAGGATCGTGTGCGTCTGGGGGGGGAGGTAATTCATGGTTCGGAGGGTGAGGTTGTTGTGATGGGCGATTGAAGCTGAGATCGCCGACATCGATGCGTTCGGTGGGGGCGGCGAGTCCTCGTGGGCTATGGATCGCAGAGTCGGTGCCGAGTTCGGCCAGAGGCAGCAAGATAGGGCCGGAGGCTTCGGACAGGGGAGTTGAACTCGTTCGCAGGTCAGCGCGTTTGATGGCTTCAGCCAAGGCCATGCGTCGTCGGTTGCCTGATTCTCCCAGCAAGTTTTGCACGAAGGTGCCGACATCGGCTACGTCGGTACGGCGCCGGGTGGGAGGGAATACACGGCTGAGGGCATCGGCCATATCTTTGGCGGAAGCGAAACGTTGGGTGATATCTCGAGAAAGGGCGCGATGGATGGCGGATTCGAGGGGACGAGGAAATTGCGGATCGACGAATCGAGGGGAGGGAAGGTCGTTATGCAGAATGTTGTGCAGGGTTGCGATATCGTTTTCGCCTCGGAACGGGTGTTTTCCTGTGGTGATCTGATACAGGACGATACCCATGGCAAACACGTCGGTTCTGCGATCCACGTGTTGTCCAAGGGCTTGTTCTGGGGCCATATAGGGCGCTTTGCCTTTGATTTGGCCTGCGGTGGTTTCGCTGGTCGTGCGTCCCGCGGCTTTGGCAACACCGAAGTCCACGAGTTTCACCACGCCGTCGTACGTGATCATGATGTTTTGGGGGGAGATGTCCCGATGGACCAAGCCTAGAAGGGTGCCGTCCACATTTTTGAGTTCGTGGGCGGCGTGAAGACCGCGGCAGGCATCGATGATGATTTGGACGGCAATTTCAAGGGGTATTCGTTCTTTTTTTTTGTTTTGGGTACGGAGAACGGTTGCTAGCGATTCTCCGTCGACGTACTCCATGACCTGGAACAGGATTCCGTCTTGTTCACCGAGGTCCATGATTTCGACGACGTTGGGATGATGGATGAGCGCGGCGATTTGAGCTTCATCGAGGAACATCTGCTCGAACATGGGATCGTCCGAGAGCATGGGGAGCATGGTTTTGATCGCCACGGTTTTGGAGAATCCGCGGGAGCCTTTGAGGCGAGCGGCCCATACGGCGGCCATACCGCCTTTCGCGATGGGGACGAGGAATTCGAATCGCCCAATGGTTGCCCCGGGGCGGATGTCATCGAGGGAATTCATGAGGGCTCAGGTTCCAAGCAGACTCCCAAAGGTTTGGCATTGACACAAGGGGGTAGGCATTCCTTTTTTCGGTTTGGTCGACGGTTTCGATGGTATGCGTCCGCACTCAGTATGTATTTTCATCTCGTATTGAGCGGGCGTCGGTGCTTGGTTATGGGCAAGCAATGAAAAAAACGAGAAATTGGCTTGAGCAATATCCCCCATCTTTTTTTTATCTTGTAGGTGAGAAGCATCCCGTGGGGAAAGAAAAAATCATGGTTCGCGAGTGCTGTTGTTGGGTGGTTGGATGGGTATGGTAACCGATCCTGGGTATGAACCGGTCATAGGTCTCGAGATTCACGCGCAGCTTCGGACCCGGACCAAGTTATTTTGCGGATGTTTGGCAGATTTTGGGGCGGCGCCCAATACGCGCTTGTGTCCCGTTTGCATGGGGTTGCCCGGGGCGTTACCGACACTCAACCGGCAAGCGGTAGCGTTGGCGGTTAGGGCCGCCCTCGGGTTGGGGTGTCGAATTGGTGCGCGAAGTGTATTTACGCGAAAACATTACTTTTATCCGGATTTGCCCAAGGGATATCAAATCACACAAGGCGATTTCCCGTTAGGGACAGACGGAACGGTTCACTTGGCTGCGGGAATGGATAGTTCCGTTCTGGAGCGGGTGATTCGGGTCGAGCGTTTGCATCTCGAAGAGGATACGGGCAAGAGCGTTCAT
Source organism: Deltaproteobacteria bacterium ADurb.Bin207 (assembly GCA_002070115.1). GTDB lineage: Bacteria > Myxococcota_A > Polyangia > Polyangiales > Polyangiaceae > MWCO01. The sequence goes on from MWCO01000056.1 coordinate 2,195, forward strand.
CATGCCGAATATGGTTTGGTGGATTTGAACCGTGCTGGGATTCCGTTGATCGAGATCGTGACCTTGCCCGATTTGCGTTCGAGCCAGGAGGCTTCTGATTGTTTGGGTGAGATTCGCAACGTGTTGATGCGTCTCGAGGTATGTGACGGAAACATGGAGGAGGGAAGCCTCCGATGTGATGTCAACATATCGGTGCGGAAGTCTTCGGGTGAGTTGGGATCGCGGGTGGAGGTGAAGAACCTGAATTCGTTTCGTTTCATTCGTCGGGCGATTGGTTATGAGCAAGCTCGGCAGGCTGAGATACTTCGAAGCGGCGGGCAGGTACAGCCGGAGACGCGAGGGTGGAACGAACGGGAGGGCAAGACGTATACGTTGCGTTCCAAGGTTAGCTCGAACGATTATCGGATGGTGGATGAGCCTGATTTGTTGCCGCTCGACCTTTCGCGGGACTGGGTTCGAAAGCAGCAGGCGCAATTGCCGGAGCTTCCCTATCAAACGCGAAAGCGTTATGCGTCGCTTGGTTTGTCTCGTGACATGGTCATCACGTTGCATTCGCAGAAGTGGCTCATGGATCTATTTGATGAAGTGATGGAATTGGGGTTGGAGCCGAGTGGTATTGCGAATTTTTTGGCGACGGAGGTTCTTCGAGATGCTGGGCAGGGGGCTCCGATTCGGGCTTGGCAGGTTGGGGAGCTGATGGGGCTTGTGGCGGAGGGAACGATTTCGGGCAAGCAGATGAAAGAATTGTATGGGTGGGTAAAAAGCACGGACGAGTCGCCCAGGCAGGTTGCGGTAGAGCGGGGATTGCGGTGTGTGGCGGATGAGTCCACCGTATTTTTGGTATGTGAACGTGTGGTGACCTCGAATGCGCAGATGGTGCATAAGTATCGCCAAGGCAAAAAAGGGCTCATGGGATATTTCATGGCTGAGGTGATGAAGCAAACCCAAGGCAGTGCGGATCCGCGTGTAGCTACCGCGATTTTGCAACGGATGCTGGAAGAAGAGCAGGTGTAGTCCGAAAGGCTTGACCTTGGCTTTTCTTGCGGCAACAGGTAAAAAAATGGACGAATTGCGAATGGCCAGGACACTTCCGGTCGAGGTTCCGATTTCGGGAGCGAGTTATTCCGCTGTCGAATTGGCGGATGAAAACGATCGGGTGTGGATGATGGATCAGCGTCTTCTTCCTTGGCAGGAGGCGTATAGGGAGATTCGGACTGTCGAACGAGTGGCGGAGGGCATTCGCCAGATGGTGATACGGGGAGCGCCTGCGATTGGAATTGCGGCGGCATATGGAATGGTATTGGCAGCGGCAGCTTGTCGCGGCGACGCGGGGGACTACGAGCGTGTGATGAAGCAGGCGGGGGATTTGCTTCGGCAAGCGCGTCCCACGGCGGTGAATTTGGGTTGGGCGGTGGACATGGTGGTGGGGACTTTGTCGCAGCATGCGGATTTAGGGTATGAGGAGCGGATACGGGTAGTGGCGGAATTGGCGCGACGTATTCACGAGCAGGATGTGGCGGCATGCAAAGCGATGGGCAAGTTGGGAGCGGAGCGCATTCGGGATGGGGCGACCGTCCTTACCCATTGCAATGCGGGAGCGTTGGCAACGGGGGGATATGGTACGGCGCTAGGGGTGATTCGAGCGGCGCGAGAGGCTGGCAAGGCGGTGCATGTTCTTGCGGACGAGACTCGTCCGTATTGGCAAGGCGTTCGTTTGACGGCGTGGGAGCTTCATCGAGACGGGATATCGGTCGAGGTCATCACCGATGGGATGGCGGCGCATCATTTTTCCCAGGGAGAGATAGACCATGTGGTGGTGGGGTCCGATCGAATTGCCCGTAATGGGGATGTAGCGAATAAGATAGGGACCTACAGTGTGGCGTGTCTGGCAAGGATGCACGATCGTCCATTTTTCGTGGCAGCGCCTTTCAGCACGGTGGATTTGGTGTGTCCGACAGGGCGGGACATCCCGATTGAGCAGCGCGAATCCAGGGAGGTGACGGTCATAGGGGAGCGGGATTATGCGCCGATTGGAGTGATGGCGCGGTATCCGGCATTCGATGTGACGCCGCACGATTTGGTGTCGGCGATATTTACGGAACGGGGGGTTGTGGATCCGGTTGACGAGCGGGGGGTAATGGCATTGGCAGGGAGGATGGGATGAGCGAACAAGCGCGCAAGCCGCCATGGCTCAAGGTGTTGGCGCCGGGAGGTCCGAACTACACACGAATCAAGGGAACGCTTTCCCAGCTAGATTTACACACGGTGTGTCAGGAGGCGCGTTGTCCGAATGTAGGAGAATGCTGGAGGGAAGGCACGGCGACCGTGATGATCCTGGGGGATACATGCACGCGGGGCTGTCGTTTTTGCGCGGTAACGTCTGGGCATCCGGTGGGGGTAGACGATACGGAGCCGGAGCGAGTAGCGCGAGCGGTGGTTGAACTTGGGCTTCGTTACGTGGTGTTGACGATGGTCAATCGGGATGATCTTTCCGATGGAGGGGCTTCGCATGTGGCGCGCACGGTGCGTCGGTTGCATGAACTGGGCGACGGATTGTTGGTGGAGGCGTTGGTTGGAGACTTTCAGGGAAGCGAGCGGGACATTGATACGGTGCTTGCGGGGGGGCCGGACGTATTTGCGCATAACGTCGAGGTTGTTCGTCGAATGACCCGGCGAGTTCGAGATGCGCGTTGTGATTATGACCGTTCGCTGGCGGTGTTGGCGTATGCGAAAAAGCGTGTTCCTGAGCGATTTATCAAGTCGAGTTTGATGGTAGGAGCGGGGGAGACGGACGAGGAGGTGGAGGTCTGTCTGTCGGATTTGCGGCAGGTGGGGGTAGATATTGTGACGGTGGGGCAATATTTGCGACCATCACCGAAACATATGCCCGTGGACCGCTATGTGGAGCCGGAACGGTTCGAGGCGTATCGTCGGATGGGCGAGCGAATGGGGTTTCGATTTGTGGCGAGTGGTCCTTTGGTTCGTTCGAGTTATCGAGCGGCGGAGGCATTTGTGCGAGCGGAAAGAGGAGTGGTTGACTGAAAGATATGGGGTAAGGTGGATGGCTCCTCGGCTCTTTCGGTGGGGATGCTTTCCGATGGGCAGAGAACGTGCTACAACGGTGGGAGTGACTTGCTTGGACACCCGCCGTCCGTATCCCATCGTGACTCGATGTGCCGTGGGAGAATCGGAGCTGTGAAGGAGAATACGGTTATGAATAGCTGGAAAGGCCTTGCGATTGCGACGAGTCTCGCCGCGTTGGTGGTGGGAGTGGTGGTAGCTTGTGGTGGGGATGATGAAGACAACGGCGGTTCCGGGGGGAGTTCTGCGAGCAGTGGTTCGGGGGGAACGGCTGGGAAAGGCGGATCGGGGACCGGCGGTTCTGCTGCGGACAGCGGTTCAGGAGGATCGTACATCATCACCGAGGGGGGAGTAGGGGATACTTCTTATCCGGACGGTTTCGATCCGGACGCCGCGTGTGCGTCGCAGGACTTCAAAGCGACGTTGACGGCGGCGAATCTACTTTTTGTGATTGACCGCACGGGATCGATGAATTGCAACCCTCCGCCGACGACGGACAGTGAGAAGTGTGAAGTGCAGCCGGTGAAGGAGAACCCGAACGAGCCATCGAAGTGGGAGATTACGCGTGATGCGTTGACGGCGGCGTGGCAGGGGCTTGTGAATTCGGATCCACTGCCTTCGGTGGGGGTGATGCTTTTCAACAACGATGATTTCTGTGGTTTTCCAGCGAGCCCTGATGTCGTTGTGGGCCCGATGAACGATCCGCAACTCAACGAGTTGGTGTTGAAGCTTGGGGAGGTAAAGCCCAAGGGGGCTACGCCTATCATTGGGGCGACGATGAGTGCGTACAATTATTTGTGGAAAAACAAGGACTCGTTTACGGGCAACAAGTTTGTGGTGTTGTTGACGGATGGGGCGGAGACGTGTGACAAGGATGTGGCTTCGAAGGCGTATCTCATTGGAAAGGCGAATGAGGCGGCATCGGTGGGGATTCGGACGTTCGTGCTTGGAGCGCCGGGAAGCGAGCGAGAGCGAGCGTTTTTGTCACAGATCGCTTGGGCTGGGGGAACGGCAAAGTCAGCAACGTGTGATCATTCCGGTTCGGATCCGGAGGTGGGGGATTGCCACATGGACATGACGTTGCAGAATATGAACTTCGCGCAGGAACTGCAGAAGAACCTGGAAGCGATCAGTGGCGAGGCGCTGTCGTGCGAGTTTGAGGTACCGCAGCCGGGGCCGAACGATCCGGCGATCGATTATAATAAGGTGAACGTGGTATATACGCACGGGGATGGTACGAAAGAGACGATTCCCCAAGACACGACCGTGGAATGTTCCGACCCAACGAATGCGGGTTGGCAGTACTATGACAACAAATCAAAAATCGTGTTATGTGGTTCGGTCTGCGACAAGGTCAAGTCGGATCCCAAAGCTTCGATTTCGATCGAGCTTGGATGTGTGACGGTGGTGGTGCCGAAATAACGCTTCTTCTTTCGATAACGGTCGTTATTCCAAGACAATTCAACTCGAGAGGCAGACGATTTCCTCATGTCCCGCACGGATTTTTTGTCCAAGGTAGCTCGGCGAGTGGCTGAGCCGGCAAGCAATGCTCCTCCTGGTGTCAAGAATTCGATTCTCACCGTGGCCGCGGGGTCTTATGGCCTACGTCCGGGTGGGGATGACGTCACCATGCCGACGGGTTTTGATCCAAGAGCCGCCGCACTTTTCGAGAGCATCGTGGAGGCGTCGTATCTCGTGGCCACGGCGGACGGTGTGTTCGATGATGCGGAGAAGAACGCATTTAGGACGATAGTATTGGAGGCGTGTCGAGGCGCGGTGGCTTCGGACTCGCTTGAAGCATTGCTTGCGGATTTGGCGGATCAACTCGAAGAGGATGGTCTGGACCATCGTGTGCAAATGGTGTCCAAAACCATCAATAGGACGGATCAGCAGCGGGAGGTGTTGCGCATTGCCACGTTTTTGGCTTTTGCCTCGGGGGGCGTGAGCGATGCGGAACTCGACGTCATCGAGAAAATGAGCCGTGCCTTCGAGATTGACGACGCTGAGATGCAGTCTGTCTTGAAAGAAGTGAAGCAAGCGATCGACGAAGCCCAAGGTTGACGTCGCGCTCATTGTCCAATCACGTCTGCGTTTTTTTTGCACACCGTTCGCAACCATTGAGGTTCGTCGTGCATCCAAAGCAGCGGTCGTCGACCGTCCCGACGGTTGGCCTTCCGCTGCTGCGAGTAAAATGCCATTGACTGTCCGCATAACCCTGGATTCGGAAAATCAATGAATGCCGTGAATCGATCCGATTCTCAATCTTCGTTGGAAGTGCTTCATGTCTTGCGTGACGATGGAACCGTGGATCCTGCCACGGACCCGCGTCTTTCGGCGGATGATGTGCTCAGGTTGTACGCCGCGATGGTGAGGACGCGTCGAATCGACGAGCGGCTGGTCAATTTGCAGCGGCAGGGAAGAATTGGTTTTCACATCGGTTCTTGGGGGGAGGAGGCGTCGGTGGTGGGCGCGGCCTATGCGATGCGTTCGCAGGACTATATGTTTCCGGCGTATCGTGAGTTTGGGGCCGCGCTTTTTCGAGGCTTTTCTCTTCAACGCTACATGGACAATATGTTCGGCAACGCGAATGATCCGGTGAAAGGTCGACAGATGCCGGATCATTATTCGTGTGTGGCGGCCAAGTTCGGATCGGTGAGTTCGCCCATTGGCACGCAGATGACGCACGCGGTTGGTTTTGCGTGGGGTGCGAAAATACGGGGCGAGGATATCGTGACCCTGTCGTTTTTCGGGGAGGGCTCGACCAGCAGCAATGAGTTTCACAATGCAATGAATTTTGCAGGTGTGTTTCATGTGCCCACGGTTCTGTTTTGTCGTAACAATCATTGGGCCATCAGTGTGCCGTCGGAGCGCCAATCGGCTTCTGCCACGTTTGCGGAGAAGGGAACTGCCTATGGGGTGCGTTTCGTCCGATGTGACGGCAATGATGTATTGGCGGTGATTCGCGCCACGAGGGATGCGGTAGAGCGTGCTGCCGCGGGGGGAGGGCCGACGCTGGTGGAGGCGTTGACGTATCGTATGTCGGGGCATTCGACGAGTGATGATCCGACGATATATCGTTCGGAGCAGCAACTCGAACCTTGGCGTCGACGGGATCCCATCGAGCGACTGCGGCAGCATTTGGGTGTGCTTGGTGTATGGGATGACGCGAAGGAAGAGAAATTGGCGACCGAGATTGAGGCAGAGATACAGGCAGCGGTCGACAATGCGGAGGCGACGGAAGCGCCGTCGTTGTCGTCGATGTTCGACGATGTATTCAAAGACTTGCCGTGGCATCTTCGTGAGCAGCGGGACGAGCTGCTGGGTGGACCGAGAGCGTCAGGGCATCATTGACAAAGCGGATAGACAAGGGCCGTAGAGGTCTTGCATACAGGAGGGCAGCGATCGATGCCTCGTATGAATATGGTTCAAGCCATCAATGACGCGCTTCGGTTGGAGATGCGACGGGAGGCGCGTGTCGTGGTTCTTGGGGAGGATGTGGGAAGACTCGGCGGTGTATTTCGTGTCACGCAAGGGTTGTATGACGAGTTTGGGGAAGATCGGGTGATTGACACGCCGCTTTCGGAAGCGGGGATTATTGGGGCGGCCGTAGGGATGGCGATGTACGGACTCGTTCCGGTTCCGGAGATTTTCCCGCCTATGACCAAATCGTAAGTGAAGTCGCGAAGATGCGTCATAAGTCCGGGAATGAATACCAGTCGAAAATGGTCATTCGATCGCCCGTGGGAGGGGGAATACGAGGAGGGCATTATCATTCCCAATCCCCGGAGTCGCTATTCATTCACGTGGCGGGCTTGAAGGTTGTCTGTCCATCGAATCCGTATGATGCCAAGGGGTTGTTGATTGCGTCGATCCGCGACCCGGACCCGGTACTATTCTTTGAGCCGAAGCGGCTGTATCGTGCTGCCAAGGGTGAGGTTCCCGCGGAGGCGTATGAGGTGCCCTTGACATCGGCGGCAGTGCTCAGGCAGGGAACGGATGTTACGGTCGTGACGTGGGGAGCGATGGTGTATGAGGCGTTGGCGGCGGCGCAGAAGGCTGAGGAGCAGGGGGTATCTACGGAAGTCATTGATTTAAGAACACTTTGGCCGGTGGATATCGATACGATCACGGCCAGCGTCGAAAAAACAGGCAGGGTCGTGGTGGTCCACGAAGCGCCGAAAACCTGTGGATTTGGAGCAGAAATCGTAGCGCTCCTCAATGAGCGGGTGTTTTGGCATCTCGAAGCGCCTCCAAAACGTGTGGCTGGTTTCGATACTCCTTTCCCATACACGCTCGAGATGGAGTACCTTCCCCTGGCGCACCGGATCCTGCCTGCGATTCTGGAAAGCGCTCATACCGTTTGAGTCGAGTATCAACGAGTGGATGACAGCGTCGAGGCGGCAGGTGCTGGCTTTGATGCAGATGACGAGGACCGAACCACGGAGAGGCTGAGCATGGCGCGTTTTGAATTCAAGCTTCCGGACATCGGAGAGGGTGTTACGGAGGGGGAAATCGTAGCATGGGGCGACGGAGTAGCGGTGGGCGCGCGGGTCGAGGTGGATCAGACCCTGGCGGAGGTGATGACGGACAAGGCGACGGTGACGATACCGAGTCCGAAGGCTGGGGTGATTGTGCATTTGGGGGGGGAGATTGGTTCTGTGCTTTCGGTCGGGGCGGTTCTGGTGGTGATAGAGACCGAAGGTGCGGCGGGAGTCGAAGTGGCAACGGCGGAGTCGGCGCAGCGCGATGCGTTGCCCAAACCGTCGAAAGCATCGGAACCCATGGAAATAAAAGGACAAACGCCCGTTGCCCCATCGCCGAAACCGGCTCCAGTAGCGCCGTCGACACAGGATGATCCTTCCAAGACAAAGGAGGGACCCTCGGCTACGGCAGCGGGCTCGATACCGGAGGTACTTCCGGGAATGCAGGAGGCAGCCGCAGAGAAGCCATTGGCGATGCGTTCGGAGCGTCCTCTTGCCGCGCCGGCGACACGTAAGTTGGCGCGAGAGCTTGGAGTCGATCTGACGCAGGTGGCAGGTTCCGGGCCGAATGGTCGAGTGACGCAGCAGGATGTGCAGAGGTTTGCGGAGCAGAAGTCGGCCGGGACAAGCATTGTCAAACCCGCGGTGATGCCGGTATCACCGATGAGCATTTCTTCGCCGGAGGGTGTGGGGCAAGCGTTGGAGGAGCGTATTCCGCTGCGGGGCATGCGAAAAGCGATCTTCCATCAAATGGCGAGGTCGAAGCATACGGCGGCGCATTTTACCTTTGTGGAGGAGTGCCATGTCACCGCGCTCAAGGCTTTGCGTGAGAGGATGCGGCCTTTGGCGGAGGCAGAGGGGGTCAAACTCACGTTTTTACCGTTCATCATCAAGGCTTGCGTGGCGGCGTTGAAGCGTCATCCGATGTTGAACGCGGCGTATGATGAAGTCACCGACGAGATTGTGTTGCGGTACACCTACAATATTGGTGTGGCGGCAGCGACGGAAGCGGGGCTGATGGTTCCGGTGGTCAAGGGAGCCGAGAACCGCAGCTTGATGGAAATATCCAAGGAAATTCAAAGACTTTCCGAGGATGCCCAGGCGGGTAAGATTGCGCGCGCGGACTTGATGGGCTCGACGTTTACGATCACTTCGTTGGGGGCGGTGGGGGGATTGTTTGCCACTCCGATTCTCAACTTCCCGGAGGTGGCCATTTTGGGTGTCCATCAGATCAAGCAGAAGCCCGTTGTCGTGGATGGAAATATCGTGATCGGTGATGTGATGCTTTTGAGCTTGTCGTTTGATCACCGGATCATTGACGGCCATGTGGGTGCGGCCTTTGCGTACGAGGTGATTCGCTATCTTGAAAACCCGGACAAGCTGATGCTTGAAATGGGCTGATGGTACCGTTCACGGTCCTGGTTCGAAGCGTTGACAAGCACCTTCCGCTCGCCTTTGCTCGGAGGCGGGAACGATAGAAATCGCAACATCCTCTACCGTTATGGGGCGAAGAGACGTAGCCTCAGGGGTGTGAAACGATTTCGCTCTTGGTCCACACATTGGGTTGCAAGCCTGGCGGTTGCATGGTTGGGCGTGGGGTTGTTCATGCCTGGATGTGGAGCATCGCAAGCGGTGCCGGACATGTCCGCGAGGTTTTATTCTGTTCACACGGCGATGCAGGCCAGTGGTCTCACGCAGATGGGGGGAGTGAGCCGGGGACGTCTTGCCGCATCCCAGAGCATCAAGCTTCCGTTAGAATTATCTGCCGAGTGTCTGACCGTGGTAGCCATGGGGGATGAAGGGGTAGCGGACGTGTCGTTGGCGCTCAAGGGGGTAGATGGCAAAGAGGTGGCGCGTGACGACATGATCGGGCCGGATGCATCGATGCGATATTGCCCTGATCAACCGGGCAAGTATGAGTTGGAGTTATCGATGGCGAAGGGCTCTGGGGGGTATGCGGTTTCCGTGTGGACTGGGGGGGTGCCGACGCGTCGTGTGGAGGCTGCGCCGCAAGGCGCTTTGACCGTGGAGGGAGGAGGTTCCTGCGAGGCGCCAACAATTCTCGTGGCAGGTCAGACCTACGTGGGGAACACGGAGGACGGTCGAAAGATGGAAGAGGGGTCGTGTGGAAACACCAATGCCAGGGAACTTGTGTATCGTCTCGATTTGGTGGAGCGTCAGCGTGTATCCTTGGATCTTCGCGCGGAATACGATGGGGTCTTGTATGTACGTCGGGGGGATTGCGCGGACCCGGAGGCTGAGGTGGCGTGCAACGACGATGCTCCTGGGGGGGGGCGACGTTCCCGCGTAGATGAAGTGCTTGATGCTGGGACGTATTATGTATTTGTGGACGGTTATGGGGAGGAAGAGGGGGCATTTCGGTTGACGGTGCAGCTTCGGCCAGCGGGAAATGCGCAGAATCAATGTGAAGAAGCTCCGTCGATTGTGTTGGGAACGGTAGTTCGCGGATCGTTGGTCGATGGTGTCAACAACGCATCAGCCACGTGTGGAAATGACGCGAAGGGGCCGGATGTCCCTTTTCGTCTTGATTTGGCTTCGCGATCACGTGTGCGCATTCAGCATCAAGCCAGCGGTTATCCGCCGGTCGTTCATGTGCGATCATCTTGTGAGCGACCCGAAAGTGAGGAGGGGTGTTCGGCCACGGGAATGGCGGTGGGCGAGGCCACGTTCACCGGGGAGTTGAATGCGGGAACTCATTATGTCTTTGCGGATGCGGCCCAGTTGGCATCGGGCGATTATGCTTTGACCGTTCAGGCTGCGGATGCCGTGGGTGGTGGCGCGCAAGGAGATACTTGCGGAGAGGCCATTTCGATGATGGACGCCGAGGGTAGTGTGGTGGGCGATACGTTTGAAGCGCGGCACGACGTTCGGATAGGGTGCGCGGCTTCGGCTTTGCCGATGCCAGATGTGATGTATCGTTTGGATATTCTTCGAAAATCAATGTTTTACGCACGAATCAATAGGGATGAGGGGCGTCATTTGATGGCCTTGCAGCCGAGGTGCGGGAGTGTCGAAACGGAGCTTGCCTGTGGTTCAGAGATCAACCAACTGCTTTCACCAGGGGTGTATTGGTTGGTGGTGAAGTCGGCGGCAGTGGATAGTTTTGGTCGTTTCGAGCTTGGATATCGGATCAATGACCTCGCACCGTTGGAGAAGGCGTGTGCGGATGCAACCACTCTCGTGTCCAATCGAGTGGTCACGGGCACGACCAGCGATGCTTCCAATGTGGTGGATTCGTCTTGCGTAGGAGGAGCGCGAACTCGTACGGGACCCGATCGACTTCACAAATTCTCCCTGGCTCGTCGCTCGGATGTGATCATAACGGTGCTATCGGAGGCATTTCACCCGGCCGTGACGCTGCAACGCGATTGTGTGCAACCGAGTGTGATTGAGTGTGTGACCAGATACCGTTCGGTGGAACCCGCGCGGATCACACGTACTCTCGAAGCGGGGACGTACTATGTCGTGGTGGACGCGAAAGAAGCAGGTACTTCGGGGCAGTACACCGTGGAGCTTCAAGTGCAAGCACCGAAGGAACGCTAGATTTCGAGAGGATTCAATGCAGCCGTGAGGTTGGAGGTGCCGTCGATTTTGTGATCAACGTGACGGCAACACGGGAAGGATTTTTTTGAGTCGTGCTTTTGCGATGGGAGTATCGCCTTGTATTCGCACGACCAGGTCGTAATCGGAAGACGTGAGCACTTCAGCGGACCAGATTTCGCCGGGTTGCACATCGCTTTCGGAAAAAAGCACGTGGCCGTCGATGTCGGGGGCTTGTCCGGCGTGACGACCTGCGAAAACCCATTCATGTTCTTCGCTGGGTCCTTCGACCAGCACCTGCAAGATCTGTCCTTTTTTTTGCCGGTTGTTGGCTCGAGCGATCGGGCGTTGCACGGACATGAGTTTTCGAAATCGACGATAGCTTTCTCGTGGAGGGACTTTGTCAGGCAGGTCGAACGCGGCAGTGTCTTCTTCGTCGGAATAGCGAAAGACACCCAGATGATCGAAGCGTGCCCACTGAACGAACGATACGAGCTGGTCGAAATCCTCTTTCGTTTCACCAGGAAACCCAACGATGAATGCGGAGCGCAAGCTGGCATGAGGGGCTCGCTTTCGAATTCGTTCCACAATGGCCCGCAATCGTCGTTGGCCATGACCGCGCCGCATTGTTTTTAGAACCGGATCAGCGGCGTGTTGCATCGGCATGTCGATATAAGGTGCAACGTGAGGATGGTGGGCAATCAATTCCAGCAGAGCATCGTCGAGTTCATCCGGGTACAGATAAAGCAAACGAACCCAATGCAAGCCCGGAACATTGGCAAGGCGTTGCACCAACGTGGCGAGCGAGCTGGTGGAAGATAGATCATGGCCGAATCGGAGGGTGTCTTGCGCGACGAGATTGATTTCGATCACGCCTTGGGAGACGAGATTTTCGGCTTCCTGGACGATATCTTCGACGCTGCGAGAGCGGTGTGGACCTTTGATACGCGGGATGGCGCAGAAAGCGCATTGGCGGCTGCATCCGTCGGCGATTTTTATGTATGCGCTCGATCCCACTTTCGAAAGCATGCGAGGGGTGGAGGCGGTGGACAGGAAGCCTTGTGGGGAGCCTACGCGCAATCTCGGTCCTTGACCGACGATGGCATCAGCGACGTGCAGTACATCGCCGGTTCCAAGGAGAAAGTCGATTTCCGGGATTTGGGATGCGAGCTGCTCGGCATACCGTTGTGCGAGGCAACCGGTGACGACGAGGCGTTGGCATCGTCCTATTTGTTTGAAGCGAGAGAGTTGGAAAATGGTGTCGATGGATTCTTTTTTGGCGGGTTCGATGAAGCCACAGGTGTTGACGATGAGGACATCGGCATCCGCGGGGTTTTCGACGGGGACAAGGCCGCGGGCGGTGGCGTTACCAAGAATGATCTCGGCATCCACGGTGTTTTTGGGGCATCCGAGGCTGGTAATGTGGAAGGTGAGCATGACGGCGGGAACACCATGGTCGTTGCTGGTAGGAGGTGCAAGATGTGATGCGCAAGAAAGGCTTGACTGTATGCTGGCACTCGGGGTAACAAGCCCATCCCCTTCGCGAGGATGGCGGAACTGGCAGACGCGCCAGATTCAGGTTCTGGTGGCCGCAAGGCTGTGGGGGTTCAAGTCCCCCTCCTCGCACTGAAAATCAATCCGTTCGATTTCGTTTCAATCCACAACGCGAGTCGCTGCTCTGCTCCCGCGGAAGTTCCGAGGCTTCATTTCATCTGGGTCATTGGCGATCCCTCGAAATCGCAACCCACGAAGGAAACCGTATTTCCTGGCCGGTGACCGCAAGCTGCGATCATTCGTCGCTCATGCTTTGCTTCCGGTTCAGGCTCGGACGCCGATACGTCGTTTCAAGATGCCGGATGAAACAATCCGATCGGCGCTCTGGACGTTGGGAGAGTGGATGAGGGATGGGAAAGAGGCGTGATGATGCGTGTGGAGAGTCAGTGTATTCCGCCACACCGCACTTTGTTGTCGGCATCATCCTTGTTGTTGGCGTCGTTGCATTCTTCGATCAGATTGTCAGGGTCTACGACGCCATAGATTAGGATCTCGAGATTTTGAGGGAAGTTGGGGATGGCTTCCACGAACGAGTCTGCACCAGCGGGAGCAAGTGGTCCTGGGCGAAGTACTTCATGCAGGAACGAGCCTCCTGCTTGTGGGTCGCCTGCGTAGTATCTGACAACATAGTCACCGACAGGAGCGGAGCCGATGTTACGCACGGTGGTGGGAACCTGAGGAGACATGCAGGTAGCGGGATTGATGGCTCCGAGCTGAATCGTCAAGTCAGGCAAAGGCTGTCCTGCTTCCACGTTGGCAAGCATCTCGTTATTGGTTTCAATGCATTCACGCGACTCGTGGGTGTCGTCGACCACGACTTTGATGACATCGGGAAGAACATTGGATGCGTGATAGGAAGCCTGGTAGTTGACGGAGAAGATGATGGACGTTCCGGGCTCCAAGCTCGTTTGGATGATGTAGCGGAGGGGATTGCCGCTGGCATCGTTCAACGCTTCCATCACAGGGCCGTTGGCCCATTCGCCATAAAAGCCAACGACAGTTCCGGGGCCCACGCGTAAGTCCCCGATATTAGCTATCTTTACGGCGATATCGATTTGGTCGGACAACTCTCCGCACACCGCATCGGGGGATGAAACTTGAATCGCTTGGACCGTCAAGTCAGGTGCTACGCCGAAGGATCGCGGGTTGGATCGATAAGTATTGTAGGTGCGTCCGTTGTATTGCTTCCAGTTTTCAGGTTCGAAAACGGGGACGACGCCGCTCTCCGTCACGTTGGTGACATGGTATGCATGTTGGTTCCAGATGCGACGAGCTGACACCCAGGTGTCATTCGCGTCGCCCCACACCTCGATTCCAGCATTGTATTGCGCTTTGATGGCGGGATTGCTTCCCTCGGAACAGAACCCGGACTCGGTGGATGTAGAGAATACGATTTCCGCGTTTCCGTCGTTGTCCACATCCGCAACGATTGGATACTCGATTCTCGTCCGGCTTTCAGAGGGTTCGCTGAAGTACACGTGACCAGTAAGTCCATCGTAAATGCGGAACCTGCATTCATCGTTGTAGATGACTTCTGCTGCTCCATCGCCATTGAAGTCGAAGACACTGGAACCCGTGACGCGGCTTGAATCGTCTTCTGTTTTTCTACGCCAACCGTTATGGAGGCAGACGCATTGGTTGGTGAACGAGTTGCATGCGAATCTGCTGATATCGCCGCAGTCCGCGTCGGTTGTGCATGAGGAGGTGGGGGGAGTCCGAGGAAGATTGCTGTTGTTGTCGTTGACGGTTGGCCACGCGGGGCATTCTGGAGCGGTGGCTTGGAAGTCGATGACGACGTAAGCGGCTCCCAGGGCTGTTCCGACTTCAGGAAAGCCATCTCCATCGAAGTCATCGACGTTGGGGGGGCCACCGCCACCCCCTGCTTTCAGGTCGAGGGACAGACGCAATTTGCCGGTCGGACCATCAAATACGTTCAGGAATCCCGCGTTGATGGTGATCACCTCGGGGATGCCGTCCAACGGATTGGCCGGGCCCGTGGCAAGAACGAAATCAGCTCCCATGACATCGGCAATCGCACAGAATCCATCCTTGCGATCGTTGGGCAGAGCGGCGGCTCCATTGACGGTCTGCCCATCCCATACGGTGACGAGTTGGCCTTTGCACCACGCAACTTCATCCGGATCAGTCTCGCTTCCCGTGCATTCGCTTTGCAACGTGAGCCCCGCAGGACCCTTGGGCATGCGATAGGCCGTCGATCCGGCGACGACCTCCAATCCCTGACCACCGACGATGTTCGCGACGCAGGAGACGGGACCTTGCGCATTGATTCCTGCATTCAGATTGCCGACGAACTTATTCGCAAATGCCAGCTTGCCATTGGCATCGTGTTGCAACGTCCATACGGTTCGTCCCACAACGATTTCCGCAAAGCCATGGTTGTCGAGATTGGCGAGGGTAGGGGCGGGATTCGGGCCACCGTTCGCGAAAGTTGGGCTTTCCGTGATGATATGGCCGCGGTTGTCATAGATTCGCACCGGGGCATTCGAACCGTTGCCTTCAAGAACGGCGACAATCTCAGGGATACCGTCGTTGTCGAGATCTCCGACCGCCAGGCTTGCGGTAGAATCGATGTCGGCTTCCGCGCAAGTGCATGGGACCGAATCGATGGGGGCTCCTTCGTTCCAGGTCTTTGAGCCGCAGCTTGCAAAATAATCCTTTCCCTTGTTGGGGCCGCCACCATGAATCGCTCGAAGTGTGCCGTTGGAAGTGAAATCACTATTACAAAACGACGTAAATATGATCTCAGGAAAATCTCGTTCGTCGATTAGACCGTCGCCGTTGTCGTCATCGAGATTGGCGACGATGGGAACGTGAACGACTTGCACGGATTTTGGGAAGGGACTTTCCTTGGCGACTGGATTGGCTTGGGTCCCACCCCAGGTGATCTCATTGACTGGGAGCACGTTTTCAAACGGTTCGGGAGGCAAGGAGCAGGTGGGCTTGATACCCGTTCCCACACAGATTCCAGCTTCACAAGTCGTGTATTCGGGGCAATCCCAGTCATCTTCGCAGGTACATGCTCCGAGCGTGTCGTCGCATTCGCTGGTGAAGTACGGAGAACCGCCGCCGCAGGTGTGGCGCACGTATTCCGAGCCGCCGTTGGGAGCGCATTCGATGACGTTTGCGCCCTGGCAATGGCGATCTCCCGGTGTGCAAATATCCGGAACGCAAATCGAGCCATTGCAATATTGTTCGGGCAGGCAATCGATATCGTCGGTGCATGAGTTATCGGCACAATAGGCACCGGTAGCCGTTTCGACGCAGACTTCGGTTGGTGAGCAATCCAGGGTCTCGCAATCGTTGGGCATGCAGGTGGGGCTGCCGTTCGTGCTTTCGCAATGCTGATCGTTGGGGCAATAAAACCCAGCACAAGGATCGGTTTCGCTGCCTCCTGCTCCTCCCGTTCCGCCTGTGGGAATGAACGTTTCCCCTTGTTCGTGGCCATCGGTCGATCCGCTATCGGTTCCGGAGCCACCGGTACCGGCTCCGCCCTGGGTATCGGAACCATCCGTATCGCCTCCACAGCTACACCCAACGGAGAGAAAAAGCGCGCCTGCCACCGTGAGAAAACAGAGCCGATTCATAACAGGGAATCGTACCCCATTTCGAACGAGAGTGGTTTGCAAAGGGGGGAGTGAGCGACGGCGATGGACGGTTCGCGAACCCGCGAAAATATCTCAACCTGTGGATATTTATATGGAATCGGTCGAACTGCTCAGTGATGGGTGTTGATGTGGTCGAGAGCCTTGCTCGCGGCTTGGGCGGCGACATCGATCTCTGCCTCCGGTCCCGACAGAATGAGTCTGCCTGTCGCTCCGAAGACCCGAATATCGATGAGTTTGACACGAGCTGCCTTGAGGGCTTCGTTGCAAGCGATGGATAAATAGGCGGCGGGTTGCGCTTCCATGATGAGCACGGACTCGCCCTGCAACGCCATGTTACCGGCGGACATACCGGTGAACGCGATGGCGTGGTCCTGCTCGATGGAACGAATAACCTTGTTTTGAAGGATTTCGCAGGGGGCCCGATCGGATTCCGACAACCCTGATGCCGTGAGCACCGCTTCGCCAGCGGCGCGAACCTCCCCCTGATCGGAGTGGTGAACCTGCATCATGCCGAATACGCGTTCGGTTACCAGCGATCCCAATCGAACTCGTGTGGATTTCAACGCCTGATCGATTTTGGTGTGAATCTCCATCGCGGGCGCGATCTCGAGAAATAGGGCGGCGTCGTATTCCCTCGGGTCGTAAACCCGATTGGTTTTTGCCATGAACTGCGCAAGTTGTGGCTGAAGCGAATCGATGAATACGTAGGCTCGAAGTTGAAAAGCGGATTTATCAGAAGCCATAGGATCGATACTCCTCCAACGCTCAGACGCGACAATCTACACGAAGCGGAGCCAACCGAGAAGTCTTTCCAAGTGTCTTTGCCTCTTGACGTCCGCTAGCCAACACCGTTGGATGAATGGACCTTCCAAAACGAGGTGTGCTGGTATGAGTAACAAGGAGCGAACGTGGAGCGATATGGTTCGTCGCATCGAAAGGGAACTCATCGAGCAAGGCCCTTCTGCCACCGATGACCGCAAGGTTCGTTTCCTGACGGCGGCATATCTGCGAGACATTCGTGACTTGTTGCGCAAGCAATCCGGGCGCGTGGTCGCTCCGCCCGCGGGAAGTGCTTGGGATGTGCAAGATATGCCTCACCAGGAAGAGGATGGCGATACGAGACCATTTGCGTTCATCGAAGAGCTTCGTGTAGGACGTCCACAAGGCGACGATCCGGACAAGAAGTAAGGAGTGAGCCACGGAAGGTTCGATGGGCACGCTGCGTACGGGATGAAAGCGTCGCGCATCGCGATTTCTCATCCGTCATTCATTCTGAAAATTCAAATAGTTATGGTTATCGGGGGACTGGAAACGTGCTGTCCAATGAGGAGGGGGCCGCGTTGGCGATCCTGGGATTCGAATCGTAGACGAACAAGCCTTAGTCTCTGGGGGCTTCCGGTTCGGGCATTTCCGCACCGAGGCGGCTTTCATCTCCTTCTGCCACCTGCTTGACGATTTCGTCGTACAAATAGTCGAACTTCAAGCGGACATCATCATCGACGCGTGTCTTGAAGACTTGACGGCAACGGTCGATATCCTTTTTGAGCATGCGATAAAGGTTCTTTCCCTGTCTGCCGGTTTGTACGCCCTCGGGGTTGTACAACACGATCTCGGAAGCGAAGAGTCGGGCGAGACGACGGGCTTCGCTATGTCGAGGATCTGCTTTTTCTAGTTCGGCCGTTTTCGGGTCTGCGGCGCTTCGCGCTCGATATTTGGCAAGGATGGCTTCTCGATCGAGTTTCTTTTTTGGGGCTTCAGGGCTGGGCTTTGGTTCCGGCTTTGGTTCCGGCTTTGGTTCCGGCTTTGGTTCCGGCTTTGGTTCCGGCTTTGGTTCCGGCGCCGGTTCAGGTTCTGGTGTCGGTTCAGGTTCTGGTGTCGGTTCAGGTTCTGGTGTCGGTTCAGGTTCAGGTTCCGGCGTCGGTTCAGGCTTCCCAACGGGGGTTGACTCTACGGTGGGCGTTGGGAACGAAGCCGGTTCGAAAATAGGCGGTGGTTCGTATTCTCGTTCTTCGGTTCCTGGCAAAGGGATTTCCGCGATTGGTGATAGAACGGGCTTCGAATCGCGTTTCGGCTTTGGGAGTACGGGTTTGGGGCGATCTTGTTCTTGCACTGGGCTTTCAGGCGGTTCTGATTCTGCTGGGGGTGCGAAAAGATCGACGGGAGGTTGCGATGGGGGTTTGCTTGAAACATCGGGGAACAGCCCGCCCCCGGTGGTGGGTGGTGATTGGTCTGGTGTAAGGTCAGGCTGTTGTATCTCAGTCTTTGGCGCTGGCTGTGGCGTTGATCGCGGGCTGTCGCTTTCAGGGGGCGTGGGTTCCCGTTTCAGTTCCGCGGGAGCTTTTGTCGTTGGACGTCGACGAAATAGTAAGCCGAGGATAACGACAAGCAGGACGAGGGCGGTTGCGACGATGGCGAGGTTTATAGGGTTCGAGAGAAGTGGCATTGTGATCGGCTCGCACAGGGTACGTGGTACGTTGGGGCCAATGGACCTGGAGAGTACCATACCGCACCTTGCGGTTTGGGATCATTTTCCGGGTGCAAACACGGGCGAGAAGGCTGAAAAAGGCTATTTGGGCGGTTCGATGGGCGCGCAGGTAGAAACGCCGGCGCCAACGATTCGGAGGCCGGTATTCGGTATGTATTTTTCGACGTTGCCACTGGCATCGAGTCGCCAGACGTTGGTGGAACTGTCGTAGTCATTGACTTGGTAGAAGATATAGAAGGATCCTCCCCAATAAGCGAAGGCGTAGGCGTAACCACCGGTGCCGAGGGGCGGCAGGGGAGAAAGGGGGAACGTGGTCAGGACGTTGCCGTTGGTTTTGTCGACTTGAATGACGGCGGGAGGGATAACATCAGGGAAAAATCCCCATAGTTCGCCTTTGGCATTGCCGGTGAATTCGGCCGCTCCCGGAAGGTCACCGACTCGGATGACCGAGCCGGTGGTGAAGTCGACACGTCCCAAACCAGGTTGGAGAGAGTTGGACAAGTACAACGATTCGCTGGAAGTCGAAGCTGAATCGGTGGCAAATCCCATCCCGAATTTTTGAAATCCGGCAGATCCGCATTGGAATGAGGAAGGACCAGCACACTGAGCGGTTTTGATATCGACTTTGAGAACGCCCGCGCAGTTGTATCCGCCCGAATAGGGATTTTGCGTGCCATACAGAACGTAAGCGTAGCCATCGCGGCCTACGGACATGGAATTGGGGCCTTCACCGCCTTTACAACCCATGGTGCCTACGAGGGAAAAGGCCGCTTTCGAAGCGATCATGGGATCGAATTTGTACATGCGGTTCTTGTCATCGATGACGTAGACGTACTTGGTTTCGTCCGCGCAATCGTTGGCGGGTCCGGCTTCATTGCCACCGCCATCGAGATCCACGAGGAAACCTCCGGAACCGCCGTTGGCGGCCGCACCAGAGCCGCCCGTATTCGAGGCTCCGCCGGTACCCGCATTTCCCGATCCTGGCTCGAATAGCTGTCCCCCTGCGTCGGAGCAGCCAAGAAATCCAAGCATGCACAGCCCGGCCGTCAGTCTGCTAGGGCTCATCGTGTTTCCTCCATGTTTCCTATAGCGGTAGCACGAGCGCTTCCGTGCTTCGAGAACGTTTTTTGCGGATCTGGTCCCGTTCATGGATGGTCTGTCCCGAGGCGAAGATGTGCTACGATCATCGAATGTCGATCGATCGTACTTTGCGCGTGAATGCTGTCGGCGCGATGGTGGTTTGGCTCCTCAGCGCTTGTTCCGGCGGTCCCAGTGACGTTGTGTTTCAGGCCGATGCGGGCGTGTCGGACGTTTCCCAAGAGGCAAACGCGGGCGCTGGAGGAGTGTCTGGAAGCGGTGGAACGGGAGGGGCTTCCGCCGCAGGTGCGGCGGGGACCGCAGGAGTTGCTGGAATTGCAGGGGAAGCGGGCCACGGGGCGGCGCCGGAAGATGGTGGCCCCGACGTGTCTTTCACGGATGTAGCCAACGAAAAAGAAGTGGGATTCGAATATGACGCGCCGCCTTGTTCGACCGGTTGCGACGGCGGCGTATGCATCAATGGCGCCTGTTGTCCTTTGGCGGACGCCTGTGGTGACGAATGCTGTGACACGGGTCAGGTCTGTTCGTTTCAACATTGCGTGGTCCCCGGCACCATCTGTATCGATGCGACGGACTGCGAAACGGATGAGTATTGCGAATACTCACTGGGTGACCCCCCCCAAGTACCGGATGCCGGAACCTGCGTGGGTGGCCTTTCTCCCGCGACAGGACGATGCCTGCCCAAACCGCCCCAATGCGACCCTGGCGTCGAGTTGGTTCCAGGCGAACCGATCACCTGTCTTCCCGTTTGTGAACATCGTCCGCAACCAGGCTCGTTTGCCCCCATCGTCAAAGCTCATTGGAACAAAAAAGACATCATGATGGCTCCTGTCGTCATCCAACTCGATGACGATAACTGCGATGGTGTCGTGGATGAACGTGACATCCCCGAGATGGTGTTTTCCACGTTCGACGGGGGCGATTACAATCACAACGGGACCTTGTGGGCCATATCGATCGTGGATGGACAGATCGTCGAAAAATGGTCGTTCAAGCCAACCACCGATGCCATTCATCCAGGCCGTTCGATCGCGGCGGGAAACATTGACGGCAACCCAGGCAATGAGATCGTCGTGTGTACCGACAATGGCAAGGTGCGAGCGGTCGACGCGGACGGCACACCGTTGTGGATAAGCGGCGCGGGCGGGTGCGATATGCCGAGTCTCGGTGATCTGGATGGAGATGGCATGCCGGAAGTGGTCGTGGAGGGACGCATTCTCAACGGCGTGGATGGTTCTTTGAAAGCGACGATGACGCCTGGACCTGTCGGTTCGAATATCGTGCTTTCGGATATGGATGGGGATGGCTTGTTGGACATCATCTCTCCGGCGGGAATCTGGGGTGGAGATGGACAACGAAAGGCCGAGAGCAAAATCGCTGGAACCTACGTGGCGATTGGCGACTTCGATCTCGATGGGATCCCCGAGGTGGCGAGCATCAACAAGTCCAACCACACGTTGAGCGTATGGCGGTACGACCCTTCCGAGCCGTCGGGCGCAAAAGTATTGCGCACCGGAATTGACATCAATGGAACGTGGCCCAATACCTGCCCGGTTGGGAGTTCCGGTCATACCACCGGTGGTGGCCCTCCCACGATTGCCGACTTCAATGGAGATGGTGTGCCGGATGTCGCGGTAGCTGGAGGAATTGGTTATGCGGTCATCGATGGGACCAAGATCCTTGACCCGTTGGTTCCCGCGAATCAAACGAATTTATGGCTTGGCAAGACGCAAGATTGCTCTTCAGCCGCAACGGGTAGCTCCGTATTCGACTTCGAGGGTGATGGAAAGGCAGAGGTGGTTTATTCCGACGAACAATACTTGCGTGTCTACGATGGAACGAATGGGGATGTTCTCTTTCAGGAATGCAATACGACCGGCACGCTTTTTGAGTATCCGTTGGTCGCGGATGTGGACAACGATGGGCACGCGGATCTCATCGTGATAGCCAATGCGTATTCGGGGATCACGTGTCCGAAGGATGGTTCGAAACAGCGTGGATTGCGTGTGTTTGGAACTAACACGGGAAGATGGGTGAGAACGCGTCGGGTGTGGAACCAGCACGCTTATCACGTTACCAACGTCGAGGAAGATGGAACGATCCCCACGCAGGAGGCGCCGAATTGGACGCAGCAGCGGCTCAACAATTTCCGGCAAAATGTGCAGCCACTGGGAGAATTCGGTGCGCCGGACCTGATCGTGCAAGTGCTTCCTCCACCGTGCAATACGGAGTATGCCCTGTATGCGCGGGTGACGAACATCGGTCAGGCATCGGTTCCCGCGGGTGTGGTGGTGGGATTTTACGCGAACGATCCGCTGGCCGGAGGGACCCTGTTGGGTTCCGCGGTGACGTCTCACCCGCTGTACCCGGCTGAAAATGAAATTGTCTCCTATCCGTACCCCAATCCTCCGCCTGGATTGTCCAACGGAACGACGCCCTTGTATGCGGTGGTCGATGATGGGAACCCGCCGCACGCCTGGGTGGAATGCCGTACGGACAACAACACTGGCGGACCAGCGAGTGGCAAATGTCTGGGTGGGGGGAGCTGATTTTTCGTAATAATCAATAAAAACATATGGTTAGATCCGTTTTGTCTCTCCGGGTAGGGGTGAATAATGGCCAAAGCATTTACGGTTTCTTGTCCCAATTGTGGGGCGGGCCTTCAAACGGACCCTCGAAACACACTCACACATCAGGTCAGTTGCCAATACTGTGGAACGTTGGTGACGATGGTGCCGGCCGCGGCCCGGAAACGAACCGCGCTGGGGGTGCCGCCCGTGCCGACGGGACCCAATGTCGTTTTGCTCGACAAACCAGAAGTCCCCAAGGGACAGGCGGTGGGATTTGCAATTACGATCGGCCTTGCGGCGCTGCTGCCGATGGTGATCGGATTGTTCGCAGTAGTGGCCAATTCGGGCATATTTTCCGAACTCAACTCTCGTTTCAACCCGAATTTATTTCCCCTCGAGTGCGAAACCGGGCGTGAAGTGGTCATTCGAAAGCGTAATGAAACGCGGACCGATGCATTCGTTTTTGCATCGACGGCTTGTACGATCCGCATCGTCGACAGCAAACTGAGCGGGCCGTATATCGTCAAGGAAGGGACAGGGGTAAAAATAATCGTAGAAAATAGCGAGTTACGTGTTTCGAAAGCCGTTTTTCAAGGTGGGAACAATTCCAGCATCGAGCTTCGAAAAGGCTCGAAAGTGTATGCGGACGACGCGGTCTTCGATGGCGCCCAACACAGCAAGCTGACCATTGTAGGAAGCGTGGTGGAATCCAAAGGCAGCATCTTCAAGTCAGAAAGCTTTGGTGAAGTAAATCTCAAGGAAAAAAGTCGCCTCAAAGCGGCCAAACACGTGCTGGCGGGTGCGAATTCCAAGCTTACGGTCGACAATAGCGAAGTCGTTCTGGGATCGAGCTTGGTGCGTGAAGGCACTGACTATTTTACGGTCGACGCTAGCAACGGAAGCACGATCCAAAGCGAAGCGATCGCGATCGTTGGCGGATCCTATGGCACGGTTCGTCTGTCCGATAGCAAACTCACAGGCATGACGGGAGCTGTGGATATGGGGCGAGGCACGGTATCTTTGCTGGAGGGCGCGACGATATCTTCGCGGCAGGATGCCGTGCGAATGGGGGATTACGGCAAGGTGGAGGTTGGTCAAAAGGCTCGAATCGAGTCTGGGGCTGTTGCAATTCGAGTCGGAGGCCACAGCGATGTGTCGATCAATGGGGGAATGATCAAGGGAATCAAGGCTGCCATCATGGCGGACGACTACACGACAGTGAGGCTCCGACGAGCAACCGTGACGGGGGTCAAGGATATCAAAGGACGATATTCCAAGGTGATCGAGGACTGAGGTTTTTCAAAGGGGGCGGCAAGATCGTCCATCGGAGCATCGACGGAAGCGTTGGTCAAACCTATGTTGACGTTTTCGCCGGAGGTCACATGGCTCGAGTGTCTTCGAACAATTGTCCGAATTGCGGCGCGGCACTGAAGCTGGACTCACGACTTCAGACCGTTCACAGCGTATCTTGCCAATACTGCGGGACGGTCGTCACGGTTGTTCCCGCGGCAGCCCGTCGTCGCACCGAGCTTGGCGAACTCCCGAAGATTCCCTCCGGGCCGCATGTCGTGATGTTGGATGAAAAACAGGTTTCGCCCCGGGCCTTTGGCTGCGTGATGGCATTTGTTGTTTTCGGGATTATGGGATTCATCCTCGTAGGTACGGTGGGGAGTAAGTTTTTCCCCTATTTGAACTCTCGTTTCAATCCGTGGCTCTTTCCCATGAATTGCAGCACTGGAGAGCAGATTGTGATCTGGGGACGAACGGAAACCAGCAACGAGCCTCTCATCAACGCTTCCACGTTTTGCAAGATACGCATCATCGACAGCCACTTGACGGCTCCGCTCCTTGTGAAAGGTGATACCGGCGTGGAAATAATAGCGGAAAATAGCGAGCTTCGCGTAGCCAGAGCGGTGCTGGATGGAAAAACAAACGCGAAGTTGGAGCTTCGCAAGGGTTCTAAGGTCCATACCAATGAATATGTGGTGATCGGAGACACGTGGGCGAGCGTTTCCCTTTCCGCCAGTTCCATCGAATCAAAAGGGGGAGTGGTAAAGGGAGAAAACGGTCCGAAGCTTCGTGCCCGGGACAAGAGCCGTGTGGTGGCTGCCAAAGCTGTCATGGTGGGTCCTGATGCCGAGGTATTGCTCGATGACAGTGAGATGCTCTTGGCGACGAGCGTCTTCGAGGAAGGAGCTGATCACGTTAAGCTTTCGGTCAACAATCGAAGTACGATTCGAAGCGAGAACATCGCTGTGATGGGAGGCAGCCACAGCGAGATCTCCGTTTCTGCCAGCACCATCACAGGAAAAAACGGGGCCATTGATATGAAGGACCATGACAAACTGACGTTGTCCGATGCCGCAACCATTCGATCGCCCCGCGATGCGGTTCAATTCCAAAACCATGCGACTGTGGACGTTGGGTCAGGCTCAACCATCGAGGCTGGCACTTCAGCCCTTCGAGTTGGCAAAGACGCCAACATTCGCATATCGGGGACGGTGGGCGGGAATACCAGCGCGATCTCAGCGGAGGACTATTCTAAGGTAGTTCTACGTCGCGCTACCGTTCGTGGTCCGATAAGCGTTACGGGAAGCTACTCTTCGGTCAAACAAGAATGAACCGAATGGGGGCTCGAGGTTGGTGAGCGCATACGTTTTTTTTAGAGACCTTTGCGCGATGACCTCCGCGTTATCCTGATTCATGCGGGGATGTTGTCCTTCGCTCAAAGATCGATCCAGGATCGTTCTCATGGTGTATTCGTTTCAACAGCGTACACAACGTCGCGTGCGTTCCGGTCATCCCTATCCGCTTGGGGCCACCCGGCTGAACGAAGGCGTGAATTTCGCCCTATATTCAAAGCACGCCACAGCCGTCGCGTTGTTGCTCTTCGACGATCCGCATGGCGAGCCAACGGATGTCATCGTACTACCGTCGCGAACACGCCACGTGTGGCATGGTTTCGTCGAGGGGATAGGCCACGGACAGTGGTACGGCTATCGGGTGGCAGGACCGTTTGATCCGGCCATGGGTCATCGTTTCAATCCGCACAAGGTCCTCATCGATCCGTATGCCAAAGCGCTTTCTCACAAGATGAGAAACGAGGATGGATTGTTGCTCGGCTTCGATCGGTTCGCGCAGGAAGCGGATCTGACATTGGATGAGAGAGATAATGTTCGTTTGGTGCCGAAAGCGATGGTGGTGGACGACGTTTTCGACTGGCAAGGGGATGAGCCACTCGATGTACCGTTTCGGGACTTGGTGATCTACGAGACCCACGTGAGGGGCTTTACCCGGCACGATTCGTCGAAGGTTGCCCATCCGGGCACGTACCTGGGTCTCATCGAAAAGATTCCGCACTTGCTCGAGCTTGGCGTGAACGCCGTGGAATTACTTCCCGTGCATGAGTTTGCCACGGAGGATTTTCTTCGCGACAAGGGGCTCATGAATTATTGGGGATACAACACGGTGTCTTTTTTCGCGCCGGAGTCTTCCTATGCGTCGAGCGATCGGCCTGGGGCTGCCATCGATGAATTCAAGACGATGGTGCGTGCGCTTCATCGAGCGGGCATCGAAGTGATTCTCGACGTCGTTTACAATCATTCGGCGGAAGGCAACGAACTCGGACCGACATTGTCCCTGCGAGGCATCGACAACCGCACGTATTATTGTCTCACCGGCAGCCCCGAACAGCCGATGAGGCGATACGTCAACTTCAGCGGTTGCGGTAATTCGCTCAATCTCAGTGATCCGATCGTCCTTCGCCTGGTCATGGACTCGCTTCGCTATTGGGTCCAGCAGATGCATGTGGATGGTTTTCGATTCGACCTGGCATCCGTGCTTGGGCGTGAAGGAGGGCGATTCGATCGATCCGCCTCGTTCTTCGATGTGGTGACACAGGATCCGGTGCTCAATCGAGTCAAACTCATTGCGGAGCCCTGGGACATCGAGACGTTCGAGATTGGAAACTTTCCTATCGAATGGTGCGAATGGAACGCGAGATTCCGCGATACCATGCGTCGATTCGGGCGTGGCGATTCCGGGGTGTTGTCAGACGTGGGCTATCGGCTCACGGGGTCGAGTGATTTGTATGGGCACGACGGTCGGACGCCGTATCA
The DNA here is from genome assembly GCA_002070115.1 of Deltaproteobacteria bacterium ADurb.Bin207. GTDB lineage: Bacteria > Myxococcota_A > Polyangia > Polyangiales > Polyangiaceae > MWCO01. The sequence goes on from MWCO01000056.1 coordinate 28,769, forward strand.
CAGTATCAATTTCATTACCTGTCATGATGGTTTTTCGCTTGCGGATCTCGTGTCGTACAATCGGAAACACAACGAAGCGAACGGGGAAGACAACCGGGATGGCAATGATGCCAACGAGTCGTGGAACTGCGGTGTGGAAGGGCCAACGACGGATCCCGAAGTATTGTCTCTTCGTCGACGCTTGGTGAGAAACCACTTGTGCCACCTGATTTTTTCGTTGGGCACGCCGATGTTGCTGGGGGGCGACGAGGTGCTTCGAACGCAAGGGGGAAACAATAACGCGTACTGTCAGGACAACGAGATCAGTTGGATGAACTGGCAGTGGGACGACGAGGCAAGAGATTTTTTCCGCTTCGCTCGTCTTGCGCTGGCATTTCGACGTCGTCATCCGATCTTACGTCGAGGCCAATTTCATCGGGGGGTGGACTCAGACGGGGACAAGCTTCCGGACATATCGTGGTTTGGAACGGATTTGGATCCGGTGCCGTGGGGTGATCCGAACGCGCGAACCTTGTGTTTTCGTCTCGATGGCAAGGAAGCGGGAGCGGAGGCGCCGCGTAAATTATTGTTTTTTATATTGAATTCGGATCAGCGGGGCAAGTACGTTCGCTTGCCGGTGGCATCGTTGGGGCGATGGCATCGTGTGGTGGATACGAGCTTGCCTCCGCCGATGGACTTTGTGGAAGAGGGCGAAGAGGTAGCTCTCGAGCCTGAGGATGGGTATTGGGTGAATGCACGAAGTACGGTGATTTTGTGTACGAAATGATGGGGAATCAGGCCCAATCGCATTCGGCGGTGAAGTGTCGAAGGAAGCGGGTTTGTTTGGTGATCCGCACGCCGCGCACGGATTTCGCGTTTTGTTTCAATTCGCACAACACTTCCGCCACGTAGTCGAAATGGCTTTGGGTATAGACGCGGCGTGGAAAGGCGAGGCGTACGAGTTCCATGGAGTGATAGGTTTCGGTGCCATCATCCAAGCGTTTGCCGAACATGACGCTTCCGATTTCGACGCCGCGAATACCTCCTTGGAGATACAGGGCGTTGCACAGGCTCCAGGCGGGGTATTGCTCTTTGGGCAGATGGGGAAGGAAGTCTTTGGCATCCAGGTACACCGCGTGGCCGCCGGGGGGCTGAACGATGGCGATTCCTGTTTCTTGTAGTCGTTGTCCGAGATACTCGGCGGTTCGCAGACGGTAACGGAGATAGTCTTCCTGCATGACTTCTTCGAGTCCCACGGCAAGAGCATCGAGGTCGCGCCCCGCGAGTCCGCCGTAGGTGGGGAATCCCTCGGTCAAGATGAGCAAATTGCGAGCGGCTTCCACCCAGCGTTCGTCGCGCAACGCAATGAACCCACCGATATTGACCATGCCGTCTTTTTTCGCACTCATGGTGCAACCGTCGGCATAGCTGAACATTTCGTGGACAATGCTTTCGATGGTGCGGTTTTCCATGCCGGGTTCACGCAGTTTGATGAACATGGCGTTTTCGGCGAACCGGCAAACGTCGAGAATCAGCGGTTTGTCATAACGTTTCAGCAATTCGCTGTAGGCTCGAATGTTTTCGAGGGAGACGGGCTGACCACCACCGCTGTTGTTGGTGATGGTGATCATGCCGAACGGGATGCGATCGGCGTCGCGTTTCAGCAAGTCCTCGACTCGTTCGAGATCGATATTTCCCTTGAAAGGATGGGTATTTTGAGGTTGCAGCCCTTCCGGGATGACGAGGTCGACCGCGACCGCTTGGCCGTATTCCAAATTGGCGCGCGTGGTGTCGAAGTGCGTGTTGTTGGGGATCACGTCGCCGGGTTTGGTTGCGACGGAAAATAGGATTCGTTCGGCGGCGCGACCTTGGTGGGTCGGGATGAAAAACGGATAGCCAGTGATGCGTTGGATGACTTTCTCGAGCCGGAAAAAGCTTTGCGCGCCCGCGTAGCTTTCATCGCCTTGCATCATGGCGGCCCATTGATTGGCGCTCATGGCACCGGTACCAGAATCGGTGAGCAAGTCGATCAACACGTCGTCCGCGTGCAGTTTGAACACGTTCAGCCGAGCTGCTTCGAGCAACTCACGACGTTGTTCGGCAGTCGTCAGGCGAATGGGTTCGACGGCTTTGATACGAAACGGTTCGATGATGGTTTTGGGCATGGGAGAGTCCTGGTTGCAGAGCTTCTCGGGGTTATGTCGGAATTCTGCTCATGGGCGGTCCGACAAGGAGCGTCGTTGTGACGTCAGCGACCACGCAAGCGCGGGTAGCTTACTCGTCGAAGGCGGATCGGAAAAGAGTTCGCGAAGGTGAAACGAAGTAGCCGCGGTGAGGTCGAAAGCGCCGATTCCCGAGATAAACGCGGGAATTATCTACGAAAGGAGGGAATGACGAGATGGGCATTGCGAGCGGCGAAATTCTTGCTACAGGGTGCCATTATGTTGAATTTTTCCAAGCGTCTACCGCACCTTCTTCCGGGAATATTTCTGCTTTTTGCAGGAGTTCATTGCTCCAGCGAAGGACCCACGGAAATTACGTATGACCCAGGAAAAGATCCGGTTACCGTACCGAGCGGCGGCTCGGGCGGTGAAGGGGTGGAAACAGGAGGAAGGGGAGATTCGGGAAGCGGCGGTTCCGAGCCGCCGGACGCCGCTCCTCCGGACGCCAATTTTCAATACGATGCTCCGGTGACGGATACCTCGCTCAATCAGGATACGGCATGTGCAGCATCGCGCGTGGAAGTAACGCTTACGCCGCTGGACATGTACATCATGCTCGACCGTTCCGGCAGCATGGTGGAACCGGGGTATTCATGGAGCCCCAAGCCAACGGGCGGCATCACGATCACCGGAGGCGATTGTAATTACGATCCGGCCGTCCCACCGCTGAATTCCCGTTGGTGTTACAGCGTCTACGCGCTCTCCGGGTACTTCAAATCCGCGGAAGCCAGTGGAAATCGCGCGGCCCTGCAGGTTTTTCCTGTCGGAACCATGAACACATGCCCGCCTCCGGACTTCTTGGCTACCCCGTTGGTCGGATATCAAACGCTGACCGGCGGCGCACAAACGCTTATCAACGCTCTCAACAACGCCGACCCGCTCGGTTCCATCACGCCGACCAAGGCCGCCTTGCACGGCATCGCGGGGTTCACCAGTGCCAACAAAACCTCCGGGCGCATTACCATCGGCATCTTGATCACCGATGGTATCCCCAATAGTTGTGCGCCCGATGACGGGGCCACGCTCGGATCGATCGTGGATGCCCACCTCAAGGCTACGGGAATTAGAACCTACGTGATCTCCATGACCGGTGTGTCCCCTGCCGGATATCAAGTGTTGGAAGCCATCGCCTCCAAAGGCGGAGCACCGTCGCACACGCAGTATTGTTCGGGGAGTATCAGCCCCTGTCATTTCTACGATGTGGGCAACGGAGACTCCGCGGTGTTCAAAGAGGTGCTGAAAAAGATCCAACAGAACGCGATCGGCTGCTCCTACAGCCTTCCCACGACGGACGCGGGGGTTGTGGATTTGGATCAAATTGCAGTGCAATACACGCCTGGGGGCACAGGAACGCCCATCGATCTGGAGCGTGTCAATGCCGTCGGAGCCTGCAAGAACAACGCTTGGTATTACGATAACGCTTCGCCGCCCAATATCGTTCTGTGTCCTTCCACCTGTGCGGTGGTGGAAAAAGACGATAACCCGCGGGTGGACATCCTCGTGGGCTGCGAACAAAGCTGATCGCGTTTGACCGCGTATGCCGGGAAACAAGGGAACACGTTCGGTTCCGTCTGATTTTTCCCATCATGAGAATCGCTGCGGAAAGAGCGTCCTCACGCTTGGATGAATCATTCGCGTGTGGTACCAACGCTTTTCTTTCCACGATTGCGAGCAGGAGACGAGTTTGGGAGCTATCAAAGGGAGTCTTAGTTACACTCGCTTCTATGTATGGGGTGAGCTGGAGGGAGCCTTTCACGATCGGTTTATGCGCTCGATCAAAAATAGGGTGTTTGAGCCGCTCGTGGCACAGGAGCCGGAGGAGGAGCATAGCGGTTGGGTATCGATCGCCGATCCTTTCGATCTCGAATTGACGCGAGACAAAGTATTTTTGAATAATTACTTGAACTTAGCCTTTCGAATCGATCGGTGGCGGCTCCCGAAACCCGTATTCGATGCGCAGTTTGCGGAAGCGGAGCGTCAGCTTCTCGAGCGCAAGAACCGGGAGCGTCTTACCCGCAAGGAAAAAGAAGAGCTTCGGTTGTTCGTGGCCAAGCGGTTGCGCAAACAAGTCATTCCGGCCATGAAAATCATCGACTTGTCGTGGGACCTGGAGGCGGGCCTCGTTCGGTTTTGGAGCCAATCACCGAAGATGCACGAGCGGCTGATGGAGATTTTCGAAAAGACCTTCAAGCTCAAGCTGGTGACGGAAAGTCCGTATGCCAATGCCATTCGTTTGGGGATTACCGAATCGCAGGCAATGTCGCTGCTTCAGCTCGATCTAAGTCGGTTTCACGGTCCTGACGACGGCGAACTACCGATGGCTTCCTCGTTCGATCCGGAGGTGGAATAGTCATGGATCTACTGGATGCCGTCGAATCGGGTCGTTTTCTTGGCCGAGAGTTTCTCCTCTTTCTTTGGTTCGAAAGCGAGGTGTTGGAGGGGCAATTCGAGATGCCCGATGGGGAACGTTTCGATCTTTGGCTCGAGAACCAACTCACGCTCGAATCGGAAACGGCTGAGCAAGAAGTCACGCGGATGCGTGGTGCGGCGCCTAGCACAACCAGTGAAGCGCACGAGGCATTGAGACGTGGCAAACTTCCGGTGCAAGCTCGCATTCGTATCGATCGAGGGCAGCAGGCATTCAGTGCGGTGGTGAGCGCCAATTCACTGAGTCTGTCGAGTGCGACGATCCCTCAACTCATCAAAGAGGAGGAGGAAGAGCGATTTTACGAGCGCATGTATCTCGTCGAGGAATTGGAGAAGATGATCGATGCGCTTTATGAACAGTTTTTGTCCATTCGGTTGTCACCACTGTGGGAAACGAAAATGCTTCCGATGATTCGTCGTTGGGTTCAGAACCCGACGCAAGCGGACGCAAAGAAACTTCGCACGATTCGAAACGAGGCAACGCCGTTGGGGCGAGGAAAAAAGGCGGGATGGATTCTCGATCCAGGCGAGTGAAGGCTCAAGCCTTTGCTGCATCGAGTTCGAAGGGGACACCGCAAACGTGCAGGAACCAGTAAGGAACATTACCGACCACGACCAACTCCAGGCTCATGTCGGCACCGATGGGGTAGGGGGCCTCGAGATGAATGGCACCGCCATTGGGACGTTTTTCCCAAGGGGATGGGTAGGGTTCGATGCGAGTCATGCTCCTGGGATGCCGTACATCGCGTGGACGTTGTGACGTCAAGCGTCGATTTCGACTTTGTGGGTGTGGACATGGCTGAAACCGATGAACAGCGCGCTCAACCGAGGGTAAGCACGGGTGTCATGACTGTTTTGGTGCCATCTTCATCATCATCGGCGGGGGGAGTGTAGGCGGCCACGGTGATCCAGCCTTCTCGATCGAAAAAACCGCGTTGGGGATCGGCAACGAGTACGCGGCTTCCGTGGTGGGCGAGCTGCGTGACCCAAGCACGAACCTGTTTCGCGAGTTCCCGCTCATACGTGACGTCGCCCACGAGCACGATATCCCAGTAGCTCCGGAGATTTCCCAGCAAATTATCGGTGGTGATGCGCAGGGAAACGTTGTTTCGGCGGGCATTGAGCAAAATGGCGGTGGCGGCGACCGGATCGGTGTCGGAGGCCAGGACTTCCGCGCCGCATCGGGCGGCAGCGATCGCTTCCACACCGCATCCAGCTCCGAAAGCGAGTACCCTTTTTCCTCGTACGGACTCGGGATAGCGAGAAATATAGTAGGCAAGGGCCTGTCCTCCGGGCCAGCAAAACGCCCAAAAAGGGTCCGCAAGTCCCAGGGCATCGAGTTCCGCTTGTCCGGCCCGCCACAAAGGCTGCGCCGGTGTAATGAGATGCAAGAGGATGTCCGGGCATAATCGAGGCGAGGACAGCGCCGTATGACGCACGATCAACGCTTCATGGACTGGATCTACGAACAGTGGCATCGTCTCTTTCTCTCATGCGTCGTCTCGGATACCATAGACACATGCTGAGTTGGCGAGAAGTCCTGGTAGCAGTTCTGATCATGGCTGGTTGTAGTGGGGAATCCGATCCGCGTCCCGATCGAGGTTCGGGAGGTTCCAAAGCGGAACCACCCCAATGGCTCGACGATGGGGCTCCGACGGAAACGCATTCCAAACTCATACCTTCCTGTTATGACCTTTGCGCCTGGGAGGTGAAAGCTGCCAAGGATTGTCCCGACAATGCTCTCGAACAGTGTAAAGCGAGCTTCCTTGCCATGGCCGCCGGGGTGAGCGGACCGTGTGCAAACACGCTCGATTATCTGTGCAAGTGCTATTGGAACCATGGGGATCCTGATCAGGTGAGTTGCACCCAGGGTGGCGTCCAATCCGGTTCTCCGACGGTGCCTGCTCCGCAAGAATGCAGTGACTTTGTGGATGGGTGGGCGAAGTGCAACCCATGATGGGTGTCCGATCGCGCACCGCCAACGTAGCATGTCAATGGACTAGCAAATCATGAGTATTTTCGGCGGTCGAACGGAAGAGCCTGCGTCTTACGATGCCGCGCGCCAGCTTCGGGAAGCGGTTCGTTCCGAGATGCAAGAAGCGGATGAAGAAACGGTGCGCATCGTCACCGCGGTGGCGGGGCTGCTAGCTACGGTAGCTTACGCCGATCGTGTATTCGCGCCGGAAGAGGTCGAGCATATTCGTTATTCGATCGGTCGTATTCATGGCATGACACCGCAAGCCACGACTGCGATCTGCAGTGTGTTACGCGAACGCCTCGCCGAGCTATCCACGTTGCACAGCCACACGTTTGCGCGTGAACTCAAAGAATTGACGGAACCCCATGTTCGTGTGGAGATCCTCGACGTTCTCGTCGATCTTGCCGCGGCCGACGGTGAAATCAGCTTGCCCGAAGTCAATCAATTGCGACAAATTACATCGTCGCTTGGTCTGTCTCAGCAAGACTACAACGCTTCGCAGCAGCGGCATCGGGATAAGCTCACTTCCTTGTTATGACAGCTCGTTATCTTCCCGATCTGCACGTGTTGGCCGCGGAGTACAGGAATGGAACGCGAAGGTGCCAGGACGTGGTCGAGGCGGCGATCGCGGGTCGAAATGCCTCTTTCGACCCCGTGGGTCCTTACCGGAGTTGGGATGCGGACATGGTGCTACAGCACGCGCATCTCGTTTCGGAAGCGTTTCGATTGGGATGGGACGCCGGGCCTTTGCAGGGGATTCCCGTGTCGTTCAAAGACCTTTTTGCTTGTCGCGGCTGGCGAACGTTCGCGGGCATGGCCGAACCGCTTTCGGAAGATTGGGAAGCCGAAGGAACATTCGTAAAAAATGTGCGGAAGCAATTGCCCATCGTCATGGGAAAAACCCATACCGTGGAATTGGCCTTCGGCGGGCTTGGCACCAACGCGCATTGGGGAACACCGTGGAATCCATGGGATAGAAAGGTGCATCGCGTTCCAGGAGGATCGTCCTCGGGCGCGGGAATCAGCCTGTGGGAAGGCTCCTGTTTGCTGGCTTTCGGCACCGATACGGCCGGCTCGGTGCGCATTCCCGCGAGCATGACCGGGATGGCCGGCTTGAAGACGACGGTGAAGCGTTGGCCGACGGACGGCGTGGTTCCGCTCAGTCCGTCGTTCGATAGCGTCGGGATTTTGGCTCGTTCCGTTCGGGATCTGGCGTTTGCTTATGAAGCGATCGAGGCAGGACTGGGGCGAATGGATCGGGTGCGATCCCGCGACCTCGTTGGGGTTCGGCTGGCGGTGCCGCGTCGGTTTTTCTGCGACAACCTGTCGGATGGCATCGATACGGCCTTCGAGGCTGGACTTCATGCCCTCGAGAGCGCGGGAGCCGTGCTGGTACCGTTCGAGACTTCGCCCGCGGAACAGGCCTATTCGATATTTGTACAAGGCGGTCTAGCCGGAGTAGAAGCGCTTGTATTTATTGAGGAATTTCTTCCAGAGCGCATGAACTCGCTGGATCCTTTCGTTCGAGACAGGATTGTGTCCGCCGCATCGACGCCTGCCAGCGAGTACTTGCGTCGTCGCCATGCTTTCGAACGGCTTGGCAAGATCACCTGGGAAGCCATGGAATCGGTGGATGCGATTGTCACACCGACCGTGGCGCTTTCTGCGCCGGCTGTTAGCGAACTTCAGTCCGTCGATTCATATCGGTCGAGCAATCTGCTTGCGTTGAGGAATACGTCGATTGCCAATTTGCTGGGGCTCTGTGCCCTGTCGATTCCGGTGGGATTCGATGCGCTGGGGTTACCCGTGGGCCTGCAATTGATGGGATCGCCGCATCGTGAGGCGCACTTGTTGGGATTGGGACTATCCGTCGAACTCGCCGTAGGGGAGAGGTCGAAACTGGGAATTAGGAACTAATACAACAGTCTCGAAGCACTCGACGGTGCAGAATCGAAAACCATATCTCCATTGGGTTCTTCCACGAAAGATGCACCGAAGCATGTAGCGGCGCGTGAACGGAGTGAAATCGTCTACCGTGCCTTTTGTGGAACTGCTCCCATCGTTCGTCTTTGCCTTCGTGATGAGTATTCAGATTATCCCTTACGACATACACTTGCTTATCGGGATATTGACGCGCCACATCCTGCATGAACGCCACCAATATGGCTGCATTGCGGTGGGCCACGACTTGGCCGAAAACCTGTCCTGTCCGAATAGGGAAGGCTCCCAGCAGCACTTGGGCCCCATGGCGCTTGTAGGAGATGCTGCAAGGCTCCAGGCTACACCATGCGATTTTCACCGCCTGGCAGCGTGTCTGCAAGCTGATAAGCTGCGGTCGTCCCGGTCGATCTCGTTCGTACAGCGATTATGGTGCCGGTTGTTCAGGCTTCGACAGCAGTGGTGGCGCTTTCTTTCCACCTCAGCGATGACATCAAGACGATCCTCCACGATCCAGCGGGGGCCCCTGAGCAGGTCGGCTCTTGGAATCCTCGCACCAATTCCAGTAGGGGAAACTCCCGCGAATCACCCTTGGGGAGCGGAGAAAACCATCGACGGCATCTGGATTTTTCGGTAATCTTCTATATCGCTATGGCCATCGCTGCAACCGATGCTCCGGCGTCTTGCATTGTGGACCTCGCACATCCTCCTTTGAGGCTCGGGCAACCTTCGGAGACTTCATGCACTCTGTCCTTGATGCACAACAACGCGTGGAATGTCTGAATGGCGGCTCCTGCGAGCTGCTGGAACTGCTCGGTCGTGGTGGTTCGGGACACGTCTACAGGGCAAAAGACGCTCTGGGCAAAGATGTCGCCGTGAAGGTCCTGCCCCTTCGGGAGGGGCGGCAAGAAGATCGCCTTTGACGAGCTTGGCGCAACGAAACTCGTGCTGTCGCGGAACTCGATCACCCCCATATCATCCGCATCCTGGACTTCGGACAGGTAGGCGAAGATACAGGGGATTGGCTTGCTGGCAGCCCTCTTTTGGTGATGGAATTGGCTCGTGGTGGTTCCCTGGCTTCCCGATGCCGCTGCCTCGGCTGGACCGCCCTTCGACCCCTGCTTCTCGAGCTTCTGGATGCCCTTGCGCACGCCCACGCCCGAGGCATCATTCATCTCGATTTGAAGCCCGCCAACGTCCTTTTCTGTTCCGACTTCGACGATCGACCGGGCATCAAGGTTTCGGACTTCGGGATTGCCCGGCGTTCGATGGCGGAGCCTGGGGCTGGCGTATTGGGAGGTACCCCGGACTACATGTCTCCAGAGCAGCAGCAGGGCAGGGTTTGGGACTTCGGGCCGTGGACGGATCTGTTTGCGTTGGGGCGCCTTGCCATCGCTTTGCTTCGCCATGATGTCCTCGATGGTTCTCATGCGGATGCTGTTCCCAGAGGATTTTCCGACTGGATTGCCCGGATGCTGCACCCTCGTCCCATGCATCGCTTCCCCACGGCGGCGGATGCAGTCGCATCTTTGGACAAGCTGCCCGTGGGTAGCCATTCGGATATTGCGGAGCCTGACTGGCCTGAGCCTACGTCCCGACAATGGCCGAGCATCACGGCGTCGGCGGTGTTTACGGCAGACGCGCCTGGTGATGATTCTGCCGGGGAGATTTCGGACGGCCAAGCTCCTGAGGTCTTCTTGCCTCCGCCGTTTCCCCCTTGTTGGCAGGGAGCCTCTTTCCACTCGTCGCAGCCGTCCTTGCCCTCCCACAGCTTGTCGATGTTCGGGCTTCGGGCGATCCCGATGATGGGCCGTCGGGTCGAGCACGACTTTCTCTGGGAGGAGTTGGGGAAGGTAGTTTCGGGAGGAGCGCGTACCGTTGTGCTGCGGGGGCCTGCAGGGTCGGGCAAGACGCGTCTTGCCATGTGGCTGGCCGAGCGCGCCCAGGAGCTTGGGGTTGCTTTCGCCATGAAAGCCAATCATGACGCCGTGCTGGGGCCCCAAGACGGATTGGAGGCGATGGTGCTGCGTTTCTGGGGTGGAACCCATGTCCCGTGCCCTCGACGAACGACTGGCTTCCTTGAGCGGTTGGCACAAAGATGAGATCGCCTCTCTTCGTTCGGTGCTTGCACCCACGTCGGCTCCACAGGGGACCGCCATCCTGGCGAGCGAGCGGTACGCTGCTTTGGGACGATTGCTCAAGCAACTATCCTCCCATCGTCCTGTGGTCGTGGTGTTGGATGATGTGCATTGGGGACGCGATGCCCTTGCTTTCTTGCACTTTATTCTGTCCCGCGTGGCGGACTTCGCTGGACGCCTGCTCTTCGTCGCGACTGCACGGGAAGAGGCTTTGTGGGAACGGCCCATGGAAAGGGATGCGCTTCAGGAGCTAGGGAAGCTCGGGCTGGTTCGCATCCTCGATCTCGAGCCTTTGGACGAAGAAACGCATCGAAACCTCGTTTCCGAGTTGGCGCCCCTGGATCCCGCCCTGGCACGTCAGGTAGCCGTACGAACCTGCGGAAATCCCCTGTTTGCCATCCAGCTCCTTGGTGATTGGGTCGAGCGATCCCTGCTTTCGCTCGATGGTGAGTACGCGCGCTTGAGCGAGGGGGTGAACACACCCATCCCGTCGTCGATGGCTTCGTTCTGGGAGGAACGAGTGGATAGGGTGCTGCAAAACCGACCAGCCCAAGACCGGCAAGCTTTGGAGATGGCATCCCTGGCTGGTTACGAGGTGGACCTTTCACTTTGGGAGAAGGCCTGTCGTCGGGGAGGTTTGGAGCCATGTTATGGCCTTCTCGAGTCGTTGTTCGATCGACGGCTTGCCTTGGCGTCTCGGGATGGGTCCCGTTGGTCCTTTGTGCATGGGATGTTGCGGGAGACGATTGCGAACAGGGCCTACAAGGAGGGTAGGGCGGAGCGGCAGCATCGTGCATGGGCGCAGGCTTTGGGAGAGGTGGAAGCTTCTTCCGAGATCCTTGCTCCTCATCTGTTGGCTGCTGGGGTGGTAGAGGAGGCCATTCCCCTTTTCCGTGGGGCAGTGGACGGGCGATTGAAGGAGGGAGACTTCTGTCGAGCCGAGTCCCTCTTGGCCCAATGGGAGCGCGCCTTTGCCACTTCCGAGGACAGGCATCCAGAATGGACGATTCGCAAGGCCCGATGCGACTGTGGATTGGGGCGATACGATGCCGCCAAGGTTGGGGCCCAGAGGGTTCGTGTCGACGGGGAGGGCCAGCTTCGGGCTGAGGCCATCCTTGTGCTGGCGCAGGTGGAGCGCTTTCAGGGCAGGCCCGATGCGGCCCTTGCCTTGCTGGCGGAGGTGGAGAGTCTGCTCTCCGATGGGCAAGCCGATTCTTTGTTGTGGGAGTGCAAGCTCGATTCCGCTCGCATCCTGCTCAATCAGCCAGGGGGGCTTGCCCAAGCTGTCGCTCATGCCGAGAGCGCTCTGGCCCTCGCTCCCGGACCAGAAGAAAGGGCTCGATCCATTCTCTATCGTGGTGAAGTGGACCGGCAAGCGGGTGACTTCCCTTCCGCGAAAGGCCGTTTCCTACAGGCTTTGGAAGGTTTTGAGTCCTGTGGTGCTCGTCTTGGCGTTGCCCTATGCCATAACGTCCTTGGTGAAATTGCCCGCTACGAACAAAGGCTTCAGGAGGCAGAGGAGCACTACGTGCAGGCCCGACGCATGCTTGTGATGCTAGGGTCGGACCATCGTCTGCAACCCGAAGTGAACCTCGGTCTTGTGCTGCTCGAGCAGCATCGTTTCCGAGAGGCTCGCCCCTTGCTCCGAAGTGCCTTGGGATCCTTCGAGTTGCGGAAGATTCTGCCCATGGAAGCGGCCATGCATATCTGTTTGCTGCCCTGCGCGGCCGATGCTGGCGATTGGGAGGCGTGGGACCACCATGCCCAGCGCGCGGGAGACCTGCTCGAGCGCACGGGGGTTGTGGACATTGACAACGCGAGGAACGCACAGCTTGGAGGGGAGGTGGCGTTGGCTAAAGGATGCAGGGACGCGGCCATGGTTGCCTTCGAACTTGCCCTGCAACAATGGCGGGCGCTCGGCAAGGCAGAAGAGGTGGCGGCGCTCGAGAAAACCCTTGCTTCCGTCCCCGCTGTGATTGCGTCATGACAACCCCGAATGCCGAAGGAGCGCGTCCAACCACCACGATGGTGGACGGCACCAGCCTGCTTCTGGACTCCTACGAGACTAGTACTACAGCCACGAAGCACGTTCCGCTTATTTATGGAAATAAATTGGTACCCTCAAGCGTTGGGCACGCATGAAGCCAGTGCAGGTCAGCAAGCAGGAACGCCGCAGACTCGAGAAACTCGTAAA
>MWCO01000057.1 GCA_002070115.1 Deltaproteobacteria bacterium ADurb.Bin207
GCCGTCTTCAACCTTCGCATGCTGGCCCTGGTCGGACGGTGGGACGAATTCTGGAACCAACCTGCCCTTGCTGACTGCCTCGTAACTGCGTTCCAAGCCTCTTCCCATTGAGGTGCTGTCTGACCGGGTAATGGATCATACCCTACGACACGCTTCTTTGTTGTTCGAATGTCTCGAGCGCCGCGACAGGGCAAACCGCTGCCCGGCACACCGTGGATGACTTGCCCTGCCTTGGGTGGATTCCATGACTTTGACATCACCGAATACTCTGCCGTCACCCCCATCTGCCCCCACGGATACAGCCAATTTTCATCCCCTCCCACTGCCGCATATTCCCACTGCGCTTCTGTCGGAAGCCTGCCCCCGTCCCACGCGCAATACGCAAATGCCTCGTACCAGCTTACGTAATTGATGGGATGTTGCGACGTATCCGTTTCCGGTTCGCGCCAAGTGGAAATGGACTGTCCTACAACACCATACGGTTTCGGAAGCCACATCGATATCGGCTCTTTTGCCCTGCCGGAAAACCTTACCGAAACAAGTCAATCCCAGTCCCCGAAAACCCGATGGCGTCGATCCACCCCCCCATCCTTCTGCCAAGCGGTGGATCAAGAAAATACCTTATGTTTCTCATATCTTGACAATGGATGGCCAGTGCTCGTCCACCTCTTCGGGCGTGAACACCCCCGCGGCCTCATCCTTGAACTTGCCTGCGCTTTCCACGAAACGAAACGAGTAAATCCGCGCGCCGGTGGCCGCTAGCACCGTCCCCGAACGATCTCCACACAAGTCGCTCGTCAGCGCCAAGACCGCTGGTACCACATGCTCCACCGTCAGATTCTCGAACCCTTGCAACAACGGCAACGCTTCCGTCATCCGTGTTTTCGCGAGCGGTGCCACCGCATTGACCGTAATTTTATGCTTTTGCCACTCGATCGCGGCCGTACGCATCAACCCATGAACACCCGCCAGGGCGGCCGCTTGATTGCCCTGTCCAAAATTTCCCAAATACCCCGATAGGCCGCTCATCACCACCATGCGCCCCCCATGCCCAAACGAGATCATCGCGCGGGCGGCTGCCTGCATGGTCAAAAACGCCCCCTTCAACCCCACCCCCATCACCTGATCCCACGATGCCTCGTCCAGCTTCAGCAACGTCTTATCCCGCGAAATCCCTGCACTATAGACCAATATATCCAGATCCCCAAACGCATCGATGGCCGTCTGCACCGCGGCTTTGGCCCCCAACCCGGTAGCCACGTCATCATGGCTCGCCACGGCCTCGGCCCCCGTCGAACGCAATTGTTCCACCACTTCATCGGCCACGCTTTCGTCCTCGCCGGAGCCATCCAAGCCACACCCCAGATCGTTGACCACCACACGCGCCCCCTGGGCAGCCATCGCCATCGCGACCGCTCGGCCCACGCCTCGCCCTCCCCCCGTCACCAACGCCACTTTTCCTTCGAGTAACATGGCCGCGCAGTATGCTCCTATTTTCTCCACAAGCAACGAAAGAACCACCCCTCCGAACCTCTTCGTGCTATCCCATCCCCACCGCCAGCCCCGGATATGCCCATGGTTCACGATAAAATCGCCGTCGTCGACTTCGATGGGTTCCATGCCCATCTCATCGCCACCCAGATCCGACGTTTTCACGTTCTTTCCGAAATCCTCGACCCCAGCACGCCCCCATCGGCGTTGGGCGCCTACCGCGGCATCATCCTATCCGGATGCTTCCCCACCCCCGGCCAGCCAGTGAATCCCGCCTGGCTCGCGTTACCCCTTCCCATCCTTGGTCTCGGACCAGCCCAGACCGAAAGGGGAAAATCCCATCAGCGCCGTTCGTTGGCCCTACGATTCACCTCCGATTGCACACTCACGGGCCATCTACCCCATGAAATGGCCGTGGACATCGACGTGCCACCCCTCGCTTTACCGGAGGGATTTCGTGAAATCGGCGTCATAATCCAACCCGACGGCACTATGCGTCACAACGCCGCCATCGCCCATCAATCGCATAAACACTATGGTTTACCGCTTTTTCCAGGCGATGGCCCCCGCGACGATAGCCTTTGGCTCGAGAATTTCGTTCTGCGAATCTGCGGCTGTCAACCCACCTGGACGATCGAACAGGTCCTCGAAGAACAAATCGCCACGATTCGCCAAAACGTTGGGGATCGAGGTGTATTTCTACTCGTTTCCGGCGGCGTGGATTCCACGGTTTGCGCTAGCCTGCTCGGAAAAGCACTCGGTCCGGACCGTATCCACCTGCTGCATATCGACAACGGTATGATGCGGAAAAACGAGTCTTCCCACGTCATCGCGGAGTTCAAACGTCTGGGGCTGGCACGCCATCTTCACTTCGTCGACGCCTCCGACCGCTTTTTATCCAACCTGGCGGGCGTGATCGAACCGGAAAAAAAGCGTCTCATCATCGGCAACACGTATCTCGAGGTCTTCGAGGCCGAAGCCGAACGTCTGCAATTATCGGATATGCTGCTGGGCCAGGGGACCATTTATCCCGATACGGTCGAGACGGGCTCCTCGGGCGCCCCCGCAGTCAAAACTCACCATAACCGCGTTCCTCTGGTTGAAAAAATGATTGCCCAGGGCCGCGTCATCGAACCGATCCGTGACCTGTACAAGGTGGAAGTCAGAGAATTGGGAGAAAGGCTTGGCGTCGATCCAAGCCTCGTCTGGCGACATCCGTTTCCAGGACCGGGGCTCGGCGTCCGAACGCTTTGCTCCGATGGCACCCTGCCCCAAGGGCATGAGCAAGCCCGGTGGCAGCCGCTCATCGATGCACAAACCGGCCCGGTGGGAATGCATGGCTTGCTGATGCCCATTCGATCGGTGGGAATGACGGACCACCAGCGAACCTACGAACAGCCTGTTTTTCTATGGGGGAAAGCTACGGAGGAAAAGATTATCCGCCTGTCGGAAAACGTGTTTCGTCAAATTCCAGGCATCAATCGCTGCGTGGTTGACCTCACCGGAAAAGGCGCGAGCCGGATGCAACCGCTGGCCGCCAGCCTTACGCGCCAACGGCTGGATTTATTACGCGAAGCCGATGAGATCGTCATGAAAGGGCTTGCTCACCATGGACTGGAACGCGCGATCTGGCAATGTCCTACAGTGCTATTGCCCCTGTCGATCGATGGGAAAGGCCAGGAATTGGTCGTCGTGCGCCCCGTGTATAGCGAGCGAGCCATGACCGCACGTCCCGCGTGGTTGCCGGAACCGCTCGTTAGCGAGCTACTAGCGGAAATCCTGGCACTGCCGGGGGTGTCGGGGTTGGCGCTGGATGTGACGCCCAAGCCCCCCGGTACGATCGAATGGGAATAGGGGCGTAACGCTTCTTTGCCACGCAGGGCGCACGCGACGATCCGCAGGCGACCATCCTAGCCGAGCAGCAGCCTATCCTGGCTGGGCTAACCATGACGCACCTCGCACAGGGTGAGAAACCCCGGTAGCCCGCGAGCATCACCCCGCAGCGTACAAATAACTGTATTTATTGATGTTTTTATCAGGATTGACCAAAATGGACTCAAGGACTAGGTCAAAGTCAAAGGCCAGGGGATTCCCTGCTCCTATCCCTTTGCAATTCAGGAAAAATGAGGGGATCTGGTAGGAGGCGACCGAGCCTACGGCTCGAGCGCGATCCAGACGTTGTCTGACAGCTTCGGGATTCTGCCACGTCGACGCGAATCATGTCATTCCGAAGGACAAGGGGGCAACAGGCATATAAGGTCGCGGGTTCGAGCAAGAGGGTCATCTGGCGCAACGAAACCCGACAGGAAAGAGCCCATGGACAGACGAAAAGGAGAGACGAACGGCGCCGCGTAGCCACGATGGCTCGACATAGCTCCAACAGCCGCCGCGGCACACGCTGCTCTCCCCTTCTGAGAAACTGGCGCAGTTGTTACACTTGTTTCCTTCTGCACTGTACCAACCCTCGTCGTACACATCCAGTACCCATTCTACCATATTGCCCGCAAGGTCCTTGTGTCCCCACCGACCAGCGCCTGCCGGTTTGGATCCCACTTTCGCAATATCCGCAAAGGAGCAACCCGTTTTCCCATCGTATTGGCAGTCAAATACCGCAAGCTGAGGACTCGGCTCCACACTGCCCCAGGGATACAGCCTGTTGTCGATGCCTCCGACCGCCGCGTACTCCCATTCCGCTTCCGTCGGAAGCCGACCCCCATCCCACACGCAAAATGCGAAGGCATCGAACCAACTCACGCAATTGATCGGATGCTGTTCTGTATCGCCTTTCGTATCACGCCACGTGGGATAGACCGGGTCGCACTTCAGATGGCTCTGCCAATCCGCTTTGGAAGACGGCATGAGATGGTTCCAGGTGCTATGCCAACCCGTCCCGGGAATCAGAGGATGCTCGCCGGCTCCGTCGGACGGTAGCGTTCCATCGAATTGGTCCACGAACTTGCGAAATCGACCTACCGTGACCTCGAATTCATCCAGATAAAAGTCCGATACCGTCACATCATGCTCGGGCTGTTCATCGGTTTTGCAATACTGCATTCCGACTGAACATGCATCACTGCCGTTTTCGCTTCTGCCCATCGGAAACACGCCACCTGGCACGAGAATGCTCGAACAACAGTTCTTTCCTTGACACTCCTTGCCCGTCATCCCTTCGCAGGAGGGCCCCGGGACGCCGTATATCGTGGAGCCTCCGCTGCCTCCAGTCGCGCCGCCTGCTCCACCGGTCGCGCCGCCTGCTCCACCGGTCGCGCCGCCTGCTCCACCGGTCGCGCCGCCTGCTCCACCGGTCGCGCCGCTCGCTCCACCGGTCGCGCCGCCTGCTCCACCCGCTCCGGACACGCAACGCAACATGGCTTCTTTCGCGTCGTATCCGCAGTTCAATCCCTTTTGCCCACAGTCCTCGGAACGAAGCGTCCAGATTCCCTCCACCGGCTCGCACCACCACCGTAGGTCGCCATCACAGCAACCGAACAATCGCTCCCCGTGGCCTCCGAAGGGTTCGCAGCCAGTCGGTGTTTTCTCGCATCGAATACTATCGTTCGAGGCTCCGCTACCTCCAAATCCTCCTTGAGGACCGGCTTCTTTCGGTTCCCCGGTTCCTTTGGAAAAATCATCTGGGGATTCCCCCAACCGACATCCGCCTACCCAGGCCAATACGACGCTTCCTTCGACCAGCAACAGGAATGAATTTCGATACCACATAAATTTACACGAAACCGGCGAGTTGATAGGGCGTGTTGTTTTCCCAATCATACCAATCACGAGATCGTCACCTGGGATATCCCCGGCCCATGCCAATCACGACGAACAATAGCGTAGCCCCGCCGTGTTGGCAATGTCGCACATTGCGGTCCGATAGGGCCAGGGCCCACGGTCACCGCCCACGCGAAACGGTCACCAAACTGGGCTGACAATGACGTTCCTCGCGGGGAATGAAGGCCTCGCCGAGCCTCCGCAGAAGGCCTCGTGGCCCGCGGGTATCGTCGTCACACTGCACGCAACTAGACGTATTTACAGGTGTTTGTATAAGGGCTGGTCATGATGGGGCTCAGGTGCTGGTCGACAGTGACACTCCTTCGTTTGCTCTTCGGGGCGAACGGTCGGGGCAAAGGACTGTTATGATGAAAGAGGCGCTTGCCTTGGCGTGCCAGGTTGCCGCCATCAGGGCCCTGACCTTGTCAAACAAAGCGTCTGGTTCGAATACCCAGCGTCACGAAACCCGAGCTATTCGTTCCGAGCGAAAGGCGGGTGGAGGCCAAGCATAAAGGCGTGTTAAATCAGTATGTTGACACTATCCCCGGGGAATGACCGACGAGTTGCGGATGGACGCCATGTACCGCCTTGCGGAAGGAAGGTCTATTATTCCCTCCCCTCGACGGAGGAACGCAACCTCATGTTTGCGGTTCGGTGGATGGCGGCAAGGCTTGTCTTGCGGGTTTGAGGTGACCGGCGAGCAACCATCGGCCCACGGCGATGGCGAGCCGTTGCAAGGGGTGGCGATTTCCACCGGGTCGCCAAGTGGTGGCGAGACGGTTTTCGTAGGCGTCGAACTGCAATCCCCAGGGGGCCGCGAGCAATCGTCCACGTTTCAGCACAATTTTGAGCACCTGGGTGGCCGCCACGCCGGCACAGAGTTCACACGCCATCGGGGTTGAAGGCCCCGACCGGGCTTGTAGGCTCACGCGAGACGGATCCATCAAGTAACCTTGGTGGATTCGAGCGGGTGCCAGCCCCACGAGGAATCGAAGGTATTGTTCCGCTTCAGGCAAACCATCAAGGCGGAAATACTGCTCGAACGACATTTTTCCGGGAAGAAAGTTGAGCACGGCGGTTCCCATGCCCAGCGGAGCCGCGGTAGTCGCCGCCACGCCCAGCCGGTGGCAAGCAGAAAACACCGCGCGCCGGGCGTCCATGGCAAAGAAATCCAAGCCATCCACGTACACGCTCGCCCCAGACAGAAAATGATCCACGTTATGCGCCCCTATTCCTTGGGGAAACGTCCGGATATCGAGGTGCGGATTGATATCCAACGCCATCTCGACCAGGGTTTCGAGTTTGGGCCTGCCGACCGAAGACAACCGGGCTCCCGCTTGCCGATTGAAATTCTCCACTCCGAATCGATCGAAGTCCGATAGAGAAAATCGGCCGATTCCTAGCCGGGTAAGTGTCAACAGGTGGCTTCCGCCCACACCCCCCATACCCGCGATGGCGACCCTCGTTTCTCGCAAGACTTGCTGCTCCTGCTCCGTGATCCAGCCGATATTGCGGGAAAACGCTTGCCCATATTCAAAAGCTGCCGTCATTCACACTCCTATCGTCTCCAGGAAAGCGGTGCTCCCATACCGACCGGTTTTCTGATCAAAAAAACAAAAATGATTTCGACGTTCGATTCAGAATCTCCGCCCGTTCACCGCACTGCGTCCATAGACCGATCATCGACCGGTCCCCGCCCCACGGAATCAATATGGCAAGCATCGTCGCTGAAAACGTGAGCAAGTCCTTCCGACAAGGCAGGGAATTCGTGCATGTCCTTGAAGATGTCTCGCTTTCCGTGGATCCGGGAGAGGTGGTAGCGCTGGAGGGCCCGTCGGGCTCCGGAAAAACTACGTTATTATCTATTCTTGGCTGCATCTTGACCCCTTCCAAAGGCAGGGTCGTCATCGACGGCCATGAGGTATTGGCGAGCGACGGTTCCAAGCTGGCGGAAGTTCGGAAACGATTCATTGGTTTTGTATTTCAGCAATACAATCTTTTCGCGGCGCTATCGGCGTTGGAGAATGTCGAACTCGCGCTCAACATCAAGGGTGTTCGCGGTCCGCGGGCTCGGCAGGCGGCACAAAAGGCGCTCGAGGACGTGGGGCTCGGCGATCGGATGGGATTCCTCCCTCGGGACTTGTCCGGTGGACAGAAGCAGCGCGTGGCCATTGCTCGCGCGCTGGTCGGTTCGCCCAGCGTATTGCTCGCCGACGAGCCCACCGCGAACGTGGATTCTCGTGCGGGGCAGGCTATTTTGGAGATTTTCAGGACGTTGGCCAAGCGCGACGCGCGTGCGTTGTTGATTGTCACCCACGACCCGCAAGTGCGCACGGTCACCGATCGGGTGCTGTGCATCCGCGATGGTCGTTTGACCTCAGAAAGTGGAACATGACCATGGGAATGCGACGAGCTTTCGTGTGGGCCGGAGGCGGAATGGCAGTGGTGACCGCTGCGGTGGCTGGATGGTTGCTTTTCGGCGGTCCGGATGTGTGGTCATCGGCCGAGGCAGCGGCCGCCCAATCCGCTCCGGCCATGGAGCCTACACCCGCTATTCGCGCCGAGGGGCGTGTCAGCACCTATCCGGGAGACCAAGTGCATCTGGGCACGGAATTGGGCGGTACCATCACGCGTCTTCATGTCCGTGAGGGGGAAACCGTAAAAAAGGGCGATATCTTGGTGGAATTCGATGATACGACCCTGCGCGCAGCCTTGGGGGAAGCCAAAGCAGGCGTTCATGCCCACAATGCCCGAGCTGGATTCCATGTCAAAGAGACCCAGCGCTTGAAAACCCTATCGGATAGCGGAGCCGTACCCCCACGGGAACTCGATCGCGCCAAAAGCGAGCGCAACGCGACCTTCGCCGAAACCGCCGTCGCCCTGTCCACCGTCAAACGCATCGAAGCCGACCTGGCGAAAACCGTCCTGCGCGCCCCCATCGACGGCACCATCATCGCCTGCTCGGTCGAACAAGGCGAAACCTTACCGCCCATGGCCCAACTGCTCACGATCGCCAATCTCGATCGCTTACGTATCGTCGCTGAAGTGGATGAATTCGATGCCGCAAGGGTCGAACTCGGCTCCGAGGCAACGATCACCGCGGAAGGACTGGACACCTCCTGGGATGCCAAGGTGGAAGAAGTGCCTGGAGCCCTCGTGCCCAAAGGCCTGAAACCTCGGGATCCTGCCCGACCCGTCGACACACGCGTGCTGCTCGTCAAACTCGGATTGTTGCAGCCAACCCCATTGAAGCTTGGACAACGGGTGGAAGTTCGCATCCATCTACCCCCCACCCACGCCTCGGAGGGCCGCTAAAGCCATGCTCGAACGCTTGCGCGATGCACTGATCGACCGTCGAATCCGCTCCAAAGCGGCCATCCACCACACCCCCCTCGACCGATACCGCGTTCGTATCGCCAGAGACGTGCACCAACACGAAGACGCTTTCCGATTGCTGCACGTTGCCTATGCCTTCCAAGGCATCGAAAATATCCGAAGTGATAAGTTGCGGATCACCCCGCAACACGTCCTGCCGGAAGCCACCGTTTTCGTGGCATACGAAGGGGAGCAATGCGTGGGCACCATGACGGTAACCCTCGACTCACCCGCTGGAATTCCTGTAGAAAAGGACTATCCCGAAGCTATCGAGCGATTACGGAATCACGGTTCGACCCTTGTCGAATATGGCTCCCTCGCGGTGGTGCGCCGCTGCTGGAGCACAGGCGTGGTCGTGTTATTGAACATTGCCGCATCCTACTGGGCTATTCACATGCTCGAGGCCACGGATATCGTGATGGGCGTGAACCCCAAAGCCCTGCCCTTGTACCGAAGTCTGTACGGTTTTCGTCCCTTGGGAAAACCCAAACAACACGCGGAACTCACCGCTCCGGTGGCCGCCATGAGCCTGCGCATTGCCGATGGCCTGGCCCATACTCGTAAATATTGGCCCAAACCCATGGCCTCCGGACGAACCATCGCGGAGCATTATGCGATAGAGCTTCCGGAATGCATCGAGATCCCCGCGCGACTATCCTCGCGGGAAGTGACCAGATGGAAACTGCCTCGTTCCGTGTTTCAAGAATTGTTCATCAATCGCTCCGATCGCCTCGACACTTTGGACCCCACCACACTCGCCTACCTCAAACGGTGGCGAAGCGATCAAACTCTTCAAGCTAGTGAAAATACAAAGGATTTTTTCATAAAGGGAAGTCCCCATGCAACCTGGTGACGTCTTTGCGGACCGATACCGCATCACTCGCATCCTTTCGGTCGGCCAGATGGCCACGGTTTGCGCGGCCGACCATACGCTGACACGCCAGTCGGTCGTTCTCAAGTTGATCCGCGGCAATTGTCTTCCGGGTTCGCCGGATCCGACGGCATGGGAAGTCAGGTTTCGCCGGGAGGTCCGCGCCGCGGCCGGTATAGACAGCAAGCATGCGGTTCGCATCCTGGACGCTGCCATCGACACGGCCACAGGAATTTCTTATCTGGCCATGGAAGAACTCCAAGGCGAGGACTTATCCGAAACGATCCGGCGCATCGGGTGTTTCCCGCCCCATATCGCGCTTCGTCTGCTGTCGCAAGCGTGCCACGCGGTGCAGGCGGCCCACGAAGTTGGGGTCGTGCATCGCGATATCAAACCGAGCAATCTTTTTCTTGCGGAAAACAAGGACGGCACGGTAACCGTCAAGCTCCTGGATTTTGGTTTGGCCAAGGCGTTTGCCGACGGAATGGGACTGATGAGCCTGGCGGACGTCACGGACGCGGGCAAGGTACTCGGCACTCCGAGCTTCATGTCTCCGGAGCAAGCGCAGGATCCGAGGAGGGTCGATCATCGGACGGATATTTGGTCCTTGAGCGCGGTGCTGTACCGGATGCTTTGCGGTCAATCTCCTTTTTCGGGTCCGGAGGGGACGGCCGGCACGTTGATTGAGCTAGCGACGGGCTCCCGGGATCCGGATCCCGTACAAAACACGGCGCCGTGGATTCAACCTGGGGTTGCCGCCATCGTTCATCGGGGGCTTCAACGGGATCTTCGACAACGATATGCCCGTGTGGAGGATATGCATCAAGATATTCTGGAATGGCTGGATCATCAGGACTCGTGCAATGTCGCTGAAATTGTGTCCCTGTCTCGTCAGCAACGGCAAACTCTGGCACCCATGATGACCGAAGCGGATCTTTGCCTGGGTCAGCCGCGCGTGGGGTTTCGCTCAGCTATCGATGAACAACAACCCCCCCGCTCATCGCAAACCAATCTACGTATTTCGTCGATAACCAGACATCTTCGACGATGGCTGGCGGTGGGGGGAGTGCTGGCGGGAATGACGAGTGCCGAAGGGCAGGGTCATGGTTCAACCCCAGGGACATCGCTCCTCGCTGAAGGGGTGTCACCGAATGTCTCCGCGAGCCTTTGGGTTCCCTAACGCCAAGCGAGGGACCGCGTGGTCGATCTGGCTCGAAAAAACCTGCTGCATGATAAGGCGAGGCTGGTGCTCACGCTGGCGGGCGTAAGCTTTTCCGTCTGCCTCGTGCTCGTCCAGGTGGGGTTGTTCATGGGGATGTTGGACAACGCCTCGCTCATCATTGATAGAACGGACGCGGATATTTGGATCACCTCACGAAACACGCCCAATGTGGATTTCGGCCAGGCCTTTTCGGATAGGTATGTCGACCGGGTGCGGTCCACCCCGGGCGTGGCCAGAGCGGATAATCTCGTCGTATTTTACTTTGATATGGCGCTTCCCACGGGAAAAGAAGAGCGAACCATCGGTTATGCCATGAGCGATCTGGCCGCCTGGGGTTTGCCCTGGAGCTTGGTCGAAGGAAGCGCCAAAGACCTCCGAAGCGGTCCGTTCATCGTTCTGGACCGTTCCGCCCGACGGCGTTTTGGTCCTTTTCAGGTGGGAGATTACCGCGAAATGAGCGGAAAACGCGTTCGCATCGTGGGTATGACCACGGGTGCCATGTCCTTTACCACCATGCCCGTCATGTTTCTCGACCACAACCTGGCCCAATCCCTCGCGCCCGAAGTGCTCGAAGACAAAACCATGTATATCGTGGCCAAGCTGAGCCCCGGGGCCGATCACGCCGCTGTATGCCAAGAGTTGCGAAAACGCCTCCCTTACAACGACGTCTGGAGTCGGGATGACTGGCGTACGCAAACAAGGATGTATTGGATCGTCGTGGTGGGGCTGGGTCTCAATATGTTGCTGACCGTCAGCCTGGGCTGTTTGGTGGGAGTCGCGGTCGTGGCCCAGACTTTGTACACATCCACCATCAAACAGTTGCCGGAGTTTGGAACCCTGAAGGCCATTGGAGCAAGCAATTTCGATATTTATCGTCTATTGGGGCGTCAATCGCTGCTGGTGGCGCTCGTTGGCTTCGTTCTTGGGGTTGGGCCGGCGCTGCTGCTTCGCGTGGCGCTCCAATCGATGGAACTCAAGGTATTGATGCCCGGCTGGCTGCTCATCACTGTTTTTTTCAGTACCTTGGCGCTCTGCCTGGCCGCCGCGTCGGTGTCGTTTCGAAAAGTGGCGTCCATCGATCCGGCCATCGTCTTCCGGGGATAGGAGGATCCCATGGTGGATCTTGCGATAAAAAGCCTATTTCACGATAAAACCCGGTTGCTTATCACGCTTTGCGGCGTGGCTTTCGCGGTCACGCTCGTCTTGTCCCAGGTCGGACTTTTTCTCGGTCTGCTCAATAATGCCTCCGTGACCATAGAAAACTGCCGAGCCCACCTGTGGATCGCTTCCCACAGCTCGCCCAACGTGGACTTCGGACATACCTTCTCAGACCGTTATGTCCATCGAGTTCGCGCTGTCCCCGGCGTGAAACGTGCCGATAACCTCATCGTCTACTACTTACCCGTCGTGCAGCCTTCCGGCGCCGTCGTCACCACCATCGTCTATGCGATGAAAAACTTCAGCGCCTGGGGCCTTCCTTGGGATGTGCGGCAAGGTAATCTTGATGATCTGCGACGGGGATCCAACATATTCATCGATGAGTCGGCGGGACGGACGTTCGACCCTTTCGCCCTTGGAGAGTATCGAGAAACCCAAGGATATCGTCTGCAAATCGTGGGAACGACCAAGGGGGCGGTATCGTTTACCACCTATCCCATGATGTTTCTCGATATTTCCACGATGCGTTCCGTACTGCCGGACTTGACGGAAGGCCAAACCACTTTTGTGTTGGTCGAACTCGAACCCGACGCGGATGTCGAGCAAACGCGCGAAATTTTGCGCCAAAGGTTGCCCCACCACGATGTGTGGACAAAGGCGGAATGGCGTCAAATGTCGCGGGAATACTGGATCGTCACGACCGGCTTGGGGTTCAATATCTTCGTCACGGCGGCGTTGGGCTGTCTGGTCGGCTTGGTCATCGTCGCCCAAACCCTGTATGCCTCTACCTTGGAACACGTGCATGAATACGCGACATTCAAAGCCATCGGGGGGAATAACAAGAGTATCTACTGGATGTTGACGAAACAGGCTTTCATCTGCGCCGTATTGGGATTTCTGATGGGTCTTTGCCCCGTGTTGGCGATGCAGGCGTGGGTGCCGAAACTAGGTCTTTCGTTGGTCACCCCGGCATGGCTGGTAGCCTCGGTATTCGGAGGGGCTGTATTGCTATGTTTGGCCTCCGCTACAGCCTCTTTTCGCACCATCGCCACCGTCGATCCCGCCCTGGTGTTTCGCGGCTAAAAGCGTGTTCCGAAGCGAACCCCGTCCATGCCGACGGATCGCTAGAGGCTTGTTGCGACGACATCCTGTCCCCATCCGGACGGCCATCATGATAGTCCAATTAAATCCATGAGTTGAATACAAATAGGCTATTGGGTAGTATCACAATAGACCCGCATGCGCCCCGATTTCATATAGGGGGACAACCAGCGCGTTTCGAAAAAGATCTCGTCTGGCGTGTACTCGATATTGTCGAAGGCACTATGAAAATACCATGTCCAGCTCCCCGGCGTGTGACCCGTATCGGCACCCAATGGGGGCGTCGGCACGTCCTGCACAGAACCGTCGTCGCCGATAGTCACGATTCGAACCGTGTTTTTGCCGACATCATCGCCAATAAAAATGACCATATACCGCGATTTCCACCAGAAAGCACCGCTGTCCCCGTGTCGAAAAGGTCCCCCATCCCATGCAATCGGATCACCTCGAAGCTCACCATTTCCGGAAAAAAGCTGACAACGGGCGGAATACGGATCGCTAAAGTCGCTTCGGAACGTATGACCACATACCAACGCCCCATGGTTGCTGACGGCCATAAAAGGCCATGTGTACTGCTCGGTGGGCAAAGCGTGCGTGGCCACCACCGTCGTTCCATCGAGAAACACGACTTTTTTCGAACTCGTCCCCATCACGATCCAATGGGTTCCTGTCCACGCGACATCGCTCCAACCAAGTCCATCAAGCTCCACACTCGCCACCGGCTCGAACTGCGTATTCAACTCTTCGAAGAAAGCCTGCGTGCCAGAACGAATGGAAAGCATGCCTATCCGTTTGCCGTTCCAGCCAATCGCCCGTCCCAGGTTGGTCGCCACCGGAACTCCCACGGAAAGTCCGTCGGCGTTGGCGCGAAATAGCATACCAGAAGCCAAAATGACCGCTAGATCCCCCGTCCACACCAAATCATCGGTTCGGGAAAACGGATTCTTCACGTTCTTATCCGCAATCATGGTCGTGCTCAAATGGCTGCCATCGCTCCCCCAACGCGCAAGATATAATTTATAATTCTGACCTTGACCATACGGTTCTTCTTTTCCCACATAGGCGAAAAGATGCTCCTTGCCCGTCCACGCGCTGCGCGCGGCTTCCCACGACCCAAGCGTAAGCCCATCCGGTGATTGGATTCGATCCCATCGAACGGAATCAGGGGGACAGTAAGCCACAACCTCACACCCATCATCGATGAACCCGTTGCGGTCGTCGTCCAACCCATTGCCACATATCTCTTGGGTCAAACCCCCATCGTCCTCTACCGTCCCCGTATCCACTCCCGCATCTTCCCCCCCATCAGGCTCACCACACCCATCATCCACCAGGCCGTTGCAATCATTGTCAATCCCATCGCCGCAAGTCTCTTCGGCAGGAAAGACGACGCCTACACAATCGGACCAGGTACCATTCGATTGACAGGTCTGTTGTCCCGGTTTGCACGGCAAAGAAAGGTTGGGAGACCAACCGCAACTTCTCGATTCTCCCACGGTACCACAATCACATCCTTCGTCGACCGCCCCATCGCAATCGTTATCCACTCCGTCACAGAGTTCTTCGGTGGGCGTCACGGCACCGGAACAATCCCCAACCCAAAACGAAAACTCACCCCGACCGGGGCAAAGCATCAGCCCATCGGCGCATTCGCCTTGGTGTCTTGCCTCAATCGGCCCAGGAAAGCAGGGCGCAATCTGGCCTGGGGTACACGGACACCCATCGTCCACGAATCCGTCGCCATCGCTGTCCAGGCCATCGCCGCACTTGCCTTCTGCCACCCCCGGGAGTTTTCCTTCGATTTTTCCGGTATTTTCACCGATATTCACGGTGCTCGTGCATGCTGCGGCAACCACGAGGGCAAAAAGGACAGCCCAAGCTGCCCTTGCAGGTCTTTTTGTCCGAAGTCCATGTCCACGGCCGGAATGGTTCGTGGGTTGTCCCGGCGTTCGAGACTTTTCACTCATGGCGCTTGCTCTTGGGTGCATCGGAGGGTCGGTGAGCGGGAGCCGACGATGAGCTGCTCGGCTGCCCCGTAACGTGTTCTATTTTTTTTCGGTGCGCGCTATCTGGATTGTCTTTCAAAAACGCTCGCGAACGGTCTTTGGCTTCTTCGTCGTGGCCGAGCCGTTGCAAAGCCTCGACCATGAGCACCTCCCGTTCTTGTGCGAGCATGCCATGAGGGTAACGGCGCGCGTGTTCTCGGCACAAACTCAGGGTACGTTGAGGATGGCTATGCAGTGCCCGCTGAGCTTGTTGGATAAGGTCGAGTTCGGAAGGTACGGCGGATGCTGGTTTGCTTTCGGCAGGGCGCACGATCTTCGGCTCGTCCAGAACGGATGCAGAAGAAACGGGGGGTTGCACAATCTGTGGCGATGAACTCGCCGCCAGGGTGGGCAACGACGGCGCGCTCGTTGCGGAAGAGCCAGAAGGGAAAACAGCCGCGGGCGATGGTGGACGAGTGGCAAACCACAGCAATCCCCCAACCACGGCGGCAAGCAACACCGCGCTGGCGCTTTTTAGGATGGGCAACGACAAAATAGTCGGTGCGGGCGGGGGTTCGACGGGAGAAGAAGCAGGATGGGGAGGCGACGGTTCAGGAGGCTGCTCAGGGCCAGAAGGACCAGCCAGACCCAAACCCGCTCGCAGTCTTTCGACCGCTTCAGGCGACGGACCGCGAGCACGCATGGCGGCGAGCCCAACCTGCACGGGAACCGGCAAGCTTGCGTCGTCGCGAGAATCAAAGGATTCATCCTGCATCGACGACCTCCTGAGGGTTGGGTTCTCGAAAAGCGGCGATCACATGCTCACGGGCTGCTTTCACACGAGAATACGCGGTTTGTAACGGACATCCAAGCGCTTGCGCCACCTCCTGAATCGAGAGTTGTTCGACTTCACGCAAAATAAATGCCATTCGCTGCTCTTCTTTGAGTTCTCCAAGCACGGACTCGAGCCTGGTCAAGGCTTCCACCTGTTCATTTCGGGCATGTTGACCCATATCGGCACTGTCTTTTCCGGGATCACTTGCGAGCTGTTCCCTGCGAACATGCGCTCTTCGTCGATGGGAAGCAGCAACCCGTCGGGCAATCCCGAACAGCCAAGAGCGCAAACAAGAAGGGTCATTCAATGTCGCGAGTTTTTTCGCCACGATGATGAATACTTCTTGGGCTGCGTCTTCCACATCGTCACCGCGGATTCCATGATGTTCGAGCACCCGCCAAACGAAACTCACATGGCTTTCGAACACTTGCGAAAACTCGAGTCGAGGACCCGATGATTCATCCATATCCGCAAGAGCCATGCTGCCTACCGTCCGAAATTCTGATAAGTTTGTTATGGAATGTGTACGAAGGTCAACGCCAGGCGTCCATACACCCCGGAGCTTTGGTAGAGGGTCTGAGAGTCCCCGGATTCATTGGTAAATTCGATTTGGTGGCGCACCAGCGGCACTCCACCGGATAGACCGAGTCTCATCCCCCAGCTTCGTTCGCCAGGGATTTGGGCATCGACTCCAACCCAAAGACCGCCAACCCCCGCGGCGCTATCGTTGTTGTGGTCAAAACCAGCCCCTGCTTCCAGAATACGTCCTGCTTGGAAACCAGCACATAGGGAAGAACGAAAACCGGAAGCTCTCAGCCAAGCCCCGCACCCAGAGCCATCCACCGTCCATCCGGTGATCGTCACACGGCCCACGTCATACGAGACACTGCGGGGAGGCAACCACGACGCTTCGACGCGAAACGCTCCCCTCCCATGGATGGCTTCCATCCCCACGGTGGTCAGCCAAGTGATTTCCGGCAAGACGCCGACTTGTGCCGCGGCACCAAGCCCAAATCCAAGCTGCCACGGCTCCGTTTCCTGCACAACCGCAGGCTTGGGCCTCGGACGCGCCACAGCAGCCAGGGGGGCCGGCGCAACCGCCACCACAGGAACGTGCAGCCTCAATGTGCTCTGTTGATAGTCTATCATCAACGCCACAGACAATGGTACCGCCGCATTCAACGTCGAGCATGTCCGATCCTCACTCTCCAATTCGCGCCGCCCGATCGGACTGCCGTTCGCATCGTGGAGCGATATCCGCACCACAGGTTTTCCCGCTTCCAACACCACCGCCCCTTCCAAGACCAAATCGGGGTTATTTTCAATAAAAACACTACGTTGTAGCCTATCCTCGACATCTTTCACAAGCGTCTTGGCGTCGATACATGTAGGGTCTTGCGTGCGATTCTCCCACAACAGGCGGACCCGAATCGGGCGCATCTCCTGCTGTTGGGCTTCGCAAGGGGAAACGACACCGACAAGACAAAGGACGCAAGCGACCCACGGTCTGGGCCAGCGGCCGATGGACATCGGGTCGACACGCAGGTTGACAGGCATCGTGCTTCCGGTCCTACAAAGAACGCATTCAGTTATCCAGGGTATTGTGTGCGCGATGGGTCGTTGTTCGTGCAAACGGCAGGAACCACATCGAAAAGTGCAGCGAATCGGGGACGGTAGTGAATGTTTAAAGGGTTCTGCCGAGGTTCATTGGTTCTGGGCTTCAGCGGCAAGCTGCGAGGTCTGGTCGCTTGCGACGAGGAGTCGACAAAGGGGTAGGCGCAAGGAACGTGATGAAGGCAACGGGCCATAGCCAAGGCGCCCCATGGCAACCGTGTGGCGAGCCATCGAGGTTCCTAACTGTCTTTCCAAGCGCTTGGCCAACCGGGCAGCCCGGTCGTGGATAGCCGGCACGGATGTGAAGTTTCTGCCTTGCCGTATGTAGCGGGAGAAGATCACGGGCGTCATCTCGGGTTGCAAAACCAGCCCCAGACTCGTGGCCGTAAGCCACAATCGCTGCAGGGAACGACCGGCCATGACGAAATCGTCGATGGTCGAGGGCTCTTGTTCAGCAACCAGGGCGAAATGGGCGGCGCAGCGCAAACCAGGGATCAGGTCGAGTTGCAGACGCGGCACCCATGTTCCCCCGAGCCAGGTGTTGAGAAAGCGAACTCGTTCCCACCGTTGCAAGGCCCAGCGCATGAGCCGAGTGGTCAGCGGATCGACACCGACGGCTCGATCGGGGACTCGGTCATCACTGAATTGTGCATTCCATTCAATGATATCGCGATGCGTAGGGTAGGCTTCTGGCATGGTGAGACGGTTTTTGGCGTTTGCGGCCATGAAGCGCGCCATGTTCCAGCGTTGGGCAAGCCCTTCGAACCACAGGATGCGATAGCCGGTAACACTCGAGGAAAGAGCGTCTTTATGGGCTTCGGATAGAGGGCGAGAAGACATGGCCCTTCGCTGCACGGCTCTTTTCTCGATCATCGCAGCAAGCGGATGGGGGCGCGAATCCTGATGCGCGGTCAGGGTTATTTCGTAGACGGGGGCGCTATCTGCACTTGACGTTTTTCGCGCCATGTCAGCCCGAAGCCCTTCGGTCGTGGCAGCGATGGCCAAGGTTTCCAAAAGGGCACCTTGAGCAATCTGACTCGCATGACCGTCGAGATCGTACACGCAATGGGCGCGCGTATCGTGACCGAGTATGTGGAGCCGGTCCTTGCCGAGCACCTGGAAACGCCAGGGTTGCGTATTGTCACCACTGGGAGCCCAGCGGGCCAGAGCCAGGATACGCTGAATGGGAAATATGTTCATCATTTTGCCTCTTCACACGGTGGGATGGCTTGCGTTGTGCCTGGTTGCCTTTGCCCGATGTGGACTCCGAAGCCTCGTGCGGGCCGAGCTTCATGGTGGAGTCCTTCGCTCGACGCGCCTTGGAGCCGACGGTGGGCTTTGGAGTAAGCTGTGCCGTGAAGGGTTGGGTTTTCTGAGGGTGTTGTTCAGAAGATGTCGAAAGACAGGCAGGGCCTGAGGCAGGAGGCGAGCGCTTCCGCCCCAAGAAGGAGCTTGCCTCGTTTTCTATCGTTTCGTTCGAAAAGGATGAAGATAGGCGGGGCGGAGGAGTGGTTTTGGCTTTATTTCACCCGACGCAGCGAGTTGATGAAAACGCTTGGGGGCACGAAGTCCGTCAGACGCTCCACCTCGTTTCCCTTGGCATCGAGGAGGATGACGGTGGGCAAACCAACCACACGATATTTTTTCTGTAATTCCATCACTTTGGGGTCATCGTCTTGGGTAGCATCGATTTTTAGCAACACGAAGCGTCCGAGTTCGGCTCGGACTGTGCTTTCCGGGAAGGTTTCGCGAGCCAGACGTTTGCAGGCGCTGCACCACTCCGCCGTAAAATCGACCAGCATGGGTTTGTTACCCGCTTTGGCCGCGGCGAGAGCTTCCGTTTCGTCGGTTTTCCAGTCGAAAGCTTCGCCACCGTCCGAGGAAGAAGTGTCTTGATCGCTGAATTCCTTAGGTTTTTCCAGCCAGGCGAGCAAAAAGGCCAGCCCGCCGATGGTCAACACCAGGCCTATGGTTTTTCGGACAGCCCGCCCTGGTCCTTCGTCGAAGTTCAGATGGATGGCCCCCAAGGCAATGCCCACGACGGCCAGGGCGCCAGCCACTAGCGGCACGGACACGGCGGAAGGCAGCGAGGCGGTGAGCTGGGGAAAGGCATTTTTGACGAGGTAAAGGGCCACGACGGCCAGGACGATGCCGAAAAACGATTTGATGGCGACCATCCATTTTCCGCTTTTGGGGAGGCGGACAGCGAACGTTCCGACGAGCCAAAAAGGAACACCAAGTCCGAGAGAGAAAGCGAAAAGAGCGGCCGCACCGAGCCACGGGTTCTGGGTTTTTCCGATCCACAAAAGGATGCCTGTGAGAACGGGGCCGGTACAGGGAGCTGCCACCACGCCGCTGATGAGCCCCAGCACGAAGGCGCCGCCATAGCCAACGCCTCCCATGGTGGCGAGTTTGTTGGTGAGTTTGGAAGGGAGAACGAATTCGAAAAGGCCGAACATCGAGCCGGCGAGCGCGAGAAAAACCAAGGCGATGCCGATGATGACCCATCGATTGGACAAAGCCGCGCCGAACAGACTTCCCGTCAGTCCAGCCACCAAGCCCATGGGCGTGAACATGGCGGCGATACCGAGAACGAATACCGTGGACAGGAGCATGGCCTCGCGCCGGGACTTGGATTGTCGCGCGCCGAATACGCTGACGGTCACGGCGATCATCGGGTACACGCAAGGGGTGAGACTGGTGAGAAAGCCTCCCAGGGCAGCGGCTAACGCCGCGTAAATAGGTCCTTTTTCGAGAGCCGAGGTAAATCGATCCGCCACGTCGGAAGCGTAGGCCGCGGAAGGTATGGCCAAGATGAGCCATGCGATGAGCATGGCGACGGCACGGGGGTGGCGTGGGGGGGTCATCGTGGGACGAGACAAAGTCATCGTGAACAAACCCTATGGTACGGGAGGATGTGTTTGCGTAGGGGGCTCATCGGCCCTCGTGTCAGAGCCAAGCGCGGGCGCCATCGATTCAGGGGGAAAAATCATCGAAGGCATCTTTGTGTGATGTCTTTCGAGGAGGAGGCGTTGTCGATACAGGTCATGGCGGCGTCGGTAATTCGCTTGCCGACGCAGCCGGTGATGAGTTCATCGCGTTTTTTTCTACGAGTTTCCGCTTTTCGTTGTTCGATGAGGTCTGGGTTGGTGATGCCTTGTTCTTTGAGTTCGAGTTCGACGATTCGATCGATGATATGCTCACAATCCTTTTCGGTGGCGTAGCGGCAACCGAAGGCGAGCAGGGAGATCAACACGAGCGGAGCAAACCGGGAGGGGGACACGCGCGGCAGTGTACTCGACCCTCGTCCGCGCGCAACCATGGTGGATTTCTGGACGAATTATGCAGGCTTGCTACGCTAAAACCATAGTGCGCGAGCGAGCGAAACCTGAAGACTGGACGCCGGAAACCATGTTGCAGCGAGCCATCGCGGCAAAAACGGCCACGACAAGAGCCAAGTATGCACGTCTTGGATTGTCGACGGAGCAGCCTTTGGATCGGACGACGCAATCGTTGTTGCTTCGTCAGCTATATCTTTCGTATTTCGAGAGTGAGAATTTCGAAAAAGCGTTGGAGATTGCGGAGCAGATACTGGCATTGGGCATCATGCTGGACGTCTGTCGTCAGGACATGGCGCGGACGTTGTTGTCGTTGGGGCAATTGGATGCGGCGGTAGAGCATTTGCGATTGGCGGCGCGCGCAGCTCCAGCGAGCCGTCGTTCCTTTCATTGGTGGACGTTGGGCAGTGTGCTTTACTTGGCGGGGCGGCTGGAAGAAGCGGAAGGGGCGTTGCGACGAGCCGTGCGTTGGGGGACGACAGCTCGGCCGTTATACGATGCCCAACTGGCATTGATTCAGCTTGAAATGGGGCAATCCGTGGCCGATGTGGACGATGTGGTGGAAAGGCTGGAGGAGGCTCCTTGTGGTCAGGGTTATGGTCGGTTCGTGCTCGGCATGCTTTGTCTTCGCGCAGGTTTTGCTTCGAAAGGCGAGCATTACTTGCGTCTGTTTCTCAAACGACTTCACCAGGGGCGCAAAGCCACGGCTCTTTCGTTGTCCGGAGAGATTGCCATCGCCCAGGAGCAACTTCGACGGCTGGCTGGTTGAGGCTCATCGAGCGGAGGGGTCTTCGGTGGTGCCGGCGACACCGCGGTATCGGAGCATGGAATCGGATTGTGGTTCGGGGGCCTCGGGGACTTCGACGACGATGTTGCCGCCGAGTTTGCATACTTCGTCTTGCAAAGCGCGAATGCAATCGCTGTCGGCATCGTTTTTTCCGCAGGGAGCCTGGACATCACCGAGGGTGGTGAATTCGACGTTTTTGGGGACTCCGACGCGGTAGACGGTGACGGGGCAGCCGGCAGGGTGTGGTGGTAAGGTTGGAGGGGGAAGAGCAGCACACCCCACACAAAGCGCCAAGGCAGACAAACGTAGGCAGGTCATGGGGACTCCGGAAGGTGCAGCAGGGGAAAGCCCAGGGCTTGGCGTTGTGCGACAAAGGATTCGGCGACTTGACGTGCGAGCAAGCGGACGCGTCCGATGAACCGTTGTCGTTCGGTGACGCCAATGGCGCCGCGGGCATCGAGGACGTTGAAGTGGTGTGCGGCTTTCACCACGTAATCATAAGCTGGCAAGACCAGGGTTCGAAGGGGGTCTTTGGATAGGGAAAGCAGACGTTTGGCTTCGGCTTCGCAGCGGTCGAAAGCGGCAAAATGCGCGGCTACGTCGGCGAATTCGAAGTTGTAGGAAGACCATTCCCATTCGCCGCGTTGGAATAGTTCGCCGTAGCGGACGCGGTCATTGAATTGCAGGTCGTACACGTTATCGACATCTTGCAGGTACATGGCGATACGTTCGAGGCCGTAGGTGAGTTCGCCGGTCACGGGTTTGCAGTCGATGCCACCGACTTGTTGGAAGTAGGTGTATTGTGAGACTTCGAGCCCATCGATCCACACTTGCCAACCCAAACCCCAGGCACCGAGGGTAGGGGATTCCCAATCGTCTTCGATGAAGCGGACATCGTGGGCAAGCGGTTCGGTGCCGATGGCCCGCAAGGATTCGAGGTACAAGTCTTGAAGGTCGAGGGGGGAGGGTTTGAGGATGACCTGCAGTTGGTGAAACTGCTGTAAACGATTGGGATTTTCGCCGTAGCGGCCATCGCTGGGTCTGCGGGACGGTTCGACGAAAGCGACGTTCCACGGTTCTGGGCCCAGGGCGCGCAGGAAGGTAGCGGGGTTGTAGGTACCCGCTCCCACTTCGGAATTATAAGGCTGAACGATGACGCAGCCATGATTGGCCCAGAAGGCTTGCAGCGTGAGAATCAGGTCTTGGAAGTGCATCGGTGGTTCCGTTGTCGAGGGTCGATTTACCCTGCCTCGACCCCAGCGTAAACCAGAAGTGAAAGGATGAAATAGCAACTTGCCTGACGTGGGGTCGAGCGGGGCCCCATCGGTTCGAACTTCGGGCGTTCATAGGTCTTGACTACATGCCGTCAAGCGTGCCAGAGTCCCGGCCCCTTTGAGGTAGCAGCGATGAAACGCACGTATCAACCCCATAATCGAAGCCGTCTTCGCACCCACGGCTTTCGTAAACGCAATTCCTCGGCCTCCGGACGCAAAGTTCTGCGCAATCGTCGTTTGAAGGGACGCAAGCGCCTCGCCCCCACGACCTACAAGAAGTAGTGTCTGCCTCTTGCGCGGTGATCGCTGAAGACCATCGTTCTTTGCGTTTGACGCGCGACCGACGGCTTCGTCACCGTCGGGACTTCGTCCGCATCCAATCGACTGGAGTTCGCGTAACGACGGAGCATTTCGTGTTCTTGATGGCCCCTCGCACAGCCCCTGCTCCGAGCCGACTTGGCATTACGGTCACGAAAAAAGTCGGTTGTGCGGTGGTGCGCAATCGGGCCAAACGACTCATCCGCGAAACGTTCCGAACCCTATCCGAGCGATTGCCCCGCGACGTGGACGTGGTAGTCATCGTTCGCAAAGCCTTACACGGTCAAACCACAAATAGCGTCATGCGCGAATGGTTGGCGGTCGAAGCTTTGCTACATCGTCGTGCAGCCATGGGGAGAAGCACATGATCGTCAAGCTGCTTTTGCTAATGATTCGCGCGTATCAGCTTACGATTTCGCCGTTGCTTGGCCCGGTCTGCCGGTTCGAGCCTTCTTGCTCGCGATATACGATGGCTTGCCTTCGTGACCACGGTTTATTTCGCGGCTCATGGTTTTCCATCAAGCGCATCTGCAGGTGCCATCCTTTCCACCCTGGAGGCTACGATCCTCCTCCCTTGCCGACCTCCGGCCACCGTCCTCATTCATGAGGCCGAGTTGAAAGCAACATGGAACGAAGCACAATCCTCCGCTGGATCATCATAGCTCTCGCGATCTGGCTCGCTTATACGTACCTGCCCAAATTATGGGGCGGGGGAAATGGCTCGTCGTCGTTTCAACCTCTTGGACCGGAAAGCGCATGCAGCACGCATTCTCCTTGTGTCCCCGAGGTATGTGATGCCGAAGGCAAGAACTGCAAACCCGCGGAGCGCAAACCCGAAACCTATTGTGAACTGCAAGGGGACCGGTTTTCGGCACAGTTCACGACGCAGGGAGCCTCTCTCAAGTCCTTGCGTTTGCAAGGGGAGCGCTATCGAAATCCCAGCGATTCCCCCAAAGGCGCCGGTGAACCCATCGATCTGGTCACCTCACCGGATGTCGAACAACGAAGACCGCTGCGATTCGATTGGCGAGATCAAGGTGCCACGGGCAAAGACGATGCGCAGGTATTGTATGACGCTTTCGATTGGGAGCTGAAGGAAAACAGCCCTTCGCAATGTGTGTTCACCTACACGGATAACATGGTCGAATTGCGAAAGGTCGTGAAGCCCGGGTCGCGTCCGTTTGAAATCGACATCGAGGCGAGCGTCAAGAATCTATCGGAAAACAAGCGAAAACACGCGCTATCGGTCGAAGTGGACACGTGGCGTTATCAATCCGAAGTGGAATCTCATTTCGGACGTCCATCGCCATTCATGACCCATGTATCTTGTGCCCACGACAATAAGAATACGAGCAAGGCGATCACCGATTTCGAACCCAAGGACTTCAATGACCCGGAATTCGAGTCCGGGTGGTTCATCAATCGAGGACAGATCCAGCACGCCGCCGTATCGGATTCTTATTTCGCGCAAGCGTTGATTCCGTTGGAGCCCGCCGCCAATCGTTGCCTGCTGCAGATCGAAGAACGTTGGAACGCTGGACAATTCACCGAAAAATCGAAAGACCCAAACTATGGTGCGGCCTATCGCGCACGCTTGAGCTATCCGCCCCAAGAGCTTTCCAAAGGCGAAGCCTCCACGTACCGCATTACGGCTTTTCTCGGTCCCAAAGAGCGCGACGTTCTCAGCAGCGCCGCTTCCGGCAAATACGGTCTCGATCAACTCGTCGACCTAGGATTTTTCAGCGTCATCGCCCGAGTGCTGCTCCGGTATCTCGTCTGGCTGCACGCGGTCATCGGCAATTGGGGAATTGCCATCATCCTGATGACCATCAGCATTCGAATCCTTCTATTTCCCCTGACATGGAAGTCGATCCAAGCGGGACTCGCGATGCGAAAACTCCGTCCCGAACTCGATGCCATCAACAAAAAATACGCCAACGATCCCCAGGGCAAAAATATCGCAACCATGGAGCTTTG
The DNA here is from genome assembly GCA_002070115.1 of Deltaproteobacteria bacterium ADurb.Bin207. Lineage (GTDB taxonomy): Bacteria > Myxococcota_A > Polyangia > Polyangiales > Polyangiaceae > MWCO01. Next base: position 25,118 of record MWCO01000057.1, read on the forward strand.
GAAAACCCACAAGGTCAATCCGCTCGGTGGATGCTTGCCCGTGATGTTCCAAATGCCCGTGTGGTGGGCGCTATTCACCTCCCTGCAAACGGCGGTCGAGCTTTATCACACGCCATTTCTTTGGTTTCAGGATCTATCCGCGCGAGACCCATACTTCATCATTCCCTTCATCCTCGGCGGCACCATGATTTTGCAGCAAAAAATGATGCCCATGCAGATGGACCCCATGCAGCAAAAAATGATGACGTACGTCATGCCCGCGGTCTTCACCGCCATGATGCTCTTTTTGCCCTCGGGTCTCGCGGTCTACATGCTGACCAACGCAATCATCGGAATCTTGCAGCAACTCGGCATCGAAAAGTATTACGCTTCTACCGGTGTCGCCGCCGCTACGGCCGGCTCTGGCATCACCGTACGCGAAAAACCCGACAAATCCCTGCCGGATACCAAGAAATAATTCCATGGAACCCTTCGACCACGATGCCTCTCGCCCCTCCCACGACCCGTTCGAAGCTTTCGACGATGAGGACAACGCCGAGCCCTATGAGACGACGTTCGACCAAGGGCAAGCGGAGGAAGGAGAGGCGATGGAAAACGAAAACGATCCCACCGCATCCGACTTCGACCGCAATCAGCCCCCCGATGAACGCGCACAATCCGCCAAGGACTTCCTGCGCCAAGTCCTCATCGAAATGGATATGGACGTTTCCATCGAACGACATCCACCACGACCGGATAGCTCCATCGACGAGATCCATCTCGAGATCGTGGGCCATGATGTGGGAAGGGTGATTGGCAAAAAAGGACAGGTATTGTCCGCTTTGCAATATCTGGTCAACCGAGCCGTCAATCGACCCGGACTGCCCAGACGACATATCGTGCTCGATGCGGAAGGCTATCGGCATCGACGCGAAACCAACCTGGCCTCGTTGGCCCGACGACTCGGCGAACAAGCAGCAAAAGAGGGGAAAATCATCACCTTCGAACCCATGAGCCCGCGCGATCGCAGAGTCGTTCACCTCGCGCTCGCCAAGTTCCCCCACGTCGTCACCAAAAGCGATGGGGAAGGCGAAGAACGTCGCGTGCGCATCATCCCGGTGCGACGATAGTAGGGATTGTCGGAGGGTTGTCGCGACGCGCGCCCGAGCCAAGGGGTGACCGGGAGCGTGAAGTTGCTTTTCGCATCAACGCCACAGCGTCCTTTCCGAGCTTTCGGACAGCGCGCAACTATTTGAAATTACATCAATTTCCCCTATTCGCTCCCATCAATGATAGGTGATGGTCCAGGTCAAACTGGGCATCAGCGCATCGAGCGATACATCCTCATCAGACTCGGTATTCGAAGCGTTGCGGGAGGATGAGGGAGCCAACAACCGGATGTTCGAGTCGCGGGCGACCATCCAATGCAGCGCCAACATGCCACCCATGCTCCATTGCTGTCCGACCCACGCTTCCCAACCGGCACCGATGGAGAAGGCCGCCCCCATGACGGAGAACTCTTCGGAATCCTTGGTATCTCGGCTGAAGGAATACGTGGCGGGACCGACTGCTGCCATGAAGTGAAGGCCTCGATCGGGCGTTGGATACACATCGGTGAAGAATTGAAGAACCGAAAGCGATGTATTTCTTGACAGGTCTTTCTCCGCACTGTCGGAGCCAAAGCTTGGATTGGCCGCGAACATCTCCAAGATTCTCCCCCCAATCGCGAAGCCGTCCATGGGAGTGCCTCCTACTCCGACATCGAATAGGAGGTTTTGTGTAGAGGCATGGATGGTGTCGCCTGGATGGGGGGCGACGGTAATGTTGTGCAACCCCAAGCCCAAAGCCATTCGCAAGTAAAACCCATCATGGAGATACACGCCGGTGGGAGGTTGGGCAGGAGGTACGGGCGGCGCGGGGGGTGGACTTGGATAACCGTATTGGGCGGGCGTTCCATAACCGGAGCCAGGGGCAGGGGGATATAGGGGCGAAGCGGGTGGTGACGGTTGAGCCGCGGGCGGAGCCACGGGTGTAGCAGGGGGAAGGTCGACGGGCGGAGCATCCGGATCGGCAGGAAGCGGAGGCAACGGTTCGTCTGATTGTGCCCAAGCCGAGCCCACGAGCATAAGGGGTGAGATCAGCCACAAACACCATTGTGATGGTCGCAGGGTACGATTCATCCTTCGTTTTCCGGCCACGGCAGCAACAGCTTACCGGGGTTGAAGATCCCTTGCGGGTCGAGCAGGGTTTTCACTTTCCGCATCATCGACAAAAACCCCGGGTCGATGTGGGATAACCATTCCCGCAACGCCCAGGAGGGGGTTTTATACATGATGAATCCACGAGCCGTCATGGCGTGCAGCAGTTCGAGATTGACACGCTTGACGATCTCTATTTCCTGCGGTTTTTTCTTGTCGAAAAGGCTCAAAAATCGCAGCACGCCGAAGTGCCCTTCTTTCATGGAACGCGACACGATCGCGGGAGCAAATCCATGACGCACCATCACTTCGATCCCCTCGTGGGCAGCGTCGTCGAAACGTGACAACGGACCGTAGGTCCCCACCCACGTCAATCCCCCCCCAGGATGGTCAGTCAAAAAACCAAGGTCCGTGGGAAACGAGGCAAAGGCCCCCATCGCAGGATTCAACGTCACGAGCGTCTCGATGCCAATCGGCTCCTCGTATCGTTGTCCCTCCTGACGCAGCTCGGAAAGCACGTCTTCGAGCATTTGACGTTTCAATACGAGTTGCTCGGGACGCTCCGCGGTTAGGTCCACGTAAAGAAAAAAACGAGGCTCGCCGTCATCGGCGATGGGATGAGGTTTGGTCACGCCAAGCATCATTTTGCCGGTAGGCCAGGACAAGCCTCCGATATCGTCGCAAAACTCCATTCGGCTGAGTCGACGCATGGCCTCGAAGGTGCCCCGCACCGAATAGGCAAGCACAAACAAACGTTCGGAAAACGGATGCTTGTGGGCAAGATGAAATCCAACCTTGGTAACAAGGCCGGTGGTTCCTTGCCATCCCACGAACAATCCCGATAGATCGGGCAGCGGACTGCGCGCAAAAGGGATGTCCGACAAGGCCCACGCCCCTGTCCGCATCAAAGAACCATCGGCAAGCACAACCTCGAACCCCGATACGGACTGGCCCATCGCCCCGTACTTGAGCGAACGGTTGTGCAACCCATCCAGACAACAATTCGCCAGAACAGAAGAGCGTCTCGGACCCAAAGAAAAACCGAACGTAAGAGGCAGCCCCAACGAATCGAGGTGGTCCTTGAGCTGTTGTTGCGTAACCCCTGGCTCGATGACGGCGACCCGATCGTCGGGATAAACCTCAAGCACACGGTTCATGCGACGGAAGTCCACCACGATGGAACGGGGTGTGGGGATGGCGAGCCCTCCCACATTGGTTCCCGCCACCCGAGGCGTCAGACAAATGCCTGTTTCCCCCGCAAATCGAACGATGGCTTGTACCTGCGGTACCGTCGTCGGCAATACCACCGCCGCGGGCAACACAGATTCCACTTCGCTATAGTCATCGTCGTAGGCGGCAAGGGCCGAAGGGTCGGAGACGACATTTTCGCGTCCGAGGAGGCGTTCGAGACGATCGATCATGCGCCAGCTCCTGGCGGTGATACGGAAGGGGAAGCGGGAATCGCGGGTACCGGGGCGGGAACCTTGACGTTTTTGATCATGAGGGGAAGCAAACGAAGCAAGGCGAAGGGATTGCCACGGATGTGAATTCGCCCTTCGAGCACGGCGATGATTGCGGCGATGGTGCTGCCCGAGCCTGCCACCAACGCGATCATTTCCTCCATGCTGCCGAAGATCCGGGCGCGGGTCTTTTTAGAAAAACCTTTTGAAATTCGAATAGTTTCCGGAGTGAAGGTGAGCGTGATGGCCATGTCTGCCGCGCGAATTCCGTAGGCCCCTCGGATGCGAGCTGCCTTGCGAGCCATTCTGGGATGGGTGAGTTGTTTTCGAAGAAAACCAGCCAAGAGCAGACCCAGCAGATTCATTTGCTCAGGTTGGTCAATGGATACCTTGTCTTCGCCATCACCCACGGAAACGCCTCCGACGTACCGAACCGAAACGGAACTCTAAGGGCAATCGAAGCGCGTGTCACGCTAGGTGAAGAGCCATGCCCTCATCTTCACGAGTTCATCGGCAAACACGCCATCGGAGCACGGTACATCGGGCCTGTCCTTGACGAAACGGACAAGCAAGAGAAAGGTCCGGTCAATGCCAATCGTAACGCCGCTCGATCGCGGGACCATCCTGACCTGGCTGCGGGAAAAGGACCCGTCACGTCTGCAGTCTTTGTGGCAAGCCGCCGATGAAACTCGCCGCAGCCACGTGGGCGATGAAGTGCATCTGCGGGGATTGGTGGAGATCTCGAACTACTGTCGTCGGCAATGCGCCTACTGTGGGATTCGCGCGGGCAATCGGGGGGTGGTTCGGTATCGCATGACACAACGAGAGATCGTGGATTGTGCCCGGCACGCGAAGTCGTTGGGATTTGGGACCGTGGTTTTGCAAGCAGGCGAAGACATGGGGTTGACGGGCGCATGGGTGTCGGAGCTTTTGCGCGCGATCAAAAGTGAAACGGCATTGGCGATCACGTTGAGCTTGGGAGAGCGAACGAGCGAGGAATTGGCGGCGTGGAAGCAGGCGGGTGCGGATCGGTATTTATTGCGTTTCGAGACCTCCGACCCGGAGCTTTTTCGGAAGATTCACCCGTCGTTGTCGTCGACAGCGGTTTCGGATCGGATGGCGCAATTGCGCGTCCTTCGAACCCTTGGCTATGAGGTGGGCAGCGGTGTGATGGTGGGCATACCAGGCCAAACGTGGGATTCGTTGGCTCAGGACATCCTTACGTTTCAATCCCTCGATCTGGACATGATCGGGGTGGGGCCATACATACCGCATCCGGATACCCCGTTGGGAGTATCATCGGAGGATGCGGGGCAAGAACAGGTACCGTCGAGTGAGCAGGTAGTCTATCGTGTGCTTGCGCTGACGCGCCTTATGTGTCCTGAAGCCAATATACCGAGTACGACAGCACTTGCAGCGGTCAACAAGAAGCAAGGTCGTCAACTGGGATTGATGCGAGGCGCCAACGTGATCATGCCCAATTTGACTCCGGATGCCTATCGAATCAGCTATGCGATCTATCCGGATAAGGCTTGTTTGAACGAGACGATGCAGGTGGGTCCGTCGGCAATCTTGCAGCAGCTTGCATCATGGGGACGCAAGGTGGGACAAGGGCATGGGGGGCGACGTCGGAAGGCACAAGGCGTGCGGGAATGACAAGGGAACGGTAGCGGAGTCGAATTATCGGGGGGGATATTCGCCGCTATGGCGCGAGAAGGCGGGGGCGTCCCAATCCAGGTCGGCATTGGGGGCGAAAGTGCTTCTCGGATGACGAGAAACGGGAGCCGGAGCAGGGGCACTTGACGCAGGAGCCGGTGCGCGGGAAGAAGTAGAAGCCGCGGGATGAAAACGCGTATCGATGGCTGCTCGGGAGGGCATGCCTTGAGGCGCCACACGCGAGGTGGCCACCTGCTGGGGCACAGCAACCATCGTCGGCCGCTGGCTTTCCTGCTCTCGGACCACCTCTTCGGCGTATTGTCCAAAGCCGGTGGCAATGACGGTGACCTTGATCATATCGCCCATGCTTTCGTCCACGGAAGCGCCCCAGATGATATTGGCATCTTCATGGGCCTGTTCATAGACAATTTCCGTTGCCTCTTCCATTTCCTTTATTTTCAATGTCGAACCACCCACGATATTGACGAGCACCGCGGTAGCTCCCTCGACCGAGATATTGTCGAGCAAAGGAGAAGAGATAGCCATGTGGGTGGCGAGGGCAGCCCGGCCGTCGCCTTTCGCACAGCCGGTCCCCATGATGGCGCGACCACGGTTGCTCATGATGGTTTTCACGTCGGCGAAGTCCACGTTCACGACCCCATTGAGCTGAATCAGGTCACTGATTCCCTTGACGGCCTGATAAAGAACCTCGTCGGCCCTTCGGAACGCTTCGGTGAAGGAAAGGTCCTCATCGCTGAAAGTGAGTAGTTTTTGATTGGGGATGGTGATGAGACTGTCCACCTGGCTGGCGAGTTCGTTGAGGCCCGCCTCGGCGATTCTGGCGCGCTGTTTTCCTTCGAAGGCGAAGGGTCTGGTGACGACACCCACACAAAGGGCCCCTTCTTCTCTTGCGATTTGCGCGATGATGGGAGCGGCTCCGGTTCCCGTCCCTCCCCCCATGCCGGCGGTGATGAACACCATGTCAGCACCCTGGAGGAATTGTTTGATTTGGGTAACGTCTTCCAACGCTGCTTTGCGGCCTTTTTCCGGGTTGGCCCCCGCACCCAGCCCCCGCGTGATCGTTTGTCCGATGGGAAGTTTGACGGGCGCCGCGCTCGCGTTGAGCGCCTGGGCATCGGTATTGGCCACGATGAACTCGACCCCTTCGAGGCCGAAGCTGATCATCGTATTGACGGCATTGCCACCAGAACCACCTATACCTACAACCTTGATATTGGCTTGATATTCGTTGTTGGAATCGTCGGCAAACTCGATTGAGAAGGTCATCACGTCCTCCGGATGCGGCACGGCCGCTCATGTCCACGCACTTCTTTGCCGACCCTCAGGCGCCTCTCCGTTGGGTCGGAGCCTTTCCCACCTTCTGCTCCGTATTCACGAAGCGTCACTCATCAGAAAGCTTCTCGAAGCCACTGCCAGATGCGGTTTCCCTCTCGTTTCACTATCACCGCTTCCTCTTGCTCGACCCGAGGAGCCACGCGCGAATACTCGCGGTCTTGCGCTTCCCGCAGCATCGCCGCCCCATGCCGCACCAGGCCAACACCCGTGGCGAATTGAGGCCCTTGAACCATCTGCGTCAGACCCGATATGCCAATGGGAAATCCAATTCGTACTGGCATTCCAAGGATTTCCTCGGCAAATTCTGGCATTCCTTCCATGAGCGCGGCGCCGCCCGTCAGCACGGCTCCCGCCGCAATCTGCTCCAATAGCCCGACCTGCTCCATCCGATGCCGGGCAAACGCAAAAATCTCTTCAATCCGCGGCTCGATGATGTCCGATAACACCCGTCGCGCTACCTTGCGCGCCGTATGTCCACCCACACCAGGAACCTCAATCTCTTCCTCGTCGGAAACCATCCGCCCCAACGCACATCCAGCATTTCTCTTTAGACGCTCCGCTTCCGCCATCGGCGTGCGAAGCCCCATCGAAATATCACTGGTCACGTTGTTGCCCCCCGCCGGAATCACGCTCGTATACGCAACACCACCATCGACGTACAAGAGCATGTCGGTCGTTCCCCCCCCAATATCGATCACCGCCACGCCGATTTCCTTTTCATCCTCACTGAGCACCGCCTCGGCACTCGCCAAAGGCGCAAGAACGACATCTGCCACGGTAAGACCACAGCGCTCCGTACAACGAACCACGTTCTGCACGCATGTGGTGGCCGCGGTGGTCAAGTTGACTTTGGTGCCAAGACGAACCCCGCTCATGCCCACGGGATCACGAATGCCGTCCTGGTTATCGACGAGAAACTCACGGGGCAAAACGTGCAAGATTTGTCGGTCGGCGTCCATCGCCACGGCACGAGCGCCTTCGAGCACACGGTCCACGTCGGCTGCCGTGACCTCTCCTCCCGCGACCGCCACGACACCATCGGAGTTTTGCGAGCGAATATGGCTTCCACCAACGCCCGCATACACGGTTCGAATTTCCACGGCGGCCATGGATTGCGCCATTTGCACCGCCTCGGTGATGGATTTCATGGTCCACTCTATGTTGGCCACCACCCCTTTTCGCAGGCCTTTGCAGGGCACGTTGCCCACGCCCATGATGGTGATTCCATCGCGGTCCACTTCACCCACGACGGCTGCTACCTTCGTGGTACCAATATCCAAGCCAACAACGATCTCGGAGCTTTCCATCGATTCCTCACCCAAGTGGCGAACCGCTGACGTGCAGCCAACGACCATCACCGGAACGCCTCGGACGCTGCCATGGGGCGGTTTTCGGGGCCAAGTTTTCGCAAACACAAACCGACTTTTCGTCCTTCAAAGTGCGAAGTCCGGATCCGGATGATGATCGGATCATCAATATCTGCCGAGATTTGTCGTTCATCGCATCCTCACCACCACCCGTTCGGGATGCGCTTCGTTGTCCAAAAACACGATGGCCGGATCGCCTTTTTGCTTTTTTTGAACCTCTTGAATGACCCGCGCCGCCTGCAACACCTTCCGTGGATACGGAGAACGCCCCATCTCCAGCGTTATCGCGCTTCGTCCTACCACCATGCGCAACGAGCCATCATCCGCAATCCCGATCTCCTGAATGGGATGCTGCTGCACAGGCCCTCGCGACGCATACTGCGCCATCAGTTCCAACGCCGAACGCACCCGGCTCACCGCAAGCTTCCGATCGTTGGCCACCAACGAAGATGTCAGACCGGTAATGACGATCAAGCCGATCGGATCATCGGCTTCCAACTTTTTGAATAGCTCCCCTTCCGGCGTGCAGAGGTACAAGTCCGCATCGACCGCAACGACCGCCGCGGCTTCTCGCTCCGTCAACGTAATCGTCAACGTGGCGGGAAGTTGTCGCTCTACCTGCGCCGTGGCAACCCACGGATCCAACAACAACCGATTGCGCGCCGCCTCGAGGTCCACCGAGAAAACATTCATTCCGACACGCAAACCAGCAGCCTCGGATATTTGCTCGGGGGAACGCCGCACTGCCCCATCGATCCGAATGGTCTTCACCGCAAAACGCGGACTCGACACCACATGCTGCTTGATTCCCCAAGCCAGCGCGATGGACGAGGCCACCACGAACACGATGCTTGCCGCCGCTCGCAAGCCGGAAAGCCTGGCCCGAAACCCTCCCGCCCACGATCGCAACCGTCCTGCCCTGGGCTTTTTCGTGGACCCCTTCCCCTCGTTTCCCGCGTTTCGAGATGATGCGGCCGAAGCCTGTCCCTCGGCAGGCGCAACACGCCGGTTGGATGGCAACACGCTGGGACGGCTCGGCTCCTCCGTCGTCGATGACCTTTTTCGGCCTATCATGCCCACTCCTTACTCATCCCTCGTCGGCCCCATCCTCGGCTTCCAGACGACGCCCCAATTCGCGAATGCTTTGGTTGATATCCCCCGCTCCCTGCGCAATCACGACGTCGCCCCGAAGAACCAATTTCTGTAAGAAATCCGGTATGTTATCCTTGTTCTGGACATAGTGTACGCGTTGGTGGCCGTGCTCACGAAGAGCCTTCGCCAACAGTTGCCCCGATACCCCCGCAATGGGAGTCTCGCCCGCGGGGTAAATCTCCGTGACCACCACCACGTCCGCCAGGTTGAACGACGTGACGAATTGTTCGAAAAGATCGCGCGTTCGCGTGTATCGGTGAGGCTGAAAGACAACGACCAATCGTCGGTCATAGCCAGCCCGCGCCGCTTCCAACGTCGCCCGAATCTCCGCGGGATGGTGCCCGTAATCGTCGATGAGCGTGACGCCTTTGGCCTCCCCCACCACGGTGAAACGTCGCGCAACTCCTTCGAAATCCGCCAACGATTGCTGAATCACATCGAGCGGCACGGCAAGTTCATCGGCCACGGCAATGGTGGCCAAACAGTTCAAGACATTGTGTCGCCCAGGCATACGCACCGAATAATTTCCCAGCAGTTCCCCCTGCTTGAGCACCTTGAAGCGCATTTCCGTTCCGACGGCCTTCACGTCCTTCGCCCGATAATCAGCCTGCGGGGAAAAACCGTAGGTCGTATGCCGTCGTCGCACCGCCGGCAGGATGCTCTGCACATCGGGATGGTCCAGGCACAAGATGGCAAGCCCATAAAACGGCACGCGGGAACAGAATTGGATGAACGCTTCTTTGATCCGTTCGTGACTGCCCCAATAGTCCAAGTGCTCCGGGTCGATGTTGGTCACCACGGCGATGGTGGGCGAAAGAAGCAAAAACGAGCCGTCCGATTCATCGGCTTCCGCCACCATCAAGTCGCCAGCACCGAGTTTGGCGTTGGAGCCCAACGCCGCCATTTTTCCACCCACCGCCACGGTGGGATCGAACCCCGCGGCGCGCAACACCGTGGCTACCAACGAGGTAGTCGTGGTTTTTCCATGAGAACCAGCAACCGCCACACCGTATTTGACGCGCATCAGTTCCGCGAGCAGCTCGGCCCGGGCAATCACCGGAATGCCGCTGGTAAGCGCTTCGACCAACTCCGGATTGTCCGGCTTGATCGCACTCGAATACACCACCACATCGCTGCCCACGATATTGGCGGCCCGATGCCCGATGTGGATCTTCACCCCAAGGGCGTCGAGCCGTTGCGTGGTGCTGTTTGGCTTGAGATCCGAGCCGCTCACCTCAAACCCGAGGGCATGAACGATTTCGGCAAGACCGCTCATGCCGATTCCGCCAATCCCGACGAAGTGAATCTGTCGAACACGACCACGAAACATCAAAGAACCTCCGCGAGATGGAGCAAATCGTCCGCAATGGCCGCCGCCGCTTCGGAACGTCCATGCGCTCTGGCCCGGTCGGCCATCCGCCTTCGAGCCTTTTCATCGTTGGCCAGACGCACCAGGTGGTCGGCGAGCACGGTGGGCGAAGCATCGCTCGAGGGGATGCAAATCGCCGCACCGTCGCTTTCCAGCGCCCGGGCGTTATGAAGTTGGTGGTCCCCCGCGGCAAAAGGATAAGGCACCAACAACGAGGGCCTGCCGATCGCACAGGTTTCCGCCAAAGCACTGGCTCCCGCGCGTTGGATCACCAGGTCCGCGCGAGCCAAAGCCCTAGGCACGTCGTCAATGAACGGCACGACCCGCACCGCATCGCGCAGTCCCGCCCGCTCATAGGTTTGCTCGACTTCCGCCGTCCGATCATGGCCGCTTTGATGCACCACGTGCAAAACGCTTTTCGTTCGCTCCCGCGCCAACCCCACGGCCTGAGGCACATTTCGATTCAACGTCACGGCCCCTTGGCTTCCCCCAAGCACGAGGATATGAAACTGATCGGGCGTGGGCTCGTAGGCTTGCGGCTCGAAACCCGAGCGCAACGGTACGCCGGTGTTTCGCACCACCGACTTTCTAAACCAGCGTTTTGCTTGTGGAAACGCCAGATAGGCGCGGTGAGCGAAAGGTGCCAGAAGCAGGTTAGCGAGACCCAATACGCTGTTGGGCTCGAGCAAAGCCAGGGGAATTCCTTTCGTTCGCGCGGCAAGGGAGACAGGCCCCGCGGCGTACCCTCCCAACGATAGAACGGCTTTCGGTTGGACCTGAGATACAAGCCTGTGAGCCGCCGGAAGTGACTCGGCCGCTCGCACGATACCCCGAGCCGCCCCACGCCATCCCCCACCTTTGATGGGAAGAATGTCGAGCAACTCGAGACGCTCGCCCCGCTGCCCCAAAATCCGAGATTCCATTCCCCGCGCCGTGCCCACGAACACGATCTGGGTATCGCTTCGCCGCGCCCGTATCGCTTGCGCCACGGCCAAGAGCGGAAAAATATGGCCGCCGGTTCCGCCTCCCGCAAAGAGCAACGAGACGCTCACCCCGCGCCCTCCTGAGCAGAAACCATAAGAATTTCGCTCGCTTCCGCATCTTCCGGGACAGTGCGCGCAGGCTCCACTTCTTGCCTCTGGGTACGCGGTCTGGAGATATTGAGCAGCACCCCCGCCGCCGCTGCATTCACCAAAAGCGAAGACCCACCGTAACTGATGAACGGCAAGGTCAACCCTTTGGTCGGAAGAATCGCCATCGCCACGGCCATGTTGACCAGAGCCTGAATCCCCAACATCGATGAGATCCCGAACGCCAAGTAGGAACCAAAGTCGTCGGAAGCCCGGAACGCAGCCCTCACGCCTCTTGCCACGATGAGCAAAAACACACTGGCGAGACCCAGCACGCCGATGAAGCCGAGTTCCTCTCCAATGATGGCCGCAATGAAGTCGTTATGCGCCTCCGGCAGGTAAAGCACCTGAAGCCCTTTTCCCAAACCCAACCCCGTGATCTCGCCGGAACCGAAGCTCATCACCGATTGGAAAGGCTGGTAGGCGGAACCCTGCCGATGTTTGGCGATATCGAGGTAGGCGGTAAGCCGAGCCATACGATAGCCCTGGCTCATGACGAGCTGAACACCGATGGCTATCACCGCAATGAGTCCCCCGAAAAGATAGGCCATTCGCGCCCCGGCAACGAATAGCAATGCGAAGGTGAGAAAAGCGATGACCACGGCGGAGCCGAAATCCGGTTGCTTCAAGCACAGCAGGATGAGGCCTCCAGCCATGAGCACATGGGGAATGAATCCCACCGTGAAAGAGCGCACCTTGTCTGCTTTTTTCGCGAGGGAATAGGCCAACCACACGACGAGGGCCAGTTTGGCCATCTCGGCGGGTTGAATGAGAATGGGCCCAACGGTCAGCCAACGCGCCGCGCCGCCGCGACGCACCCCCATCCCAATGACCGTCAGAATCATGAGCACCGTGACGCTACCCAGCACGGGATAGGTCAGCCGTCGAAGCCGATGGTAGTCGATGTAGCTCACGGCCCCCATGACCCCTAACCCTGCGATTCCAAACATGAATTGGCGTTTGAGAAAGTGTTCGGGGTCGTGATATCGGACGGTGGCTTCGATGGCGCTGGCGCTGTAAACCATCACGATACCGAAGCCGACGAGGGCGATGATGGTGGCGGCGAGCACGGGGTCGACCGCGCCCACCTGGGTCTGGTCGGCAGCACCCATTCGCTTTCGCAACCAGCTCATGGGGCCTCCTTTCCGTGTGATTTCATTAGGTTATGAACGGCGGAGCGGAATACTTCCCCACGGTGCGCGTAGTCTTTGAACATATCGTAGCTCGAACAAGCCGGACTCAGCAGCACCGCATCACCAGACAAGGCAGCTTGCTTGGCAATCCGAACGGCGTCGTCCATGTCCGAAGCCCGAAACGTGGGCACCGCATCCGCCACCGCCTCGGCAATCCGGTCGGCGGCTTCGCCGATGAGCACCACCGCACGTCCGCGCTCCCGCAACACCTGTACCAACGGTTCATAACTTCCTTGTTTGTCTCTTCCTCCGGCGATCAGCACCACACGCCGGGCCGTCAAGCCCCGCAGGGCCGCCACCGAAGCTCCCACGTTCGTGCCCTTCGAGTCGTTGTAATAGCTCACGCCCTGCATTTCGGCGACAAACTGCATTCGATGATGCAAGCCTTCGAACGAAACGAGGCCCCGCTCGACCGACTCGGCGCTGGCACCGAGCGCCGCCGCCATGGCAATCGCCGCGCAAGCATTCAACACATTATGCTGGCCCGGCAACGCTATGCGGGAAAGCGCAAATCGCCAACCCTTCTGCGAGTGAATGATCTCGCCCTGTTCCGGTCGAACGTCCCCGCCAGGGCCAAACGTCACGATCCGCGCGCGTCCCCGCGCCGCCTGTTTGGCACAAATGAGGTCGCCCGCCGGCACAACCGCCACGTCCTCGGGCCCCATGTTCCGAAATACATTGCCTTTGGCCTCGGCGTATTGTTCCAAACTCGCGTACCGATCGAGGTGATCGTCGGTCACGTTCAACAACGCCGCCGCGCGAGGATGCAACGTGGGAACTCGCTCCGCCTGAAAGCTCGAAACCTCGAGGATGACACAATCCCAGCGCTCATCGACATGACAGGAAAAAGGCGTTCCGAGGTTGCCTCCCACGAAAACCTTGCCGCGGTCTTGCACCATTTGCCCCAACCAACTGGTGACGGTGCTTTTGCCATTCGTTCCTCCAATCACGCCCAGGGGCGCATGAAGGAATCGGCAAGCGAGTTCCAGTTCCCCAATGACCTGCACGCCTGCGCGCTCCGCTTGAAAAAGCTCGGCAAACGGTGGCACACCCGGAGACATCACCACGATATCGGCATCTTTCCACACCAATCCTTCATGCCCCCCCAGCACCAAACGAGCGCCCTGGTTCTCCAATTCGAGGATATCGTTGGCAACGGCCGCCCGTTCGAGCCGGTCGGTAGCGGTAACCCGCGCTCCACGAGACAGGCAAAGCCGCGCGGCCGCGATACCACTTCGACCGAGCCCCACGACGATCACCCGCTTGTCTCGTAGATCCATGCTTTTCAATTCCTTTTTCACCGCAGTTTGAGAGACGACAGGCTCACCAAGGCGAGCAGCACGGAAATGATCCAGAACCGGACGATGACCCGTGGCTCCGGCCATCCCTTCTTTTCGAAGTGATGGTGGATGGGAGCCATGAGAAAGACACGTTTACCCGTGAGTTTGAATGAAACGACTTGGGTGACCACGCTCACGGTTTCCAGCACCATGACGCCGCCCAACACGATGCTTAGCAGCTCGTTTTTGGTGAATACCGCGAGCATTCCAAGCCCACCGCCCAGCGCCAGCGAGCCCACATCCCCCATGAATACCTGCGCGGGATACGTGTTGTACCAAAGGAAACCCGTACCCGCTCCCACCATGGCACCACAATACACGGCGAGTTCCGATGCGCTTTGCAAGGGGGGAATGTCCAAGTACTTGGCGACGGAAAAGCCGAAGAAAACCGCACCGGCCACGTAGGAAAGGAATAAGTAGGCGCTGGCGTTGATGAGCACCGGACCGATCGCAAGCCCATCGAGGCCATCGGTAAGGTTGACCGCGTTGGACCAGGCCACCACCACCAGCACCGCAAACACCACGTACACCGCGACGGGCAGGGTGATGGGGTATTTGTTGAAAGCCATAAACGGAACCGACAACCGGGTTCGAATCTCGAGCCAATCGGCAGGAAGCCCCTCCGTCCACACGAACGTGTAGCCAATGGCCGCCCCCGCTATCAAAAACTGCCCCAATAGCTTGTATTTTCCCGCAAGCCCCCCCGAGCTTTTTCGCTTCAGCTTCAAGTAGTCATCGAGATACCCAATCATCCCGTAGCCGACCGTCACCGCCGTCGTCGCCAAGACGAACGGATTTCTCACATCGCACCACAACATCGTGGGCACCAACAAACACAGCAAAATCAGAGCGCCCCCCATGGTGGGGGTGCCCGCTTTGGATAGATGACTTTCGGGACCATCTTGCCGAACCACTTGGCCTATTTGCTTTCGCTGCAATTCCCGAATGAACCAAGGAGCCAATAAGAAAGCGAGAACCATCGCGGTGATGGTGGCGGCAATCACGCGAAAGGGGATGTATCGCAACACGTTGAGCCAGGTCAAAAACGAGGCTTCTCCGCGCAAGGAATACAAAAGCTCGTAGATCATGCGCTTTGCCCCTCCCCCCATGCCTCCAAGGCTCCCACGACATGCTCGAGCGCAACCCCTCGCGACCCTTTCACCAGAATCACATCCTTGCCTCCTATCCGTTCAAGAACCGCCGCCACCGCACGCTCCGCGTCGTCGACAAACACCGCGTTGGCTCCTAGCGCCCGGGCTTGCTCCGCCATGAACCAGGCATCCACCGCCGGATCGGGATGGGTGGCAAAGATGGAGGTGAATGCACGGCTGCTGCGCA
>MWCO01000058.1 GCA_002070115.1 Deltaproteobacteria bacterium ADurb.Bin207
GGTTCGAGCGGAACGGGGGGAACTGGCGGTTCGGGTAGTACCTGCGACTATCCCAATAGCTGCACCGCCGCTCGAGACATTGGATTGGTGCGAGGCGACAAGGGCAGTGATGTCGTGACTGCTTCGGGCAGCAGTTCCGAATGGTTACGACTTCGGGTCAAAGAAGCCGATGACAGCATGGCGGGAAGGGAACTCAAAGTGCGGATCACCCTGCGATCCCCGGCACCGACCAACTTCGATTTGTACGTCTACCTCGACAAGGATAAAGACGTCGTGGAGTGTTCCCTGCTCGCTGCTTCATCGGTTCTTCCCGCGGAGGAATTGGATTCGGCCAACTTGAATTGGGGAGAAGCCCAAATCCCCAACGGCAAAGACGACAGTCGGTGGGTCACCATTGAGGTACGGCACGTGTCGGGCCCCTGTAGCGAGCAGTATTCTTGGGAAGTGACGGCGAAAGGCAATTGACGCACGCCACCGATCGCCTTGGAAGCATAACTAACCGGATTTACGCGGAATATTAGCGTCGCATGCCGGAATCACGCACTTGTTGTTCGAGATTGCGAAAACGATGGGCCATGGCTCGCACCAAGGCCGAGGTCCAGGCATTGACGCCGATTCCTTCATTCATGGTTTTTTTGTCGAGTACGAGAACGGTGACCCGGTCGACGGCTTCCACGGAGGCTGCCCTCGGTTCATCGAGCAACAGGGCCATTTCCCCAAACACTTCCCCCACGCTCATGGTCGTCAGTGTTTCTCGCTGGCCGTCGACGACGCGGTAGGCGCAGCAAGTGCCTTG
Source organism: Deltaproteobacteria bacterium ADurb.Bin207 (assembly GCA_002070115.1). Lineage (GTDB taxonomy): Bacteria > Myxococcota_A > Polyangia > Polyangiales > Polyangiaceae > MWCO01. The sequence continues at coordinate 797 of MWCO01000058.1, forward strand.
GGTAATCATGTAGGCTTTGTCGCCGCGATCTCCTTCCCGAATGATCATACTGCCTGGGGCGAACGTTTCCGTGGGCAGGTGGATTCCGCCTCTCAGCAGGTCTCGGAGGTCTTTTTGGAGTTCGACGACGCTTTGATAGCGGTCGGATTTGGCGGGGGCGACTGCTTTCATGACGATTTCTTCGAGTCGCAGGGGAACGGGGACTCCGGCGCAGGCGGTTTTTAAGGGAATGACCTTTCCGCCCGTGGCGCGAAAGAAGGCATCGTTCATATTTCGGGGGCGTCCGTAGGGGGTTTGGCCACTTACCAACTCATACAGCAGGGCGCCGAGGCCGAAGACATCGGAACGTTCATCCATTTCATCCGGGTCACCGAGGGCTTGTTCTGGAGCCATGTAGGTAACCGTTCCCACCGGACCGTGGGCCTCCATTTGGGCACGCGCCCCGGAGGCGGGTTTGGTTTTCATCAGGCGGGCGAGGCCAAAGTCCATGAGGTAAACCTGTCCGAAATCACCCACCATGATGTTTTCTGGTTTCAAGTCGCGATGGATGACGCCCCGATGGTGCGCATAGGCCACCGCATCACAAATTTTTATAATGATTTCAAGACCTTGTTCAAGACGCGCCACGGAACCGGGCGGCCTTTCGGGATTGGCGAGCCATTGTTTGAAATCCGCGCCGCGCACGAGTTTCATGGTGAAGTACGGCACCCCATTGTCACCCACGGCCAGCTCATGCACGGGGACGATATTCGGATGTTCGAGTTGCCCAGTGATTTGTGCTTCCGCGATGAAACCGTCGCGGTACATATCCACGGAAACATGATGTTTGTCGAGTCGTTTGAGGGCGACGTGGCGCAGCAAGTTACGGTCGAGGGCGGAGTGGACATGGCCCATGGCACCGTGTCCCAATTCGGGGCCGAGACGCAGATGGGCGGGTGTTGGGATGGCCTCTCGCTCTCGCTCCTCTAGGGACACGCGGTGGTCGCCGTGAACGGGAATCGATTCGATCACATAAACCGGAACGCTTTCGACATCGTCTTGGTTACGGGCGCTCATGGCGGGTTCTCCTGACTACGTCGCGGCTTGCCACCGCAAGCCCGAACGCACCAACGGGTTATTTACCCTTTTTTTGGTAAGTGCCCATCAAAACCGCTTGCGCGAGGATATGACCTTGCATCGCGGCCACGACAGCGTCCTTGTCTGGTGTTTCCATCGAGGCCAGGGTTTTATCGAGAGCGTAGAGTTTATGAAAGTAGCGGTGATTGCCGATAGGGGGGCAAGGTCCGCCGTATCCCGTTTTTTTCCAGCTATTGATTCCTTGTTTGGTTCCCGCGGGCAGTTGGCGAATTCCTTCGGCCAAGCTTTCGCAAGAAGGGGGGATATCGTAAAGAATCCAGTGAACCCAAGTCATTTTCGGAGCCGCGGGGTCCGGAGCATCGGGGTCATCGACGATCAACACCAGGCTTTGGGTGCCTTCCGGGATGCCTTTCCACGACAAAGGGGGCGAAAGATCCTCGCCCTCGCAGGTATATCGAGTCGGAATCGACGATGCAGGCTCGAAAGCGGAAGAGGATAGTTGAAGGGATTGCTGGGAAGAAGCGTTGGTGTTCATGGTTTCGGTGGTGGGTTTGGGAGTACAGGCAGACAAGAGCATGGCTGCCGCGAGGATCCAAGTTTTGCATGGGGCGGTTGTCATCGATTTTTTCCTTGGCCTTGGCGAATGGGTTAGCCCTGGGTATTCGAGACGAATGCCACCGGATGGTGCGCGTTGCGGCATGGCAAACGGCAGTAGTATAAGGGATCCGCGCCACGGGGGGGCAGGGAATGGAAAACAAGGGCAATGGCCGGCCGCGCGTCGGAAACGCATGCGTCATTACGGAGGCAATAGCTGATTTTGTGCAAACCGAAGCGCGTTGCGTGCATGTAGCGTATAGGGACCATCGGGATTGTTATCGAGAAATTGAGCCAGCGGTTCGACCGCGAGTTGCGGGCGGTCCAGGCGAAGAAGCAGCACGCCACGAGCATAATCCGTGGGATAAGATGGATCGATGGCGCCAAAAGCCGTCACTTTTTTCAGCAATTGTTCATTGGCCGATTGGCATCGGCGCAGCGGATCGGGATGCCAGGAATGGTGGCCGGGAAAGCGGAACAGAAACGCGTAAAAGACCCGCTCTTCATCGATGGACAACAAGAAGGGAGCGCGCTGCAGATGCAGGATTTCGTTCCATCGTTTTCGGAACAGGACCTGGCGAGTGAAATCATCGATCAACCAGTGGTAGCCAGAGCCGCGCGGCACGAGCCACCCGGCTTGTTGCGCGATACGCACGATCTCTCCCCCCAACTCCCGAAGCCCCTGGGATTCATTTCCCGTCGTTTCGAAGGCAGCTACTTCTTTCAAAAAGTCCTGCGTTTGCCAGGCACGCAGACGCAAGAGCAGGTCAGGCTCCCGCACGGCCGCAATTTGCTGCTGCAGCAGCAGTTGTATCCTTTGGGTACTCGCGGCATCGCCCGCTGCGACCGCTAGTCCGAAAGATCGAAACGACTCACCAACTTGTCGGACTTCGAAAGGCAGCGGCTCTTGCTCGGCCAAGGTAGCAAGTCGGCTGTCTTGCCGAGCCACCTCACCCAGCTTGGCCCAATTGGGTCGGGGAGAAGGGATCTCCTGGGGGAGTCGTGGGCGAGGAATGACAATGGAAACGACAAGCACTCCGATGGCAACGACGATGAGACCGGCTTGCCATCCATCGAGCCAACGAGAAGCACGAGACGTCTTGACAGAAGTGCCATTGTCTCGCGAAGCTTTCATGGCCTTCGGACCCATGTTCCGAGGATGGAAAGAGCAGGACGACCCGTGATAGAAAAGCGCAAGTATCCCCGCCAGAAAGTGGAACTAGCAGCGACCTTGTCGGAGGAAGGGACCGGTGAGGCCGTCGAGGGCCGGGTACAGGATTTGAGCATTGGTGGCATGTTCTTTCTATGTCACAGCAAACTCCCGTTCGGAACAAAAGTGAAGATCTCGGTGGACTTTGGTCCATCGCTAGGGACACAGCAACTTCCGGCGGTGGTCCGATGGACAACGCCACAGGGGGTGGGCTTGCAGTTCGGGCTATTGGGTGCGCGAGAGACGCATGCCATTGCTCAAACACTCCAAAAAAAGAAGGCATAGGGTAATGATTGGGCCAATAGGGATGCTGCAAGCGCGATATCCATGCCATGGCCGGTTTTCCGATCCTGTCGTGAAAACGCTTTCCGTGCGGTGAAAACGGATTTTTTTGGCACCCCATCGCTCGGTGGGATTCACGCACGGAAATGGGCTATGCGCGACCGGTTCATGGCTCGTGTCGTATCGCCGCTCGCGCATTTTTCCCTTTATTAACGAATAGTTGAATAGGATTCGTCGATTCCGAGAGTTGCGATACGGCGCAGGCAAGCAGAGATTCCCTATTTCCTGCTCGCCGGGGAGCTGTCGTCTCATGGGGAGAGCTGCATCGATAGTTCGAGCACGGATGATTCCCTGGCGCTAGGGAACGCGGCGTTTTGCACGGCCTCGCTCGCGCAGGATTGGGCTCGTGGTGATAACGGAGGATCAAAACGGGCGAAAGTGACATGACCATCGGGAGCCACATGAATCGAGATATGGATCTGGGCGTGAATGGTGACGCCTTCATTGGAGCTGGGCAGGTGACGGCGGTAGCAAGCGGTGATGTTCTGACGAATGGCCTGCAGGGTGGTGGCGGCGAGGTGGTCATCGAGAGCGTTGGGCAGTGGTTGTGGCGGGCGAATTTTCGGGGAAGCCACGGGGGAAGGGGCGGACAGGTCGCGCTGCGGCTGGGTTGGTTGGACTATGACCGGAGGGGAGGATGGGGTTTCCGAACGGTGGAGCACGAGCGGTTGATCCACATAGGAATGGCCTGCCACACGCTGTCCGATGGTGGCGTCGAAATAGCCGGTGGAAGGCCCGATGAGAAGCCATCCTTCCGTATTGCCGCGCGAGGCCGGTCCCACGACCACGGAGCCTTGCTGCACCTGCGTTTGCACCACGCCCTCGCGGAGTTCGACGGAAAACAGCGTACCATGAACCGCAACCCGCACATTGCCAGCGCGAATGGTGACGGCTTCCAGGGCATCACGACGGGACACGTCGACCTCGAGCTTTCCTTCGAGTAAGTGAAGCGATACGCGGTCATCCATGCGCAAAACCCGTAGACGTCCTGGGGCGTGCAAATGGAAACGAGCCCATTGCTCGTGCTCGAAAGCCTGGGGTTCGTGGGTAGCGACGATGTCAGCAGGCACGGCATCGTGAACCGTTGGACCTGCCAAGGCAGTGGACAGGTCATGACGGGGGGTTTGAGAAACGGAAAGGGTGAGGGCGGCAACGGCCGCGGCGATCAAGCCTGCGGTTACGGCGCGTCCATAGGCCGCGGGAGACGACGGGGCGCGGGGGGCGGGCTCTCGTTCCAATCGCTGAAAAACAGCGGTTTCTACTCGATCCCAATCGAATTCCGGTGATGTCTCGGCTATCTTTTGCGCGACCTTTTTCAACCATCGGGCATCGAGGGGCTGGTTCATGACTCCTCCTCGGAAGATGGCTGGTCGTCGTCAGAGCCCAGCAACTCGCTCGCCAGCGAGGCAAGGGCGGGCTCCTGCTGCATCATGCGCAAAATATCGCGTCGGGCGTAAAAAAGTCTTGTTCGCACGGTCAGCGCTGGAGCGTGTACGAGCGAGGCGATTTCTTTCGGGTTCATTCCCTCGATTTCGTGCAGAATGAACACGGTTCGTTTTTTTTCGGGCAAGCGGTCCAGCACGGCATAAAAAGCACGGATGCGTTCGCGGCGGGCGGCCTCCTCATCGGGCTCGAGCCTATCGTTAGGCACCGGGCGAGTGGATTCAGCGACGAGAACAGGGCGTGATTGCTGGGCTCGGCGATGCATGAGCACGGTATTGACGGCGACGCGATACAGCCAAGTCGAGAACTTAGAATTGCCCTGAAAGTCCTGAAGGGTACGATAAACTTGGATAAATACGTCTTGAATGATGTCTTCCACTTCCGGAACCGGGCCGAGCATTCGTTGCACGATGCGTCCCACATCCCCACGATGTCGATGAAACAGCTCGCGGAACGCGGTTTTATCGCCCAATTGGCAACGGGAGATCAGGGGGTCCACTTTGGGAGCGAACGCGGCCACGGTTTTGATTGTACGAATTAAAAAACGGAATTGGCAGATAAGAAGGTCTGTAGGTTGGAGATAGCCAACGACGGGAAAGGCGGCAAGGGTGGGAGAGGGGGAATTCACCGGGCTCGTTTCATGAGATGCTCGCGATTTTTGGATTGTTCATGGGGTATGGACGACAAGGATTTGGGTGGAAGGTCGCGGCCTCGGTTGGCGGTGATAACGTGAAAGAACCCACGGAAGATGGGATTTCCAATCTTATTGAAACAGTGATTACGCTTGTGGTTGGAGAGGGCAGGCGTGTGAGTAAGCAAGAGGAGGGGGAGTCACGGGCGGGGATGCCACCGTAGGGGGCGGATTTGGGGTTAAAATCCGTTTGCGGTGGAGGATCAGGGCAAGACACGTCGGGGACGGATTTTCATCACGTCCATCACATCCGCAGCGATCAGGCCCACCACCAAGGTCAATGCGAGAACGAGCATGCGGGCAACCATGCGGGTGTGGGTTGGAAGGGGCCAAGTATTCGACAAAACTATTTTATATATTTTGCGGGAGATCCTGTTCCGACCGAGCTTGCGCGATAAACTCGTGTCCGCTAGATGCCCGCGGTCGCGAAGGCGTTCTGCTTGCCGTGACTTTCCCCCACGTGGTGCTGTTGTGATACGAGATCAACGATTCATTCGAAACATTGGGATTAGTGCTCATATCGACTCGGGCAAGACGACGCTCACGGAGCGGATCTTATTTTACACGCAGCGGATCCATGCGATTCATGAGGTAAAAGGCAAAGACAGTGTGGGAGCGACGATGGACTCGATGGATCTCGAGCGAGAGCGTGGGATCACGATTCAGTCTGCCGCGACTCATTGTTTTTGGCAAAACCATGCGATCAACATCATCGACACTCCAGGGCATGTGGACTTCACCATAGAGGTGGAGCGAGCGCTTCGCATTTTGGACGGTGCGGTATTGGTTTTGTGTGCGGTGGCGGGGGTTCAATCGCAATCGGTCACCGTGGATCGGCAGATGCGTCGATATGGGATTCCACGGGTCGCATTCATCAACAAGTGTGATCGTTCTGGGGCAAACCCGCTTCGTGTGGCGAATCAATTGCGGGACAAGCTTGGGCTCAACCCGGTATTGCTTCAGTTGCCCATCGGTTTGGAAAGCCACTTCGAAGGTGTCATCGATCTCGTTCATGAGCAGGCGATATATTTCGATGGTCCTCAGGGACAGACGGTACGCAACGAGCCCATTGCCGAGGCGTTTCGGGCCGAAGCCTTGCGCGCCAGAGAAGCGATGCTCGATGCGGTATCGATGTTTTCCGACGAGTTGACGGAGGCGATGCTCGAGGACAGGGTGACGGTCGAATTATTGAATCAGGCGATCCGCAAGGCAACGATAGCGCAACAGATCACGCCGGTATTCGTTGGATCAGCCTACAAAAACAAGGGAGTGCAGGCACTTCTCGACGGTATCACGAGTTATCTTCCCGCTCCTGGGGATCGGGTTCATCATGCCAATTCGGTCGACGATGGGCATGAGGTTCCGTTGACCGGCTCCGCACAAGATCCGCTGGTATTGATGGCATTCAAGGTGGACGACGGTCGTCATGGTCAACTCACCTACTTGCGTATTTTCCAAGGCACGCTGAAACGGTCTTCGACCATTTTGAACATGCGGACGCAGAAAAAGCATCGTGTGGGGCGTCTGGTGCGGATGCATGCCGAGGAGATGGAGGACATCGACCATGCGATTGCTGGGGATATCGTTGCGATGTTCGGGATCGACTGTGCGTCCTCGGATACGTTCACGGACGGGACGGTATCGTTATCGTTGGCGTCGATGCATGTGCCGACGCCTGTGATTTCGTTGACGGTCAAGACGGACACCAAAAATTTGGCGGGGTTATCGAAGGCATTACGAAGGTTTGGGAAAGAGGATCCGACATTCCGGGTGGCATCGGATCCGGAGACGGGAGAGACGGTCATTTCGGGGATGGGGGAGTTACATCTCGAAGTATACTTGGAGAGGATGCGAAGGGAGTATTCGGTACCGGTGGAGGTGAGTCCGCCACGGGTAGCGTATCGGGAGACGATCACGGCGGCAGCGGTATTTGACTACACGCATAAAAAACAGACAGGTGGAGCGGGTCAATACGGTCGGGTGGGAGGACGGATCGAAGTGAACACGGAGGAAGAATTTACGTTTGTGGACGCGACGGTGGGGGGAGTCATACCGCGGGAGTTCATCTCTTCGTGTGAGAAGGGGTTTCGGTCTTGCTTGAACAAGGGGCCTTTGATTGGCGCGCCTTTGGTGAATGTGCGTGTGATCGTAAACGATGGTGCGGCCCACGCGGTTGATTCGTCGGATGTGGCGTTTCAGGAGGCGGCGCGGGGGGCATTTCGCCAGGTCATTGGGCGCTGCAAGCCCCAAATATTGGAGCCGGTGATGAAGGTGGTGGTGGAGACGCCCGCGGAATTCCAGGGGAATGTGGTGGGCACCCTGCTCAAACGACGTGGCATTATCGTGGGCACGACGGAAGAAAACGGGTTCGTTCAGATCGAGGCGGAGGTACCCTTGGCGGAGGTGTTTGGGTATTCGACGGTGTTACGGTCGTCGTCCCAGGGAAAAGGCGAGTTTTCCATGGAGTTTTCCCGCTACTGCCCCGTTCCCGCGAGTACTGCCGAGGACCTGATTCGCAGCTATCAAGAGCGTCAACGAAACACAAAGGACGGTGCATCGTGATTACGCAGGAAGTCATTGAACGCAGTCCCATTCGAGCTTTGGAGCAGGCGATAAGCGGTGGTTTGGAGCCTCAGCAACTTGGCGTCATCGTTGCGCGCGCTGGAGTCGGCAAGACCGCTTGTCTGGTGCAGATCGGTTTGGACGCGCTGTTGTGTGGCAAAACGGTGCTGCACGTGTCGAATGAATCACCCGTGGTGCATCTTCGCTCGTATTATGATGAGCTGTTTCGTGGGATCGAGCAGGGGACGGGGCTCGAGGATTCTCCCACGGTATTGCTGGAAATCGAGCGTCGGCGGTTGCTGATTTCCCAACCGGGACCCACGCTTCGCCTGGACAAGCTTCGTGAGGCCGCATCTTTGGCCGCGGGGGCTTTGGGACGAAATCCAGAGGTGATGATCATCGAGGGCTTCGATTGGGAAGCGGCGGAACCCGCCGACGTTCAGCAGCTTCGAGAGCTAGCCCGAGACATTGGAGCGGAGATTTGGTTGAGCGTTCGTAGCCATCGGCACGTGCCGGTTACCGATCCTCATGGAATCCCTTCGCCCGTGGATCGGTTTTCGGACCTCATCGACGTTGTGTTGACTCTCGAGTCGGTGGAGGGCCGGATTGTGCTTCATGTTCTCAAACACCATGGCAAAACGGGTGTGGACGTGGGGTTGGAACTCGATGTGGTCACGATGCAATTGGTGCAGGACCCGCGAATGCATAAGCGATCGGGTCCACGAACTTGGGAACGATTCGTCTTGCATAGCGGAGGCGCGAGAGGCGCGGAATCCGCATTTGGTGAGACTGCCGAGCGCTACGGCATCCGGGAAATCACGTTCACGTTCAATGGGCACGACAATCGCGTCCGAAACCGTGGTCTTCGTTATCTATCCGACGCCGACCTGCAGCTTGGGGACGTGAGCTTGCGCTATGTATCCCATCGTTTGGGCCGGGAGTTTCCCGCCACGGTGTCGGTGCGACGAATCATTCAAAGCATTTGGCATCAAGTGCGGCCATGTCAGCAAGTCTTCGTCATTGGACAGATTCAGGAAGACGGAACGGTTCGTGGGGGAACGGGTTGGGGAGCTGAACTGGCTCGTCGCTGGGACAAGGAATTGCATGTCTTCGATCAAGACAAAAAAACTTGGTTTCGCTGGGATGGGCAGGCGTGGCTGAACGCTACGCCGGTCATCGGTTCGCCGATGTTCGCGGGGATTGGAACGGCGCACTTGACCGATTCCGGACGCCAGGCCATCGAATCGCTATTTGAGCGGTCATTTGGCCCGGGCGGAGACTGAATCGTCGAAGAGTTCGCCATGATGCGGCCCCTTATTCCCCAAGGCCGCATCTCGGGTTACGCTCGTGCCCTCATGATGGGAAGCCTTCGATTGGCCCTCGGCGCAGGGGTAGCTTTTTTCATAGCGGGTTGTACGTGTACGGACTCGCGCGAAAAAACTGGGGTTGCAAGCAATGCGTCGTCGCTGGCGCAGGCATCGGCTTCGGGATCCGTATCCGCGACACCGACGGCGCAGCGCCCACCACGTCCAACACAAGCGGCACCGAAGCCCGAAACGATCACGGCGTTGTCGTCGGATCGGTTCAAGCTTCACGTCTCCCGTTGGAAAGCAAAGGAACCATCGACCGTATCGGTATTGTTGGTGCATCGGCTTGGGGGCGATCGGTCCGAGTGGACTCCTTTGATTGAGCGGCTATTACCATCGGACGAGCCGATGGATATCGTGAGTTTCGATTTACGGGGCCATGGCGAATCCACCGTGGATCCAGCGAAACCGAATCGGCCAGTTCATTGGAGTTCGTTCGATCTTGCGACGTTCGAAAAAATGGATGGAGACGTGGAAGCCGTGATGGGCTTGCACGAAAAAGGTAATAAATTCAAATGGATACTTGTTGGTTCGGACCTGGGGGCCAACCTTGTGGTCAGACAAGCCCATCGAAGAAGCGACAATATCGTTGCGGTGGCGCTGGTCTCTCCGGGGGCATCGCTGCGTGGGCTCGAGTTATATCGGCCTTTTGCTTCGGTGTTGGAACTGCCTAACTTGCTGCTAGCGGGAACGAAAGACACGGTTTCGGACGAGCCGGTGAGGCTTTTGGGGCAGATGTCAAAAACATCGACTCGGGTGACATGGGATGTGAGTGGCCATGGGGCGGAGGCATTGGGCAAGGAGCGCTGGCAGATGTGGGATGAGCTGGCCAATTGGATAGACGAACGTGTTCGCGGCACACGAACGATGGTGGAAACGGAAGGCTCGGCGTCCCCTCCGGCGTCTGCATCGTCAGGGGGAGTCGGCTCCGTTGGCAGCGTGGAGGTATCCAAACCGGCACCATGAGTCACGAGTTGGGAGACAAGGGGCGGGAGGATTTTCTGTCCGAGGCACAGGAGGTCATCGATCGGCTATCGCGGGATCTATTGTTGCTTGACGCGACGACGCGGGTGGGTCCGGTGGATGCGGATTTGGTCAACAGCGTGTTTCGTGGGGTTCATACGCTCAAAGGGTTATGTGGGATGTTCAACGCAACGCATCTTACGGCGTTGTCTCATGAACTAGAAAACACGTTGGATGAATTGCGTCTTGGGAAAACTAACCTCACACCGGAGCTGCTGGACCAGCTATTTCGAGCGATTGAGATTTACAATCGTTTGCTTGCGGTGAGTCGCACGATGGGGGCCGACGAGCCCGATGAGGAACTCGAGGCTTTTCTAAGAGATTTACGTCGAATCGGCGGACCTGCCAGTGTGTCATCCTCGGGCGGTACGGTCTACGATTTGGATGCGAACCTTTTGGCGGTGCTCACCGAGTATGAAGAGCATCGGCTTCGTTCCTCGGTCGACAGTGGTCTTCGGCTCTATCGTATTCGCGTGGCTTTTCAACTGGTGACCATCGACGAGCAGCTAGAAGCCATCAAAGGTCAGCTCAAGCCTTATGGGGAGATACTGACGTATCTTCCGACGGGCGGGGCGGTGAGTGCGGACAGCATCGAGCTGGAGATACTGCTGGCATCGGGTTTCGAAGTTGAAAAATTGCAGCAAGCATTGTCTTCGGTCGGTGGCACGGTCGAGGAGATGCCGAAGATCCGCGTTGCGTCGGGAGCTTCTCCCACGGGTTCGCCGTCTTTGGATTCTCAGGCGCTGGCCGACGCGGTGCCGAGTCGGGGAGGGCCATCGGTTTCGCTACCCACGCGGATGACCTTGTCTCCGCAAGAAAAGATACTCAAAACGGTGTATTCGGTCGCCAAGCCGGAGATACGAGCGGAAGCGACCTTACGGTCGGTGGCCCAGACGGTTCGGGTGGATATTGCTCGTCTGGATCAATTGATGAACTTGGTGGGCGAGCTTGCGATTGTGCGGGGAGGATTGGAGCGGGTGGTCGAACAGATTCGTTCGGAGCCTTCCTTGCGATCTTTGGCACGGGATCTCGGGCGTTTGCATCATGGTTTCGAGCGTCATCTGGCATCGATGCAAGCGGCCATTTTGGAAGTACGCATGGTCCCTCTCGGCCAGGTCTTTGAAAAACTTGCGCGTGTGGCACGGCAAGCGAGCCGGGAGGTGCATAAGGAGGTCAATCTGGTCATCACGGGCGCGGAGACGGAAGTGGATAAGTTGATTGGTGAGGAGTTGAGCGATCCGTTGATGCACATCATTCGCAATGCTCTCGATCATGGCATCGAGGATGGAGATGCGCGAGAACGTGTGGGCAAGCCACGAACGGGCACCATTGCTTTGAATGCGTATGCCAAGGGCAACCAAGTGGTGGTGGAGGTGGAAGACGATGGTGCTGGGATCGATGCGGACGAATTGGTGCGCAGTGCCGTGGGCCATGGGCTGCTGACCGCGGAGGAAGCAAATGAGTTGACGGATCGGGATCGCGTCGAATTGGTTTTTTTACCGGGGCTCAGCACACGTTCGGAGCCCGGTCGTCTGTCCGGGCGAGGGGTGGGAATGGATGTGGTCAAGACCAATATCGGACGATTGGGTGGTGTGGTCGATGTGCAAAGTGAAAAAGGAATTGGCACGAAGCTGACGATCACGCTTCCCATTACGCTTGCCATGATCAGTGCGTTGATGGTGCGGGTTGGAGAAGCCATATATGCCATGCCGCTATCGAGCGTTCAGGAAGCGCTTTTGGTGGACCCTTCCTCGGTGCGGGAGGTGGAAGGTCGAGAGATCGCGACGGTGCGAGGCAAGTCATTGCCGTTATGTCGTCTGGAAATGCTGTTTGAACTCGAAAAGACCGAACGAGATCCATCGGGTCGGATGTTGGTGGTCGTTGCGACCGCTGCATCGAACAAGAGCGGATTTGTCGTCGACGATATCGTGGGAAGGCAGGATATTGTGATCAAGGCACTGACGGGTCCGCTGCGGGGCATTGGAGGATTTGCGGGAGCCACGGAATTGGGGGATCAACGGGTAGCGTTGGTATTGGACATGCCGATGTTGTTGGAAGAGGCGATGAGTACGACCAATATTTCCAAGCGAGTCGCGAGGTTACATGCCTGACGGTCTTGCTCCCCGTGCGGCGTCGCTATGGCGTATCCGAGGTCGAGACACGGACACTCGTGTCGAGTACCTGGGGTTTTGTTTGGGCGAGGATAGGTATGCGCTTGCGGTCGATCGGACGGGCGAGATCCTTCGAATTCCGCCCATGACGAGGGTTCCTCGGTCTTCCGATGTGGTCATGGGTATTGTTGGTGTACGGGGTCGTGTGCTCACGGTTTTGGATGTGAGAGCCAGACTTGGGTTACCGACACCGGCGCCGACACGCCATGCGCGGATTGTCGTTGTACCATGGTCGGAGAATGAGTCGGTGGGGCTTTATGTCGACCGTGTTGTGCAGGTGTATCGAATGACAGCGGCAGAAATCGAATCCGCGGCAGCGGGATTGGGAAGAAATGCAGGAGACCATGTGATGGGCATTGCCCGCGTGGATGGCCACTTGATCGTAGTCCTTCGGCTCGAACCCTTTCTTGCACTCATGGGCACATGAAGCACCGAACACATCACATCCGGGCGGGTGGGCAACGAAGTTTGGTGGGATTTATGGTCGGCGACGTGAATTACGCCATCGATGTGCAGCATGTCGTGCAAGTGGTAAATCCGATGGGGATCACGCCGCTACCGGACACGCCGCCTTCGATCGTGGGGGTGACGGAGCATCGAGGTCTTGTGGCACCCATTGTCGATCTTCGGCTGATGTTCGGCATGCATCCGGAGGCAACACGCAAAACGAAGTGGATTTTGGTCGAGGTGGGGAACCGGGTCACAGGCGTTGTCGTGGATGCGGTCACGGGTGTGTTTACGGTATCTTCGGAACGGATACAGCCAGCCCCGGAGCTTGGTCCAGGCGATGTGCGACGACCGTTTTCCGGCATGACATCGACCGAGGGGCGTTTGGTATTCGTGCTCGATCTTGCGAAGCTCCACGAGGGTTTCGCGAATATCGTCGACATGCAAACTAGCACGAGGTCCGAACCGATCAGCGTAAAGAGGGAAGGAACGTGATCAGCCACGGTTCCGGACGATCTTTGCCCACGGAGTTGCCCGAACTTCGTCCCGAGGAATATCGTCTGCTGCGCGATCTACTCGGCGAAAAAATCGGTCATGCGTTCAACGAAGACCATGCGCGAGAGTTCGAGCGTCGATTGCGACCGCGGGTAAGCGCCTGTGGTTTATCGACATTTGCGGAATATCATCGGCATCTTCGTGGGAGCCCCAAACGGGAAGAAGAGTTGCAGACGGTTTATGACATTCTCACGAACAACGAGACGTATTTTTTTCGCGAGGATTATCAACTTCGCTCTTTTCGCGAGGAAGTATTGCCGAGGCTCGAGCGTGATGCGCGGCATCGCAAACAGCTCACGTGTTGGAGCATGGGATGCTCGACGGGGGAGGAAGCGTATTCGATCGCCATGGTGCTATTGGAATCCGGGCGTTTCGATGGCTGGAGTATGCGTGTCTTGGGCACGGATTTGTCGCGCAAGCGGATCACGTTCGCGCGTCGAGGAATCTACGGAGAGAGTTCGTTTCGATCGACATCGAAGGAGCGAAGGGGAGCGTTTTTCGTTTCGACACGAGCGGGGACGCGGGTATGCGCCGCGGTTCGCTCCTTATGTCAGTTCGGCCAACTCAACGTCATGGAGATGAAAAACCGTTGCACGATTGACCAGGTGGATGCGGTGTTTTGCCGCAATGTATTGATCTATTTCACACCCCAGGCGCGTGCGCATGTCATGGCATCGATCTTCGAACGATTGCGTCCCGGGGGGTTCTTGATGCTGGGTCATTCCGAGTCCTTGCTGCACGACCCCGGGCCATTTCAACCCGTCCACTTGAAACGGGACGTGGTGTATCGTCGCCCCACGGAACGGGAGCTTCGTTCGAAGCGGGAGGGGATATGATGGACGCACACGATGATCGCGTGCGCGTGCTCATCGTGGATGATTCCACGTTGAATCGCCGTGGGATTCGTCGCGTTCTCGAAAGCAGCGGATGCGTGCAGGTGGTTGGGGAGGCATCGGACGGAGATGAAGCGCTTCGCATGGTCACGAACCGCGAACCGGAAGCCATCACGTTGGATCTGGAGATGCCGAGGTTGGATGGCTTTTCTTTTTTACGCATTTTGATGGCGCGCAAGCCATTGCCAGTCATCGTGGTATCTAGCCACAGCCAGAAGGAAAACGTGTTTCGGGCGCTGGAGCTTGGCGCGATAGATTTCGTGGAAAAGCCCGAGCATGGTTTTTTCGATGAACAAGCGGCACAACAACTCGTAGACAAAGTGCTTCTCGCGCGCACACTCCGACCCGTCCAGGCCCACACGCCGCCCATATTCGCTTCGGAGCCAGACACCGCACGCGGCCTTGGAACCGTAGCGACAACGCCGTTGCCACCACGGTTTGTCGTTGCCATTGCCGCGTCTACGGGAGGCCCCACCGCCTTGTTGGACGTGTTCTCGCGGCTGCCATCACGTATCTCGGCCGCGATTTTGGTGGCGCAACACATGCCTCCTCGTTTCACGGGGGCGTTTGCGGCACGACTCGACCGCAAGAGCGCATTGACGGTACGGGAGGCTAGCGACGGCGAAGCGCTGCTGGCACGACACGGTTATGTTTGCCCGGGCGGCAAGTGCATGGAAGTGGAGGCAAACCAAGGGGAGATGCGGTTACGGGTACAGCCACCGAATCGAAACGATGGCTACGTTCCGAGCGCAGATCGGCTGTTCAAGAGTGTGGCACAGATCGCGAAATCGCGTGCGATTGCCGTAGTTTTGACAGGAATGGGGACCGATGGGGTGCAGGGGGCCAAAGCGATTCGCGATGGTAGAGGGCTGGTGATCGTGGAAAGCGCGGAGACGGCCGTGGTCGATGGGATGCCAAGCGCGGTGATCCGGGCCGGGGTGGCAAGTCGGGTACTTCCGCTGCCTGCCATTGGAGAGCTATTGGCAACCTTGACGGGATGATGCCGGGGGGGTTGGACGCGGCTCGTGGGTGGCGCAAGCTGTCCGTGTTGTCGTGCTTATCGCGCAACATATTGATTTAACATATTAAATTTTTGCTTCTCCTCCCTGCGAACAGGATTTTCCATCAAGATATGTCTGGCTAATTCAATGGCATCATCACACCAACGCCAACACCTACGCCGACTCGAGGTCGACGTTGCCACTCACCCAACGCGATGACGTGAGAGACGAGCATGCAGGTTCTGCTCATGGGTCCCTGGCAACCGGACCATTTTCCATCGTGATACTCATTGCCATCCTGGTCGTAGCGAATCAGTTGGCCTGCCGGGTCGATGGCCATCCAAGCGAAAGCGGAACCGGGAAAAGAAGCTGAGACAGGCCCGACCTCTCCCATGCCGATGTTGTCTTCGCCGACCAGATGACCGTTGGGGAGCAAAAGAGCGTACGGATCTCCGTTTTTGTAATACACGCGTCCCACTTGATCGATCAGCAGCCGTTCTTTGCCATTTTCGGTGATGGTACCGTCCGGAAGGATCTCGATGAGGTCGCTATCGCGCTCCCAATAGGCTTGTCCCAGGGCAATGGGCATGCCTCCTTGCGCCCAATGGGCCGGCGGTGTGGCAGAACAAGCCATGATCGATAGTGCCAACCAGAGAAGGGATGAAGCGATGGCACGAGACGAAACGAGAAAGCCATTCATCGGGGGATAGCATAGCAACAACTGGTTTGGGCGGCACGGGTGGCTTACGACGGGCTCTTGCGCTATGGCCCGCGCTGATCGAGGAGACAGTCATGAATGTTCGTCTTGTGAAGGAGTATCGATTCGAAGCCGCGCATCGTTTGACCCGTGTGAGCGATGAGCATCCGTGTGGCCGGCTACATGGTCATAGCTATCGTGTCGAGCTTTCCCTACAAGGGCCGGTGGATCCGCGGGTCGGATGGTTGATTGATTTTGGACGGATCGATGAGGCTTGGAAGCCTGTCAAGTCGCGTCTTGATCACGCGATACTCAACGAGCTGCCGGGTTTGGAGAATCCCACCAGTGAAAACCTCGCGGCCTGGATTTGGGATGCGTTGATAGATGCCCTTCCCATGCTATGTCGGGTCACGTTGTGGGAAACCGCCGATGCACGATGCGAATTCGAAGGTCATGGGGCCCGGTAGGGATCAGTGCGACAGAGGCTGAACGAACGGTCCGTCTTCAAAGACACTCGCGATGTTGCATACCCTCGGGCTGTTGCATCCTTGGGGGCGCAACGCAAAGGCTCGATCGGGCATCGCATGAAGCACGGATGAAGTAGGGAAATCCTTTCTCATCACCCCATCTCCAACCACGGATGATTCGATCTGACGGAGGATATCATGGCCGTTGAATTCAAAAACTTTCCGCTCGAAGGCAAGCTCAAGGGTATCTCGGATCGCCAGCTTCAAGAGCATCGAGACACGCTCTACAAGGGGTATGTCAATCAATACAACCGCATCTCCGAGCTGATTACCAAAGGCGATAGCAGTACGGCAAACCCCCACTTTTCGGAATGGGGCGAACTCAAGCGACGAGAAACCTGGGCTCATAATGGTGCGCTATTGCATCAGATGTATTTCGAGAACCTGACGGAAGCCAACTCGACCAAGCCGGGAACGAAAACGACCAAGTTGATCGAGCGTGATTATGGTTCCCTCGAGGCATTCAAGGCGGATTTGCTCAACGCCGGCAAGGTGGCTCCCGTGGGCTGGGCTGTATGGGCCTACTCCGTGCTCGACAAGAAGACGCATGTATTTTTGATTGAACAACACATGAACCACACCCCCATCGGCGTGATTCCCCTTCTGATTCTCGACGTATTCGAGCATGCCTATATGATTGATTACGGCACCGCGCGTCCGCCTTATCTCGAGGCTTTCTGGGAGAATCTGAACTGGAATACGGTCGAAGAGCGTGTGGCGATGGTGCCAGGGCTCTGATCCACGACTACTCGGAAGCAATCTGCGACAGGATGCGAGCAATGGATACGAATTGCTCTCCCTCCTCGCGGAGCACCGCACCGTAGAAATCGCAAGATAGACAATTACCCATCTTGCTGGCGAAGGTCCCGGCAATCTGGCCATCGCACATCGTTCCCGCCACAGCCCAACACATTCTTCCCGCGTTTTTTCCACCATGAATGCAGTCCGCTTCGACCGTGATGGCGGCGGGACAGACACCGAGCTGCGCGACGTGAATACCTCCCGGCTCACGACCGCACTTGATGAATTCCCAGCAGTTGAGTTTTTGGTTTCTGCGCGCAGGCATTGCTGAACCACCCATTGCCTTGTAGGTGCCGTAAGGATCGCTGGAGCGTGCGTGAACGATCCCTTCGATCAAAACGGTCGAGCCGCCAGCTCGATCATTGGAAATTGATGACGATCCATCCGCCCTGGCTGCTGAAACCACAGGCGACTTTGCTGAGGTACTTGGCGCTCATGTTGACGTAATGGCCGCAGACTTGTCCGGTGCTGCTTCCGTAAAAGTCGCAGCCTGGGCAATTGGGCGAATACTGGTCCGCACACGCATCACACCCCTGGCAACCGCTTTGGTCTTTTTCCGCCCACATGGATTCGAGGCACGCTTCCACACTGGAAGCACCCCATCCAGGGCATTCGTTTTGTCCCATTTCACCGCATTGCCCAAAAGCGCCATGGGCCTGACCCGAAGCCGCATCTTTCGAGGCTTCGTCATCGGAACAAGATTCCGCTGCTGTCCAACGCGCGTAGGGTGGCAAGCCTTTGGTGGCGCGAAGCGCATTCACTTTGTTGAAACATGCTTCTCGTTCCATGGCAAAGGGGTCCGACGGATCTCCGCCCGAACCACCTTGCGCGCTGCCGCCCGAACCGCCTTGCGCGCTGCCGCCCGAACCGCCTTGCGTGCTGCCGCCCGAACCACCTTGCGCGCTGCCGCCCGAACCACCTTGCGCGCTGCCGCCCGAACCGCCTTGCGCGCCGCCGCCCGAACCGCCTTGTTCGCTGCCGCCCGAACCGCCTTGTTCGCTGCCACCCGAGCCGCCTTGCGCTCCAGCGTCTTTCCCACCGGATCCCCCATGAGAGGAGGAGGGAGAACCCCCGTTTTCATCGTCATCGTTCGAGCAGCCAACCATCAGCCCGAGCAGCGCCAAAGTTCCCACGAGCAATCGTTTTCGCATGACATAACGGTACCACGATTGGAGACGGAACAAGGACAAGGTAGACGCGCCGATGGCGATTGGATCGATTCACCCATGATGGGAGTGCGAATCCAGGCGGATGGTGGATGTGAAAAAAGGTGCATCATGGCGGTGTTCCACGACGGAACCGAGCCTGATGAAAGAGGCGCTACAATCCCAAATACCCTATAATTTCAAAAGGATACGATTACCGGGAGATCAATACTTTCTGTTCGCCGATCGCCAGCCGATGCACACGATTTTCCGCGATACGATTTTGTTTCACGGCTTGTTCGAGCACGCGAGTTGGCTCTCCCGGTTCGTCGAGCGAATTGATGAACGTATCGAAGTGAATCGGCACCATCCATGTTGCGCCAAGCTTCTCGAAAGCAGTGAGGGCTTCCCAAGGGTCCGTGTGGACACGTTTCATGAAGCCGCGAGGATGGATGGGCGCAATGGGCAAGAGAGCAAGATCGATGGTGGGAAAACGCCGGGCGGTCTCGCGGTAGGCATCTTCTGCCAAGGCGGAATCGCCACCGAAGTACACGGTAATTCCGTGGTATTCGATCACCCACGCGGCGTATCCGATGCCCTCTCTCCACGCATGGTCCAAACCGTAACGCCATCCATTGTGGCGCACGGCGACGGCGGTCACCTTCAAATCTCCTGGCAATACACGAGTTTGCCACCAGGGAACCTCGTGGGCAGGAAAAGAAAAGTCGGTGAGATATACGAGTCCCCCTTCGGGCATCCCGAGCCAACGCACCTTGTCTTCGATCATTTCAAGGGAGCCAAGCGAAAGATGATCGAAATGCATGTGCGAGATAAGCACGGCATCGAGGGGCGGTAGATGGCGAACCTCGATGCCGGGTTCGACCAGGCGCGGAGAAATTTGCCCTACGGTTCGCGTCCATACAGGATCCGTCAATAGGATCTTATCGTCTATCTGAATCAGAACGGTGGCATGACCCACCCACAGCACCGCAAGACGCGCTTCGGGTCGAACCGGGTTTTCGATCTTGTGGGCGACGGTACGTAGCTGCCCAAAGGCCGCGAGATTTCGCGAAAGAAATTGTGTTGCGATGCAGCCCGTCGAAAGCAAAGCCAGCCATACTACCCACACGAGTCGTCGCATCATCAAAACACTCGCACCTGCAAAGTCATGATGCATCGTTGCGCTCGTGGTGTGGGGGAGCAACTGGTCATGAAGCCCACCAGACCAAAAAGGACATGAACCCCTGTCTCATAAGCCACAGAGGTAATCTGCTGAAAACGAAGGGCAGAAGTACCAAAGGACAAGGAAAGATAGTCACCGCGTTCGATGAGGGGCCAATAGGAGCGAAGCCCCGTACGTACGCCAAAGTGACGCGGCATATCATCTCCCAACGCGAGATACTCTGGGGAGACGAACCATTCGAGGGATCCGCTGTGACGCACGATGGGTTCGACGACGAAGGTTCGCCATGGGTTTTGGCTACGATGGATGCCCTGGGAAAATAGAATGGGGGTGAGTTGCCAGCGAGCGCCGAAAGCGGCTTGGTCTCGTTGAACAACGAGTTGAGGGCTCGGGATGAGTTGTGAAAAAAACCAAGGCCATGAGGGTCGAGGATGAGCACCGCCATCGGATTGCGCGAGGGCGTCGTGGCAGAAGAGAAAAAACACCAGTCCCAGGACAACCGAGATAGGAACCTTGCCTCGGCAGCAACGCGGCGTACGACAAACGCCATCATCGGAATCGAAAGAGCCATCCATCATGATAACGCGGTAAGGCATGGTCGAGATCCCGTGATGTTCGGAGGGCGCGGAGCCACGATCGAACAACAATGAAAAGCGTCACGTGAGCAAGGAAAGCAAATCGTCGCGGGTGAGAGAGGCGGCCATCTGCCCACCTTCGAGCGCGGAAGTAGCGAGGTCGCGTTTGTGCTCTTGCAATTCGATGATGCGCTCTTCGACCGTATCCTTGGCGATGAGCTTATAGACCATGACAGGTCGGAGTTGGCCGATGCGGTGCGTTCGGTCGGCCGCCTGGTCTTCGACAGCGGGATTCCACCATGGATCCAAGAGAAAAACGTGGTCCGCGGCCGTGAGGTTCAATCCAGTGCCACCGGCTTTCAGCGAGATCAACAGAACGGGTGGACCTTCTTCGCACTGAAACGCCTGCACGACGGACTGCCGGTCCCGCGTGGAACCATCGAGGCGCAAAAAGGGTAGCGATTCGCGTTCGAGCAGCGGTTCGATCAAGTCGAGCAGCGAAGTCCATTGAGAAAAGACCAACGCTTTATGCCCATCGTCGCGCGCGTGGCAGAGCCTATCGAGCAAAAGATCGAGTTTGGCGGATTGCGCGGCATGCTGCCCGGGCAACAAGGCGGGATGGCAAGCAGCTTGCCGAAGTCGTAACAGCGCTTCCAAAGCCGCCATGACATTTCCACCGGCGCGCAGTTTTTCCACGACCGAAGGCACGGTGGCGGCATGAATACTTTCATACAACGCCCTTTCCTGCTCCCCCAATTCACAACGCAGCACGACATCCGTGCGGGAAGGCAGGTCAGACGCTACCTCGGCCTTGCGCCGTCGCAAGAAAAACGGCCGTATTCGCTCTCGTAACCGCACCAACGCGCTTGCGTTTCCATGCTGAATCGGTCGAACCACACGGTCTTGAAAATCCTCGCGACTCCCCAAAAGCCCGCGTTGGATGGTATGAAATTGACTCCATAACTCTTCGAGACGGTTTTCCACCGGCGTTCCAGTCATGGCCAATCGAAAATCTGCTTGCAAACCATAAGCCGCTCGAGCCACCTGGCTATCGGGGTTTTTGATCGTCTGGGCCTCGTCCAACACAATCGTATCCCATTGAATTTTCGATAGTTTTTCAGAATCCAGCCGGAGGACGGCATAGGAAGTGATCGTGACATGTACGTCGGTATCGAGGGTACGTTTGGGGCCGTGGTAAAGATGGTAGGTCAACGCAGGGCGGAATCGAAGGATTTCGGCCACCCAATTGTGGATGACGCTAGTAGGAGCCACCACGAGCGCACGCCCCTGCAGAACGCACAAAGCTTGCAGGGTTTTGCCGAGTCCCATGTCATCGGCGAGCAACGCACCAAGCCCTACGGAACGCAAAAACGATAACCAATTGACGCCCACCTGTTGATAGGGGCGAAGAGTGGCCCGCAGGTCATCGGGCAAAGCAGCTTGGGGGAGGCCGTCGAAGTGGTCGATGAGAGGCCGGAGTCGATGGTAGCTGGGAGGTGCCTCGACCTGGAGGGCTTCGCATAGTTTTGCGAGGTCGAATAGATAACCGATCGAAGTTTTTTTCGAGCCCGCGGCGGCGCGCGCGGCCAACAAATCCGAAAGCAAGGTTCCATATCGTTCGAGAAAATCCGAGGGAACCGAAGCCCATCCTCCTTCGTTCAAGGGCACCATCGATTCCCCACTGTTCCAAGCCCGCAGCACGTGGGAGGGGTCTGCCACGCCGGCCCGCTCGGTGCGAAAGTCGATTTCGAATTCATCGCCACGCAAAGAAAAACGAGCCATCAACTCGCCGGCCCGGAAAAAGGAAGCGTGCCCATCGCCATGGACCACCAGTTCGCGATTCGGACGTCGCAAGCGCTCGGCCATATCGATCGCACGCTCGGCCAACAAGCGGGATCGAACTCCCGGTAGCAACCCATAGTCGGATTCGAGGGTGCGGATGAGACGGCGTTCCATGTCGACACGACGAACCGGCACGGGTCCTTGCAGGTGGGTCAAATGGTCGCCATCGACGCGGGCGATGGGAGGATCACCGTATACGATCGTGGCAAAAACGATGAGCGCACTGCCGTCTTGCGCGGTTTCGATGGCGATGCGGGGCAAGGCATGGGCATCCACCGAAGGAAGTTGCTGGCTTTTTCGGTGTACGGTGACGCGAGATTCCAAGTCGGGAAGAATATCGGTGAGCAAACGGGGAGCTTCGGCAAAGGAAACGATCATTCCTTTTTTTAGTTCCTCGAGTTCTCGAACAGTGAGCCCCGGTTCGCCGAGCGGACGCAGGGTCTGGCCGCAGAGCACCGCGCCATTGGAAAATATTTCAGAAATTCCGGGGTCTTGTATTGCCGTAAGTCGAAATCCCGCGGCGCAATCTTCCAGCAGCACATGTACGGGAGACTCGGCGGGGGCGAGACGCACGGGCTGATTATCGAGGCGCACGTCCGCGCCATCGCGCAAAGCCTCGAGCAAGGATGCGAGTTCTTGTCGAGACAACCATCCCGAGAGCCGAGCGTTGAGAACGCGTTCCACCCGCATATCCGCTTCCTGCACCACGAAGCGGGGGCCGCTGGCCCGGCCCAAGGCTACCGCTGACAGGCTGGAACCCAAAGGCTGCTCACGGTCGGCAAAGACGACCACGCGGTCGAACAGCAACCCTTGTGGCGATCGACGAAACCGATAGCCAATTTTTCCTGCTGGTTCGACGGTTTCTTGCAGGGATTTGCCTGTTTTTTGGGCTTGTCGAAGGGTAATCACCGCGGCGGCGGCGTGAGCACAAGCCGTTTCGCCACAATCACAAAACCAATCCCCATCATCCAACCACAAGGTCACCTTGGGAGGCCGAAGCTCATCGCCCGTATAAACCCGCAAGCATACTTCACCATCGTCTTCTGATTCCCAAACGACCGCATGGGATCGAGCAAGCTCAACACCTTCGGACCAGGTGACCGTCGAGCATTGCTCACGAACCGCGGTCAATAGTTCACGCAAAGCGGTATCGTTCATGGTTTTTCGGGATAGGGTCGAAACGAAGGCAGAATTTACAGATGGGTACTGTAAATGAAATGTAAAACCCAACGGAGAGCCACCAAAGGTCTTGTTTTATGCTTCGCAGCAAGAATTTGACGCAAAAATCGTGCGTCTTATCGCTTCATCGGCTACACCAGGGCAACTCTTGCCCTCTGTGTGAAGCATGACGCAGATCATCTCGAGTGAGAATCAACGAGTCCTTCTCGAACTGCACGCTCTGTTGCGCGACATCGATCCTTCTCGCTGGCGCGATGGCATCGAAGCGGCGTTTCGGGATCGTCTGAGCAAAATCCAAGCGGGAGTCGCGCAGATGAGGGCGGTCGCACGAACGGATGGAAAGATGGATGCCGTTCGGGAGCGTCTCGATGAGCTGGCGCGCGCGGTGCGGGATTTTTCTCCCTCGCAGAGCATTCCCTGCAAGCATACGTTGCAGGAGGAATGGTTGACATTTCGCAAGCGGGTTGCGCCCTACTATGAGGCATGTGCGCACGCGCTTCAGCGAAAAGCGGTACGAGTGCCGAGTTTGCGCCCCACCAACTATGCGCGAAGTTTATTTCATGTTTTCGCGGGCTTAGGGTCGATCGGCTTGCTCGAATTCGTCTTGCCGCTGTGGTCCTTGCCATGGGTTACCGGTGTGGTGGCTCTCACCTGTTGGGTCTTGGAAACCACACGCCGTATTTGGCCCACGTGGAACCAAACCTTGTTCAAGTTCGTGTTTTTCAAGGTGATCGCCCACCCCCGGGAAGTGCATCACGTCAATTCCGCCACCTGGTACGCAACATCCTTGTTCGTGCTATCGCTGCTGCAATCGCATCTCGTGGGCATGGTCGCATTAGCCATCATGGCCTTCGCAGATCCCGCGGCCGCCATGATCGGACGTCGTTGGGGACGAACGACTCTGCTGCATGGCCGCACCCTGGAAGGATCGTTGACGTTCGTGGTCGTGGGAACTGCTGCGGCTTTGCTGGGCATGCATATCCTCCACCCGGAAGTATGCTCATGGCCGATGACTCTCGCTGTCGGCGCCTGTGCCGCGGTATGCGGCAGCATTGCCGAACTGTTCAGCCGTGGTCTCGATGACAACCTCACGGTCCCCGTCTCCGCTGCCGCCGGCACGGTGCTCGCTGCATGGCTCACGGGCATGCCCATGTGGGGTTGAACCCACCGTTCAATCGTCCTCCGACTTGGTTTCCCCTCCATGCGTTGCGCTCTGCAGCACATCCATCACTTGCGACGCTGGGATCTTGCCTTCTCGGATCAGCGTTGGCGGTTCGCGGGTCAAGTCCACGATCGTAGATGGCGCCTTTTCGGGAATGTCTCCCACGTCGAACATCAGATCCACCGTATGGTTGAAATTTTTTCGCACGTTCGAAGCAGACCCCGCCCCCACTTTCTGAGACAAGTTCGCGCTGCTGATGAGAAGTGGACCGCCAAATCGCATGACCAATTCTTGCTGAAATCCGTGGCCCGGAACGCGGACCCCAATTCGTGCCGGCTTTTTTTCCCCAATAAGTTTCAATACTTTAGAAGGAAGCGAGGCATTGGGATGCACCACCAAGGTGAGAGGACCAGGCCAAAACGCTTGGATCAATGCCGAAGCCACTTCCGCTACGTCCTGTGCCACCGAAGATAATTGAGATTCGTTCGGGATCAGGATCAACGACGGTGCTTTGCCCGATCGCCGTTTCGATTGCACCAAGGCCACGACCGCATCCGTGGACATCAGCGAAGCCGCGATGCTGTACTGTCGGTGGCCCGGAAAACAAACCAAACCATCGTTTCGGATAATTTCCACCGCGTCGTCGTACAGGGAAGTGTCGTTGTCGAGCTGTTCCTGGGTGATGATTCGCATGGGGACGAGGCCGCATACCATGGAACCCATCGCGGCGTCACAAGCTGTTGCGTGCCAAAAATTCCGCCGCGGTCGCGCAAACCGCCCAGCGCGTTTTTTGCCCCGCGGGGAACGATTTCTAACCGTCGCCTCGACCAAGCCAGGAGGAAAACCACCCTCCGGTCAAGATATCCAGCGTCGCCACGGCTTCCACCTCTCGCACCGCCGCCTCTAGATGCTCCGGCTCATCCAGCGACGGGTCCGCGAGAGCGAGCCTGGCCCGCTGCCAATCGAAAAGAGCGCGCAACACCTCGCCAGCAAGACGACTGCGAAGTTGCACTTGCTGGACCCGTAGCCGCTCCATCGACAGCTCCTCGTCGACGAACAGCAAACGACTTAGCCTCCATGTCAACACGCCCTCCACTGTCCGTCCCCCTCCCGTGCTCTCATGCAACCGATAGGGATCGTCGTTGGTCGGTGAAAGACGATAGCTCTGGTCCCAATCTCGGACGACACGAAACCGAGCATCGGGAAGCAAGGCAGAGGATTTGGCGCGTGTTCGCATGGCATCGATCGCTTCGAGATCACCGATGCCATGGGCTTGCCACGCGGCACGCACGCACGCACGAGCCAAGGCGGGACGTACAGCCATCCGCGGTGGGTTGCGGTGGCCCGTGGTAGTCTCTTTGGGCGAAGGACTTTGTTCTTGGGAAACGTGCGGCAAACTTGCTGAGCGCGCCCAAAGCCGTCCGAAGGGAATCTCCACGGTAAAACGTCCGCCAACCTCTTGTTTTCCCGTCAACGTTCGAGTTGTAAACAGCCCAAATCCCAGGGAAGCACGCCCGGTTCCAAGCTGAATCTGTCCTTGGTGCGCAGAAGCAAAGGATTCATCGGCTACATCTTGCTGGGCATGGGCGGTCGCCGCGGCTAGCAGGGTACAAGGCGCAGCCATCCATCGATACACGGTGATGCGGTGCATGACACGATATCGGACGCACGGAGGTTTGGTTGCCCAAAAATCGTCAAATACGGCTACTCGAATCAGGACTGCGTTGTGGACACGACCATGAACAAGTCGCCATCACGCCATCCTACCGCGGCGTGGGAACTGAGGGCGGAGTCGGGTACGGACACGGTCATGGAGCCAACCAATCGATCCACGAAATGGTCTTCGACCACGACTTTCGGCGCACCTTTTCGGACCATCGTATGTACGACACGCAGGGACAGACGTCCCGAAGGCATTTTGCCGCGCCATCGAGCCAAGGTGATGGGACGCACTTTCCAACACAATATGAGCTGTCCCACACCCAATGAAATCGATAGTTCATCGCGATGCGGAATACCGGTTTCGTCAGGCATGGAAGACGCATCGGCGGATTGGTGCTCAGGCTCTTTCCCCGTGGTTCTTGGATCGCTTGGCAGCGAATCACAGGTGCCAGCCATCGGTTCGGCGTGGGTCGAAAGGCCAAGTTCGTTTTGCAAAGCACGCGCGGCGGCATGATCTGGGTCCGCGGCCAGCACTTCTTCAAGAATGCACAAGGCCTGGGATCGATGACCTTGCTTGGCGTACACGGCCGCCAGCGCAACCGTCGCAATCGGTTTTGGAGCCTCCTCGGGTCGAGGGGGAGACGGTGACAGAATGCGCTGTGCAGCGTCGGGCAAGTGCAACCCTTTTTCCATCACGCGTGTGATGAGATCTCGCGCTCGCCCAAGAAATCCTCTTGCCACCGAACGTTCTTGTTCGTCGACCACGACCGCGGAAACGATTTCATCAATCAACTCGTCGCGAGTCAACACACGAGCAGCCGAGATACCCAACTCCATCGCTTGCACGATGAGGTCCGCTCGCGATAGCGATTCCAACTCCTCTCGGCGCGTACCCATGGCTCTACCGTAACTGAAGATGGGGTTTAGAACCAGGCTTGGCCTTCCCACACAGAAGGCAAAAAGGAAGCGAGCCGCTTTCGAGCCTCCTGCACATCGAGTTCAATTTGGAGCTTGAGATCGTCGAGATTGTTGAATTTTTTTTCTGAACGAAGCGAGTGAATGAGGTGCGCACGGAGCCGCAACCCGTATAAATCTCCATCAAAATCAAATAGATGCACCTCAACCGCAAATCCTGCATCCACGGTGGGGCGAATCCCGATGTTGCATACTCCCGCGCCCAATCGCTGTGCTGCACCATGTTCATCGAGACGGTCCACGACGACAGCATAAACGCCATGAGGAGGAAGAGCTTCCTGTACCCATCGGAGGTTGGCGGTAGGAAATCCAAGGCTGCGAGCGCGACGCTGTCCCTGCACGACTTTCCCGGATAGGGCGTGGGGTCTGGATAAGATGGCCCAGACCTCGTCGAGATCTCCGATGGCCACGGCATGACGCGCTCGCGTCGAGGAAAAACGGCCCTGATGATCCCCAAGCAAAGGCACGGCTCGGGCTTCGAAACCGAATTGCTTTCCGAAATCCGCGAGACTGTCGAGATCGCCCGAACGTCGAGCGCCAAAGCGGAAGTTTTCTCCCACGCGAACGCCTCGAGCACAGAGCCGATCGACAAGCATGGTACGGACAAATGCCTCTGGAGATTGCGTGGCAAACGGCTCATCGAACGTTTGCACCACCACGCGTAAGGACGGGTCGATTCGTTGAATGAGTTCGATTTTTCGCTGAACGGGTGTCAAACAGGCTGGTGGGGGCCTTCCCACGGCCACCGTCGGATGCGGTTCGAACGTGAGGGCGACGGGAATCCAGCCGTTGGATTTTGCCTCGGCGGCCGTATCCACAAGTACAGCCTGATGGCCAAGATGAACACCGTCGAAGTTGCCAATGGCCACGAGAGTGGGTTGACCGGAGAAGTCCTCTGGACGAGCGCCCATGGTGCCGAGTTCAAGGGGGTGAGAGTAATTCATGAACAAGACAATCCCTCGTTGGCCGTGAGCGAAGCGATTGTCAAGGCGATTGGACGCACGAGGGTGCGCTCCACGACTTGTTGGCATCGGGGCAGTAGGCGTTACCGCGGCAGAAATCCGATAGGGGCCGTCGAAGGGCGAGGCTTCATGGGGAAACGAGCTTCGCGGTGAATGTCTTATCCGACACCTTGACCGTTTCCACGGTGTCTTTGAATCCCCCTTTGGAAAAGACAAACACGTGTTCCTTGTCTTCTTTGGCGTCTTCCCCTTCGAACTTGACCTCACAGGGAGTGGAAGAACACAACATTTTTCCCTCTTTGGTCATGACGGCGGCACCGGACGGGTTGGAATCGAGCTTCAGAGCCGCCACGTTGACGGCAGCGGGGGCGTTTGCGGTGGTTGATGCCACCACGGGTTGCACCACGACGTTGCTGGCGCTGGCGGCAAGCTGAGAAGGACCCGTAGGTTCCTCACGCATGGCGTAGTAGGCCGCGCCCCCAAGTCCCACCGCGACGATACCGCCCATGATGAGGCCGAGGATCATGGTGGACTGACGGCGAGCGGATAGGTTTTCGGGCGGAGTGGGCTGTGAGGGAACGAGGGGCCCAGACTCGCCACTGCCAGACTGAGTGACGAACATAGGCTGATTTGGACTGGATCCTGTGGCGATGGAGCCGGACGAACTGGATACAGCCAGAAAGTCACCCGAAGACAGAACGCCCGATAGGGTGGCGGTCATGGCAGCTCCGCCCACGTTTTTCAGCGCATTGAGCAAGTATTCCATGGAGGGAAAGCGTTGATCGGGACTTTTCGAAAGGCATTTGAGGATGAGTTCCTCGGTCGATGACGACGCCTGGATATCGGGATTGATGCTGCGCATGGGAGGAGGCGGTTCATTGACATGCGCCATCATGATGTGAACGGAGTTGGGCCGGTCAAAAGGCACTTTGCTGGTCAGCATTTCGTACATGATGACACCCAGCGAATAGATGTCCGTACGGCTATCGACCTTCTCGCCCTTGATTTGTTCGGGGGCCATATACTTGGGAGAGCCCATGAAAAGACCCGCTTGGGTGAGGTCTTCCCCCGGGTTTTCGACATTTTTCACGAGTCCGAAATCGAGCACTTTGACGAAGTCATGCTCATCGGCGTGGTCCACCAAAAAAATGTTGGCAGGTTTCAAGTCCCGATGAATGACACCAATCGAATGAGCCTCTCGAAGGCTTCGGCATATTTGTCTTGCGACATGCGCCGTTCGCTCCTCGCCAAACGCGCCCTCTTCGCGAATGGCCCGGTGTAACGTTCGCCCTTCGAGATACTCCATCGCCATGTAATACACATCGTCGTCGGTTCGACCGTAATCGAAGATCGTCACCGTGTTGGGATGCGTGAGTTTGGAGACAATGGAAGCTTCCAAAAAGAAACGTTTGTGGAACTCGGGATCGTGTTCGCTCGCATATTTCGGATTCAGTACCTTCAGCGCACAGGTACGACCCAGAGGGGCTTGCTCCGCGCGATAGACTTTACCCATCCCTC
The DNA here is from genome assembly GCA_002070115.1 of Deltaproteobacteria bacterium ADurb.Bin207. Lineage (GTDB taxonomy): Bacteria > Myxococcota_A > Polyangia > Polyangiales > Polyangiaceae > MWCO01. The sequence continues at coordinate 30,401 of MWCO01000058.1, forward strand.
CGCGAGCAATCAGCGCCACGACTTTGAAGCGGTCGTTGATCATACGACCGATCAGCGGATCGGGTCCGCCACGACTCGAAGCTGAAGGTTGCGCTGAACCATCTGCCATGGGAAATTGCTCCAAAGAGGAAATACTCCGTTAGATATCCCAAGGAATATTCCCAAAAGGAGTCTGCCCGCGTGCATTGGGCGTGTCAATCTCCCAGTCAAGGCTCGAGGCAAGACCACCCGCACGCCCTTGTGAAACAGTCCACCAAACCGCGAGCACGAATCGCTTTCGAACGGCCACAACACAACGGCCATGGGAAAAGGCGGATTGTACCCCTTGATCTCAACCACCTAACGAGGCTACGCCCCCCGTAGCGTGATCCCGAACCAAGCCATTCGCGACATTCAACGCGGACAACTTCTCCCTGTCTATCTCGTGTTGGGAGAAGAGCGAGTCCTCGTTCATCGTGTCGTTGCCGCGATACGTACGGCCGCCCTGCAAGGTGGCATCGCGGACTTCAACCAAGAGGCTCTCACCGCAGGCGAATGCGATGTCGATCGCGTGCTGTCAGCCGTACGCACCGTGCCCATGATGGCACCCCGACGCTTCGTGCTCGTTCGATCGGTCGAACGATGGGATAGTTCGACGCCAAAGGCCAAAGGCAAAGAAAAAAACAAAGAGTCCGTCGTACAACCCCTCGACAAACTTGCCGTCTACGCTGCTTCGCCCGTTGCTTCCGCATGCCTCGTGCTTGTCGCGTCCAAACTCGATGGTCGACGAAAACTCGTCGCCCTCGCCAAAAAGTCCCAGTTCCTCGTGGAATGTGAACCGCTCGAGCGTAAGGCGCTGCCTCCGTTCATCCAACAAGAAGCCAAAGATAGGGGACATACCATCGACCGAGATGTGGCCGATCTGCTCGCGGAAATCGCCGGTCCGGAATTGTCGACCCTGCTCGATGCCATCGAGCGTCTTTCGTTATTTGTCGGCGAAGGTGGAATCATCACGGAAGATACCGTAGCCGCCTGCGTCACCCGAATACGACCGTCGTCCGTATGGGAATTGGTGGGCGCCGTGGGGCGTCGCGATGCCGCTACCGCGTTGTCCGTGCTCATGGACGTGTACGAGCCCCAAGATAGAGGGCTGCGCTTGGTAGGCGTGCTTGCCTGGTCGACACGGCAACTTCTTCGGTTTGCCCATGCCATTCGGTCCGGAGCCAGCCCCGACCAAGCGGCCGTAACCGCTGGAGCCCCTCCCTACAAAGCGCGAGAATTGGCCAAGCAGGTCAAAAATCTCGATGTCGCAGAAATCGAACGTTGGCTGCGCGTTCTTGCAGAAACCGACCTGGCCTTGAAAAGCTCCCGACGCCCCCCGCGTAGTATTGTCGAATCCGCCATCTTGACGATGACCGGTGGGTTATCCAGGTTGGAAATTAGACCCCAATAAACGTGAAGCCACACGTCCGGGGAGAGAAAGACCCATGGGTGAGGCCAATCCCACCGTTTTTTTAGGAGCATTGTCATGAGTGATCGCCTCATGTCTACCGGAGATGTTGCTGAAGTCCTTGGCGTCAGTGAAGCTACCGTAAAACGGTGGGCCGATGCTGGTACGCTATCGTGTATCCGTACACCAGGAGGACACCGCAAGTTTCGTCTTCGCGATATCGCCATGCACCTAGCCTCACGACGTTCTTCCGCGGATCATTCGGAAGCGGCCACCGAGGGTGATCAAGATATCGAAGAATTGGTCAGCGCCCTTTTGGTCGGTGACGCGGAACGGGTCATGGGGGTCATTGCAGCCGTTCGTTTGCAGCGCGTATCGATCGCAACCATCGTAGATACGATGCTTCGGCCCGCCTTTGAACGCGTAAAACAAGCGTGTGGCTCAGGCCGTTGCGAAGCGTTTCATTTGCATATTGCCATCAATAGTCTGATTGAAGTCGCCGCACGCCAACGCCCCACCTTGCGCGTGCCTGGCAGCAGCCGCGGAAGGGTCATTTCCGCTCCCCTTCCCGGGGAACCCTACGATGTTCTCGCAAGATACGCGTCGCTCGTAGCCGTGGAAAGCGGTTTCGACGCTCATGTGCTCGGAGCCGGACTGCCCCCTGCAAGCGTCTCACGCGCGGCCGAAGACCTGGGCGCATCCTGGATCCTTCTGGTCGGCGATGCTCATAACCACCTGAATTTCTCTGACTACGCGGAAAAGATCCTGTCGGGAACGTCGCGATCGCACGCCCGCATCGTGTTCATTAGCGCGACAGCCACGCCCATCACCGGCCTTCCCGAAGACGTGCTAACCGTTGCCAACTTGCGGGAAGCCGAAAGCCTACTCGCGCCCATGGCATTACGAATGGCCCGCTGACCCACTGTCCTACCCCCTTTCATTCTCCCTCGCTTCCCCGGCCCGTATGAGGCACCTTCTTGCCTACCATGAGTCAAACCATGCCCAAGGCGCCTGCACCTTACACCACCGATTCCGCCCCCCACGCATCGCCGAAATCACAAGAGCAATCCTTGCACGCAGCCTTGGAAATCGCTCTGTTGCACGAACTTCAGCAAGCCCACCAACAGCTCAATGCCGTCTTGTTCAACAATTCCCTGCGCCCCGTCGTTCTCGCTTTGACCGACACCTCGTCGATCCTCGGAAGATGGCACTCCGAAACACGCACCATCGAGATCAATCGCGCCTTTGCCATTCATCAACCTTGGGTACACGTGATCGAAGTGCTCAAACATGAGATGGCTCACCAATTTGTCGATCAGATCCTGGGACAAAAAAACGACGGACACGGAGAGCTCTTTCGCTCGGTTTGCCAACGTTTCTGCATCGATCCGCGAGCCTCGGGCTTGCCCAACGCCCACCCACCCTCAGAACAAGAAGAACGCGTTTTGTCTCGTGTAGCCCGTCTGTTGGCCCTCGCCGACAGCCCCAACACCCACGAAGCCCACGCGGCCATGAGCGCCGCCCAACGCTTGATGCTTCGATACAACATCGATCAAGCACGTCTCGCTTCAGGCCAATCGCGATACGAGTTTCGACAAGTAGGACACATCACCGGGCGCATCCAAGAAAGCGAAAGAATCCTCGCCGCATTGCTCATCGAACACTTCTTTGTCAATGCTCTCTGGGTTCAAGCTTACGTGCCGATGACAGGAAAATCAGGCAGTGTGCTCGAACTATGCGGAACGCCCGCCAACCTCGAAATGGCTGAATACGTGTACGCCTTCCTGTCGCATACCGCTCAGCAATTATGGAATGCCCATCAGAAGTCGACAAAATGCTCCGGCCGAGACCGGCAAACGTATCTCGCTGGTGTGATGCTAGGATTTCGAGAACGCCTGGCGCGAGAAAGCACGGCACAGCAATGCGAAGGACTCGTTTGGGCCGGCGATCCGGGTCTCGACGCCTATCTGCGAGCGCGACATCCCCATACGCGACGTTTGGTTCGCTACGGCAATCGACGAACCCAAGCGAGAGAACACGGCAAACGCGCGGGTCGCGAGATCGTCCTTCGACGCCCCTTCGAGGCGCAGCCAACGAACGACGGACGGCTTCTACCGTCGAAGTCAAGATGATGGTTTCGTCAATCCTTGCGCCGCCAGACACGGAACGTATCTCTGATCTGAGGTGGTCACATGTTCGACGAGCCAATTTTCTAGAAAATGCACGACTTCGGCGGCCACGATGAGATCATCGCTTTCGAAACGGAGTTTGAAACCTTGCACGATATCGAGGAAAAGCTGGTGCTGCTCGATATGGGATGCGGCCGCTTCGTACCCACACTGCAAGAAGATCGCTTCCTCCGTTTGGAAGTGCATCTTTCCGTATTCAATCAAAAACCCAAGCAGCTCTGCAAAAGCCTCCCGACTCTCGTTACGCTGCATGGCCTCGGAGAAACGTCGAGCAGATCCAAATAGCTGCTTATGCTGCTCATCGATGACCGTAACCTTGACGCTGAATCGATCGTCCCAAGTGAGCATGATGGCCTAGCGTAGCGTGACACACGTCCAATGCAATACTGCTAGATCAATACACACGGCACCCAGACGTTCCTTGGAGACTCCGTGTACGCTTTCGTCAATCACCACGACTCGCTGTTGGTGAGCGGATTGTTCATGAGATAGTCTTGCCCCGATGCTGCTCGCAATCGACATTGGCAACACCAACATCAGTTTTGGTGTATTTGACACAACGGATCTCATTCATCACTTCCGTGCCGAAAGCTCACGCACCAGGACGATCGATGAGTACTGCGTGTTCGTAGAACAAATGCTCGCGTTGCTGAACGTGGAGCGTCGGGCCTTGAACGCCGCCATCATCGCAAGCGTCGTACCCACGTTGACCGAACCGATGAGTTCCCTTGCGCGACGAATGTTTGCGTGTGAGCCGGTCGTGGTGGGACCTGGCACACGCACGGGAATGCCCATTCTGTACGATAATCCGAGAGACGTGGGCGCTGACCGCATCGTCAATGCGGTCGCCGCGTACGATATCGTTCGTGCCGGCGTGGTGGTCGTCGATTTTGGCACCGCAACGACATTTGATTGTGTGAGCCCGAAAGGAGAATATTTGGGAGGCGCCATCGTACCGGGAATTCAGATCAGCGCGGAAGCTCTGTTTGCCAGAGCCGCAAAACTCCCCCGCGTCGACTTGACAGCTCCTGCCAAAGTCATTGGACGCAACACCCCTCATGCCATGCAATCAGGCATCACCTATGGGTATGCGTCGCTCGTCGAGGGTATGATTGAACGTATTCGCAATGAAGTAGGGTTTCCTTGTGCCATCCTGGCCACCGGAGGGCTGGCACCACTCATTGCCAAGCTCACCTCATGCATCGAGCATGTGGATGATAGTCTGGCGCTTCGAGGCATGCGTATCGTGTACGAGCGCAATCGACCCACCTAGACAAGAGGAATCGATGCGCAAATTCATGCTCTCCGTTGGCATCGCTGCTTTGCTGTTGATGCTCGTGACCTGGCTGGCAGCGGCCCTCGGCACGGAATCCGTGTCTTTCCAGCGGGCGATGACGGATGCAGCAAGCATTGATCACCGCATTTTATTCGATGTTCGGTTACCCCGAATCGCGTTGTCGGCCGTCGCGGGGGCGGGCCTTGCTGCCGTGGGTGCCGCGTTTCAAGCGCTGCTTCGGAATCCCCTTGCCGAGCCTTACGTACTGGGAGTCTCCGGTGGCGCTGCGCTCGGCGCCACGCTCGTCATTGCTTTCGGAGTTCCCTTAGCCGCCGTATGGTCGTCGGCCTTGATTCCCGCATCCGCCATGATAGGCGGCTTGGCGGCCACCGCCCTCGTGTATGCCATCGCCCGCGCCGGCACCGAAGGCTCCGCCACGTCGATGCTTCTCGCCGGCGTCATCGTCAATGCCATTGCCGGTTCGCTCATCACCTTCATCAAATCCCTCGTCAGCGCCGCCAAAGCCCAAGACCTGCTGTTCTGGCTGATGGGCTTCATCGATGTTCCACCCATCACGACCCTTGCCGCTGTCACAGCTTACGTGTCGATCGGTTGCGCGGTGTTAATCGCCGATGCAGGGCGTCTCAATTTGCTGTCGTTGGGCGACGAGCCCGCTCAATATCTTGGTGTGAACGCGCGTCGGCTCGAGCGACGTGTCTATATCGCATCGTCGTTGGTGGTGGGGGCCATCGTGAGCACGACAGGATTGATTGGTTTCGTCGGGCTGGTGGTTCCTCATGCACTACGTCGCATGGTCGGCCCGGATCATCGGATCTTGCTTCCCCTGTCGATGCTGATCGGTGCGTGTATGCTCATAATATGCGATCTTTTGGCGCGAGCGTCGTTTCATTGGTTGGGAACGGAACCACCGGTGGGAGCGGTCACCGCGCTGCTGGGGGGCCCGTTATTTTTGGCACTTCTTCGACGACGGGCGAATTGGTAGGCCTTGGGGATGGGAAAGGGCGTGGCCGGTTCGGTCGTGCCGCGCCATCATGGGCATAAGCAACGAGCGATGGGAAAGAGTCAGACAGGGGAGTCTTTCACTCTTGCGCACCCATCAATGCGATTTTCACCTGTTGAAGCAGTTTTTCCTCATCGACGGGTTTGTGCAACACGGGCACTTCTTTGGACACCGCAACGTTTCTGCCCGCCAAAGCGCTGACCACCAAGATAGGAATCGTGCCATGCTCTTTGTGATTCCTCATCTTTCGAAAAAAATCCGTGCCGGTATTACGAGGCATTTGTAGATCGAGCAGGATCAGGTCCGGATGATGATCTTCCACAGCTTTTATTGCTGCCACACCGTCGTCGGCGGTGACCACCTCATAGCCGTTGTCTTGCAACAACCTCGATAGAAACACCTGAACGTCGCGTTCGTCATCGACAACCAGGATTCGATGGCTCATGACGAATCCTCCTTTCCGCTCGAGCGAAAGTCACCCTCGGCCCCACCACGCTTTCTTGCATAGGCAGAAGGACCGTAAATCTTGCACCTTTTCCGACTTGGGAAATCACTTTCACATTCCCACCATGGTCTTCGATTATTTTTTTTGACATCATGAGCCCCAGCCCGGTCCCGGCTTGCCCTTTTGTGGTGAAAAAAGGATGAAACAGCTTTTCCATCACATCGTGGCTCATCCCGCAGCCGCTATCCCACACCTCGTAGCGTAGCGTGGATTCGCTCCACCCCACGGAAATGCCCACTTGACACGCCCCAGGGATATTCAGGCAGGCTTCCAACGCGTTGGACAACAGATTGGACAGGCAAGTATGGATCGCATCGGCGTCCATCATGACCGCCAAAGACGATGGCCACGGCTCGAAAAGCAGGGTTATCCCCAGTCGCTGGGCCTGAGGCCGAAATAGCTCCACGACGTCTTTGGCAATTTGGTTGGCATCGCATTCGGCCAACTCCAGCTCATGGTCTTTGGACAGGCGAAGGAAGTCACGAACCATCGAGTGAATCCGTGCGAAATTACGCTCCAACGTGGCAAGCCCCTCGTCCCTTCGCGGCCCATCGTCCCGCTCACAACCTTTTTTGACGTCGTAGATTCCTCCCTGAATCCCTGTCAGGATGTTTTTGATGCTATGGGCCAATTGGGTCATCGTATGACCGATGGCAGCCATGCGTTCATTGCGCAACATCTGACGCTCCAACTCTTTCCGTTCCCGCAAGTCTTGCAAAAAGGCTGCACCCCCCACCACCTTTTGCCCCTGCCGAAGGACGGTGGCCGACAGGCGAACCGGTATTTTTTCTCCGCGGGAACCGTCGACGTGCGTATCCCGAAGCAACACGCTCGAAACGCCATCACGAATTTGTTCGAAGAACTGAAGCGGCAACAACTCGTGTCCTATCTTTCGATACAGAACGTCTTGCCGTTTTTTTCCAAAAAGCGATTCCGCCGCCGCGTTGAATAGCGTGACTTGCCCATCCGTATCCACCGCCACCAGCGCATCGAGGGAGCTTTCCGTGATTTCATGGCGCATTCGATGTTGCCGCTCCAACTCCTCCGAGAGTTCGTGGATTTGGGTAATATCCAGCGACATCTCCATCACATGAGAAACGCCCTGCCCGTCCTCGCCCATTGGAGCCGTCGACACGAAATAGTGCGAGCAAACGCCTTCCGCCCCCCAACGCACCTCCTGGGAGGTATGAATCCGCCCATCGGCAAAGGTCTTTTGCGCGGGACAACGATCACACGCCGCCTCACGCTTTTTGAACGTTTGATAACAGCGAGTCCCCACCACCTCCCCAAAGCGGGCTCTGGCATGCTCGTTGGCTCGAATGATCCGATAATCCCGACGAATGACGGAAAGGGAGCAGGGCACCCGATCGAATAAAAAATTATATTGGCTTTGGACCGACTTTCGTTCGGTGATGTCATAGGACATATTCACCACGAAAGCGATCTGTCCCCGATCGTCCACGATCGGAGAATGATGTACGACATAATCCGCCCGTTGACCGAGACAATCCACCCCATGGGTTTCCGATATTCGAGAAACACCATCTCGAAACGTTCGATGAGCCGCGCAGGCGTCGCACGCGGTAGGCGCATTTTTATAGGCCTGATAACAGGTTTTCCCCGCCGGATCCCCGAATATGGCCGAGAAGTTCTTGTTACAGGCGGCCACTCGCAAGCCTTTGTCGATCACACAAATGCTCATGGGCACTTGCTCGAACAACTCCCGCTTCACCCAGGTCCGGATGACCTTCTCCTCTTGAGCCCGTGGGGTATCCTGCTCACTCATGGATAAGCTTCTCTTTTATCCTGAGGAATCGCTGCCCAGCCGATGCAGGTGCGCCATGTCCTCCGCCAATTCTTCCGACCCAATCACTCTATCGATCTCGATAACCTCCTGAAGCAAACAGCGGCATTGAGTCAAGTCGTCCAGCCCCTCGTAGGCCATCACCATATCCAATAACACCAGACGACGCGTCGCCAATTCCCCTTCCTGCACGAGGGAAAGAGCTTTCCTCAATAGTTCGAGAGAATCCTCGAATTGACCCCATTGACACTTCATTTCCCCAAGTTCCCCAAAACAGAGCAATTTGCCTTCCCGATACGAAACCGCTTCTGCCAATTCCAACGCATCCTCGAACAGCGATACGGCAATGCTCCAGCGCAACGCCCGATATACCTTGCCCATGTGGATCATGGTAAGGCATTCCCATCGACTGTTTTTCGTATGTCGGATCTGGACCAACAGCTCCCACAGAATCCGAGCCGCCTCCCCGTATTGACCGGATTCGGCTTTCAGCTTCGCTTCAAGGGTTTCCCGAACCCATTTCAGTTCTTCCTTGTCCACGGAAGAACTCAACTCCACCGACCAATCCATGGTCCCTCCGATCCACTGGGCTGAAGCCCAGTCCGGGAAGCGTGGATTTGCCTACGGTCCCGCAGACCAAGACCCCATCAAGGATGCCTCGATGATCGCCAGGTTCTGCCTATCATTCGGCCCTTTCAGCTCCGCGGCCCCATTCGGACAGGCCACCGCGCAAATCCCACACCCTTGACACGTTGCCGCATCCACCGTCACACGATGGTTCACCACATCGTAGGAGCGTGCCTCGAAAGGACAGGCCGTAATACAGGTTCTGCATCGCGCACACAGACTGTCGTGAACCTTCGACGTCATCCGAGCAGCCGTCAAACGCCCCTTCGAAAGATATACGAACGCTCGCTGCGCCGCCGCTTCCGCCTGAGCCAAAACCTCCACGATCGGCCGCGGAGAATGCGCCAGTCCCGCAAGGAATACCCCTTCCTTCAGACAATCCACCGGACGCCACTTCGACTCTGCTTCCTGGAAAAACCCGTCTTGCGTCAGCGCAATACCCAGTTTTTCGCCTAATTCTTGATGGCTCGGATCAGGCTCCACCCCCGTACTCAAACACAACAAATCCGCACTCACCCGAACCTCGTCGCGAAGAATGGTATCCGTAAACGTCACCACCGGCTTTCCATTCTCGAATTGTACCCTAGGCTTGTCCGCAGGGTCGTAAGAAGCAAATAGCACCCCTTGGCGCCTGGCTTCCGTATAATACGATTCGAGAAACCCGTAGGTCATCATATCCCGGTACAAGATGACGATTCGCACTTGCGGATTGGCTTTTCTCAGTTGATTCGCATTTTTCAACGCCGCCGCACAACATACCCGGCTGCAATAATTGTGAGCCCCTGGCTCGCGGGAACCCACGCATTGAATCATCACCACCGTATCCAACGCCGCGGCATCGAGACTCCCCTCGGAAAGCCCCTTTTCCACCTCGCTTTGCGTCATGACGCGCTCGCTGGAACCATACCCATATAACGTGGTTCCCGCCTCTTTCCCCCCGGTGGCCACAATGGTGGCACCATGCTCGATCGTTATCCGCTTTTCCCCTTGCTCCAACACGCTTCGAAAACGCCCCACCGTCCCTTGCGTCCTGGAAAGCCGAGTCTCCGTATGCACCTGAATCCGCGGGTTTTCCCGGACCGCCTGCATCAACCCCTCGACCAACCCCCGAGGATCCAACCCGTCCAACGTATAATGCAAATCCTGCCGCACCCTTCCCCC
>MWCO01000059.1 GCA_002070115.1 Deltaproteobacteria bacterium ADurb.Bin207
CCACAGAGCGACGGCACGAGCCGGATCCTGCCTCTCCCACGAGATGGCCACCGCCGCCAACCATTCGCTGGGGTCCGCAAGATAATCCAACGTCGCGGGATCGATCGCCGAAAGGGCAGAAGCACCTCCAGCCCTTTGTAGCAAGTCCAACACGGCCTCGGTCTGCTCAGGCAAAAGCGCACGGTCCAGGGCAAGGCCCAGCATGGCAAGAACAACGGGGCTATGCTTGGTCAGGGGCTGATTTCTGGCGAGTGTAAGAAGCGAAATGGCTTCGTCGGCGTACTCGGGGCCACGGCTCATCGCCAAGCAACCGGCCTCGAGCAGCACATGCACGCGCTCGTTGACATTCGAATACAGGTCGAGTCGAGGCACCAGGATGCGATACGTCAAGGTGGCTTCTTGCCTGTTGCCCGCGCGCACCTGCGTCATCGCAAGATCATGCAACGCACCGGGCTCTTCGATGCTTCGCGGATCGAGTTGGCGCGCTTTTCCGAAAGCAGCCAACGCCTGCTGATCATCGCGCATGCGAACATACGCCCGCCCCATCAGGACATGGGGCGCCGCTTTGCCCGGAAATATCTGGTTTGCAAGAGAGGCGGCGTCGCGAGCTGCCTCGGGGGAAGAGTCCAACAACCCATGGGCTCGCCCCAGCAGATCACAATACCGATGCCGTTGCGGCTCCCGTGCATGATCCCAAATGGTCAATGCACCTCGAACCGTCTTTCGACACTCCGCCGGGCGCCCCGATGCTCCCGCCGCCGTGCGCAACCGATCAGACGACGATGTCGTCGGTCCTCGCTCGGACGCAAGAACCACACCCAACACCACCGTTGCACCCGCCAGGAGTGTAGGAACCATTATCGACAATGACTCTTTCGGTTCGATCGCCGCATGAGACTCATTCCCGCCAAGGCAAGCAAACCCACGAGCCACGACGACTGGGAATGACCTGTCACGGTCCGACAACCACAACCATCGTCGTCGTCGCTCAAGCCGCCCGACGAAGGCGTAGGAGGCTTGGCATCCTCCGACTCCTGGGCATCGGTGTTTCCTGCCTCCGTGGGTTCTTGCACATCCTGCTGGGCATCCACCCCCGCATCCGATTCCGTTTCACCGAGGAAAGTGAACGATAACGCCGTGAAATATCCGTCTTTATCACCCTTGTTGACGAGCATCACATACGCCTTGGAAGCGCCTTGCGGGATAGCGATCGTCGCGCCCATTCGATAGGAAAGTAGTTTTTCGCAGTCAACGGGATCCGAAGCATTGGTTTTTTGATTCGCCCAATCAAACTCCAGCGGCTTGTCGAAACTGACGATGAGCGCTGGTTTGAAAGGCGTGCCCGGGTCCAAAGGATTCATTCCCGACGAAGCGATCAATTGGTCGAAAGACGTTTCGAACGAGGTTGCATCGTCGGGCAAAGGCACTTCCACCTGGAACGTGCCAGGGGCATAGGGCAGGACATTTCCTGCTTGGAACATATTTTTTCCAGCGGAAATGAAGGAATTGGCCATGGCCGGGGCCTGCGAGACGATGGGCGATCCATCGAATACGAAGAGGCGTTGGCAGGTGGGAAGCACACCACGCGACGAAAATTGCGATGCAAGATCATCCCCTGCGGAAGCGCCGAGAGAGGAAGAACTAACCGCGGTCACGAATAGCTCCGCGAGTTCATGAAAATCGAGGTCCCCGGACGCGGCCGTGGTAAGCGCCGTGAAAATCGCCTCGTCGAACGCGAACCGGTCGGCATCCGTGGTCAATTTCGAACGCGCCGCCCACAACGCCGCGGAGAAAAACTCCGAATCAAAATGCACCTCGCCCGTAAGGCTGGCGGGGCAGGTATTGGTGTTGTCCAGATGACGAATGGCATCGTCGCCCGTCTCCTGACTTGCATATTCCCCCGTGGCGGGATCGCCCGTGATGGCGCTCGAGAAATAGTCTGCCAGCGCTTCGTTCATGGCTCCCGGCGCGGCCGAAGCCCCTTGCTCATCGAGGTGCCACCATCCCACGAGCTTGATGGTGGAGCCGACGACCGAATGACCGAATTCGTGATAGACGACATCGCCATCGTAGGCATAATCCACCGTATTGCCCTGACCGAAAGCAATCGCGCCACCGGTAATCTCCGGCCAAATCATGGACATCAACTGCCCAAATACCGGATCCCAACCGACCGAAAACGCGTTCGAAAACGGTTCGAGAGGCAGGCTCGTATCCTTCATTTTGTTGAGGTCCATGGTGTCCAGGCCCGCGGGCAGCATGAGGTTGGCAATCAAAAACAGAGGCTTGGACGTGGCTTCGAGTTCGAAGGCGGGGTCGAATTGCTTGAAGTATTCGTACACTTTCGCCCCATGATAAAAGACCGAAAGCTGTGAGAAAGGATCGCCCCCCGACGTATGATCCTCGAGTTTGTATTGCAAAAAGTCTTCGTCGGTTTCGTCCGCCTCCGCGTTTTGCAACAGCTCGCACACGTGAACGTCGAACTTGAATCCGTTGTAATCGACCTTGCGAACTTTCTGGGTATCCACACAATTGAACGATACGAGCAGGTCGTTTTGAGGAACGTTGAGTGAGTCACCGATCGGAAGTTCGACTTGAATCGTCGACGGAGAAGAGACGGGATTGAATTCGTGTACGTTCGCCAGATTCTTGTACCGAACGAGGTTGAGCTTCGACAGGACTTGTCCGGAGTGAGCGTCGACGATGACGACGGGAACGTAAGGGATGGGCAGCAAGGACGGGGGAACGACGGAGTAGGCGAGACGCGCGCCTTGATGTGTCGGCCAGAGGAGCAGGCGTGTATGCGAAGCAGAAGCGGGCAATCCGCAGGCTTTCGAAGCGGTCTGGGCCGCCGCGGACGGTGTGATGTTCGCCACGGTGGAGTCGGGCAAGCGGGTTTCGATTTTCGCCGAAGCCAGACGTGCGACACCGTGGATGTCCACCGCGATCGATGCGCCTCGACCATACACGGGGATGCCATCATATTGCTGTTGAAAGCGCATCACGCGAAGTCCGCCCACGAAGCGATGCTGGTCGAGAACGAGACGAGCTTTGGATGGTAACCCAGTGTTTTCAATGAGGATTTTTCTGGCCGAGGCGACGGGATCTTGCGACGATACGCGCTGATCGGATGGCACATCGATCACGAAACGAGAGGGAGCAGCGCTAACGGAAGCCGCTAGCGATAGAGCCAACGTACTGGTGAACAGGGCAAGAACACGTCGCATGGCATATACCTCCGAGATCGATGGCATTCGGCAGACCTTGCAGAGTGTAGGAAGTGCAAGCTCGACGTGCAACCGGTGTGAAATGGCAGTGAGCTTGGATTCGGGGCGGCTACCGTGACGAGAAGGGGGAGTTGCGAACGATGATGGCATCCCGTCCCGGGCCGATGGACACGAGGTCACAGGGCACACCGCAAGCCGATTCGATGAAGTGCAGGTACTGGCGCGCGGCGTCGGGCAGGTCCTCGAAGGCACGGATTTGGTCCAGGGGCTCGTCCCATCCGGGCAGAGTTTCATAAACCGGAGTGACGCCTTGCAGGTGGTCGAACCGATCGACGGGAAGAACGGAGGTTCTTCCTTCAGGGGTGTCGTAAGCGACACAGACCCGCAGCGGGTTCAGGCCCGTGAGCACGTCGAGTTTGGTGATCACGAGGGAATCGAGGCTATTGACGCGCACGGCATAGCGCAGGGCAGGCAAGTCGAGCCAACCGGTACGACGGGGGCGGCCGGTCACCGAACCAAATTCACCGCCAACCTGCTGAAGGTGGGTCGCGGTATCATCGAAAAGCTCGGTGGGAAACGGTCCGCTTCCCACGCGGGTCACATAGGCTTTGGCAGCACCAATCACACGGGATATGACGCGAGGACCAATTCCGGAACCCGTACAAACACCTCCGGCCGTGGCCGATGAGGATGTCACATACGGGTAGGTACCGTGGTCTATGTCCAGCAGGGTTCCCTGGGCACCTTCGAATAAGATTGTTTTTCCTTGTCGAAGGCTGTCTTCGAGCAGAGCCGACGTATCGGCGAGAAAAGGCACGATCCGCTCCGCGAGGGGAACCAGATCCGCAACGAGATCCCGCACGTCGGGCAACGGCTCTTTTCGACTTTGAAAATAAGGAGCCCATGTTTCCAAAGCCGCTTCGATCCGTTCTTGCGCGCGATCGAGATCGCGCAAAATCGCCATGGGAAGACCGCGCCGGGCCACCTTATCCTCATAAGCAGGACCAATGCCCCGTTTCGTGGTGCCAATGATCTGATCTTTGGAATCGCCTCGTTCGCGCAGCACATCCGCTGCCAGATGATAAGGAAGGATGAGGTGCGCGCGATAAGAAATGAAAAGCCGTCCGGATACGGATACACCACGCCTGGACAATTCATCGATCTCGTCGACCAGCCGTTTGGGGTCAATGACCATGCCAGGACCCATCAGACAGGTCTTGTCGGGCCGTAGAATTCCACTAGGGATAAGACGAACGACCGTTTTTTGGCCGTCGACCACGAGGGTATGTCCGGCGTTGGGTCCGCCCGCGAACCGAGCCACGACATCCGCGAACTCCGCCAGATAATCGATGATTTTTCCTTTTCCTTCATCGCCCCATTGGGCACCTACGACGACGACAGCGGACATGGGACATCTCCTGGATGAAGCGAATACGACCCATCAACGCCTGGACCGTTGGGGTTCGACCTTGCGTTGGGAAGGACCTGGTGGATGGATGGGCACGGGAATCGGAGCCTTGTCTTGCGGCGCAACCTCGGGTGGCAAAGAGGAACCCGGAGGCACGAAGGCCGATGCACCGTTGGGTTCCTTACAACATCGAAACGCGATGAAGTAGTACGTGAATTCCGGAGGGTGACTCGTGGTCATCGGGCGACAAGCGTTACGGACATGCCCCCAGGCGCCGCCCTTCAGCCCCGCCCAGCGCGACTTATGCCCGTCACGCTCCGCCCGCGTCACCCACTCATCGAAGTTGCCCGTCAAGTCGTATACACCATATCCGGATACACAACCGGGCATGGAGCCGGAAGGCACGCTTTGGTCCAGACGCGACAACTCACGCAGGGCCACGTCTCGATCGTTGGAATAGGCCGCGGAAAGACGGGGCTCGATCCACAGGTTGTCGATGTTGCACATGGTATTGTCACGCTTCCAACCATAGGGAAAGGGCGTTTCGTCGGGACCTTCGCAAGCGGCCACCCATTCCCAATCCCAACAAGTCCTTTTTCCAAGGCTTCGGCACGTGGCCTGGGCATCGTACCACGACACCATCCATGGAGGATGACCCCCCTGCCGATTGGGGTACTCGTACTTGTCGATGCAAAAGGACAAGGGAACCCGCTCGGTCTTACATCGCGTGGAGCCGGGCTCGAAATGATGACATAGGGTGAGACGATTGGGTTTGTTGTATTCGGTCACGAGGCATTTTCTATCCACATCCGGACAGAATTCGTGCTCGATATGAACCATGTCCGAAGGGCAAGGGGGCTCGGCTTCGACCGGTTCGAGCGGCTCTGCAACGCCAGAATCCACGGACTCCGGATGCAAGGTCGCCGTGGGCGCGGAACTATCCCGCACCCCCTTTGGCTCCTCCGCCACCGTCGCCACGGAAACAGGCCCACCACACGCGGTTGTGACCCCCACCACCATGACGCAACGCGGTATCCGATACCATTTCATGGCGCGACTTTCATCCCCACCCGGCAATTCGTGAAAAGGAAAAAGAACGTTACCACGAGGCACGATGGTTGGTGTTGCTCCGATACCATCGTCGCCTCTCATCTCCCAGGAATTCAGAAATAGCAAGGGAAACCAGTGGTTACTCATCGGCACCGAGATTGCAATCTCCCCTGCGTCACGACGGCCCCAAGCCGCATGGAGACAAGCATGGTTACCCTTCCTGATTCTTCAGTCATTACCAACGCCCAATCCGGGGATACCAAGGCCCTGGAAGAGCTTGCCAAACGCATTCGCCCCCACGTGGAACGACAACTCACCCGTTATCCCGTTTCCGAAGAAGACCGACAAGACTTGTTGCAAAGCACGTTGATGCAGGTCATTCGCAAAATATCTTCTTTTCGTGGTGATTCGAGTTTTTCCACCTGGCTGTTTCGCGTCACCGCCAACGAAGCCCTCATGATGATGCGCTCCCATCGTCGGCATCGGGCACGCCTTGTCGAAGGTCTCGATATGGAAGACCTCGGCGCACTCGTCGAAGCCCAGGCCGCCAACCACGGCACCCACGTCGCCACAAGCGAGCGAGACGCCCGCGTGAGAGAAGCGCTCGAAGACTTGCCTGAATCGTATCGGACCGTGGTGGTCGCTCATTACCATCAAGACCTCGGTCTTCAGGAAATCGCAGACCGATTCAGGATATCCGAATCAGCCGTTCGTTCACGCTTGCATCGCGCACGTTCTCGCCTGCGCGAGGTGCTCGCCGCAGACTCGTCCGCAAACATCGCCGCCTGATCACGCCTTCCTTCCCCTATCCCACCTGCACCCCTCCGCCTCCGCAGCCAAGTTGCCCTTGGATAATTCAGCCGTTCGTGCGAGTATGTCTCACACATGCTCGCACCCCGCGTCATTGTTTTCGACCTGGACGGCACACTCCTCGATACCAGTCCCGACCTCGCATTGTCCTGCAATCATGCCCTCGAGGTGTACGGTCGTACCCCTCTGCCCGTAGAGGAAATCCAACGCTACATCGGCGATGGCGCACGACGACTCATGTCGCGTGCGGCACGAATGAAAGACGATGACCCCAACCTCGATGGCCTGGTCGAAGAATTCATCCGTCACTACCAGCAATATCCCGTCCAACGAACCACGTGGATGCCCTACGCCACGCATGTTCTCGAAGAATTGAGCGAGATGCTGCTTGCCATTTGCACGAATAAGCCTCGGTCGATCACCGACGCCATTCTGGATACCCTTCACGCCAGCGAACGCTTCGCCCTCGTCGTCGGCGGCGGAGATCTGGAAAGAAACAAACCTTCTCCCGATCCCTTACGATTCATCGCCAAACAATTGCGCGTCGACCCCAAGGAATTGGTGATGGTCGGCGATGGCCCGCAAGATGTTTTGGCAGGAAAAAGTGTTGGCGCAAGAACCATCGCCGTCGCCGCTGGCTATACGTCCGAAACCTTCCTTCGAGAATTGCACCCCGATATGTTGCTCGACGACCTGCGAACCCTTCCCGACATCATCCAACGTTGGCGAGAGGCAACCGTTCGCGTGGGCCGGTCCCATGCTTCCTACTAGACCCTAGTGGCCACTCATGGCCTGCCGTCGCTCACGTATAGGGAAAGTCCACGCTCATTTCCCCGAGCAAAGCACGACGAAAACCATTGAGAATGAAGGCGCGACGACGCGTATCCGGGGCTCGCCCCAACAGAATCATCAGCTTGGTAATCGCGGCCTCGACCGTCATATCTCCTCCGGATATCGCTCCGGCTTGAAGCGCCGCGGCCGAGCCCGCGTAGCGTCCGAGATCGACTCCGCCGCGCGGGCATTGGCTGACGATGACGACGGGTACATCTTGTTCGGAAGCGCGTGCAAGGGAAGGAATCAGCGAACCGTGGGCCACCGGAACATTGCCCACACCAAACGCCTCGAGCACGAACCCATGAACCCCCGCTTTCAACGCATCGTCAATCAGCGAGGGATCCAACCCCGGAAACACGCGAAGGCATAACACACGCGGATCGATCCGATCATCGAACGCGCCAGCGGCACGAGCCGCCAACACATGCGATCCAATCTTCACACCCAATCCCAACGTCACGAGCGGCTGGCACAACGGACTATCGAAAGCATCCAATCCCCACGCATCGGTTTTCGTGCTTCGACACCCCCGCAAAAACTTGTGCCCAAACGCGATGCCCACCTCCGCCACCGGTAACGTCGCAATGTGAAACGCATCGATCAAATTCGATCTCGCATCGGTGCGAAAATCGAAAAGCGGACGCTGCGCGCCCGTCAACACCACCGGACGATCGAGGCCCGGCAGCAAAAACGCAAGAGCACTCGCCGTAAACGCCATCGTATCGGTGCCCGTGATCACCACGATGCCATCGTATTCATCCAAGGACTCGTGGATGCATTGCGCAATCTCCACCCAATGGCTCGGCTGCATGTCCCCAGAATCGAGGTTGAACAAGATGCGCGTGTCGATCGATGCTATCGATCGCAGAACCGGAAGCTCCGCAAGCAAATCCCGCGCATAAACGTCAGGCTGCAAAATCCGATCGTCGTCACCGGGACGCATCATCAGCGTTCCACCGGTGTGGATCATCAAAACGTGGGGTAGTTTGCTCATGATAGGATCAACGGATGCTCAGGTCCGGGGAATAGATCGAGTAAACGACGCAATTGTCCGCGGGGCAAGACGTGTCGCACAACGTCTTTCAAAGCATCATCTTTCGGGTCATAGGCGATGGGACAACCCGCGAGCGCCAACGCTTCGAGGTCATTGGTATGATCACCCACAAACGCGATTGCCGACGTTGGGACCTGGGTTTGTCGAGAAACCAAACGCAACGCTTCCGCCTTGCCCGCCATGTCATACGCCGTGGCCGTCCAGCCCTCGATGGCCCCCGAATCGTCGAAGCGAATGCGGTTCGTAAACACATGCCGAAATGGATGCTCGGGAAATAACGTTTCGAGAACGATGTCCAGGGTGCCCGATACCACCACCACCATGTAGCCGCGTCGCTTCAGCTCCGTGGTGACCTGCCGCGCATCGGCCACAAGACGCAGTTCTTTGCGAATCACCTCGATGATTCGATCCCGGGTGGCGCCTTGCCGTTGCCATCCCGCGATATCCAGGTCAACCCATTGGGCATAGGTGATCGCTCCCGACTTAAATGCTTGATATCGTTGAACATTTATGTCCGCCGAACCACCGTACCTCCGATTGAGTAGCTGCCAGATGACCAAGCCTCGATCATGCTCCACCAACGTCCCATCGACATCGAAAGCCACGATGCGAACCTCGTTTTCCGGACTCGAGGCATGAGCAACGACCGACATGGGCTTTGGCTTAGTACATCTTGCCGTAAGTTGGTATCGGGTCGGGTTGTCGACCCTTCTCCCACCTATGAGCCACGGCTCACGCATACTGTCCGCAGCCGTGCCCCTGCGTCATCGCTCCCCCAACGAATTCTTCAAGAGCGCACGAAGCGCTGGACGCAGCGCACGCATCGCCGCGCTTACGGTAGGATAACCCGCATCCCTTGCGGCATCCGCCCAGCCTTTTCGACATAACACACGGGATTCAATGAGCTTTCGCTGCTTTTCCGGCAACACCGACAGCCCCGACGAAGCCTGCTCCACCGCGCGGGTGATGACATAGACGGCTCCTTGAAAGGTCTGGGGCCCGTGTAGATAACGCGTTACGCCATCATTGATAGCCTGTTTCGAAAGCTCCCGCGGCGCCTCCAACCCCTCGCGAAGACACGACGGCAGGCTTGCATCGAAACCCACATCCCCATCCGCCCGAAGCAACTCGAGTTGCATATCGATTTGTCTTGCAAGATCCTGACGCAACGCTCGAAGCAGTTCGAACGCGCGGGACGACACAGGGCGAATCATGACCGCCGCCGGCTCGCCCGTTCTCGCCCCCAAAGAAGCTCCCACTCGAACCAATTCATATCCCACGGCTCGTCGAAAACGCAAAAGCTCAGGCGTGGCTCCGAAAACCGTCCCGAAAAAATCCGGCCTGTACGATGCGTGAACATGCTCCACGAGTTTTCGAGCCAGCCCACGGTGACGCATGGACGGATGGGTAGCGATGCGCACACTACGCACCATGGAAAATTCTCCCACTTCACCACGGCCCCCATGCGTCATGAGCGTATCCGCAAGAACGTGCCCTCGTATGCGAAAACGACCGGAAACGATTCTTTCACACGTCGCAGGATCGAGGTTTCCTTCCTGCGCAACCAAGGTCGCCGCCACGACTCGATCATCGATGACGATGGCATGAATCGCCATGTTCGGCGCGTCGAGCATGCGCTGCAGATCACTCGGCGTGGTTCGATAATGCGCATGCACCAGCAGCCCAAACAAACTCTTCAACAGCCGCTCGTGGGTCGCCAGCCTCTCTCGATCGAGCCGGCACGGTTGCGGAAACGTCGTCGGTGACTGCGGAAACGAGGATAATTCAGCGTCGAAAATCAATAGTCGATCGATGAATCGTTCGAGAGGATCATCCACGACCCAGCGTATGGGCTCGGATAACGTTCGCACCTGCACCGGTCTTGGTTGGGCCTCCAGCCAGGGAAGAAAACGCAAAGAAAAGCCTCGCCCCGTCCCTTCGTATCCCTGCGTGGTCGTCGAAAACACAAAATGCGCTCCGGGATGACGACCCACCATCGCACGCAACAGGGAAACGGGTAGTTGCGCTGCCTCATCCACCATGATGACGTCCGGCGATTCATCACCGTGGGCAAGAACGGCCGGTTCGAAGAAGGGAACTTCGAAATCGCGATCGGGCGCGGCAAATCGCAACACCTCCGCCACGGCATCCCGGCTCGGTCCACTCACCACGATTCGCTTCGCACCATGACCACGATACGCACGAATCGCCATCCCCAACGCTGCCGACTTGCCTCGTCCACGAGCCGCCAAAAGCGCCATACAACAGGGACGCGACTGTCCCACGCGCGCAACGATTTGCTCGACCACTCGCTTCTGTTCGCGCGTCCCCTCGGCAAAGGGCTCGCATGGCACCAGCGACGCAGTGGCGTCCTCCGGTCCATGGGCGTCGAGATGCCGCTCGAGCCGACGCCAAAACCGTGTGCCCACCTCTGTATCCGTAAACGGATATACCGTAAGCGAAGGGGTCGTTGGCGTGATGCCTTTCGGTGGCATTCGCAAAACGAGTGCTCCACCCGCGCGAATCAGCCCATGACAGCGCCCCAAACGATCTGCATCCAAGCCGTCATGAAGATCGAGACAAACCGCCTGCAAACTCCGACCAAGCCAACGCTGAACGGAAAAATCAAAGGCGCGTGAGGAGTCGACCCACAACACATCCGCGAGGTTCCGCAAAAGCTGCCGCGCCTCCCGCGAAGTTTGCTCCCGACTCCCCCTCAACACCACACAGCGCCGATACGCGGAATCACGCTCACCCATGGACGGCTCCCGTCTCGCTTCGATGACGCCTCACCTCATCGTTTCTTTCTGCCTCCCCCACCCGCCAACCTCCGTCTTTGCCCTTCGTCGAATCATCTCTATCACCGTTTGCCCGACCTGCTGATATCCTGATGGTCATGATAGCGATACAACGAACCCGGGATACATTCCGATGAGCGCTCTCATCCTCGTGGTCGTGGGAATCGTGGCCGGAGCCTTGATCGTTGGGGTGTTGGCGACGGCCCTGCTCTGGTCATGGCATCGGCGAAAACGCGCCTTGCCTGCCCCCACACCGGTGCCCTTGCTCAACGCACCGGCCCCCCGATTTGGTATCGGAGGATTCTCCCTTGGCGATGTCGTTCTCTTCGATCAAACCGAAACCTGGCTGACCGCCGCCCTTCGCATCCAAGACGCCGGCAACGAGGAGGCCACGCTGTTTTTTTCCGAGCGCAGCGCGGATAACGATGTTCTTTTGCTGCGACTCCGCCCCGAACTCACCACATTTCGCGTGCATCCCATCTCGCTGCCCGGCGCCGGCGTGGGCCCCGCCACCCTCGAATATGACCAAGAAATCTTCACACGCGTACGACTCATCCCCGTCATGATCGAACGACATGGCAAAACAGCTCCCGACGTCGGCTCCACGGGCGCCTGGTCCTGGTTCGAATCCGCTTCCGGCGATATCATCGGAAGCCTGCATACGGACCACGCCACCCTCACGTTTCACGGTCACCGCACGCAAGCCGGGGAAATGATGCACCTCGCCGCGGAGGGAGCCACGTTCAGAGACGAAGAATTCTGAATAAAAATAAATAGTTACATGTATTCGGAACGACTACGTTTCATCCACGGGTTCCGCGCCATCGCTCGAATCCCGACCCTCGAAAACTGATTCGACGCCATCGTGGACCGCTTGTGTGGCAGGCCCGAATCGGTGTTCCCCCCGCGAGCCCACACGTTCCTCCGACGATGACGGGAACATGGCCGTCACATCCGAAGGCTTGACCGTGATGACTTCACCGTTATCGAGCGTGACACGAATCGTTTGCGAAAGAACGTCTACGTCGCGGACTTTTCCCGGACCAGAAGGGGTAACTACCCGTTTGCCAAGCTTGGGAAGGAGTTTGCGCTGGGTGCGATACAACGCATCTTCGTAATTCAAACAGCAGAGCAAGCGACCGCAGAGCCCACTGACACGTTGAGGGTTGAGCACCAGGCCCTGCTCTTTGGCCATCTTGATGCTGACTGGTGCGAAATCCCTCAGAAATGAGGCACAACAAAGCTGCAACCCGCAAGGAGCGATCCCGCCCAGGATTTTCGCGGCATCCCGTACGCCAATTTGCCGCAGCTCGATACGACCTTGCGCCGCGGCGGATATCCGACGATACAAATCGCGAAAATCGATACGCTCCTCACAAGCGAAAACCACCACGATCTTTCCACTGGGTTCGGCCTGCGCTCGGATGATTTTGATCGGCAATCCAAGATTGGAAGCTGCGTGTCTCGCAATGCGAAACACTTCGGCCTCCCTTCGCTTGGCACGAGATTCCCCAGTCATATCCGAAGCCCCAAGACGACGAACCACACGCGGCAACCGACCGCGGTACAACATCCGACGATTGGGTAGAACGACCACACCCGTGCCTGGACTTCCCCCATCGGCTTCGATGGCCACCGATTCCCCGCGCTCATATACATTGTCGGCGGCGTCGTAGAGCCTGGACCGCTGGGAACGATGGCCCCGCACCACAACGGTATTGTAGAGAATTCCATCCTCCGGTTCGTCGGCGATAAGCGCCTCCCATGGTTTGATGTCCACGGGCAGTTCCGGGTCGATGAGGGGCTCGGCCGCACTTAGAAATACGGGATGGTCGAGTTCGCGAGGACGCGGGGCCGACGGCAGAACCGAAACCGGGCGCTCCGCAGGCAGATCCGGGGCTGGCGCTTGACTCCAACGAATCGGCCCTTGTTCCAGCTTGTTCCGCTCCGGCCGCGCCAGACGCCCTTTTTTCGACGGAACCTCTTCGCGCTTCGCACGACGGTTGCGGCGATCTCTGCCTTTGGCTTCTTGTCCGTCCGCCGCGGGAGGTAACGCGGCCGCATCGTGACGAGGCAACGAGGTAGGGAAAGATCGTTCCGCTCCCGCCAAACGCCCCGACGCCGCCGGAGGGCCCAATGGCCTTTCCAGCTCTTTTTTTGCTGGTTTTTCCGGTTCCCGGACGAGCGCTTCCTTCCCCGATGGTTCGGGCTTTCGCCCCTTTCCGCGACGTCGCCGTGACCTGCTCCTCCCTTCCTCCCGGCCTTCTTTCGGCTCCCGGCCTTCCTTCGGGTCACGGCCTTCTTTCGGCTCCCGGAAGGGCATTGTTCCTGGCTGTTCCGGCGCCACTGCCCCTTGCGGCGCACGTTCTTTCGACGAACGACGCCCACGACGTCGCCTTTTTGGCTTTGGACGTTCCTCGACACCGGAACCGGCTGGATTTTTCTCGTTGGGTCCCTGGGTCACGATATCACCCTGTCTCCGCGCGCAAGCGCAGCATCATATTTTCGATGGCAAGAACCGGCGAGGCGTTTCGTTCCACATCGGAGATCGCTTGCAACACCAGTTCATGACGCAGCGCAAATTGCCGGGCGGAAAGCTCTTGTCGCAGGACCGCTTCGCGAGCTTGTCGCGCAAAATGCACCGCCAGCGCGCCGAGATGCAAACGAACCACTGCCTTGTCTCGCCCTTGACTATCCGCAAACGCCAGCGCCGCCGCGGAATCCTTCGATTGAAGAGCCTCCAACGCCTGACGTACGAACGCCTCTCGCTGCTCCGAGGCGTGGGCATCCGCAAGTTCGAGCGCCGCTGTCGCAGATCCCGCACATAAGGGAATGACCCTCTCCACCTCCTCCGACGATATCCCATGGCTCGCCAGAATCTTTCGCAGCACATCGTCGCCCAACGGCGCAAAACGCACACGTAACGTCCTCGAACGAATCGTGGACAAAAGCCTCGCAGGACGCGAAACCAGCAAAACGAAGTAGGTATTACGCCCCGGCTCCTCCAACGTTTTGAGCAGCGCGTTCGCGGCGGAAATACTCAATTCCTCCGCACGACGTACGATATAGATCCGGGCTTTTCCCTCGTGCGGCGGAAATGCCGCGCGTTCGAGAACGACCGTACGAATCTGGTCCACGGACAACTCCTGCGCCTCGGGACGCGTCCGGCCCAGGACTTCCGGCGGATATAATCCCCGCTCGACAAAGATGACGTCGGGGTGAAGCGGAACCGACGGAACCCCCTCCCCCATCGTCACGGCTCGCTCACACGCGGAACAACCCCCGCACCCCGTGGGATTGCCCGCCGTGCAGACCAGCGCCTGCGCGAACGCCATCGCCGCCATCTCTTTTCCCACACCCTCGATGCCCTCGAAACGCAACGCGTGATGAACCCGACCCGCTCGCAGCATCTGCTCGAGCGTTCCTACCGCGGCGGCTTGACCGAAAATGGCTTCGAAGGGCACGAGCCACAACCTAGTACAGCCGCGCCCAAGTCGATAGGGGGTTGAGCCCGCCCCTCTCACATTACCACCTCAAACCAGCCTCCCGCCTTTGCTCAAACCCTCGGGACGTCGAAGCGGCGCCGTTTGTCGCGCAACAATATGAATTTACTATATATTTAAGAAGATCCTTCTTTCTTCCCCTTTTCCGACGCTACCGGCATCCACTACCCGCAACGCTTATCAACTCGGTTTGTTCCGGCACTTGCCCGCAAGCTTGCCCCTTGCCTTACCAATCCCTACCCTTGTCCCATGCCAAGGGACGAACGAGACTCTTTCCGCAATCCATGGCGTGTCAGCCCGATCGCTCGACCCATTCTCGAGTCCATGGCAACCCACGCTAGCCCGGCGTATCGTGACGCCGCCGAACTTGCCGCCCGCTGCTTGCACGCAGGGACATTGGTGGGTATTCACGAATCGAATCACCGCTTTTTGATCACACTACGCCAATGGCAAGCGCGCCCCGCCCATGCCCCCAGCGGTGCCTTATTTCAATGCCTTGCGCGACGCTCCCCGCCCTTGTCCGGCAACGACCTTCCAGGATGGATCGTCTTGCAAAACGGCTTCCGGGGTGGACGATTGATCATGGTGCATGAGTTATCGCATTTCGCCAACCGCTTTTTGGTGTGGCGGCTCGGCCACGCCCCAGGCTTTTCACGCAACGAAGCCATGGTTCGCTCCCGATGGCTCGACGAGGTCGCCGCTCGTCATCTGGCATATCTTGCCGAAAGCGCCATCGACCCGGAAGCTAGCCATCCCGCGTGGCCAGCCCCTGGCGCCCTTTTCGCCTGTGCCGTCAAAATAGCCTCATATCCCGAGATTTATCATGATTCGGGACTGGTGACGACGGTGCGGGATCAGGGACGCCCCGCGCTACGAGACCTCGTGGGCTCGTGGTTCCCTTCTCTGACCCAGTTTTGCTTTTATCAAAACGGGTCCCTACGCGCCGAAAAGCACAAAAAATGGCTTGAAAACGAAAGCGCCCTCGCGCGTTTGGGACGAAACGCCCCCGACGTTCCTCCCGAAGGAACCCTCTGAATCCCGCAAACCCCATCCTCGATCACGGCTGGGATTTGCAGCGTTCGTTGTCCGGCTGCCGGGGACCAAAGGGCTCACTGCCATAAGCTCGCACTTCCTCACAATCTATCTGCCCATCCCCATTCGTATCCAAATTCGGCGCCCCATACCGACCATCCACCCGCTGCAACACGAATCGCGCCGAATCGGGAGGATTGCGGGTGTCGAATTGCGATGCGCAAAATCCACCGGTAGCCCCCAACACAACCTGCGTCGTGGCGTTGTTGCCCACGCCCGCGATCCGAATGCTCGATTCGACCTTGCCATTCCACTGCGCGATCGCCCGCTGCACCACATACATCGAGCATTGATTGGCCCCCAACACGAGCGTGGCACCAGGATTCCCATCGCCATCCTGATCATAAACTCTTGAATCTAAAGGATCTTTTGGCAATTCCTCGAATTCCGGATCGTCGAGATGCAAGCCCCATAACTCGATGATACGCTGCGTGGAATACGTCGCCCCCTCATGGCTGCCGCTCAACACGGCAACGTAATTCTGCGGAGGTATCGTCTCGACCACCTGCAAGGGAATGGTGGTCGCCACACCGACGATCGGCGTTTGCTCGATCAGACAATCGCGGGACGTATGATGGACAACCCCGCCCACGTCCGAACTCAGCGATACGAGCAACAGCGTTTGGGTGACAGACTCCAAATCGACCGACAGCGCCTTCACGCACGTGGAAGTCTCATGCCAAAGCAGCCAGGTGCCATCGGCCACCAAATCCGAATTCGGGCCAGAATCCGCGGCCTCGGCGTCGGAAGTAGCCGCGGCATCACGAAAAACCGCCGGATATTCCCCCGCCGGCGGCTCCGGCGGATCGCAGGCAGAAAGCCACAGGCATGCGAGGAGCGCCCATGAACCAAGGGTAAACAACGAGGATTTCATCGATACCTCCAGGACACCTGGATACCCGCCACCGCAATCCAGCCACCACTCGACCATCCTGGAAAACCAGGGTTTCCGGTTTGTAGGCCTTGCACCTCCGGCATCTCCTTGCCCGTAACCGGATCCCGGATATCATCGGGAATCTCATCGCAAAGCGCCGTGACCCCCTCCGCACAGGCCGGAGCGTTCGACGAAAAAGCTTTGGTGTGGGAGCGGGGAACGGCCGCATGCACTTGCCCATAAGCCGATATATCCAAGGTTGCCCCGTCGATTTCGACCTCATGGCCGAACCCCAGACCGAAAATCCACATGGAATTGTCGGCGTAGTTCGTCCTTCCTACCTGCTCCGGTACCGGGGAAGGACGGAATCCAAGGCCGCCACGAACGACCGAGCGTTTCGTCACTCGCCCCTCCACGCCTGCTGCCGCCGATACGGTATCGTGAAATCCCGCCAGATTATCCGTATCGTCACGGTAACCGGACCACTGGCTCCAAGTCGTATCGAGCGTCGCCGCAAAGGAATCATCCTTCCACGCGCCGGAAAGGAGGACCTGGTGGGGAGCATAATCGGCAATGATATTCATGGGTTGGCGAAAGGGGTATTGCGGAGTCCCTTGAAAACCATTGATTTGAACCGTGTTGGCACCGCGCAGAGAAGACTCGAGTTCTCCGCGCCACGTAAGCGATACATGCAGACGGTCGTCATGCAAAAGGGTCGCCGCCGAGACCACCGGAGCGGTGGCAACACCGGTTTCGGTGCGCATATCGATGTATTGCACCGAATTATCCGCCTGACTCGGCACGAAAATATGGTTGTCGGACCGTGTTTCCACGGCAAAACGCATTCCAGCGCCGACAGATAACCAGGATATGGGACGAACCGCGGCGGCAATGAGCGTCTGCTGGGTCGAAAGACGTTCGCCGTAAATCGCCTGATGCACGGTATTCGAGAAGTATTGCTCACGCTCGTCGGCATAATAAGAGTTTTGATTGCCGATGCCCGTGGTGGGGATGAAGGCAAGAACACCGACGCGAAGCCAATCGATCCCCCCGGAAATGGTAGCGCCCACTGTAAATCCCGAAAAACCAGGGGCTCGGGATTCAGATTCGCGTCGTGTGAGCCGGTAGCGCGAAGGGATTGCCGGCGACGAGGCGCCGAGGTCCGGCAAGTCATAACCAGCAGGACGATCGGCCAGTCGGACCTGCAGTCGGTTCGCGGCACCCACAAATCCCACGGATACGCCCGGCTGACCCAAGGTCATCCCTGCCGGATTGGCGTGAGCAGCGTAGGAATCGTCGAGCAGGGCCGCACCGGCACCCGCCATGGCCGCCGAGCGGGAGCCCGCGCCAAATACCGTGAGTTCGTCTGCAAAGGCGGGCCCTGCCCAAAACATCAGCAAGGCTACTCCGTATACTGCCAGGATTCTCATGGCTTTCATGGGGATACGAGACACGTTATTCACAGAAAATCGGCTGCGCAAGATAACGCCAACGCCCCGTTCGTGCAACACCCCGACGCCGCGAAATCGAGTCTATTGCCCACCGATCCATCCGTCCATCGCCCGCACGGATTCGCCAGGCGGATGGAATTGTCGCTTGGACTTTCAAAATTCTCGTGATTCTCCCGGTCCGTGGCGAGCCAATCCCTCGAAAGCCGCCTCCCCAACGGCTCCAACGCGTACTCGAAAGCGTGATGGCCGAAAGGTCGTCAAAGGTAAGGACCAAATTCGCATCCATGCGCCAAACCGGACAGAAAATACCGGTGCAGCGCGCGGCCCTGTTCATCGGAGGAGGCAAGATCAAAGGAGACTATCGTCTGACCATCACCGTCCCGCACGGATAATTCGATGCGTGGCGCCAGTTTGGAATCCCCCGGCGCGGCCTCTTTGCCCTGCAATGCCCGAACCCGTTGCCCCAAGGTTTGCCGCCATTGTTCAGGAATCGCCTTTGATTCCAATATCTTAGCCTCCGACGGGGGCGTCGTATCATGAGATATTTCCACACGATGGTTCGGTAATAGCGCGTCGGATGGCATAAGCGGCGCCGGACTCAAATCCCAACCATGGGCTTCGACACGAAGCGAATCGGCGGATATGCCCTGTTGAACGAGCCAATGTTTGACGGCTTCCGCCCGCTGACGGGACAATTCCAGGGCGGCCTGCGCGCTCTGCGCTTCATCATGGTCGGCAAACCCATGCAGAACAACCGCGGGTTTGGTGCCTTGTTTGGCCCCTTTCCAAAGCGCGACGATCCGAGTCCCTTCCGTGGAAAACGCGCTATGATCGAGTGTTGCGCTGCGGGATTCGAAAGTAATTCCACCGATTTGCCTTCGACGGGCCTGAAAGCAGCGCGAGGCGGAAGCATCCAGCAGCACTTCGTCCACGAGCCATTCGACAGGGCCTGCTTGGACCATCCGATAATGAACGGAAACAGGAACGACCTCGGGCGAAACCGGCTTCGGCGAGGATGAGGAGCCGGCCGAAGAAGGGGCCGGTGCTATCGGCCGAGGCGGTGGCGACGAAGAACAGGCCATTGCGATGGTAGCAGCCAAAAACAGGGTCCAGCGAGCATCCACGATCATGCCTCGTTCAGGTGGGTTGGTTTTCCCAAGCCTGTCATTGGAACGGAAGGAAAAGCAAGTCCTATGGACATCGACGGGCTGCCTTGGCCTCTCGTCGTCGTGGCCGATTCACGGGGAAGTTCGACACGCCCGAGCGACATGGCGAGGAGTCAAAGGCGCGGCGACAGTCCATCAGAAACCGGAGGCTCGTCTCCTACGCGCCCCGACCAGCACCGCAAATCCGAAAAGGCCAGACCATAACCAGCCAGCGCCCGGGGAACGCGTCAAGCCACAAGCACAACCCGAGCTTCCATCGTCATGGTCATACCAGTTGTTTTTCAGCGACTCCGATGGTTTGCTCCCTCCACTTCCGGCTTGCGCACTCGCGCCACCGCTGCCCTCCGGCCCCGCATCCTTCGTTGCCCCGCTTCCCCCAGTACCGCCTGCTCCTGCCGATGACGTATCCTTGATTTCATCGTCGATCAACCATAGCTCGCCTTCGGAATTCTCCACCACGACAGGACGGACTCTCAGACTTGGGCCATCTTGCCAGGCCGCCAACTGCACA
This sequence comes from Deltaproteobacteria bacterium ADurb.Bin207, assembly GCA_002070115.1. Classification (GTDB taxonomy): domain Bacteria; phylum Myxococcota_A; class Polyangia; order Polyangiales; family Polyangiaceae; genus MWCO01. The sequence continues at coordinate 19,779 of MWCO01000059.1, forward strand.
TCGGTCACGTCTTGAACCGCAGCCCATTCGAAGTGCCAGGCGAGCATCGCCCAAGGGTCTGGGATATGACGCTTCACATCGCCGTCGACGAGATACACCTTGTCTTTTTTGGGCCCCAGAACCAACAGCGGCTCGTCGGGCAGGTTTTCGCCGCGCGGAATGGCATCGACAGCCGCGCCATCGATCGGTAAGTGGTCGTAAAAACTTGAGAATTTCCATGTCCCGTAGATGTCGGGCGTGGAGATTCGTCGAGCGATCCCGGCGGGAAGCTTTGCATCGCAGTGGAGCGTCTTGGGAGAGTTGTTCAACTGGGGATTGACTCCGGCTGGAACGTTGATTCCGTACGCGTAAACGGCATGGTCTGCGCCATCGCATAGGCTCAGGGGCGTGTGCATCCGAAAACCGTGATTGCAGGAGCCCACCACCGAACATAAGTCATCTCTTTCGACATTGGCTAGTACCGACACCCCATGGGCTCCATCACTTCCTGCCGGCGCGTTGAAGTAGATATGCACATCGATTGCGGTTTCACCGGCATCTTCATCGAAGGCCCAGCCCGAAATCGATTGGTCGTCGGCATGGTCCAACGAGCCCCACGGAGGCTGGTTCGAGCAAAACGCCTTGGGCGAGCCACCGCCCCACCAGGTCCAATGCCAATCCTCGCCCACCGAGGCGCCTTCATCGTTATCCCAACCGAAACTCGGGGCATTGGCAAAAATCCACGCCCCCCGTCCCCCTCCCATATCAAAGTCAATCGCATGCCCGCTTTGGTGATTGCTATATCCTGGCGGAGCGGCTGGATTACAATTGTTACAACTGCAGGTCGTATAGCAATGATAGAAATAGGCCTGTTCGTCCCAGGTTCGAAACGCATCGTTGATTTTTAGAGGAACGCCCGCGTTTTCCGCGGCCTCCATCATCGTCAACAGCGCATCCGCCGTCTTGACCTCCACGGGAAAACCTTGCACCGTGACCACTTGAATCGGAAACGACTGGCCGTTGGTATAGCCCGTCTCTTCGGTTACGGTGCAATCGTAGGATAAAGACCATGTCGACTGCGCCACGGTCTGCTCCTCCGATTCCACCCCATAAGCAGGAGAACTACACCTCGTCCCCGCCGCGGCCAAATAGATTAAGGTTACGCTCTTCCATACCTTTGCCATCGAGCAGGGAGCCTTCATCGATAACCTCAGATTCGCCTTCTTGGGTGGGAATGGGCAAGTTCTATTACTTTGGCTTGAAAGCTGAAACCTATCAACAATCATGCCAAATACACGATATTCTACTGCATTCCTTGTTCCCTATTCGTCTGACAACGCCATCCCCCGGCGCCTGCGGCATCTCCTGCCCCATCTCCCCATGGGTTCTTGGCCTTTCCGTGATTCTCGCCGTACGGAAAATGGGAAGATGGCCTTTTCCCCTGCTGGCCCAATCGTCCAGAATGGATAGCCTTCGACGGCTAATCCAATTTGGCTTATATTTCCTATCGCTAACACCATTTACCGCGGATTCACAGGCGAACGAATCATGATTTCGGAATACCACGCATCGCTCGTCATGGGAAAACGCGCTGGTTTGACGCCGTCTCCGCCAAGCAAGATAAAACCACTCGGCCGATGGTTATCGAAGCTTTCAGGTCCAGACTCAGGGGGCCGTGGCTCTCAAGATCATAGGCAACGGCAAGTGCCCGAGGGCATCCTTTTCATGCCAGAAATCGTAAGGGGATGGCTCGCGGCCCCCCATGGCAGCATGAGCCACGGCCATGATCGCCCGGATCCCAGGTGAGAGATGGGCCATCCCCATGGCGGCCACTGAAAACGCCTTACGTGGGTAACGCAGAGGAGAGTTGGTGTGAATGCCCTAGGCAACTACAGGTTACCCGACATCAAGACGCCAAACGTCTTTCGCTCGCAAAGCCATTATCGCTTGCCCGCGCTGCCTCGACACCCTTTTGCTGCTGAGCCGTAAAGGTATTAACCGCGAATCGCCGGGGGATGCCGTTGCCGCAAATACCATAATATGTTGAATTATAAGAAGTTTTTGTAATCCCAACGCGATCGTCTTTGCTCATTCATCCACGATATGCCAGGGGCAAAAGGCCCATACTCTTTCCTGTTTCAGCGATGATAACGTAACAAGATCCCCCAGGCCTCCCATCTGCATCCCTTTTTCCCGCAGCAATCCCAGCCAGGACGGCCCCTGTTGCGGTCCCACCCAGACGGGTTCCAGACGCTCGCCTCCCGGCCCCAATCGATGCCGAACCTCCTCGAGCGCATCTTCGAAGCCGCCCAATCGGTCCACGAGTCCGTGCTGCGCGGCATCCACCCCAGACCATATACGTCCCTGGGCGAGCGCCTCGACTTTTTCGATGTCCAGGCCCCTTCCCGCTGCCACGGCTTGCACAAATTGCTCATAAACCTTTTTCATGAGCCTTTCCATGCTCGCCCGTTCCCCTTCTTCGAAACCTCGGGATACGGTCATCATATCCGCATGCGCGCCTCGTTTCACCGTTTGCATGCGAATCCCGACCCGCTCGAGCAGTTGGTCGGCGATCACGCGGGCTGAGACCACGCCGATCGAACCGGTAATGGTCGTGGGTTCGCAAACGATGGCATGAGCACCAGCCGCAACCATATATCCACCACTGGCCGCCGTATCTCCCAAACAGGCCACGACCGGCTTTTGCTCGCCAAGCTTTCGGACTTCCCGAAAAATCCGTTCCGACGCACTGGCGCTGCCACCCCTCGAATCCACGAACAAAATCACCCCTTTCACATGAGGGTCTTGCCGAGCCATCGTCAACGCCTCGCCGATCTGCTCGTCTATGGCTACCGGCAACCAGGGGGATGGAGAATCACCGACAATCGTGCCCTGCACTTGCACTACGGCGATGAAAGGGCGCCGAAACAGCGGGCGAAATAGCGGTTTATGGTGCCGAAGGTAGCGCGCCACCGGGAGGGCCGGCGGAATATCCTCTTGCGTTCCCAGTTCGTGCAGCAGGTCTTCCATGTCCAGGGTTTCATCGATGATCCCCAATTCCTTGGCCTCCGAAGCAAGCCAGGGCCCGTTATCGACCCATTGTTTTGCCTGCTCGGAGGTGACCGAACGACCTTCCGACAAGGTTCGGAGGAGAGATTCCCAGGTCACGTCGAGCAATCGGTTGACTTGCTCTTGTTGCGGCGCGCTCATGGTATCGTCGACCAAAAACTCTCCCGCGGTTTTATAGCGCCCCTGGGCCATGACTTCCGCGGAAAGACCTAGGTGGGCCAGAGCGCCTTTGACATACGGCGCCTCGATGGCAAAACCCATGGGGGCGATCTCGCTGCCTGGAGAGGCAACGATGCGGTCGGCAGCCGACGCTGCCATCAAGGGCCTGGTCCCGCCTCCCTGAGGCAGATGGACCACCACGGACTTTCCCGCGGCTTTCCACGCAAAAAGCGCGTTTCGAAGGGCGAGGGCCGAAGCGCTTCCCCCTTGGAAACCGCGAAGTTCCACGAAAAGCCCCGTAATCCTTTTATCCCTGGACGCCAACGCCGCGGCACGATGCACCGCGTGCAAATCCACGGACCGGTCAGGAGCCTCCCAGAAACGCCGGGCCGGACCGATGGGACGAACGGAACCATCGGCCACGAGCGTGACCCACATCCCCTTTGGGATGCCTCGCCAACGCTTGAAAACCAGCCAGGGAAGAATAATCAAGCGAAAAATATTGATGAGAAGCGAAAGGAGAGCATGCATGACAGAACGCGTTGTAGTACAGCCCTTCGCGCCTGTCTCCCATCCGGTGAGCGCAGCATGCTCGATGGGTTCGCCGGAGCGGCCGCCCTTGGGAGTCCGATTTCGGCGACTGAAGGTCAAACAAAGCAAATACAACGGCATTGCGCCCCCTCGAAGAGCGGAGTAGCGTTTCGATAAGTGCAATCCACGGCTCGGTTCAGAGGTGTGAAAGAAGATGATCGAAGGCCCGTACAAGACCTATTTCGTCGCTTTCCACACCTTCGAACCTGCCCTCGAAGACAGTCGCCAGTGGCATGGCATCGTCCCATCCCAATCGCCAACGCCTATCCATCGAGGAAATAGCAATGAATCCCCCCGGCCAGCGCTCTCGTGCAAAGGACTCCAAGAAAGCTCCCGAAGTCGAATGGTTCGGCGGCATCACCCTCATGCCCGATTATGTCTTCGACGCGGGCGAGTCCTTTCGACCGGAGATTTTGCTCTGGGTCAGTAACACCGGTGAGATTGTTGGCACGCTCGTAGGCAAGCCCAACGAAGTCATCGTGGGAGCGAGCGAGAGCCTACAACAGGCCATCGAAATGCCAATGTTTGGCGAGCTTCATCGCCCCACGCGGGTGCAGGTGTCATCACCGGAGCTGGCCGAGGTGCTACGCGCGGGGCATCCCGATATCGAGATAGTATGCGCGCCAACGCCCGGCCTGGACGACATGTTCCAGTTGTTATTCGAAAACATGAACAAATTCAATGATATCGAGCCTTCGTACCTGACGTCGGGTGTCACACCGCAAGCCATGGAGTCGTTATTCAAGACCGCGGCGATGCTGTACCGGGTCAAACCGTGGAAAATCGTCCCCGACGATCAAACCCTTTTCTCGGTGACCATCGAACAGCTCGACGTGCGCGACTGGGTGTTATCCGTGATCGGACAGGCCGGCCAACACATGGGACTCGTATTGTTCTCGAGCATCGAAGACTTTGAGTCTTTCCTCGAAACGGGACAGCACGCCGAGCTGGGTCCACCCTCAAAAACAGCACCCCACATCTTTTTTGGCTATGAACGTCGCGCAAAACTCGATCCCGCGATGCAAAAAGAAATCTCCGACCACCAATGGGAAGTCGCCAGTTCACAAGCCTATCCCATGCTGGGCGCAGTCGATGAAGACTATGTTTCCCGGCCCCTCACGAGCCGGGAAGTCACCATCACCGACACCATCGCCCAAGCGCTGACCCTGATGCTGGCCGACAAAAAAACGTTGCGAAAAGCATGGAAAGATGAAGAGCCCCTCGTTCGCACGTCGACTGTCACGACCCCCGCAGGCGAGATCGAAATCACGATGAGCACTCCCATCGTGTTCGTGCCCGTGAAATTCGATTCGCCCCAGGGTATTCTCCAAAAACTGGCATCCCTCACCGTCGTTGGTGATGAACTCGACTACGAGTCCCGTGCAGACCTCGAAGAAGAGTTGGTACGGCTTTTTGCCGATTCTCCCGAGGCGGAGCCGATCGAAGATATTTCCGCCTGCCAAATCGTCATGGATATGGCCGCCGATTACCTGGGACATACCATTGCCACGCTGCAAGCCGACGATCTGCACACCGTGCTATTCGACATCATTCCACGCAAGTTTAGCATCGAGGCCTCGTACGCGCCGTGGCTCATCGAAGTGACCCGGGCGTTCTACGCCTTTCTGAAAAGGGAGTACGGCCTCAAACAGGCCGACGCTTGTCTGAAAGTGCTTGAAGGGGACGCCAGCGAAAGACTCGAAGCAGCCCTGTCGGACAGCAGCAACTTCGGCATCGCCAAGTCGTTCCTCATGGCAGGAGCCGAGGCCGGCTTCGACATGCAGTCCGAGGAAGGGATCAATGCCTGGTTTGCGGCCGTCCAAAACGGAACAGCGAATTTTTCGCCCTCTGTTCCGGCTTTAGGCCGCCAGTCATCCGCTTCCAAAGCGTCAGACAAGGCAAAAAAGAACAAACGCAAGGCCATCCGAAAAGCGCGCAGAAAGAACAGGTAGCCCCCGGTTGATGAGAATCAAGCGATATTGCAAGCGTTTTTCTTGCACTCGTGGCTATTCCAGCCTTTGGCTCGACCATCGGCTTCGTTTTCTCACGGCGTGTCTTGCACAAGGATCGGTTTCGGCCCGTTGCAGAAAAAGACGAGCTACTTTGATAAGATGGACGACTTTTGGGTCTGGCAACATGGATGCACCAGGTCAGCATCAAAAAGCCGATAGCGCATCGCCTCCCACAACACATATAACCATTTGAAATTACACATTTAAATCATTTTTTCCCGCCACAGGGGTTCGCGACTGCGGTCACGGCCCGATGCGCCTTGTCTTTTGCTCTTCAACCGGTGGGCTTCTCTATCCCCTCTGTTACCCAGCGGATCACCTCCTCCACCGAGAGCCGCGACCCGTAGTTCCAGGGCGAACCGAAAACCGTGGCCCGACCACCCCAGTTTTCCGAACCTGGCTTGGGAACCGGGGAAAGCGATGGTGCCCCGCAGGCATGCTCGGCGATCGCAAGAAGTTCGAGCGCCCGATGCAGCGACGTCGGTCGGTCCTTGCACAGCGGGTTCACGCCTACCGTATAGCGAAGTCCCCCCTGCGGATGTTCTGATAGCAGCACGGATACGGGACAACTCACCCGTTCGTACAAGGCTTCGGGATCGACAGGCTCTCGCCCTCGCAAATCCACCAGACCGACCTTGCCCACCTGCCAGATTCGTCCCTCGGCATCGAGGGCACGAGCAAGCGCCCGCTGCGCGTCATGCCGTGTGGTGTCCGACGGCAGTTCTTTGCCTTCGAAAATCAAGGTGGCGAGCTGTCGACACACGGCTCCAAACGCATCCGGTCTCGAATGAAGACTCCATGTGATATGCGCATGCACCCCTCGACCTCGTTCATTGACTTCCGCAGGGAGGCGCGGGTGAGGGATCAGATGGTCGCAAAAATACGAGGCGGAGGAAAGCAGGTCGAGCATCGCGACAGGCAGGTTCGCCTTACCGCCAAAAAGCACCGCTACCACGCTGGCCACGGCATCGGTATCCGCGAGCGTAGTCCCCACCCCGTCGAAACCTGTCAGATCGAATCGGGCGGGCATGGCATCGAGGTTGATCTCCTCTCCCGTCAGATGGTGGTCCCAGGTTACGGCCGCTCCCGGAACGGATCCATCCACGCTGACGAATCGAACGCATTGGGCGGGGACGTGCTGCGCAGACGTGGCTACAAACACGGGAATTTCGAGGTTCGGGGGATTCCTATCCATTCGGGTACTCCATCAGCCGTGGTTGCGACGTGTTTGAAAGCCCTGGTATGGTAGCATGTATGCCACGGCGGGGCTTTGGTGGGTCAGCCTCGTTCCTTGGGCGCCATCGGAACAAAGCCAGAGATGGAAAAGAGCTGCTTCGAGTTCGCGCGGCACCCGGGGATTCGTGGGGCTCATGAGCGTAACGCATCGGTGCGGCACGGTCGCGCCCACGAGGGAAGCTTATTTTTGCGCCGGAGAAAAGCAGACGCCCGAGGGCGATGATAGCAGGTGATCAGGGTGTTTTCGGCCATTACTACAATCCAATCTTTGGCGAGTTCGACCTCTGGCAGGTCCCGCAGGTCGTCGGGGAGATCGCGCGCACGGACGGTGAAGCTGACGGCGCCATGGGCGGGGAATTCCGTTCCATAGGAGAGAATGAAGTGTAAAAGACGAGGCGAGAGGCCGCGTTGGGCGGCTCGGGTGGCAAAGTGGTGGGTAACGGCGACGTCAATCCTGGTATCGGCTGCCATGTTTCTACCTCCTTGATCAGCAAGACGCTGGTCTGGAGGCAGTTCTGACAGAAAAAGCGCTGCCGACCGTTCCGAGGGGACCGAGTCACGCGCTTGCGTGTCTGGGTGCTTGTGGTGCCTATTGTCCTTTCTCGAAAACGGTCTATCTCGGCCTGCCCGCGTGCCAGGGGCTGACGCGAGCCTGAGCCATCCCCTCATTTTTCCAGGAGTATTTCCCTTGTTGGCGACTGCCGGAAAGTCGTCCCCATCACCACTCGGCCAGAATCGTTCAGGTTCATGACGAGGTCAAACTCAAGGTTCCGGGGTCCACGTTCACGTTGTTGTTGGTAAGGAAAAATGAGGGGATCTTTCAGGTTTTTCACGGCTCGTACGAGAGGCTCACCCGCATGTTGTCGGCGTCGTCTGTCATTGTGAAGTCTTCGGTTTGGGCCGGATCGTGATAGATGATGAGCGGTGCCTCGCTCGGACCATTGACACGAAGGGTTCGCGTTGCAAAGCGTCCATCGTAAGCTGCATATTTGAACGCACGTGCGTTATTGATGGTTATTTTGAAGGGGTTATCCTGCGAGTAGCCAAGCGATAGCACGTAATAGCTACCCTTTTTCCCATCGAATTTGATGGAACGCCCTTTTCGAAGCAATGTGGGCGGCACCAATTTGTGCAACCCCGATGGCTCAGGATTGGCGATTTCGAAAAGGCCATATCCGACCGTGAACAGTCCGTTTTGTTCCGCACGGTCGACGTCGATCGTGATCTCGCCATCCTGCCTCGGGATGATGAGCACGGAATTTGCCCAATACCCTGCAGATTCCCGAACGTCGATGACACCGTCTTCTACGAATTCTGCGTGGTATACGTGTGTGTCACGGTATCCACCGCCTGCTGGGTAGCCCATGTAACGACTGATATTGGGATCATCGACCGCGAAGATGGCGTCGATGTTATCGTCGCTCGTATCGAGTTTTGTAGGAGCAATGTTCTTGGTGAGACCTGCTTTGTCAAAACGCCATCTCATGATGGTGACGTTGGCCAAAAACATTTGAAAGCGCTCTTGTTGGATGGCGGTGCGCGACTGTGCTTGCGCTTGCAGGACCAGGTCTTCCAACTCGGGGAAGTTTGGTACGTACAGGCATTGGAGGGCTGAAAGCTCCGCGGGCCATGCCGAGCCGTTGGCTATTAGGCAACTTCGGAACCATTCGGTGACTCGATCGTCGATGATTCGAATGAATACCGCCGTATCCTCTCCGAACATGCGACGAGTCCAGTCGACCCGTTCAACTTCTGCGTCGAGGGTGGGATCCCAAAGAAGTCGCCCGGTCAAATAGGTTTGAAGTCCGGTGTTTGCAAAGGCCGATTCACCTTTGTACACGATTCCATCGAGATCCATCTTCGCATGGTTTTTGACGAGTCTTCCGAGGATATCGACACCGGAAGGCGTAAGGATATTGCTCGTAGCGGCTGGCTTGGTGAACTTGCTTTCTGTTCCTGCGGTGGGCGCCAAACCGAGGAAACGGGTTGGATACCCCCAAGCCCACCCTCGTTTGGTGATGCCGGTCCAACCATTTGCCATCAAGTCGATGAGCTTGCTCGTTTGTTCAAATAAGTGAGAGTAGGACTGGGCCCGGTCCACATAGACCACTGAAAAGTTCGCTGGATCAGGCAAGATGTCTTTCGGCGACGGGGGGGGAAAAGCGTAAAACCCGTAGAGCATTCCCGCCATTTGGATGGTGGGTTCTTTTTCCAGCACTTTTTGGGAAACGTCTCGATACCACTTGAGAATGAGGGGCGTGTGATTGTCCCAACCTTCGAGCAGTTCGGCATCGTAAGGAGGTGCAATATAGGCCTTGGATTCCGGGCTTAGGCTGAAGGAGGCACCGTCGGAAGGCGAAAGGGAGATGGCCTGGGCCTTATATTTATCCTCCGTACATTGCCACGTGCGAACCGTGAGATCGGCAAATACCTGAACGACTTCCTCATTCGTGGTTTCCAGCTTGAAGTAATCGAGGTTCGAGGGGAGTTCGCGCTGTTCCTCAACCGTGGGTTTGGAAGGCGAAATCATGGCAAACCATTCTGGCTTGCGACTATGAATGTATGCAAGGGACGCGGAGAAGCTCCGTTCTTTATTCAACTCATCACAGGACATTTCGCTTACCGGCAAGTCAACGCCGGCAAGTCGTGAATTCGGATGAGACTCATCTGGCAACACGTGAGCGCCTGCGATCCTTCCCCAAGAGTGGGAGCCTACCGTAAACCTGGGGTTCTCGCCGTGAAAGCGAAGTTGCCGCGTCCAATCATAAAAGTGGTTATAGACAAAACCGTCGATGATAAATTCGTGGATGACCCGGTTTTTGAATCTGGGTGTGACGATCTTGTCGATGGCACCTATCTCAAATGTCTTTCGCTCGGGGACGTCCTTATAGGTCGGACCAGGCAGAAGCCAGCGAACATCGAGGCAGCTTTCAAGAAAAACGTGTACTCCGTTGACCGTCCCGAAGCTTTGGACGACGAGCGGGTCTTCGAGGTCATCCTGACCATAGATGAATAGATCGTTGTCTTTTCGCACGATGCGAAAGGCGTCGAATTCGAGGTTTTTAGCTGAAAATCCGGCAGCTTGCGCTTGTTTCGTGGCACCCAGACTGATGATGTTGCCTGCGGGTGCGGAGGCAGCATCATCCCGCACGATCTCCAACGTTGTTCCTGTCGCAAGCTCGATGTCGTCACGCAACTCCGTGGCAGCACGCTTGAGCTGAGAGGATGCATCCGCAGGGATGACGATAGTGAGACCGGAAGCCCCTGGGCCGCCGAGGACCAGGGGGGCGGCGCCGTTTGGATCGTCACCGCAGGCGTTTGTGGGGTTTGCACCGTCTTCTATACCCCCTTCGGGCGTGCCACCGCTTCCCGCCGCGCCTCCGTTTGCGGTGCCACCGGCACCGGCTGAGCCATGGTTGTCGCTTGACCCCGAGTCGCCGCAGGAACCAAGGCCAAGCGCAAGCAGAAGCGTTCCAAGGATAGGCGAAAAGGTCGAGTATTTCATGGGACTCCGGAAATAACGGCCAAGGGAATTTCTCATCCTAGCACAGACGCAACCGTAGCGGCGACACCGAACATTGTATATGAAGTGACCCAGTGGTTTGGCAAGCAGAACGGGAGCAAGCGTGGCTCCGGTACGAAAGTTCAGCTATCCGGTTAAACAGCCTTTTATCCACTACAGTGCATCAATCTCTAGCGGCAGATGAACTTATTCGCACCCAAGGTATCTTTTGGATTCGCCATGCGAATGCTTACTCGACCTTGGTTTTCGGTCAATTGAAGTCGCGTATGGGGATACAATACCCCCACTGCCTGGTCTGCATGATCGAGCAATCGTAGCTCATTGGTTGCGACCTTATAATCACCCACATAAGCATTATTTGAGCTATCTACCTTGAAATTTGTGCCTTTTCTCAAGGTAAATGTTATCGTAAAGGCATCGGCCCGCGCACCGTTCAGTTCGATCTTCGCCCCAGCGTAGAGCAATCCCCGGCCCACTCGCAGCCCAGTTTTATCGTGTACCTCATAGGTCGCCATGTGAGGGCTTTGTTTCATTTCATTGGAGACTTCGAAAACCACAGTGGCAGGTCGATTGAAATAAATGAGCACAGTTTTATCGCTGCTCAAGGGTGCGGGAAGAACCCCCTTGTTTGAGCCAACACTGGACACCAAAGCGATCGGGGGAAGCCGATTGGGCAACTCATCCCATTTAAAGTTGCGATCATTCTGGAACGTATTGGTGAGTTCAGGGAAAAGCTCAAAGCTGGTGGCCAAGCGTTCCTCGATGGGCCGATCGTGCTCAAAGCGTCCACTCAACAAGTCATCCACCGTGGCATCGTCATGGGCAAGCTGCGCCGTAAAAGCATCGTCCACCTGGTGGAGACGCCAAGCCAATACCTGAAGATTCATTCGAAGGAGGCTGAGCCTTTGCCCTTGCTTTCCCGCTTGCTCCTCGGGCGAAAGCTGAGCCGCTGCAGAAAGAAACAGGTTTTCCCACTGAGGGTACTTATTCACGAGTTCATGCAAAAGGTCGCAGTTTATCACCCCAGCTTGTACTGGCCCCTTGGTTCCCGTTTCATTCTCGTCTTCCACGGGGTCATCGATGTTTTCATCCTGGTCATCATTGCTCTGCCAAGCCGGATCGTTGTAATAGGTACTGTAATCAACAATAAGCTGATCATAAAACGCCTTCATACCCGCCGCGGCGGAGCCATAAGCTCGTTCAATCCACTCATCGCGGATATCCAAAGCGGGTCGTTCCGGCTCAATCATCTTTCGAGCAATGACATAGTTGGAAAGACCAGCATTGCTAAAGGAGCGAGCCCCATAGATATGGTCGATTCCAGAAACACCTGTCTCGAGCAGCAACGCAAATAAGAAATCAATCGCATCCGTGGCCACGGGGGTAACCATCCCCGACGAACCTGCATAACTGCGATCCTTGCCCCCAACCTCGCTCTTTGCACCCATAAAGAGCTGGAAGTTGTTCCCATAGTAATACCATTCCTTATTCTCCATTCCGCGATACTCTTGGGTGCGGGGGTCACTGGACGATAGACTGGGAATGAGGCTCTCCCAACCGCAAAGGTTGTAAACCATGACCTTACGCACATCAGGCCGAAGCATCGAATACCCACCGTTTTCCACATAGAACGGGACAAAACTGGCCGATAAGGCTTTGGGAGCATACGCTCCCGTGCTTTTCCATCCAAGGGGTGGGAAACGATACTCTGAATAAAGGAACCCAGAGAACATGAGCGGCTTTCCTGGAACAACCTCACACGTCGTATCCGCTCGCGCGATCACCTGTTCATACCAGTCAAGAACGAGCGGAGTACGCAGCGTTCGACCGCTGAGCAGATGGCCCTTGGGCACCTCTCCCAAAAACGCGTTGCTTTCCGGGCTCATGCTGAAGGTTTTGCTCCCGTCGCTTGGCGAAAGTGAAAAGGGTTTGAGATCGTTGCACTCCACATTGGCTTGATCCGCAAAAAACTGCTGAACCTCTGGATGGGTGCTTTCTAATTTATCGTGATTGGTCGTTGGTTCTTTGCGGATACAGTTATTGCCATTCTCATCGCAGACGAGAGCAAACCACCCCGGATGAGCCTTGTAGGCACTTTTCACGGCATCGCTCTTGACATTGTCATTGTTGGGCCCGTCGACATGGTGATGATTAAAAGGCCCGGACTGGATTCCATCGTCGTTCTTATCATAACCTCGATTGATGACCTGCCACCACGCATGGTTTGCCCCTATCTTGACAGGTCCGTCTTGACGTAATGCCGCTCGCCATTTTTCAATGATGGCGGTTTGATCAATATCCTCATCGGTGGTCACACTGGACAGGACGCGCGCTGCAAAACGGTGAGTCCCCGTGTAGTCGATAGCGCCAATGGCAATCTCGTTGGCTTTGGGAACGTCCAAGCCAATCGAGCCAGGCAAAAGCCAACGAGCCCCCACACACTCTTCCAGAAAGTCATAGACACCGTTTGCGGTCCCTCGACTAAAGCCGTTTCGTGACGTTCGTTCCCCCGAGGTATACCCCACATCCCGACCAAAAATGTACAGATTCCCATTGCGGGAAATCACCCGCCAGCCATCGTAAGGAAGCGATATTGCACTTGTTTTTTCGCTCGCGGTAAGGTCATGATTCGCAGCATCTTGCAACACGCTCGTGGCCCCCAAACTGATGAACGGTCGCCCCTGGGCCCGATACGCAGCGACCGTATTTTTGTCGGCCACCGAATCCAAAATCTCTAGCAATTCTCCCTCAGGTAGCAAACCCGCCTCACGAAAAACCTCATTAAAGGCTTCGGCTGCTGTGCGAATCCCTAGCTTGTCGTTCGCCTTGAGGCCCGGCGTAAGGATGAAAGGCCTCATCGCCGCCACATCGGAAGAGCGAAGCAACACAAAGGGGGTGCCGGCTCCGCACTTTTGCTCATGAAGAATAGGATCAGGCAGCCAGCGTTTTTCACATCCCGGGGAATCGACCGCAGAACTTGGCTTTCCCGTCTGCGGGTCAATGCCTACACAGAACGTCCCGGGATAAACGGGGAAGCCCTCCTGTGAATCCTCACACGCGTCCGATTCCGTGCTCGAGTCAGATGTGTCTGTTGTGTTCGAGTCGAGTGTGTCTGTTGTGTTCGAGTCGGTTGGGCTCGCGTCAGAGGCGTCGGTTGAGCTCGCGTCAGAGGCGTCAGTTGTGCTCGCCTCAAAGGCGTCGGTTATGCTCGCGTCAGAGGGGTTCCCGCCCGAGCCTCCCACCAGGTCCCCTCCAGATTCACTGGAGTCCTCGCCGCAGCCCATCAGAGCCACACCAAACGGAAGCAGAATCGCCAACCCAAGGCTTCGTCGCATAAGTCACCTCACGTTCCCGAAAACATCTTCGGGCACCCGACGTGTGGGGCGCACGCTGTTGCGGAGACACCAGCTAGACTGCATTCAGACCACTCGTTTCACGGCTTCGAACTCGTATCGCGCCTGGTTCTGGCGTGAGGCGAGCTTACCCGCTCCTGGCGGAACGTTTGACTATACCACCATGACGGCGAGTTGACTCTTAAATCCGCCTCGGCGGGAGCTTTCGTAGCCGATGGGGGAGTGCCTCCGCGTGGTGTTGGCGCAGCCGTGACGTAGGCACCGGAGCAAAGTCCCAAGGAGGTTTTTCCGCTAACGCCCGTACATCGCCGCCCGTCACTCGAACAGGGGAAATCATCGGAAACGCTAGAGAATGGGGCTCAACAGATGCGCTGCCCCATCGAGGACTTTCGTGCGCCATGGTCGTTGCAGCACTTCATCGAGATGGATCTCGTTCGATTGAGCCATATCGGATTCGAACAAGGAGGCGATGGCGTGGTTGAGCGTGGGGTCTCCCACCACCATGCTGGCTTCGAAGTTGAGTCGAAAGCTCCGATTGTTGATGTTGGCGCTTCCCACGAGGGATAGCTCCCTATCGAAAAGGACTGCTTTGGCATGAAGGATTCCCGGCATGTACTCGAACAGTCTGATACCAACGTCCAAAAGGTCCGAATAAAAGGATCGGGATGCCCATCGACTGATTCGAACGTCACTGCGACCGGGAACCATGATGCGGACATCGATGCCTCGAAGCGAAGCACTACGCAAAGCCGCGAGGATTGGGGGATTGGGGATGAAGTACGGCGAAACGATGAACACTCGTTCTTTGGCTTCATTGATTGCCATGAACAGCACGTCTTGCATTTGTTCGTATCGGCAATCAGGTCCACTGGCGACGAGTTGACAAGTGGCTTGTCCCTTCCATGGTCTGTGAGGACCGAAGTGCTCCAAATCCGCCAGGTCTTCTCCTGTCGAAAAGAACCAATCATCAGCGAATACTTCTTGGAGTTGCAGGACGGCTGGCCCTCTTACCTGAAGGGCCAAGTCTTTCCATGCGCCCGCATATTCATCTCCCACATTGATTCCGCCCGTGAATCCGACCTTACCATCGACAACAAGAATTTTTCGGTGATTTCTGAAATTGAGCGTCGGCACGCCGGCCGTAAGCCCTGGTGGTAAAAAGCGCGCTACCTGCCCCTTGGCCGCGATCAACTCTTTGGCAGCCCGTGGGGTCATCCCCCAGGAACCAATGGCATCGCACAGCAAGCGAACCTCGACGCCTTGTCTGGCTTTTCGCTCCAATAGCCTCAGAAAATGGCGACCCGTGTCGTCGTGATTCCAAATATAAAAAAGCAGATGGATGTGGTGTTGCGCCGCCTCGATGGCATCGAGCATGGCGGGATAGGCTTGGGCTGCATCAACCAGCAATTGGACTTCGTTGCCACCAACCGGTGCAAAGACGCCTTGCCGATACTCTTCCGAGAGGCGCCGAAGGGGGAGCAGCGGAATCGCACGATAGGCAGGTGCGGCCGCGCCACTTATAACCGTTTGAATTTTATCAGCAATTTCTCCAGTTGAGGCTCGACGGCGACGGCGTTGTCGTTTGAGATGTCGCCGTCCAAACGCCCACCAGAGGATCATTCCCACGGGAGGGAAAGCGACCATGGTAAGGATCCAGGCCAGGGCGGCCAAGGGGCGACCGGTTCGTTGCACAAGGACGCTTGGGATGCTCAGCAGGGCGAGCAGAAAGAAAATGAAGGCCACCAAGTCGAGCCAGAGCAAAAAATCATGCATCGAAGTGATGTTCATCTTCGGTGGCCCTTGGTGTCTTTCGTGGCGCGGCCACGCAGCGTATCAAAAATATCAGCAGTAACCTGAAGCCATGGTGGGATGACGCTGCACGACGCTTCGGCCGAGGCGGCTGGGAAGTCCATCACGATGAACCATGCGATGGCGGGTCTGGCTGGACGGCTTGCTCCTGGGGGAAACCCGCGCAAACTCGCGATATATGCCCGGCTTTTCCTGCCGTGGTAAGCACGAGTAACGTGTCTTTCGCTTCGATTCGTGTCGATCCCTTTGGATTGGCAATGGTTTGATCGTCGCGTCGAATGGCAAGCAACGTTGCCCCATGGCGATTGCGAAGATCGAGTTGCGCCAACGTCCGACCCGCCAGCTCCGAGCCTTCGGCCACCGAGCAAGCCGATACTTGCACGTCGGGGATAGGCACTTTGCAGGACTGTAAAGTTTCGGAAGAAACGGATGGGGAACGGAGTTTTTCGTATCCTCCCGCGCGAATGTCGGCAGCGAGTTGGTCGATGCGATCCCGCGGAACCAAATAGTGTGTGAGCACACGAGTGAAAATCTCCACCGATGATTCGAGGTCCTCGGGAATCACTTCATTGGCTCCAATGGCGTGCAAGGACTCCACTTCGGTAATGAAGCGAGTGCGCGTTACGATATGGATACCGGGGTTGATACGTCGCGCCACTTCGACCGCGCGACCGGCAGCCGCTGCATCCGAAATCACGACCACCAAGATGCGAGCATGGTGGATGCCAACGTGTTCGAGCACGGCTTGCTGGGAAGCATCGCCAAACGTGATGGGCTCACCTTTTTCTCGCTCGATGCGAACCGTGTCCGGATTCATTTCCACGACGGCATACGGGATATTGCTGACGCGCGCGGCGCGGGCCAGGTGTCGTCCGCTTGGACCAAAACCCACGATGATGAGATGGTCTTGCAGGGGTATGATCTCTTTGGTTTCGGGAATTCCTTTGAGGCGAGGGGAAAGGGGCAGATGATCGATCCAGGAGGCGACTTTCGGAGCAAGACCCAGGCACGCGGGAGTCGTCACCATGGTGAGAATCGATACTTCGAGAAAGAGTTGATAGCCGTTCTGATCGATGAGCTTACGATCGAGTCCTGACTTGGCGAGTACGAAGGAAAATTCACCGACTTGGGCGAGGCCAAGGCCCACGAAAACCGCCGTGCGCATCGGTAGGCCCAAGAGAAGTGTTGCTCCTCCGGCCACGAGCGTTTTGCCCAGAATGACGCCAAGCCCGATGCTCGCCACCAAAATGGGGTGAGCGGCAAGATAATGCACGTCCATCAACATACCGATGGACACGAAAAATAGGCTGGTGAACACATCGCGAAACGGAAGGATATTGCCCAAGGCTTGGTGGCTGTAATCGGATTCGGATAAGACCAATCCGGCGAGAAACGCGCCAAGAGAAAGGGATAACCCAGCCATGGACGCGCCCGTGGCGACGGCAAAACAGATTGCGATGACGCTTACCAAAAAAAGTTGTGAGTTACGCGTTCGAACGATTTGCTCGAAGATTTTTGGAAGCAGCCATTTTGCGGATACGATGAGTCCGATGATGAGGGCGAGGAACTTGCCGATCATCCATGCTGGCGGGTCGGAGGATTCTTTGGTTCCGGCGAGAAGTGGGATGGCGAGCATCATCGGCAGGATGGATATGTCCTGAAAAATCAGGATGCCGAGAGATGCCTGACCGTGCGGGGTTTCAACCTGAGCGCGGTCTTGCAACAGCTTCAAGACGATGGCTGTGGAACTCAAGGCGACGAGCGCGCCAACGAAAGCGGAGGATTGCGCTTTCCACCCCATGAGGACGGCGACCAACATGCCGAGTCCGAGGGTTACGAGCACTTGTGTGGTTCCCCCGAGCAGGACGGTCTTTTTGATGCGAGCGAGGCTTTTGAACGAAAACTCGAGGCCGATGGTGAACATCAGCAAGACGACGCCGATTTCAGCCAACACCTCGACGTGGGCCGATGCTTCGACGAGTCCGAGTCCGTGAGGACCAGCGACGACTCCGGTGATCAAAAAACCCACGATGGGTGGGATTCGTGCGCGGGAGCCGAGAAGCAGCACGACCATCGACAGGCCGAGGATGATGACAATCTCCTCGAGAATGGATACATACATCAGCGCGCATGGTGGAACTGAGCCACGCATGTGTCAACGCGTTCTCACCCTCCGTGGGCGATCAGGCCTGGAGATTTTTGCGCGCCCCTCGTAGACGGACAGGGTCCTTTGTCCGAAGCCGGTCCTGGTGATTGCCTTTTCGCCGCCCCCGCGACGTGACCCGGAACTTGTCTTGACTTGCGAAAGCTGATCGATTTGTCTATCGGCATATTCCTGTCGTTCTCGTATCCATGCACGCGGAGCGAGACCTGGGATTTGCGCTCGGTGCCGCGGACTATATTATCAAGCCTTTCGACGCCAAAGCGCTGCTGCGCACTCTATGTTGTCATCGCAGCAAGGACCGTCCTGCCCACGTTCTCGTGGTCGATAATGATGAGCCGAGGCGACAAACGCTCAAAAAATCCTCGTAAAAGAAGGTTGGCAAGTCTCGAAAGCGGATAATGGTCGCGCAACCCTCGAGTCCCTCGAAAACTGGACGCCTGGGTTGATGCTGCTCAACTTGATGATGCCTGAGGGCGATGGGTTTTCGGTCGTGGAAGCGATGCAAACAAGACCTGAATGGCGTTCCATTCCTGTCGTGATCGTCACTGTACTCGATCTATCTCAGGCCGATCTCGACCGGTTGAGTGGCAGTATTTTCAAAGTGCTGCAAAAAGGAAGTACAGCCTCGCGGACCTTCTGGAACTCGTTCGTCAACGCATGCGAGGTTGAATGAAGAGCCGAGGACGGAAGATTCGAGGAGAGCGGAACTACCGGGCGTTTGGGGGTGCCTGAGCAAGCTTCATCACTTCTTCGAAGGCGTTTTCACCAATCGGATGGACGGTGATTGGGTGTCGTCTGCGGGTTCCGAATACGGCTCGCATGACGTCGCCCAACGGCGGATAATCGCGTCCGAAGATGCGTTCCAAGCTGCGAATGACGTCGGTTTCATGTGGGTACTTTTTCGGATAGGGGGTCAAGGCGGTTGAAAACCTTCTGGCTCTACCGAAAATGATCCTATCGTGGTGTAGGGCGCTGATCGTGGCGGTTCCGATGAAGCCCCATTCGGGTTCATCCCCGTGGCCGGTCCAAAACAATACACGGTCACCTTCTTTCATGTGTGTATACAGGCCTTTCGGCTTGCTGTTTCCGATGGGCCATGCAAATTCTGGCTCTTGACCAAGCATAAAGGGCCGGATGTCCATCAGCCGAATATGTCCGTGTTTCCCGTTATTTACGCCAAACCACCAGCATTGTCCTTGATCCGTCCGCTCTTGTTGGGCATTGTCGGAGAGGTGAGGAAGGCGGGTCATCCATCCCAGGTTCCGTGAGCCAACGCGTCGGGCGGGTTTTCAGTTGCTATCCCGAGTTCTTGGCGAGCGACTGCACGTTCTTTCACCTGCTTCGCCACTGACGACAGGGCTTTTTCATCCACTGCATCCGATGTGAGCCACAGGTCTTCGAACCATTGCTGAACGATGAGGAGCAACTGGGGATCTCGAATCAAACAGCCGAGTTCATCCCGACTCGCGAAGCCTTGTCGAGTGAAGTTGGCCGACCCGAAGAGCGCCGCCTTGGAACTACATACAAGTTTGGCATGCACACCCGCTTTGTTCTTGATGGAATCCAAGTGATCGGACAGCAACGAGAGAACCGCTTCATCGACACCCGCCCCAAAGCATGCTTCGAGATCGGTTATAAGGCGAAACTTTCGACCTTCCACGAGGGGGAGCAGCACGGCTCCCCCGAGATAAGGCCCAACGATGCATAGCTCGGTCGCATCGCGGGAGACATCCTGAGCAGCATCCGCAAATACGGAACTGGGCTCTTCGTCGCTGATTGGGTGAAAAACGAGCTTATAGAGCGACGTTTCCACTTCGTGGGGCGGTTTGGAATTCACCATAACCATAATGATACAACATGGTTGCCAGTAGCCCAGCCCGAGAACTCCGTACTGGTTGGGGTCGTGCGAACTTGACTCGAGACGTTCCTTGCGGTGGCAAGCGAAGCGTACATGCGACCGCTGCCACGGCACGTCGCCCAAGAGTTCCAGAAGTACTTGCGCTGCGGGATCTTGGCTTGGGGCTTTACGCGTGCCCACTGCCGAAGCTGCGAGGCATCGATGCTCGTGGCTTTCTCGTGCAAGCTTCGCGGCGTGTGCCCGTCGTGCGGCGCGAGGCGCGCAAGTCAGACCGCAGCAAACCTGGTGGACCGAGTCCTGCCCCGCGTTGCCTTGCGACAATGGGTGCTGAGCACACACTACGAGCTGCGTGTACCGATGGCACGCTGCCCGGCTCTGCTCAGCGTAGATTTCGCAAACGGGAGAGGAACAAGCGCCAGATTACGTTGTAATCGACAATATATGTAATAATTGGATTA